>PBAL01000084.1 GCA_002715965.1 Verrucomicrobiales bacterium | reverse complement strand
TAGATGCCGGCGGTTTGGCAGATCGATGAACCGAATTCCTTGCGCAATTCGTGGATCGGATTTTTTTTCGTGATGCCTTGATCACGGAGCCATTTCGACAGGTTTCGGAAATGTCGATCGCACCGGTAATGGTGGTATTCGGCGTCCGGCCGGGGCGCAGAATTGGACGGGATGACGAATTCACCATCGACTTGTGACTGGAGGTATTCGGCAACCATTTTCGGAATGTGGACAGTCGCGGCCGACTCGTCAGATTTCAGGTCGCCGTGTTTTGTTGCCTCAAGCGTGATCGTGTTCTCGTCAAAATCCACGGCGGCCCAGGTGAGAACGTCGATCTCCTTGCGCCTCAGGCCAGCCGTGAGACCAAGTAACAGGATGGTGAAGCACGGGGGCTTGGACGGCTTCAAATCATCGACCGCGGCCTTGAGCAGTGCCTGAGGATTCATTGACGACTTGTATCGGTGCTTGGGCTCCTTCTCGCGCCTCACGTCTTGGAACGGCACGAAATCAATCTGGCCTTCGATACTATCCCGTAGGGATTCCGAGAACACCGACTGGCAACTTCGGATCAAGGTGTTGACGGTGGTTGTCGCTGCCTTCCGCTTGTCAGGTGCTACCTTGAGCCGCCGCTTTTTCCACCGGGCAATTCTGGAATTGGTGATGTCCGACAGCTTCACCGAATCCACCTTATCCACCCACTGGGCGCGGCCGCCATGCACGTAGTCAAACCTGGATTTGTCAGCCTCGATTCCAAAAATCTCCGAGACGACAGTACGCAACTTCGATTGATAGGTGCGCATTGTCGTTGGCTTCACCGTGGCCACAAGCTCTACTGCAGCCAGGTATTCACCGACTGTTCGGATGGTCCCCTTTGGCTTCGTGTCCTCCCAGCCGTTTACCGAAATCTCACGGTAAAGATCGCGCGCTTTAGTGCCAGCCTCGTGTCTACTGGCTGTCTGTAGATTGATCGTCCGACGCTCGCCGGCATGCTGGATCCGGATCGAAAATTCTGTCCCCTTGTGCGTCTTCCCGTCCTTGGTCCACTCCGCGTGAAAGACCCTTTCGCGCCAGTATTCCACGTGGTGTTTGGTCAGTCGCTTCTTGGCCATGGCAGCCAGCTTAGCCACTTACTTAGCCACTTTGCACGGTCTGATTTGACTTTTTTTGAACAGACGTGAACCGATAAGGATAGCGAAAAGCCCAATGAATGAGCGGGTATAAGCCAATTTGACCCGATACGGATAGGTGCTGAACTAAGGACTCATAAGCCTTTGGTCGCAGGTTCAAATCCTGCCTCTGGCACCATTTGATCATGGGAGTCGTTTACGTCCTGAAGCCAGCAAGCAGCGGCTACTACTACGGATCGACGAACGAGCTAGATCGACGCTTGGAACAACACTCGAGAGGACGGACCATGGACGTTGATTGGATACGCCAAATTGCCCGACTTGGATTCGGCTCGCAAACAAGAACGAACTTTCAAGAAATGGCGAAATCCGAAACGCGTTCTCGCGTGGCTGGAGAATAACGGCCGCGACGAGCTAGATAGCTTGACCCTTGCGCTGGATCGGCGACAACCGCTTGGTTATGAAATTCTTTACCGCCGGTCTTCTTTCCATCTGCGCCGTTGCACATGCAGCGGACGACGGGATTCCTTCGACAGGGACACGCCACGTCGCCGTCACAAATGTTTGTGCCTGGCCCAATCTGACGAAACTGCCAGACGGGTCGATTGCGGCCATCTTCTTCAATCAACCCTCTCATGGTCAGCAGGAAGGAGACGTTGAATGCTGGGCGAGCAAAGACGGCGTGAGTTGGATAAAGCGCGGACGCATCACGAACCATCGTCCCAACACCATGCGCATGAACCATGCAGCTGGCGTGGCACATAACGGCGATTTTGTCGTCCTCTGTTCCGGATGGACGAACGAGAAGCAGCCCGAACGCCCGAAACAAGCTGCGTTCCGAGACGATATCTTGAGGTCGTGGATCATGCGATCGGCAGATGGCGGGCGGACTTGGTCCCGGACCGAGGGCTTCCCTGCTGCCGAGGATGGTTGGACCGAACACATCCCGTTTGGAGACATATGGAAGGGCGCGAATGGAGTCCTGCACACAGCGTGTTACCAAGGCGAATTCCGCGATCCTACAAAGACCACCCGGACAAAAGGCTGGCGCTCATGGCACTTCCGCAGTGACGACGATGGCAAGACATGGAAACGCGGATCGATCATCGGGCCCCGACATAACGAAACCGCCATCTTTCCCCTGGGCGAAAAGCGATGGCTGGCCGCTGCGCGCATCGACAAGATGGAGCTCGTCCGCAGCATTGATGATGGCAAGACGTGGGACAAAGCCGTCCCCGTAACGGCACGCAATGAAATCAATGGCCACATAATGCGACTCAAGGATGGCCGCCTGTTGCTGAGCTACGGCGTGCGCGTGGGTACCCGACGCGGTGTGTGTGCCAAGTTCAGCTCCGATGAAGGATTCACTTGGAGCGCGCCAGTTCGTTTGTCCGATACCGTGGGCACTGCCGATTGCGGTTATCCATCCAGCGTACAGTTGGCGAACGGGAACATCGTCACCGCGTGGTATTCCAAGCACTCAACCGAACACGAGGGTTATCACATGGGCACAACCGTTTGGCAGGCACCGTAGGAATCTCACCATGCTCAATCCAGCAAAACGACTCAGGGAGAAACTGGCATCCAACGAAATGGTCATCGGGGTAATGGCCATCGACCACGTCTGGCCCCGGTTGGTCGAACTGTGTCAACAAAGCGGATTGGACTACCTCATCGTCGATCGCGAGCACGGACCGCACTCGGATGAGTTGGTGGCGCAAGTCTGCCAGGTGGGCAGGCTGGCAGATTTCCCGGTGTTGATGAGGACGGTGTCATGCGAAATGTCAGAACTGAGACGCGCCGTGGACCTGGGACCCTGCGGACTGATTCTGCCCGCGGTCGATTCTATCGAACAGCTCGACGCGGCACGCGATGCACTGTGGATGCCGCCGAGAGGCAAACGCCGTCCGGGGGGGTTCGGCAACCAATGGCTGGACGACTTCAACTACGAAACCTGGCGCGATGATTTTGAACAGTATTTCATAGTCATACCGCAAATCGAAACGAAGCTCGGCCTGGAACGCGCCGCGGACATTGCGGTTCATCCATTGACCACAGCCCTCGGTGTGGGTCCCTACGACCTTTCTGCCGAATTGGGCTGTTGCTGGGATCCGGAAGACGACATTTTCAAGACTGCGATCTCAACCATCCGCGAGGCGGCCAACTCCGCCCGCAAGAAGCTTTGGATGCACCACGCCGTTGAGATTACGAAGGAGGACACCTTTTTGTGGATCGGGGAAATTTCTGGAATCCTGACGCAACAATTCACCGACACCCGTGCTCGCCTGCAGGGTGGATCAAGTCAATAAAGCGCCCAGTGTCATGAATGACCACACCGAGGAAGCCCGGCGGGCCTATTGGACAGAGCAACTGGAGCTGGGCTACGAGATGGTCGAGCAACTGTTGGCTTATCCTGTTGAGGAGTGTGGCGAGGGTTTTGCATCCATCCCCGAAGCCGCGTCTGCCGCAGGTGTGGAGATGCGTTTCTCGGACACCAAGATTGTGGGCAATCTTGATCGCGTTTTTTATCTGCGCGAAAGCCTCGTGGCCGACGTCATCGCAATCGCCCGAGAGATGAACGAACGCGGTTGGGTGCTCAAGATTGAGGACGGGTATCGGAGCCTGGAAATGCAGGGCACGCTCGTTCGCAAGCCCTCAGTGTTTGATTCCGTTCTTCAGAAATGCATCTGGGAAAACGGCGGAGACATGCCATCCACGGAACTGGTCTTCCGTCGCGCCATGGTCATGGTGGCCAATATTCCCAAAGTCGGAACGCACATGTCCGGCTCGGCGATCGACATCTCGGTTTTCCGGCGCGATGACGGTACGGAGATTCCGCGCGGAGGCCCATACATTGAAGTCAGCGAGAAATCCCCGATGCGCTCACCGTTCATCACGAAGGAAGAACTCTCAAATCGCATCGCAATCACTGGGCTGATGGAATCTCACGGCTTCATGCACTTTCCGTTCGAATTCTGGCATTACAACAAGGGCGATGCTGGCGATCACATCCTGAACCAACGTCCGGGTGCTGCGCGCTTCGGCCCCGTAAATTGGAATCCCAAGACCAACACGGTGACTCCTGTCGCTGATCCCACGAGCCCCTTGAATCCGTTGCCCAAAATCGAAAAGGAGATTCTTGCGGCAATGAAGCGGATTTAAATCCACCGCAGAGGGGGGGGGTGGACAGACGCAGAGATCAAGCCTATAGCAGAACGCCACGAACTCTGCGACCGTCCCACCTCTGCGGTGAAAAACTGAAATGAAAATCACGAAGATTGAAACACTCATCTGCCACGCGCGAATGCGAAACTGGGTATTCGTGAAAGTCGTGACCGATCAGGACGGGCTGTTCGGTTGGGGGGAAGCAACGCTTGAGTGGCACACCCGCAGCGTGGTCGGCGCGATCGAAGATCTCGAAACGCTGCTGATCGGTGAGGATCCCACGCGCGTGGAACACCTCTGGCAGATGATGTGGCGACAACACTTCTGGCATGGAAGCGGAGTGTCGCGTTCCACGGCGATCGCAGCCATTGACCTCGCGCTCTGGGACATCATCGGAAAAACCCACGGCGTTCCCTGCCACAAACTATGGGGTGGTCCGGTCCGGGATTACATCCGGCTTTATTGCCATCTGGGGGGTGGCAACCTGGAGTCCTTTTACGAAACGCCGGTGGACAACGCCAAGCAGTTCGCCGACTTCGCACAGCAATCTGTGGCCGAAGGTTTTACCGCGTTCAAATCGATGGCGGTTCCCCCGACAATGCCACTCGAAGGACTCAAGCCCGTCAAAGCTGCCGAAACTTGTGTGGCTGCCATGCGTGAAGCGGTTGGCGACGACATCGATATCATGGTGGATTGCCACGCACGTCCTTCGCCCGCCATGGGCATGCGCTTTGCCAAGGCACTGGACCCTTTCGGCCTGTACTTCTTTGAAGAACCATGCTGGCCGGAAAACATCGACAGTCTTGCTTCGATCAATGCAGCCGTCGCCACGCCGATTGCCACGGGAGAACGCCTGACGAACCTGGCTGCGTTTCGGGACCTGTTCGCGGCGCGCGGCTGCGAGGTATGCCAGATGGATCTCACTCATTGCGGTGGTTTTACCGAAGCACGTCGGATCGCTGCACTGGCAGATGCACATCGCATTTCACTGGCGCCACACAACCCACAGGGACCGGTCAGCACGGCAGCTTCCATCGAATTCGGATTCTCCCAACCGAGCTACATCATCTGCGAATCTGTTCATAACGATGTGCCATGGCGTGCGGATGTGGTGAACGAAGGCTTCACGCTCAATTCCGTGGACCGCACGGTCACGCCCAACACGAACCCGGGCCTGGGTGTTGAGATCAACGAGGACGAAGTGAAGAAACACCCGTTCGAGCAGGAGATTCCACAACGCGTGTTCTACCGCGACGGCGCGGTTGGCGATTGGTGAATCATGGCAGCTGAGTTTTCCCATCCTTCGTTTCGCGGTCGCATCGGTGTCGCCCGCGTTGACATCACTCCGCCGATCGGCATCTACGCCCGAAACTGGGGCGCTGCCAAACACGACATTGCCAACTCAATCCACCGACCACTCACGCTCACCGCGATGGTCCTGTCTTCCGCGCAGGATGAAGGACCGTTGGTAATCGTGGATGCCGATCTGGGTTGGTGGAAGTCACCGGAGACCGCCCGGCGTTTTCGATCGATGATTTTGGAAGAGTTCGCCCTTCCGGAACCCAATCTAATCGTCGCACTCAGTCACACGCATTCCGGCCCGCCGTTGATGGAACCAGATGATGATCTTCCGGGCAGCGATTTGCTACAGACTTGGAAATCGGACCTGGACAAGAAGACGATTAAAGCGATCCGCAAGGCGATGGACTCACAAATCGAATGCGTCCTCGACTGGCATACCGGTCGCTGTGGCCTGGCGACAGTGCGCGACCTGTCCGATCCGAATCCAGACAACGACCAGATCATCTGCGGCTTCAATCCCGACGAACAAGCCGATGACACCCTGCTCCTGGGACGCGTGACGGACACTGAGGGCAAGATCCGCGCAACCCTCGTAAACTACGCCTGCCACCCGACGACACTGGCTTGGGACAACACGGCTATTTCTCCCGATTACGTCGGCGCAATGCGGGACACAATTCAACAGGCAACCGAAGCGCCCGCCCTTTTCCTTCTGGGCGCCTGCGGTGAGCTTTCGCCGCGCCATCAATACGTGGGTGACACGGAAGTTGCCGATCGCCATGGCCGCCAGCTTGCCCATGCCGCATTGGGAACGCTGAGCGACATGGAGCCTTCGGGGACGAGTTTACAGTTTTCCGAGACGGTTGAATCGGGAGCACCGCTGGCGGTTTGGAAACACGAGGTGCGTGAGTTGAAAACGCGCTTGGAGGCGCGATCGGTTCCGGTTGAGCTGCCATTGAAAAACTGGCCGAGCGCTGAAGAACTCGAACAACAACGCGCGGAATGCAACGACCGGGCATTGGAGGAAAGACTTCGCCGTAAACGCGACATCCGCCGTTCATTGGGAGACGGCAGGAACTTCGAACTCAGCATCCACGCCTGGCGAATCGGCGATGCCATTCTGATCGGGAGTTGCTGCGAGCCTTATTCGATTCTTCAATGCGAACTCCGCGAACGATTTGCGGACCTAACCGTCATTTGCATGAATTTGATCAACGGTTCCATCGGTTATCTACCACCACGGGAACTCTACGACCGAGACATCTACCAGGTCTGGCAGACACCGTTCGACCGCGGCAGTCTGGAGCGAACGATCGAGCGAATGTGTGAAACGATCGAGACACTGATATGATCGATTCACCGACAAGCGTGCGCTATCGCACACTCGGCTGGCTGGTGATGGCCGCGGCCCTGGCGTATCTCTGCCGCAACGCGGTTGGCGTAGCCGAGAGCACGATTCGCACTGACCTCGGACTTTCGCTGAAGCAGTCGGGCGCGTTCATGGGCGCGTTCTTCTGGACCTACGCGATCATGCAGGTGCCCAGCGGATGGTTCGCCCAGCGAATGGGCACGCGGATCGCGCTTACGGTCTTCGCAGGCGGCTGGTGCCTGGCGACGTTTGGGATCGCAGCGGCAGAGGTGTTCTGGCTGCTGATGGCGGCCCAATTGGTCATGGGCGTGGCGCAGGCGGGGATCTTTCCGGCATCGTGCAACTCGATCGGCCACTGGATGCCCATGGCCAGACGCTCGCTCGCGTGTGGACTGCTTGCTGCCGGCATGCAGATCGGTGCGATCGTTGCAAGTGGGATGACGGGTGACCTGCTCGAAAGCATGCATTGGCGTCTGGTCTTCGCACTCTACGCCATTCCAGGAATTATCTGGGCCGTTGTGTTTGCCATCCGCTTCCGCAATCGGCCGGAAGCGTCTGCTTCGGTCAATAAAGCGGAACTCGCCATGATTCGTTCGTCAGACACCTCGGTCGATCAAAGCGCGTCCCCGGAAGCGAAACCATTTCCCTGGCGCATCATGGTCCGAAACCCGGCGATCTATTTCCTGTGCGGCCAGCAGGTATGTCGCGCGGCCGGTTACATGTTTTTCGCCAGTTGGTTTCCCACCTTCCTCCAGGAGACGCGTGATATCTCCGTGAAGGACTCCGGTTACCTCCAGGGATGCGTTCTCGGCGGGACGCTGCTTGGAAGCATCGTGGGTGGCTGGATCACCGACCTCATATGGAAACGAACCCAAAATCTGCGCTTCAGCCGGAGTGGCGTCGGCGCGACTTGCCTTTCGATCTGCGCAGTCCTGATTCTTTGCGCGTGGTTCGTGGAAAGCGTTCCCCTCGCGATCACGCTGTTGACCCTGGGTTCGTTCTTCGCGGCACTCGGAGGGCCGTGCGCCTTGACTGCCACCATCGACATTGGTGGCGATCACGTTCCCCAGGTATTTGGTCTCATGAACATGACGGGCAACTTTGCGGCCGCGTCGACGCCGATTCTTGTTGGTTGGCTGTTCGATGCCACGGAAAACTGGGACCTCGTGCTGCTGCTGTTTGCCGGTGTCTATCTCGTCGGCGCCATCTGCTGGGCGTGCGTCGATCCAACGCGAAAAATTCAGCCTGCGCAGTGCTTGTCGGATTGAGTCAGTACAAGGAAATACCCGCTGAGCGAAACCCAACGGGTATTGAATCTCATCGAGGATTACTTTTTCAGCGACTCCGGGATGGACAATCCGCGATTCTTCAAGCGCTGGATCGTCTGCGCTTTCATTTCGGTTGAGGAGGGGTAACGGGTCTTGAGACGTTCCAGCCACTTCATCCCGTAGGAGCCCTCGCGTTTTCATAAGCCCTGCCTCCCAGAAACTCCTGGATTGACGTTTGGGTCTCTTGCCGGAGTTGCTCGATCAGTTGCTTGAAGTCCTTCCGTTTGTCCTCCGGCACGTATTCATACTGTGAATTGGAGTAGAGGTTTTTGTACTTCTCCATCGGATCGGTTTCGGGATTGGGATCGCCGACCAACTCCTTCAGCATGGCCTCCTGTTCCTTGCCCAGACACTTGCATTCCTTCATCTGGTCCTGGTAATCGGCCGGCCGGCCGTAAGGCTTCCAATATTCCCTCCGGGTCGGGGAAAAAGACTTCATGGCTGCCTGCATCTTCTCCGAGCCCGCTGAGCTGATCTCGACGCGCAGCAGATCCCGGATCGTTTGGTCGGGCATTCCAATTCTCTTGAGATTCGCAGTGTAAGTGCGGAAGTCATCTGATCCCATGGAAGACCAATGAAATGGTTCCACCTCCTTCACGACCTTCGTCTGCGGGGCGAACGGCCTGGGCCACCGCACTGATGCTGGAGCCGGTGTCTTTTGTCGCGGCCACCTGCTGCTCGGCCGGTTGCGGGACGGAGTTTGAACTGCGCGTTGCGATGATGAAACCGAACGCGATGACGTTGAGTGAGACGGATGCGATGAATGCCTTGCTCATGGTTTTCCTTTGGTTTCCTTATACGAAGGGAAATGCGATCTGAGTTGTGCTTTCATATTCTCGTGTGGGCGAGCCACATCGACGGTGAATGAAATAACACCTGCGCACGGAAGGTAATATACGCAAATCTGCGTAGCAGCGCGACTCGGTCCGGCGGCCGGCTTTTTGAAACAGATTGTCAGCCAAACGGTCAGTCGGAATAGTCACGCAGTGAGTTTCACCGAGATAACGGCTTTTGTGGGTCTGGCAGTTCAGATGGGATTGCTCGCCAGCGGCTGGTTGTTAGTGGGAATGTTTGTCGGACTGGTTGTCGCCGTGGCGGTGATTGCCCTCGGCTGGTTTCTGATGCGGAAGCGCGAGGAAAAGTGGCTGAAGTTTGGAAAGGCTGAACCATGGGTCCGTTGGGGAATCATGGTGGTCTGGATCGTGTCCGTTCCCGGCATAACGATTGGAGGCGGTGCGTTGGTGGCCGTGCAGTACAGCGTCATGTCCTCACTTCAGAAATCGGATCTGATCGAACGCGCATGCGAACACACTCTGAGCTACCCGGTCGCCTATCTCTGGGTGGAAATCGAACACGGCAGCGCCGATTTGAGCGAGAGAGAACTGGGCGCGCTGCTGGAGGACTACATCGATGGACGCTCCAAAATGGTCATTGCCGACGCCGGCAAAAAGTACGCCACGCTGAGCAAATCAGCGTTCACCAACGTGCTTCACTCCATGGTGAACCAGATCAAACCAACCGGCGAAGGTCCGCTCATGCCCTTTGCGAAGGTGCTTGAGTCAAAGGTCAAGCAATGGGCCGCGGGCCAGGAATTCAAGACCGTTGAATTGCTCATCTCACATATCAGCGCGGATCTGGCCAAAACAGACGATGGCGACGGCTTGGCAAGCGTCAGCGACTTTACTTCAGCCGTATCGCGGCTCTATGTCGAGCCACTGACGTACAATGAGTTGCGCCACGGAATACGGATGCAGTGGATCATGACGGTCATCAGCACCGTATTCGTTTTCTTGGGGCCACTGCTCGTCGCCCAATTGGTGTTGGTGTTTCTGAACCGCCGGAACGGTGGATCGAACACCGGCCGCGGATGAATGGAAACTGGCGAGGACGCCGATCCGAAACAGGCATCCACCACTTGACATCCCCGGCGCATTGAACGGCTTGTGTCGCGGCCAATCTGCGCTCCATCAATTCTCAGCTTGGAACGGCGATTGACTACCCGCCCGAAAGACCGCTTGCCTCGGCTGCACCACCGAATTGGCGATTGTTGTTCCATTTCCCCTTTGACGCGTCTAGACGCTTTGCTTAGCGTTTCGGGCTGTTTGTCTCTATGTGGAAATTCTTTAAGAAGATTTTTGGCTCAAGCAACGAGCGCATGATCAAAAAAATCTGGCCGATGGTCGAAGAGATCAATCGGATCGAAGCAGATTTGCAGAACGGACCCGAGTCAGCGCTGACTCAGAAGACAATCGAGTGGAAGGAAGAACTCTCGAAGATCGAGGACCTCGAAGCGCTGAAAGCTCGGCTGGAGGCGATCCTGCCGGAAGCCTATGCCGTGGTCAAAAACGCCTGCCGGCGTCAGATGAACACCACGGTCAACGTTCGCGGCCACGATCTGAAGTGGGAGATGATCCCTTTCGACGTCCAACTGATCGGCGGGGTCGGGCTTCATCGCGGATACATCTCGGAAATGGCAACCGGCGAAGGCAAGACCCTCGTCGCCACCCTGCCCGTCTATCTCAACGCATTGACCGGACGCGGTGTTCACGTTGTGACGGTGAACGACTATCTCGCCCAACGTGACAGCGAATGGATGGGCCACATCTACAAGTTCCTCGGCCTGACCGTCGGCTGCATCGTACACGATCAAAATTCGGAAGTGCGTCGCGAGCAGTACAACTGCGACATCACGTACGGAACGAATTCGGAGTTTGGCTTCGATTACCTTCGCGACAATGGCATGGCCAACACAAAGGAGGAACAGGTCCAGCGCGGGCACTACTACGCCATCGTTGACGAGGTGGACTCAATCCTCATCGACGAAGCGCGCACACCGTTGATCATCAGCGGCCCCGCGGTGATGGCCCGCGACAACGAGGTCTACATACGTTTCAAACCGCAGATTGAAGGCCTCGTTCGCCGACAAAAGGAACTCTGTTCGCGCTTCGTTCGCGAGGCGAAGGATGGCCTTGCAAAACTCCACGACGCAGAAAACCCGCCGGCCGATGCCGATGAATTGCGCATTCAGATCGGATTGTCGCTCTACCGCGCAAAGCTGGGTCAACCGCGCTCCGCAGATCTGGCTGCCGTCCTTGAGGAACCGTCCAACATCAAGCTGATGAACAAGGCCGAGATGTCGCTGCATCTCGATCAAACAAAGAAGGACCTGTACGCGCAGAAGGAAGAACTTTTCTTTGCGATGGAAGAAAAGTCACACGACGCGGATCTGACGGAAAAAGGGCGCGGGTTTCTGAGCCCCAAGGATCCGGAAGCGTTCATGTTGCCGGACATCATCACGCAGTTCTCCGAGATCGATAACAATGGGGAACTCGATACCGCCAAGCGCAATGAGGCCAAGCAAGAGGTGCAGAAAGAGTATGAGGCCAAGGCCGAGAAAATTCACGTCATCGCGCAATTGCTGAAGGCCTACTGTCTCTACGAGATCGACCAGCAATATATCGTCCAGGAAAACAAGGTGATCATCGTTGATGAAAACACCGGGCGCCCGATGGAAGGACGTCGTTGGAGCGACGGTCTGCACCAGGCGGTCGAAGCCAAGGAAGGCGTGAGGATCGAGGACGAAACACAGACCTACGCAACGATCACGATCCAGAATTACTTCCGCCTTTATTCCAAGCTGGGTGGAATGACCGGCACAGCGGAAACGGAAGCCAACGAGTTTCTCGACATTTACAAGCTCGGCGTAATGGTGATTCCCACCAACAAGGAATGCCTGCGCGAGGATTATCACGACACGGTTTACAAGACGAAGCGCGAGAAATTCGAAGCGGTGTTGAGGGAGATCCAGCAGGTTCACGCCAAGGGACGCCCCATCCTCGTGGGCACGGCATCCGTCGATACCAGCGAATTGGTTTCGCGCATCCTGAAACGCAATGGCCTGATCCATTCGGTGTTGAACGCCAAATTCCACGAACAGGAAGCGGAAATTGTGACCCGCGCCGGTCAGAAGGGTTCGATCACGATCGCGACCAACATGGCTGGTCGCGGAACGGACATCAAACTGGGCGAAGGTGTCGCTGATTCCGGAGGCCTGCACGTGATCGGCACGGAACGCCACGAATCCCGGCGTATCGACCGTCAGTTGCGCGGCCGTTGCGCGCGCCAGGGCGATCCCGGTTCGTCCCACTTCTTCATCGCGCTGGAGGACGACCTCATGCGTTTGTTCGGCTCGGACAAGATCGTCAAGGTCATGGAACGCGTCGGACTGGAGGAAGGACAGGAACTCGAACATCCCCTGCTCAACCGCTCCATCCAGACCGCGCAAAAACGCGTCGAGCAACAGAACTTCCAGATCCGCAAACGCACGCTCGAATACGACGACGTGATGAACAAGCAGCGCGCGATCCTCTACGGATTCCGCAACGAAGTGCTGGAGGGCATCGATGTGCGCGACCGCATCATGGACATCATGGAGGAGGTCGTGACATCCAAGGTGGACGAATTCAGCAACCCGGAGACGGAACTTGAAGACTGGGATGCCCGCGGTCTTTCCGATTGGGTGAACCTCACCTTCCCGCTCGGCATGCCCGAATCGGAGATCCGCAGCGCCGCTGAATCAGGCACTGAAGCACCTGCGGAAGGCTCGTTGTTCGAAGGGATGAGTCCGGCACAGTTCGCAGTTTGTATCTTCATCTCTGAAGCCGTTCGTCGCGCTTACGACTCCAAGATCAGTTACGAGGACGAGGAGGCACTGGAACACGTCGAGCGATACATCGTTTTAAATGCGATCGACAGTCTTTGGCGTGAACATCTCTACAACATGGACAGTCTCCGCACGGCGATCCACCTGCGCCAATACGGCCAGCGCGATCCGTTGATCGAGTTCAAGAAGGAAGCCTACGATGTCTTCGAGGAGATGATGGTCAACGTGAAGACAGAGATCTGTCACAACATCTTCCGCAGCGCATCGAGTCTCTCCGCTCTGGAAAGCTTCATGCAGAACCTCCCCTCCGTCACCCGCCACGACGACATGAACGCCTTTGGCGGAGGCGCAATGCCGCAGCAGGGACGGCAGCGCGCATCGGACGTCGTTTCCGAAGCCGCTGAAGAGATGGAGAAAATCATGCCGGTCCGAACCGGACCAAAGGTCGGGCGCAATGACAAGTGCCCCTGCAACAGCGGGAAGAAATACAAGCACTGCTGCGGCCGATAGTTCGCGAATCCGTAACGGATCATAAGCTGTTGAGTATCCGGAATTGGCTTCGACCTCGATTTACGCACAGCTGGGCCACTTGCCCCTTCCTTTGGATTTCCAAGCCCTCCTGAAATCACGCCCTGCGCCAATGAACCTTGGACAACGGAATTTCATCCGATCCAATCCGACCATGAACTTTCTCCGAATCACGCTATTGCTCGGCCTCATCTCATCCACGTCACATGCAGACGGCTGGACTGTCGGCCTTGCCCGCACCGTCATCACCCCTCCACAACCCGTCTTCATGTCCGGCTATGCCTCGCGTAACAAGCCATATCAAGGAGTGGTGAATCACCTACACGCCAAGGCACTTGCCCTGTCCGATGAGAACGGACATCGCGGCTTGCTCATCACCAGCGATCTGATCGGTTTCCGCGCAGCCGTGGGCGATCCAATCTGCGAACGAATCATGAAGGCGAGCGGATTGAAACGCTCACAGATCATCCTCAGCTCAACTCACACTCACACCGGTCCATCCACCACCACCAAGATCGAGGCGAGTGGCAACATGTCCAAGGAAGATGCGCGGAAACTCTACGACTACACCGGCTGGTTGCAGGATCGCGTGGTCGAGATGGCGCTGAAGGCATTGAAAGACAAGCGCCCCGCAGTTCTTTCACGCGGACTGGGCGTCGCAAACTTCGTGATGAACCGTCGTGAGCCGACACCTCGTGGCATCATCCTCGGCTTCAATCCCAGCGGCCCTGTCGATCGCAGCGTGCCCGTCCTGCGAGTCACTTCGCCAGATGGCGATCTTCTGGCGGTTGTATTCCAGGCCAGCGCACACAACACAACCTTGGGCAGCAGGCATTACGACATTTGCGGAGACTACGCTGGCTTTGCACAAGCCCACCTGGAACGCAAACTTCCGGGCGTTCAAGCCATGTTCATGCTGGGCTGCGCCGGCGACGCCAATCCGCATCCGCGAGGAACTTTGGACATCGCACGCCAGCACGGTGAAGAATTGGGCGAAGAGGTCCTCCGAATCCTCGACGGCAAACTCTCGCCTGTGAACGGGCCACTCGCGACAGAGTTTTCGCGAACAGCAGTTCCCCTGCGGCCCTTGCTCGATGAGGACGAGATGAATGAGTTTCTCAAGAAACGTGGCGGATGGAGACCTTGGGTCGCCGGCAAGATGCTGGAGGTAAAACAAAAGGGCGAATCCGGTGCGACACACTACCCTGCCCCATTCGGCGTCTGGCAGTTCGGCGAAGACCTCACGCTCGTGGCAATGTCCGGCGAAGTCGTCGTTGATTACGTCTACATGCTCGAGAAGGCACTCGGCCCGCTCAATCTCTGGATCAGCGCCTACTGCAACGACGTTTATGGCTATCTCCGTTCCGCTCGCGTTCTTGACGAGGGCGGTTATGAAACGCGCGGTCTCTACGCGGGAGGCATCGGTTTGTTTTCGCCGAAAGGAGAAGACGTGGTGGTGGACTCGATCGTTGGATTGGCAAGGAAAGCCGGTCGGAAAATCGGCAAGTGAAGCAAAACGCTTTGTTCGTTTGGCCAACTCCACTAGCTTCCCCTCGTGTCTGGACACCAAGACATCTCAGGGACGACCCGTTACTGCGCGGTCTACGGACATCCGGTGAAGCACTCAGCCTCACCTGCGATGCAGAACGCCGGCATCGCGGCTCTGGGTCTTGACTGGCGTTACCTCGCATTCGACGTCGACCCCAACGACCTCCCTCAGGCCATTGTCGGCGCGGCCGCGATGAAATACGTCGGCTTGAACCTGACCGTTCCCCACAAGCTGCTCGCCTACGATCTCGTTGATGAACTGGACGAATCTGCACGGACCTGGGGAGCCGTGAACACCATTCGTTTCGAAGGAAGGAATGAGTCCGGCGAATGGACACCAATGCGCGACCTCCCCATCGACTACACAGGGGACATTCGAACCCACGGCTTCAACACCGATGCAGATGCAATCATTCGCGCCCTCCAAGACGACCTGGGAGTTGAACCGAGGGGAGCCAAAATCGTATTGCTGGGCGCAGGCGGTGCGGGACGCGTTGCCGCGCTCAGACTCGCGGCCGAGCACGTGGGTGAACTGTTTCTCATCAACCGAACGACTGAAAAGGCCGAAGCCGTGAGAGGTGAGATCGCCAATCGATTTCCCGAAGTGAAGGCAAGCGTGGGCTACCCTCAGGATGGTGCTGCTGATGTAGTGCTGAACGCGACGTCGCTCGGATTGAAGGAAGGCGATGGTTCACCATTGGACGAGTCGAGCTTCCCCATCACAAGAGCAACTCACTACTACGACATGATCTATCGACCAGCCGAGACCCCGTTCCTGCGCAGAGCGAATGAGTCCGGCGCGAAGACAGCCAATGGTCTGGGAATGTTGCTCTACCAAGGTGCGGCTGCACTGGCTATCTGGGCGGGCAAGGAACCAGAGGCAGATGTCATGAGAGAGGCGCTCAAGCGTAACGTGTACGGCGAATGACGCGCGATTGGTGGATCGAGGCTCCCCATTCTATTCTGCTGCCGAAGCCGCCTCTTCCCCGCCGGAAGACAGAAGCCTGAGAAAATCCACCTGCGAGAGCTTGTGGAGGTAACTCACGGCCGGGCGCTTAAACAACAGGTGAATCTTCTGCCCATAGGGTTGAACGAAGAAGCATTCCCAGCGTTCCGTGCCGTGTTCGTTCAGGATTTCTTCCAACTCAGAGATTTTTGAAAACGGCACTGAGACCTGCTTGTAATTCCAGTCCCCGATCTTCCTGAAGTCGTTCTTCAGCCAGCTCGCCGTTTCATCGCTGACCTGTTTTCCCTGGGCGCCAAGTTCCTTGGTCTTGTTCGTCCATTCATCGAGAAGCTTCTTCAGCTGCTCAAGATACGGGGGGGCCTCGGTTACCAGTCCCGTCTCGGCTTCAGCCTCTTTTGCGCCTTCCTCTTTCGCTTCTTCCGCTGGCTTGGCCTCAGTCGCTATTTTCTCTTCGTCGGTTGGTTTCTTGGTGTCATCAGCGATGGCCACCGGAGAAATTGCAAGGGCAAGTAAGGTAAGAATTAAAGTGAGTTGTTTCATGGTGCTCAATGTGGTTGCGCTGAATATGACACTGCGGCTCGGATTGTGTTTCACGTATTCAATCTGCAGCAGGTTGCCCGAATAGTGGCCCAACGCGCGAGTCCTATGTCACCGGCAATCGAGCAAGGGGCGCATCCCACATTATTGCAGCAATTGCCGGAACATCCCGGCCTGACACGTCAATACAAACTCGGACCCAAGCCACGCTTTAGAAATAACTGCCCCCAGAAATTGAGATGCGCCCTCGCGCAAGGTGCGCAGTTGCATAACTCGACGTGATCTCCCAACCGCCGGCGGTGGTGATTGCGGATTCCGATAGCTTTTGCCACCCGAAGCATGCGAGCCACGGTCGAATCGATTTGAGTGAGCAGTCACATCGACCTTGCGAACCATCGAGGTTTTTCCAACTATTCCAGAATCAAATTGTAAGTATGCACCGTATCGCCATAAACCTCATTTTCGCGCTCCTCCTCATCGCTGGCACTGACTCGCATTCCCAACAACCCGGCGAAGAAGTCCTCTTCTCCTTCGACGACCGAAGCATTCCGTGGAAACACAATCTCAAGCTCACCCTCGTCGAAGCCGAAAAGCATCCGAACAATCCCGTCCTGCGCCGCGGACCGAAAGGGGCTCCCGACCACGGACACGCGATTCTTTACGGAACGGTCATCAAGGACGGCGACAAGTTCCGCATGTGGTATCTCGCCATGTTCGAGATCGAACTGAAGCGTGGGCAAGCACCCAGTTGGTGGCGACCGATGTGTTATGCCGAAAGCGACGATGGCGTAAACTGGACCAAGCCAAACCTCGGACTCGTCGAGTTCAACGGAAACAAGAACAACAACATCTGCCTGATTGAAGGAGCGCCGTTTTCACTGACCAAGGTGAATGATTTCCTTAGCGTCCTTTACGAACCGGACGATCCCGATCCATCGCGTCGCTACAAGGCTGCCTACATCGCGCACCCGCCGTACGATGACATCAAGGGAGGCATGAGCCCGGTTGGTGTGAAGGAACGCGTGGTCGCCACGACGATCCTCGCGACGAGTGGAGATGGACTGAGTTGGAAGATCCTTGGTGATCGGCCGGCCAACGCGGAGGGTGAGCGCTTTGAGGTGACGAGCCTTTATCGCTTTGGAGATCACTACTACTCCCATGGGCAATTGATCACTCCCTGGGCATGGCGACCGGATGGTAGCCGCATTGGACGCGTCATGCTCGGATACCGCTCGGCTGATTTTGTAAACTGGTCCAAGGCAAAATCGTTTTCTTTCGCCCGCCCTGGACAGTTGGCTGAACCACCGATCAAGGGACAGCAAACCCACATGGGTGCCGGCCTCTGGAATCGCGGCAACGTTCTCGTCGGCCTCTACGGCATGTGGCAGGACGCGCCGGTCAAACCGACGGGCAAGTATTGGAACGAAGGCGTCACCATCGACCTCGGCCTGTTGGTCAGCAATGACGGCGTTTACTTCCGCGAACCCGTTCCCGACTTCAAGACCATCCCTCGTGGCAAGGAAGGCGAATGGGACAGCATCGCTCTCCTACAGGGCCACGCCTTCGTGAATGAAGGCGACAAGACGATGATCTGGTATTCGCACTGGGACACCGGCGGTAAGCTTCGCAATATGGAAATCGGTCTGGCCACCCTGCGACGCGACGGCTTCGGTTACCTTGAGCGTCAATTCACCAACACCACCGGCCACTGCATCACGCGCCCTATCTCCGGCCGCGAACTCCGCCTCTTTGCCAACGCGGAAAACATAAGCGACAAGAATCCGCTCCGTATCGAACTACTCGATAAGAAGGATCGACCAGTGAAGGGGTACTCGGGCAAGCACGCCGCGCAATTGACCGCCCAAGGCATCAGACAGGAGATCGTCTGGCCGTTTACGAAATCACCCCGCCTACCCTCCGACCAAGAGTTGTCGGTCAAAGTCTCATTTCCAGACGCAGGCAATGCCCGCCTCTACGCCCTCTATTCCGAAGACGAATTCAAATCCAACCCGCCGGTCCGCAAAACCGTGAAGGCCAAGACAGACGACGGTGTCGAATACGGACTCTGGGGCCGGCGCAAGGGTGTCCGGCAACCGACGCTGATCGTCCTCGGCAGCACGATCGATTCGGTCTTGGACTCAGCCTACTTCCGCCAATGCGGGAACCAACTCTCCGAGGAAGCCAGCTGGCTTTGCGTGTCCATCGACCTGCCCTGCCACGGAACAAGATCCCGCCCGGTCGAAAACGCCGGGCTCACCGGTTGGCGACAACGGGTTGAGAAGGGCGAAAACTTCGTCGCCCCATTCAACGCCCGTCTCTCATCTGTCATCGATCACCTGATCACCCAAGGCATCACCGATCCAGATCGCATCGTATCCAGTGGCACTTCACGTGGCGGGTATCTCGCCATCCAATTTGCAGCCCACGACAAGCGCGTCAAGGCAGCCATTGGATTCGCACCGGTCACCGACCTGCGTGCTCTGCGTGAATTCCGCGGACTCGACGATCATCCGCTCACCCAAAAGCTCTCACTCGAAAACTCCGCACCTGCACTCGCAAATCGTCACGTCTGGATGGTCATCGGCGATCAGGACCAACGCGTATCAAGCGATCGCGCCCTTGCCTGTGCCCGGGCCATGACCGCGGCCATGGTGCGCAACACATTCCATCTCATGCCCGAACCACGCGGCCACACCACACCAAAAGGATCAACTGAGCTCGCCGCTCGCTGGATTCAATCCCTGTTCCCATGAAATTCATGATCATCGAATCCTTCCGTCCCAGAGCGAAGGATGCAGTCTATCAGAGGTAGAATGAACGTGGACGCATGTTGCCCAACGGACTCTCCTATCTCGACTCATGGCTGTCTACGGACGGCACGCATTTTTTCCAACTGATGGAGACGGACAACGCCAGAATCTTTGACGACTGGACACGCAAGTGGGATGACCTGGTGGAATTCGAAATCGTCTCGGTAAACGACTCACCGACCACGAACGAGCCGGAACAAATGGATTAGGGAATCGCCTTTCCTATTCGGGCGCAAACGCACTCGGGAACGGGATTTTCTCGAACAATTACAAGCGTTGATGCGGAGTTCATCACCGTTTCCCAGAGGAAGCCGTCAGCCAAAGACTATGAGGTGATCATAGAAGATCTCGCAGTTCTCGCTGATTCGAAGACGAATGTGTTCGATGCAGAATCCCACCAGTTCAAACTTCATCCCGTTGCGACGGAAAAGCAGATCACAACGTTTGAGCGTCGGCACAAAGTAGATCTGCCGGAGGAATACAGAACGTTCCTGCTAGAGGTCGGTCGCGGTGGTGCTGGCCCGGCATACGGCCTTTTCAATCGCGGCGAAGTGGACGACGAATTTGAACACACCAAATGGAGGGCAAATGGCAGCTTTGTCGGAAACCTCGCAAAGCCATTTCCACATTCCAAAGCCTGGAACGATCTGTCGGGGCAACCGGCCGAGGAACTCATTGACTCGGACATCGATACCTACGAACGGGAACTGGATTCCTTCGAAAAACGCTATTGAGATCCCTTGGATGGAGCAATTCCGATTTGCCATCTCGGCTGTGCGCAGCGCCAATGGCTCATCGTTTCAGGGCCGGAGAGAGGAAACATCTGGTGCGATGATCGCGCAGACAATGAAGGCCTGTCCCCATTGAAGAAGCCACAAAAGAAACGGATCACGTTCTTCGAATGGTATCGCGAATGGCTGGATGACGCGCTGGCTCGATCGAAGCGATGATCACGGCTGAGAGCAATTCGTTTCCTCGATGAAACGGACAATCAGCTCGAACACCTGTCCGCTGTCCGTATCTCGCCCCAGTGATTCGGTTCCATTCTGATACGCCTCTTCGCCAATCAGCTCACGGCGCAAATCCATCAATGCCTTAGCGTACGGTTTGCTGAATTCCGGATGCCCTTGAATTCCCAACATGTGGTCTCCAAATCGTATCCAGCCATGCGGGCAGAATTCACTGCCGCCAATCACACTCGTGCCTTCCCCGAGTTCGGTCACCTGATCCTGATGGCTTACCAGAAGTTTCGATTCAGCAGGAAGTCCCGGAATGGATGCAGGTGCGTGAGAACAACTGTGAATGCCAACTCCCCAACCGACCTCGGCCGGCGCAACCCTGCCACCCAAAGCACGAGCAAGCAATTGATGTCCGAAGCAAATACCCACATAAGGGACCGCCCCCTCGGACAACTTACGAACAAACTCTTCGAGTTGACGTATCCAACCTTTGGCGTCGTTCACACCGAAGCTCGAGCCGGTGGTGATATACCCATCACACGAACTGCGCTTGGGAAATACTCCTTCAAACAACCGAAAGACCGGGAACGACCAATCGGGACGCAGGCGTCCGAGTTCGCTGATGAACATCTCCGGATAGTCGCCGAATTCGCCGCGAAGGTCTTCGTGGACTTCGTCGCACTGCAAAATCCCGACCCGTAAACTCATATCGATTCCATTTCACCACGAATTGCGGCCCGGCAGATTTGTGAATACCGTTGAGCGTCAAACTGATTCGGATTGGTCGCTGCAGAAGGATCCTCCGTCGCCATTCGTCCCACACGATCCAACCTGGCCTCATCGATTCCAATGGCCGTCAGATCGTGCGGAATCTCAAGTTGGCTCCGAAGATCCAAAACCCATTGCTGAAAGGAAGCGAGACTGACCTTCCTCGGGTTCAATGTTCAATGCCATGTCCCATGAGAAGTGCGGAATCGCACCAATCCAGAAAACCATAAGGATTCCCAGGGCAAGAAGCGTGATGAACACCGAAAACTTGAAGGTCACCTCGACACCAACAAAGTTCAGCCCCACAAACAACGCGTAGAACACCAGCCACCAAACCGGCGCGGGAATATCGATGCCCATTTCCTTGAACACCGCGCCGGTATATCCGCCAATCCCGACCACGATCACCGCGGGCGTGAGCACATACTCCATGTTTTCCGCGAGGCCGGTGATGAATCCACCCCACGGTCCCATTGCCGTCCTGCCAAAGGAGTACGCCCCGCCCGTGTGCGGAAGCGCCGGTGACATTTCCGCAAAAAAATAACACATGCCGAGATACATCACCGCAATGATTGCGATCGCAATGGCGAGTCCGCCAAAGCCCCCCACATCCAACCCGAAGTTCCAACCGAAGAAATCTCCCGAGATAACCGCACCTACATCCAACGCCCAGAGGGACCAGACACCGGCATAGCGTTTCAGTCCGCGCTTCTCAAAATAATCATCGCCAGCCACATGGTATTCCACGGAACCAACCTTGCGTTTATCAGTGTCACTCACGGGTAAGTCCGGACTTGATAGCCGAATCGCGGAGGCAGCGCTACAACAACTCAGTGGCAAGAATCTGGGTGGGATCAATCCAGAGCCGCTTGGTTGGCCCACGAGTGGTGGAGCTAAGAATGACGACGCACCGAAGGGCACGATCGCCGTCGCTCGCGAAACACTGATGACCTACGACCCCACCAATGATCGCAAGGGTGGAAACATGCTGGGCAGAAAGAAGGTTCCGAATGTTCCCGGTTCGAGCGGACTCCAGATTCAAGTCCAATGCGGCATGCTCCTGGAAGGCTATCGTCCAACCAAGATCGTCCGCTTTTATCCTGCCGTCTGGAAGTTTGTCACGATCCCGAAGGAAGAACGCTTCTTTGGCCGGGAATATCTTCGTGGCAGCGGATGCGAATCCGCTCAAATCTGAAGCCTGCCGGCAAAGCATCCATATACTGAGCGAACTCACGTTCGCGTCTACGAGTTGGAAGGAGGATTTCGCACAATTCATTTGGACTTTCCCCGTCGGGCATTATGCTAGGCGCATGTCGACGTTGGCTGACCAACTTGATGCGCTCTCCGCATTCAACCAGGTCACCGTCCCCGATCTTTGGCAGCAGAAGGCGGTTTCCGCATTGCGCGAAGACAAGGATGTGGTCGTGCACGCCCCCACCGGAGCAGGCAAGACACTGATCTTCGAGCTGTGGTCCAATCAGGGACGGCCGACCGGTCGTGCCGTCTACACCGTTCCCACGCGAGCGCTGGCCAATGACAAACTCGGCGAGTGGCGCCGACGCGGTTGGAACGTTGGCATCGCGACCGGCGATCTTTCCGACAACCTCGATGCTCCGATCATCGTCGCGACCCTTGAGACCCAGAAGAATATTCTTATCCGTGGTGACGGACCAAACCTGCTGGTCGTCGACGAATACCAGATGATCGGCGATCGCGATCGCGGTCTGAACTACGAACTCGCCCTCGCCCTCGCTCCACCACATACGCGTTTTCTCCTGCTAAGCGGCAGCGTTGAAAATCCGCAACACGTTGTGCGTTGGCTCAAGCGTCTGGGCCGGGATGCCACCGTCGTGCGACATACGGAACGTCCTGTGCCTCTGGAGGAGGTCTTCGCCGGCAACCTCAACGTTCACGTGCCAAACCAGATCCGCGGCTACTGGCCGCGCTTCTGCGCCAAGGCTCTTTCCGAAGATCTTGGTCCGATTCTTCTGTTTGCCCCTCGCCGCAAGGAAACGGAAACGCTGGCCATGGAACTGGCGCGTTATTTGCCCAATCCCGATCCGCTCATCCTCAGCAACGAACAGAGAAACATGGTAGGCGATCGCGTCGCGCGCCTGCTCAAGTCCAGGATCTCGTATCACCACAGCGGAATGAGTTACGCGGCCCGCGCCGGTGTCATCGAGCCGCTTACCAAGGCCGGCCAACTTCGCGTCGTGGTGGCCACCATGGGCTTGGCCGCCGGCATCAACTTCTCCCTGCGTAGTGTTGCTTTAGCGGGCGATTCGTATCGTCGCGATGGAATCGAGCAACCCATTCGCGGTGACGAGATTCTTCAGATGTTCGGACGCGCCGGGCGACGCGGTATCGACGAATACGGCTACTGTCTGATCTCCGCCAACGAAATCCGATTGCGCGACGGGCGTCCGTGTTTCCTTGCCCGTGCAAGCGCGGTGGACTGGGGCGCCTTGCTCGGCATCATGCAATACGCAGCCGAGGACGGACTCAATCCCTTCCACGAAGCCGTCCGCGTGCAAGAGCGGCTATTCACCACCAAGCCTATCCTGCTTGGGGTTGAACACGCCATGAAATCACCCGACGCGCCGTGTGGTCTTCCAACCGATGCCGAGCGTGCCCGACATCTACGAAAGCGGGTCCGGGAGATGTTGAACAGCAAAGGCGAATGGCAAATCGCACCGAGAACCAAGGAGTTACCGTTGAATCGGATTTCCGTTCTCGAGCCTCAACCCAAGGATGGCGACGCGACGCCACCTCCTCAGCTCCGTTCTGTGCTCTGCGAACCGAAGGCACTGGACAAGCTTGGTCACGGAACGCTCGTCACATTGGAGGAATCCGATGAGGGCAACATCTATGGCCGCCAAACCACCGTGGCCGAGCGTAGTAAGGATCGTGTGATCCTGGCCAAGTGGTTGCGGAAGAAGATCGGCTGGAAAGCGCGCAATGCACCGATTCATCGATGGAAGACAAAGATCGTTCCGTTGATTGAAAAGAAATTTGAAGCTGCGGGAACGCCGGTCATAAAGTTTCTCACCAAGCCAGATTCGATTGCCGTGCAGACGAGCATGGGCAAATTGATGTCCAAGGCTTACGTGGACGATCACGGCGTTGCGCTGCATCGTCCGCCCACGCGCGACACGCTTCCTGCCAACTGCGTCACCTGTCACGTCATCGAAACCTGCCGCAAGCTCCCCACCCGCACCGGAACCGCCCTGCTTTGGCGCCGACTCGGCCTCGTTGACGACAACGCTCATCCAACCCGGCGCGGGCGCATCGTCAGCTTTTACCATGGCGGAGATGGCATCGGAGTCGCGGCCGCGCTTGAGGACGAAAGTGTTCCGATGGACGAATTGGTCTACGAACTTGCCAACCTGCATGCCGGCTTTCGCTTCGCCGGTGACGATGATCGTTGGCAGGGCCGCATTGCGCAGGCTTGTCGCGAACGCTTCGGTTTCCAGAGCATATCCGGTTATCTGCAAAACGGCCTGCCGGTGGAATACGGAGCCGGCGCGGAGCAGATTGTCGAATCCATTCACGAGGACCCCAACAACAAGAAGCACTGGGTGACGAAGTTCCTCGGTGAAGGCGACATCGATCGCGCGATCATCGAGTGGCGCAGCCTGCTCCGCCAGACCGCACATTCACCCGATCTCGATTGGCCGCGTTGGATGGACCTGAAGACACGCGCGGCAAAGATTCTCGAAGAAACGGAAAGCCCTACGCTAACCGACCTTCCGGACCTCTCATACGAGCAGACGAGGAAGATTGAGCATCGGCTGCGACTTCGCCGACATTGAGAGTTCTTTTAGCCAGGTGAGTCTTCCGATAAAAAAACAGAACGTACGTTTCCTTTTTTTTCAGGCGTCTTGAATTCATTGGTGTATCGCTTGCGAGGCATTAACATGACTATCGATTGTCTCCTATCTGGTGGTCCAGAAATCTAG
>PBAL01000083.1 GCA_002715965.1 Verrucomicrobiales bacterium | reverse complement strand
TCGTCGTCGATCCGTCCAGTGAATTGGTGACTGTGACCCCAAACGCGAACAACATGACCCTCCGTTGGTCGGAGAACCTGAACGCCCCACTGTTCAATCTCCAATCCTCCGGCCTCATCACCTCGCCATTCACCAATGTGAATGCAACTCCCACGCTGATAAACAATCCAATCAACTCTCCTGGCCGGTTTACCGCGATTTCCGCTTCTTCCGGTTGAATCCACAGTACCCTGAATGGAGTTCGCGGTTTGGCGTTTTCAAAACATCATTGAGCGCCGAGCATCGCTTGGCACAGCGGCTGGACCGATAGTTCCCCCAGTTGGTTAGAGCTTACGGCAAAAGGAATTCAGGAATCCCAGTGCGTGGCAGGCCGACAGCAGTCGATGGCCCGGACATGAAGCGAAAACGACCCCACCGAGCTTACCTGGGTGGTGAGAAAGATTGCTGAGCTAATCGATCAGCAACACTTCGATAGCCCCCATTGGCCTTGCGCCGATGGGGTTTCCGGCGAGGGGCCACTCGGAGCCGACCACCGATCCCGACATTCCTTCTCTTTCAACATGCCAAAACGTGAACTCGAACAATATCTGATTGGTATCTCGCGTGAGTTCCCGTAGGTACTCGCGCGCATGGCTGAAAGCTCCATCGAATTCCTCCCCAGCTTCGAAGCGCGACCAAAGATCACCAACGTGGTCCTTGATTTCGATGGCACGGTTTCCATTCTGCGGCAGGGTTGGCAGTACACAATGCAGCGGATGTTTCTGGAAATTCTTCCGCAACGTGAGGGTTCCGACCATGAGGCATTGAAGACTGAACTCTTCACCGAAATCCTCGGCTTCAATGGCAAGCAACCCATCCACCAGATGCGCGCCTTTGCCGAACGCGTCGCTTCCGAGGGTCAAGGCGCCCTCACGGGAGAAGAATACCTCAAAGACTACGCACAGCGGCTACGTGCCGAAATCGATCAACGAATTGAGCGGATTCGAAATGGCTTGGCGATTGACGATGAATACGTGGTCCACCAGGCACGCAAAGTCTTGGATCTGATGCGGGCCAAAGGACTTCGCATCTCCCTATTGAGCGGAACCAACGAAGACTTCGTTCGTGAAGAAGCGGAACTACTTGGCCTGACCGATTACTTCAATGCCGGCATCTTCGGTGGCACCAAAGACCCAACGAAGTTCTCAAAAGAGGCCGTCTACGACCGCATCATGCGCGACGAGGGCATCGCCGGTGAAAATCTACTCTCGATCGGGGATGGACCGGTGGAAATTCGAATCACCAAGGAACTCAAGGGATTGGCCGTTGCGGTGGCGAGCGACGAACTGGATAATGGCTCCGGCCGTGTTCACCCAGAAAAGCGACAGGTCCTCGTGGATGCCGGCGCAGATGTCGTCATTCCTGACTATCGCGATGCCGGCGAACTGATGCAGAAGATTTTCCAGAGCTAAGATGAGCTACGAACTCGATCTGAAGAAACTCAAGGTACTCCCGTTGGCGGAGCGCAAGAGCCTGGCGACGATTGAGGAAACCCTCGTCGAACCCACCTCCCCCGCGCCCGCCTGTGACGAGTTCACCAGCGAACTGATCGATCGCTGCGTTAATGACATCATCCGCGCCATCGAACGCAAGGCGAGTGTGATGCTCATTTACGGCGCCCACCTCATCAAGAACGGCGGGCAGATGCTTCTCAACCAGATAATGGACCGCGGATTGATCACCCACCTCGCCACCAACGGCGCAGGCATCATTCATGACTGGGAATTCAGCTTTCACGGCAAGTCCACCGAGAGCGTCCGCGACAACGTTGCCACCGGCACCTTCGGCACCTGGAACGAAACCGGATTGCATATCCACCAGGCGCTTCTCCTTGGTGGCGTCAAGGGATTCGGATTCGGCAAGTCCATTGGCAAGCTGACCTATGAAGACGGCGGGCAGATTCCCGAGCCGGATGAACTGGAACAACTCATCCGGGACGAACCCGGCCATCCGCTCACACCCGCGCGCGTCGAACTTATGCAGACCATTCGCGAGTTCGGCTGGAACCCCGGACCCTTGATGCTCTTTCACAAGTACCGGAACACCTCACCGCTCGCCCAGGCCTACCGCCACGAGGTTCCGTTCACTGTCCATCCAGGCATCGGCTACGACATCATTACGAATCACCCGGTCTTCAATGGCGCAGCCATCGGGCGTGGAGCTGGAATCGATTTCCGGGTCTTCAGCAATTCCGTCGCGAATCTCGAAGGAGGCGTCGTTCTCAACATCGGCACCGCCATCATGGGACCGCAGGTCTTCGAAAAAAGCCTCAGCTGCGTGAACAATCTCCGCCTCAATGACGGCAAGCCCGTTCTCAACAACCATTCGATCTACGTCGTGGATCTGCAGGACGGAGGCAACTGGGATTGGACCAAAGGCGAGCCCCCGATCGAGAATCCCGCTTATTACCTCCGCTTCTGCAAAAGCTATTCCCGCATGGGCGGGCAGATGCACTACGTTCAGTGCGACAACGTCTGCTTCCTGCACAATCTCTTCCACCGCCTCGAATCAAAGCTTGGCAGGACGGCATCGAAGGAGGATATCCCCAATATCGGCGAACCCGATCCGGCACCCCGCTGGGCATAGTTGGAGTTCGCTGTAGCGTCTGTAGCAGCGAGCGTGAGCGAGCAGAAGGCCGGCGTAAACCAAACGACAAAAGTCCTTGCCTAAATCGGAAAGATAGAAAGCGACCAGGATTTGGACGCTTCGCCCGGAGCGACGGGAGGCCGGGGCAAGCAATTGCTTTCGCAATCGGCCAAATGTCTGGCTCGCTCACGCTCGCAGCTACAGATCCGGTGAACGCTTTTTCCTAGTCGAAGGCCCTGGCTCATCGTTCCATCGTTTGTTGCGTAAGAATCCCAAGGCCAAATCAGACCGGCGAACTCGCGTCTTCCGTGCTAGCGCGATTGCCCTTGGGCTTGCCATTCCGATTCTTGTGGAAATGTTCTGTCGTCTGTTTGGCTGGGGAGCGGCTCCCGTTTATGAGGACCCATATGTCGGATTCAAGGGGGTGAATCCGTTGTTTCGGCTTAACGAAGCAGGCACCCACTACGAAGTTGCAAAGGCCAAGTTGAAGTTCTTCTCACCGGAATCTTTTCCAGCAAAGAAGATCTCAGGCACTCACCGCGTGTTCTGCCTCGGTGGCTCCACCGTCAAAGGCCGTCCCTACGCAAAGGAAACCGCCTTTTCGACCTGGCTGGAACTGGGATTGCAGGCTGCTGAACCTGAATCACGATGGGAGGTAATCAATTGCGGAGGCATTTCGTACGCGAGTTACCGGCTCGTGAATCTCCTGCGGGAGTGCATCAGCTACCAACCGGACCTGATCGTCATCTGCACCGGCCATAATGAATTCCTGGAGGATCGAAGCTACGAGCATCTCAAACAGATTCCGAACGCGCTCGCCGTGACGCAAACCTACGCGAGTCGGCTGAACGTCTACCGACTCGCAAGCAGATGGTTTCGTAAACCGCCCCCTCCTGATTCTGAAGAGAAGTTTAACATGCCCGAAGAGGTTGAGGCCTTGCTCGACTACCGAGGCGGACTTGAAACTTATGATCGAAATGAAGCATGGCGTGAATCTGTAGTTGCACATTTCGAACACAATCTCCACGCGATGATCGCGCTCGCATCACATCAGGACGTTCCGGTCATTGTCATTCGACCGCCAAACAACCTCCGCAATTCCCCACCCTTCAAATCATTGCATCGCGAGGATCTCAGCCTGGACGAACGACTCGAGTGGCAGACTTTTATCAATCGCGCACGCGATGCCTACGAGTCGAATCTGGACGCTTCCGTGTCCAATTTACTGGCCGCAATCAACATCGATTCGCGCTACGCGGAAACACACTACGAGCTCGGCAAGTGTTACGAATTACAGGGACAACGCATCGCGGCAAAACGCAGCTTCGAACGCGCATTGGACGAAGACATCTGCCCATTGCGCATGGTGCGTCCGCTGCAAGAGGCCATGAGACTAGTTGCCAACCAGCATGAGATTCCACTGATTGATGCGCATGCGCTGCTGGAGGCTGACAGTCGACTCCAGATTCTCGGCAACGACCAACTGGTCGATCACATCCACCCGTCCATCGACGGACACAAACGCATCGCCGACGCCATTATCAAGGTCATGGTGGCGTCAGGTACGCTCAAAAGGCGAACGGGATGGAAGGAGCGCCAGACCGAAAACTTCAAGGCACACTTTGACACTCTCGAGCCGGCATATTTCGCGGCAGCTCGGCGTGCGCTCCACGGTCTGGAAGAATGGGCTGCCGGACGCGCGCAGGGTCCACCCGTGGAGACATTGGCTTCACCGGTGAAGTGAGCTGGTCTGGAGCATTCCCAATATCCACCCAGGCTTTCTTAATCCTGATCCTAATCTCTGGAATCTCAATGAAAACAAAGATTGGAACAGGGATTAAGAACGGAACTTGGCCACCGCAAACGTGAGCGATACGCCCGGAATCCCGTTTGACCTCCCCGCCCCATCCCGCCACTCTCCGCGCATGAGCGTTTCTTCAGTTGTTCCAGGAACCACCCGGATTGGGTGGATCGGCACCGGCGTTATGGGGTCCAGCATGTGCGGTCACCTCATCAAGGCCGGCTTCTCGACGACTGTCTATTCGCGGACGCAATCGAAGGCACAGCCATTGATCGATCAAGGCGCGACTTGGGCGGCTTCACCGAAGGCGGTTGCTGAAGCTTCAGATGCAATCTTCTCCATTGTTGGATTTCCTTCCGACGTCCGAGAAGTGTTGCTCGGCGAAAACGGCGCGCTCAGTGGCGCCACGGAAGGCGCGATCATCGTGGACATGACCACCAGCGAACCTTCGCTCGCAATCGAGATCGCCGAAACCGCCAAAGCCAAGGGTGTTCACAGTGTAGATGCGCCCGTTTCCGGTGGAGACGTCGGTGCAAAGAACGCCGCGCTGAGCATCATGATCGGTGGCGAGAAGGAAGTGGTGGATTCACTTCAACCCTGCTGGGATGCCATGGGCAAGACGATCGTGCACCAGGGCGGCCCCGGCTCCGGCCAACACACCAAAATGGTCAACCAGATCCTCATCGCGTCCAACATGATCGGCGTCTGCGAAGCGTTGCTCTACGGTTACAAGTCCGGCCTTGACCTGCCGACCGTCCTCCAATCCGTCGGGTCTGGTGCGGCCGGCAGCTGGTCGCTCTCCAACCTCGGCCCACGCATCATGGACAACAACTTCGATCCCGGGTTCTTCGTTGAGCATTTCATCAAGGACATGGGCATCGCCCTCGCCGAATCCAAACGCATGGGCCTGGCGCTTCCCGGACTGGCGCTCGCACATCAGATGTATGTTTCCCTCCAATCCCAAGGACATGGCCGCGATGGAACGCATGCGCTCGAACTTACGCTTGCGAAGATGAGCGGGGTGGATTGGAAAAACCGTTAAGCCGCGACGTTGGGCACCGGGGCACACTGGGGCATGAAGCACTGGTGAAAACTTCTGTTCGCGCTCCCATTGCTCCTGATCGCCAGCGCCCCGCGCACTCTACAACTGGAACGACCGGTTACCTGGTCTACTCCGGCCCAATCGCAGAAGCCCCGATGGGTCGTCGCGCATTCACCAGAATTGTCCGACGCCCTCTCGCCATTGATACAGGAACGCCAGAAGCTGCCAACAGCGATGCGCCTGTAGGGGCGTAGGGCACGCCCGATATTCGAACCGTAGCAGCGAACGTGAGCGAGCAGATCGACTGAGCGGGAGTGTCTGCTCGCTGCCACGTCGCTTTGCTTGACTACTTCTCGAAATACTTCGCCTGACTCCACGGGCGAACCCAATGGCAGGTGTAACCACCGGGATTCTTCTTCAAGTAATCCTGGTGATAGGCCTCCGCGTCGGACCAGTTCTTCACGGCCTCAACCGTTGTCACGATCGGACGGCTCCAGCGACCTGACTTCTGCACTTCGGCAATAGTCGCATTGGCGATCTTCTTCTGCTCTTCGTTCCGATAGAAGATCGTGCTCCGGTAAGCCGTGCCAACGTCGTTGCCCTGCCGATTCAGTGTCGTCGGATCGTGGATGCGGAAGAACCAATCGGTGAGCAATTGCTTGAAGGCAATCTTCGTAGGATCAAAAACAATGCGGATGGCTTCGGCGTGACCGGGATGATTCTTGTAAGTCGCGTTCGCATTCTCCCCACCGCAATAACCGACTTCCGTGTCGATAACCCCGTCGACCTTTCTCAGGATGGCCTCCATGCCCCAGAAACAACCGCCGGCGATGATAGCCTCGTCTTTCTTCCCAGACTTGCCGGAGACTTTCGCCTTCTTGATTGGCCAAAGACCCGCTTCTTCAAATCGCTTGAGATACTTTCCATGCCCTTTGGACTTCAGATCCGCCAGCGGAATGAACTTCAGCGAGGCGGAGTTGATACAGTAACGTAGACCGCCTTGGGCTTTGGGACCGTCTGGAAAGACATGCCCCAGATGACTGTCCGCCCGGCTGCTCCGCACCTCCACGCGAACCATCCCATGAGAGCGATCTTCCTTGGCCTTCGTCGATTCGGTGTCGATGGGACGAGTGAACGCGGGCCATCCGCAGCCGGAATCGTACTTGTCGAGACTGCTGAACAATGGAGTGCCACTGACAATATCGACGTAGATACCGGCCTGGTAATGCTTGTCGTAGATGCCGGTGAACGCCCGCTCCGTACCGTCCAGCTGCGTCACGTAGAACTGCATCGGGTTCAGCGTCTTCCGCAATTCGGCTTCAGACGGTTTCGCATACTTTTCCGTTTTGCCCGCGTCGCCAGATTTCGAGGGCTTGGTGTTCTTTTCTTCTGCCTGCAACCAGAGGCCGCTCACGACCACGGCGATTAGGATTACGGAAAGCGAAATTCTTTTCAGAGCTGTCTTGTACATAAGCAATCGATGTGAGTTTCTCAAATAGCCGACACCAGCCAATTGGAGGTGTTCATTCTCAAGTTCATTCAATTCTGTCACCACAACTCGTATTTGCCGAGCCTCGAAACTTCGGTCCGCGCGTCAAGGCCAGTCACGCTTTTACCCTCCCTTAACGCTGCAAATGCAGATTCCGGTTGCCTCCCAAATCCCTCCGGGTCACTCATTGAGCCGGAGAACGGTTCCAGGGCACCAAACCGTTCCGCAGGACAGCCATGATCCTCAAGCTCGTCGTCAATCACGCAGACACGAACACACCGGCGTACCTCACCGGCACTCGATTCGTGATCGGCCGAAAAGCCAGCCAGTATCAGCCGGACCTCTGCCTGAACCTCGATCTCACCGTCTCCCCCAAGCACCTGGTGCTGAAGCACACCAACGCGGGCTGGTGCCTGGAGAAGCTTCCGGGTGCGGGCAAATGCAGGCCAACGGTGAAAACGTTGCGAAATCCCTCAAACTCCAGCGCGGTGACCGGATTGGCGTGGGCCGCTGCGAATGGGAATGGGAGCAGGTGGACGCAATTCCGAAAGACATACCCAAGGACAACAAGAAGCCTCCCAACGAAGGCGCAACGCTCGACGCCCGCAGCGAAGCATGGTGGCGAGAACAAACAATCGCACACACGGATTGGACATGCGCGGATCATTCTCAGCATACTTAGAAGTGCGACGCCGAATTTTGAGTTGAGGAAGACAATCGTTACAGACGCTTTTTTGTTGGTGACTCCCCTGCCCATCTGAAAACTCGACGGCACATGGGTGACCAGCAAAGCATGTTCGCAATCCTTGCCGCGTTCTACGCGCTCGAATGCCTCATGTGGTTGCCCCGCGGGAGTGTCGTGTTCTCAGCCTGGTTCCAACACTTTGCCAGACGGGCTCCCGGCGAATTCCTCGGCAATTTCCGAGGCGCGATGGTCGTGCGTCCGATCTTCCCTTTCGGATCAGTTTTTCAGGTCATGCCAATGCCAATCGCGATTTCACCAACCGGCATTGCCTTTTCCCCCGTCACGCCGGTCAATCCGGAAGAAGTGATCATTTCCAACGGTGAGTTCCTTCAATGGAAAGACATCAACAACATCCGATCCCGGGGCAAGGCCGTTCAAATCAACAATATCGACCGCTGGAAAGCTCCATCGCCAACCATTGCCGTTGCAATGGCAGCTCAGTTGAACACTCTCTTGTCTGCGCCAGAAGAAGCGCGTGATGACGTGATCCAACAACAGATGGCCGAAAGCTTCGATGCGAAGGCCATTGGCCAGCGCGCTGACGAAGCACAGTCGAAAGGAAGAACCCTGGCTGTCCTCGGTACAATCCTCTTTGTATTCGTGAATTGCGCTCTGCTACCCATGGCCTTCTCCCTCGCCTTTACCGACGTGTGGATTTGGATCATCGGGGCCACCCTTCTCCAGACAACCAGCATCACGATTCTGTTCTGGCGCGCCCACAAACAACTCTATCCCCATTCGGGCGACGAACGATTCACAGCAGGACTGACAATGCTTCTCTTCGCCCCGGCCGCCATGCGCGCAAAGGATCTGATTACCGCCCCCGCGCTCACAGGCTTTCATCCTTTGCCAACCGCGGCGCATCTATCTCCGCGAACGGTGAAAAGCTACGCCAGGTTCATTCTGCGAGAACTCAAGTGGGCTCCCTCTCCACAAACAAGTTCCGAAGCAGCATCGACAATACGCTGGCACAAGGAAGAACTCTCGCTGGCAATCATCCGCTGCTGCACGGGACAAGGTTGGGATCCCGTGGATCTGGCCAAACCTCCACCACCAGCCGACCCGGAAAGCCGCTCCTATTGTCCCCGATGCTTGTCGGAGTTCGTAACTGAGACCGGGAACTGCAGCCCGTGCGGAAACGTAAAACTGCAACCACTCGTTATTGACGCTCCCAATCAGTCCACATGAAGTCTCCCAGAAATTCTCCTGCCCCAAATTCTCTTACCAAAAACCAATGTCCTGACATCCACCCAACATGAAACGCCTGATTCTCTTCCTCTCCGTTCTCTGCGTTCTTTGCGGTTCATGCTCAGCAAAGAAACCCAACATCCTTTACGTCCTCTGCGATGACCTCGGCTTTAGTGACCCGGGTTGTTTTGGTGGAGAAATCAACACGCCCAATCTGGATTCCCTTGCCGCTGGGGGCGTGCGACTCACACAGTTCTACAACACCGGCCGCTGCTGCCCCTCGCGCGCCGCTCTGCTCACCGGCCAATACCCACATCGCGTTGGACTCGGCCACATGACCACCAACGACCTCGGTCGTCCGGGCTATCGTGGCGTGGTATCGCCTGACGCCCAAACGATTGCCCAGGCACTTCTCCCCGCCGGCTATCGCAGCTTTATGTCCGGCAAATGGCACATGGGCACACCCGATCCCACCAGACACGGATTCGAGGAAATGTACGGAACGCTCGTCAGCGCCAAACGCTTCTTCGATCCGGACCACATGATTCGCCATCCTGAAGGCCGCAAGAGAATCCAATATCCGAAGGGGAAGTTTTACGCCACGGACGCAGTTACTGATCACGCTCTGCAATTCCTCAAGCTCGCCAGAGAAACACCTGACAAACCCTGGTTCCTTTACCTCGCCTACAACGCCCCACACTTCCCTCTCCACGCACCGCAGGAAGACATCGCGAAATACAAGGACCGCTACCATATCGGGTGGGACAAACTCCGCGAACAACGCCTCAAGCGAATGAAGTCCCTGGGTATCGTTTCTCAGGACACCAAGCTCTCCAAGCGCTCCCACTGGCGCAACTACGGCGAGACGAAAATCGGCGTAAACCCAGCTTGGAACACACTCTCCAAAGACCGACGTCTCGACCTCGCCCGGCGCATGGCCATCTATGCCGCGATGATCGACCGCCTCGACCAACAATTTGGCCGCATCCTCGATCACCTCAAACAAACCGGTGAATTCGACAACACCCTGATCGTATTCACCTCAGACAACGGTGCCTGCTTCGAATGGGACCCCTTTGGCTTCGACATCAAGTCCAGCAATCAGAACATCCTGCACAAAGGCGAGATGCTCGATGAGATGGGCAAGCCCGGCACCTTTCACAGTGTCGGCTCTGCCTGGGCCAACGCCTCCAATACACCCTGGCGCCTCTACAAGCACTTCAACCACGAGGGAGGTATCGCGTCTCCCGGAATCGTCCACTGGCCTGATGGCCTGAAGACCGAACCAGGCAAAATCGTTCACGACCCAGCACACATCATCGATCTCCTCCCCACCGCCGTCGCCGTGGCCAAGACCAAATACATGGGCAAGCTGAATCTTCCCGGTACCGACCTCATTGCCCAACTCCACAACGGCTTCAAAAAGAACCGCACTCTTTACTTCGAACACCAGGGCAACCGTGCCGTCCGCCAAGGCAAATGGAAACTCGTCGCCCTTGATGACGAACCCTGGGAACTCTACGACTTCATGAATGACCGCACCGAAATGAACAACCTCGCAAAGAAGTTCCCGAAGAAGGTCAAACAACTCTCAAGCGCCTGGGCCCAATGGGGAGCGGCCAACCAAGTCACCCCCCTGCCCCGTGATCTCGGCGTCAAATACCTCAAATCCGATTGATTAATCCATCCTCGTAGCTGCGGGCAATCATTGGGAACGCGACGTTCACGTCGCTTCAATGGAACCAGGACGGAAGCACTCGGACTTCATACACGCTACCTCACCAAAGGGTATTGAAGCGGCCTGAAGGCCGCGCTCCGAAATCCATGCCGGAGCCGTATCCGTGATCACAACTACTTCCCAATCGGCATCGGAAGCACTGTCGCCAGAATCATCGTCACGATAAACATCGTCGCGCCCAACACGCACAGCAACGGAGTCCATGTCTTCAACGCATCCACCTCGCTGATTCCACCCATCTTCGAAAATATCCAGAACCCACTGTCGTTCATCCACGAACCGATCAATCCGCCCCCGCCGATCGCCGTGGCAATATAGACAGGATTGAACGGTAAATCTGCAGGAGTGATCATTGCAGCAATCATCCCCGACGTGGTGATCACAGCGACCGTCGTTGATCCTTGCGCAAACTTCAGCAATGCCGAAACAAAGAACGCAAACGGGAGAAGCATGATTCCATTCAACCCGGCTCCCCCACCCGAGAACAGTCCTTCAATCGCAGTTCCCACATTCGCCACCTTCAGCATCGCACCGAATGCGCCACCAGCCGCGGTGATCAGGATGATAATCCCGGCGCTTCCCAACCCATCTTCCATCATCGCAGCGAACTTCTCGCGATCGGGCTTGCACTGACGCACGTAAATCATGATGGCGAGCGCCGCAGAAACGATCAGTGCAAAATTTGCATTACCAATTGTCCCCACCAGCGGCATCAAATCAGCAGCTCCATCATTGGTTGCCGCCAATCGGGTCGTGACCGTGTTCACCGAAATCAGCGCAACCGGAAGGACGATCGGCAGCAGCGATACGATCAGGCCCGGCAGGTCCTTGTCTTCTTTGACCGTCCTTGCCTCCCCCTCGGCAAAAGAGAGATCCGCATTGATCTTCATGTTCTTGTCCATCCATCCGGCCACCACCAGGCCGGCCATGGCCGCCGGCATTCCAACCGCCAGACCGCCAAGAATCATCGTCCCGATGTCCACCCCCAGCGTATCCGCCACCAACAAGGGCCCCGGCGTTGGAGGAACGACCGTATGCGTCACCGCGGCGCCGGCCGATATCGCCAACACGTATTTCACGTAGTTCTTTCCGGTCGACCGATACAGGGAACGAGCCAACGGCACGAGGAGGTAGAACACCGTGTCGAAGAAAACCGGAATCGAGAGGACGAACCCGCTGCCGGACAAAGCGATCCCGCTTCGTTTTTCGCCCAGCGCATTCAGGAACGAGCGTACGATCCGGTCAGCCGCCCCGCTGTCCATCATGCATTTTCCAACGATCGCAGCCATCGCGATCACAATCCCGATCGCGCCGGCCGTCTTTCCGAATGCTTCGCCCACGCGAACGATCCGCCAACCGATTGCCATTTCCGTCCACCCTTTGTCCGCCAACTGCTCAGCGGTCATGGGCGCGCAGAGAACACTCACCGCAGCTGCCGACAGAATAAGGGCCACGAAGGCGTTCACCTTGTAGCTCACGATCAACCCCACCACGATGAGAATGCCGATTGCCAGCAAGGCCAAGGGAGGCATGTAAAACGGCTCCGTGAGCGCCAGGCCAACCAGTCCGGCCGAAACCACGGAGATGATCAGGGAAGCGATCAAGTTGAGCCGAAACTTGACCATCGACAATACGAACAGACAAAAGCCGACGCCCAGAATAACCGAGTGGTTGAAAGTCATGGCCCGCGATAAAACGCCGAGATCACTTTCCGGTCAATCACGCAGAATTGAGCACTGCTCCTAGCTCAACCTCGTTCCCGTGCTCCAGCTTGGGCACACATCTCCACGAAGCTCTGCTTCGCTACTCCCATCGACCATTTGTGATTGCCTGTCATTCATTTGGGTATTTGGGTATTTCGTCATTCCCCTTACCCTCCCGCGCATGGCGAATCGATTATTCCTCTTGGATGGCATGGCCCTGATCTATCGCGCGCACTTTGCCTTCATCCAACGGCCGATCATGAACTCCAAAGGCGTGAACACTTCCGCGCTTTTCGGATTCACGAACACCCTGCTCGAGATCATCGAGAAGCAGAAACCGACTCACTTGGCAGTGGCCTTCGACACCTCCGCTCCCACCGAACGGCACGAAGTCTTCCCGGAATACAAAGCCCAACGCGAATCGATGCCCGAAGACCTTAGCGACGCGATTCCACACGTCTTCTGCATGGTCGAAGCCTTCAATATCCCCATTCTCCAAATCGATGGGTACGAAGCCGATGACATTATCGGCACGGTTGCCAAGCGCTTCGCCAGCGAAGACCTCGAAGTCTACATGGTCACCCCGGACAAGGACTTCGGCCAACTCGTGGAAGACAACATCTTCCTCTTTCGCCCCGGCCGACGCGGTGACGATCCCGAAGTGCTTGGCGTACCTGAAGTGCTTGAGAAGTGGCAAATCGAACGCATCGACCAGGTCATCGAAATCCAAGGGCTCCAAGGGGATTCAGTCGACAACATCCCGGGCATTCCTGGCATCGGGCCCAAGACCGCCCAGAAGCTCATCGCCCAATTCGACAACATCGAGAACCTCATCTCGAACACCGAGAAACTGAAGGGCAAACAAAAGGAACGCGTCGAGGAACACGGCGAACAAGCACTGCTCTCCAAACAACTTGCCCGCATCAACATCGAAGTTCCCGTCGAGATTGACATGGAGCAACTGACGCTTGGCGATCGCAACGATGACGCGATCCGGGAACTTTGTTCGGAATTCGAGTTCACCTCCATCGGGAAACGCCTGTTCGGCAACGACTTCAAATCCGGCACTGGCCAAGGATTGAAATCCTCTTCCAAGAAAGACGGGGACGACGCCGACCAACCCGAAATCGTCAAGGCTGACCTGAAGACCATCGAGGACGTCGAACACAACTACCGCCTCATCACCAAGGACGACGAACGGGCTGCCTTCATCGAGGAGCTATCCGCGCAGAACGCCTTCTGTTTCGACCTGGAAACCAACAGCCTGGAACCCCGAGCTGCGAACATCCTCGGTCTCGCATTCTCCTACGAACCCCACACCGGAACCTACGTGGCGTTACCCAACGATCCGAAAAAGGCCCAAACCGCCCTCGAAGAATTTCGTCCCCTCTTCGAAAACGCTGACATCGAGAAGGTCGGTCACAACATCAAATTCGATCTCAGCGTCCTCAAGTGGCACGGCATCGAGGTGCGCGGCAAGCTCTTCGACACCATGCTGGCGCACAGCCTGACCGAGCCCGATCAACGCCACACGATGGACTTCCTCTCGCAGGTCTATCTCAGCTACACACCCATCCCAATTTCCAAACTCATCGGCGAAAAAGGCGACTTGCAGATGAGCATGGCCCTGCTCCCGCTCGATGAACTCGCTGAATACGCCACCGAAGACGCCGACGTCACCTGGCAGCTTCGCGAAAAACTGACGCCCTACCTGCAAAAGAAGGATCAGGAAAAAGTCTTCTACGATATCGAAGCTCCGCTGATCCCAGTCCTCGTCGATATGGAGCACGAAGGCGTTCGCATTGATGCCAAATCTTTGCACGAATTTGCCGACGAACTCGGTGGACAAATCACCACCTACGAAAAGGAAATTCACGAACTCGCCGGCGAAGAATTCAACGTCGGATCACCCAAACAACTTGGCGAGATCCTCTTCGAGAAGCTCAAGCTCGTCGACAAACCCAAGAAGACCAAGACCGGACAATATTCCACCAACGAACAAACGCTCCTCGGCCTCGCCCACCGACACGAGATTGTCCGCAAACTTCTCGAATACCGCGAAGCCAGCAAACTCAAGTCCACCTACGCCGACACCCTGCCAGACAACATATGGTCCCGCACCGGCCGCGTTCACACCACCTACAACCAGGCCGTAACCGCCACCGGTCGGCTCCAATCCATCAACCCCAATCTCCAGAACATTCCCATCCGCACGGAGATGGGACGCGAGATCCGGCGCACCTTCGTTCCCCGAGACGAAAACCACATCCTCCTTTCCGCCGACTATTCCCAGATCGAGCTCCGCATCATAGCCGCCGTCAGCAAAGACCCGGGCATGCTCGAAGCCTTCGAGCATGAACTCGACATCCACGCAGCAACCGCCTCCAAAGTCTTCGGCGTCCCCATCGAGGATGTCAACATCGAGAAACGCAGCGCCGCCAAAATGGTCAACTTTGGACTCGCCTACGGCATGACCGCCTTCGGCCTCTCCCAACGCCTCGGCATCCCACGCAAGGAAGCCAAAGGCATCATGGACGAATACTTCCGCAAATTCTCCGGCATCCAGAACTACATGAACGACACCCTCGAATTCGCCCGCGAAAACGAATTCGTCGAAACTCTCACCGGTCGCCGGCGCTACCTCCGCGATATCAACTCCGCCAACGGCATGGTCCGTGGCCAGGCCGAACGCAACGCCATCAACATGCCCATCCAAGGCACTGCCGCCGACATGATCAAACTCGCCATGACCAAGGTCGCCCAAGCCCTCGCCGACGCCGGGCTCCAAACCAAGATGATCCTCCAGGTCCACGACGAACTCGTCTTCGACATGCCCAAGGAAGAAGAATCCAGCGTCCGCCCTCTCGTCGAAGAACACATGAAAAACGCCATCCCCATGGATGTCCCCATCCGCGTCGAAATGGGCACTGGCACGACTTGGCTGCAAGCTCATTAGAAGATCTTCCCGCCCCATTTCCCCACCATCCTCCCGGTTCTATTCTCGCGGCTGTTCGGGAACAGGAGCGCCGACCAGTGGTCGAGAAGTGTCCGAAAGTTGTGGATGTAGGTGTGATGGGCAGCCTGGATCGATGTAGATCGTCGAGTGCTTCCCATGTGCCTGGCTTTCGCAATCCCACAGTGAACAGACGCGAGTCGGGAGCGCCTGGGTTACAACCTGTTTCCGTGAAAATGCCTCTGATCTTACAACAAAAAAGCGATGCCCGTTGCCAGGCATCGCTTGAGGGAGAGATACAGACTATCGCGTCTTCACGCCGGTGGTCAGACCCGGCCAATTGTCCGTCCGGAATGAAGTGACCGGAAGCGGATCCTTGGTCGTGAGATTGCCGATCGGATTGTCCGCCCAGTTGTAGCGAACGGCGACCGGTTCCTTCACGGAGTCAGCAGAAACCACCACGGTGTCCCTGCCGACTATGGTTGCCTTGGCCCAGACAAATTTCTTGTCCTTGCCGGCGACGCTGAAGCCCCGGACGTCGCGAGTGTCGAAGGCGTATAGCCCCTTGTTCACGTGATCGAACTTGATGGTGGCTTTGTTGCCCTTGATGGAGATGGACTTGAATTCCGGGCTGCGATACGCAACCACCTTGCCGTAATCCTTCGCGAGAGCCAGACGCGCAAGACGCTTGCCCACGTTCTGTTTGTCACGGGGATGGATATCACGGCCTTCGCCAATATCAGTGATGACAGCTTGACCGGTGTTGGGAAGGTGTTGCGACTTGGTTTGGGCCTCGCGGAGTTCAGCCCAATCACTTTCCGCCGGCTCGGCCAGTTCTCCACGGAAGTCCGCCAACTGAACCCAATAGAATGAGAAGTCACCCTGCTGCCACTCATCGCGCCAATGCTCGATCATCAAGGGGAACAGGTGGCCGTATTGCTCTCCACGGCTGGCGTTGGATTCGCCCTGATACCAGATCGTTCCCTTGATGCCGTAACCGATGATCGGATGCAGACAACCGGCGTAGAGATTGCCCGGGCGATGCTGACCGGCGAGCGGATTGCGGGGAACGCGAGGTCCGCGAGGAAGGGGCTTCTTGGCGGCACGCGCCTTCTTCACCTGCTCCTGCCACTTCGCGCGCTTGGCCTGATACGCTGCCATCACCTTGTCGTGATCGTAGGTTTCTTCAGTCTTCTTCCAGGTGGCCATGAGTTCCTTGTAGCGAGGATCTGCTTCGAGCACGTCGCGCTTCACCCATGCCTCCGCAGCCGAACCTCCCCAGGCATTGTTGATCAGTCCCACAGGAACATTGAGCGACTTGTGGATCACCCGGCCAAAGTAATATCCAACCGCCGAGAAGCTCTTCACTGAATCCGGCGTGACCGCACTCCATGCACCATCGAAGTTCTTTTGCGGCTCCTGCGTGCCGACATTGGGAAGCGTGATGATTCGCAAGTTCGGATAGTTCGCCGAAAGCGATTCGATGTCCGCGTCATCGGAACCGGCAACCGTCCAGCGCATGTTGGATTGACCCGAGCAAACCCACACTTCGCCGACGAGCACATCATTGTAGGTCACGGTCGACTTGCCCTTGACGACCATCTGGTAAGGTCCACCGGCGGGCAGCGGATCCAGCTTCACCGTCCAGTTACCCTTGCTGTCGGCCTTGGTCGACTTGTTCTGCCGGCCGATCACCACGGTTATGGATTCACCCGGGGCGGCCCAGCCCCAGACGGGATTCTTGTGCTTTTGCTGGAGCACCATGTGGTCTCCAAAAATGTTGGGGAGTTCGGGATCGGCATGAGCATGCAGACCAAACGCGACGGCCGCTGCCAAGATGATCGATTTATTCAATTTCATGAGTCACTACGAAGTATTCTGTTTACTGATTGATTTGTGGAGATCGGGAGAATTGGGGACACGGGCTCCATAAAAAAGGAAATTCATCCTACTCTACGACCCTTGTCGGCTTCGCGGTCACGCGATAGCGTGCGCGCGTGCCGGATTCTGAAAAACCGAACATTCTTTGGCTGTGCACGGACCAGCAACGCTACGACACCATTCGCGCACTTGGAAATTCCCTCGTCAACACACCCAACATTGATCGCTTGATCTCTGAAGGTGTCACCTTCACCCGCGCGTATTGCCAGAGCCCCGTCTGCACTCCCAGCCGCGCGTCGTTCTTGACCGGCCGCTATCCGCGAACGACTCGCTGCCGCCAGAACGGTCAGGCAATGCCACCAGATGAGCAATTGATCAGCAAGATCCTCGCGGACAACGGCTATACCTGTGGACTGGCAGGCAAGCTGCACCTGGCTTCCTGCTCTGACCACAAGGTCGAGACCCGCATCGATGATGGCTACTCAACCTTTCACTGGTCCCATCATCCGCAACCCGATTGGCCAGAGAACGCCTACACGCAATGGCTCGCCAGCAAGGGCAAGACCTGGGAGGAACTGTACACCGGACCAGGCACGGACTACCTGAAGGAAGGCATCCCCACCGAATACCACCAGACCACCTGGTGCGCGGAAATGACCATCGACTTCATTCAGGAAAACAAAGGGAAACCATGGATGTTCAGCTTCAATTGTTTTGCCCCGCATCATCCATTCGATCCGCCGAAAGAGTTTCTGGAAAAATACAATCCGGATGAAATGCCCCTGCCAAAGTATCGTGAGGGTGAGTTGGACAACAAACCCACCTTCCAACAACTCGACCACGAATGGGCACACAACACACCCGGTTATTTCCACGTCACCGGCATGCGCGACCAGGACAAGCGCGAAGTGACCGCGGCTTACCTCGCCATGTGCGAACACATCGATCAGCAGGTGGGCCGGATAATCGATGCTCTGGATGAATCCGGGCAACGCGACAACACCATCGTCATCTTCATGTCGGACCACGGTGAAATGCTCGGTGATCACGGCATCTACCTCAAAGGCCCGCACTTCTACGAAGAAGCCGTCCGCGTCCCTCTTACCATCCGCTGGCCTGGACATTTCAAGCCCGACCATCGCGTCGAGGGTCTGGTGGAACTGACCGACCTCGCCCCCACCCTTCTCGAATGCGCCGGCATCGACGTGCCAAATCGAATGCAGGGCCGTTCCCTCCGCGAACACCTGAACGGTGACGCAAACCCATCCCACTTCCGCGACTTCGTCTTCAGCGAATATTACAACTCCTGGACCCACGAAGACGGCTACGGAACGATGCTACGCACTGAGACCGAAAAGATCGTCGTCTACCACGGGACGAAGGATGGCGAACTCTACGACCTCGAGAACGATCCCGATGAATTCGAGAACCTCTGGGATTCACCCAATCATCAGGAATTGAAACTCCACCTGATGAAACAGTGCTTCGACGCCAGCGTGTTCACCATGGATCCCGACCCACCGCGACTGGGGGCATTTTAGGCCAAATCTCTACTGAGTTCCTGCCGACCTCGACTCGCGCTCCGGTGCAGGTCATGTGGTTTGGATCAAACTGCAGCGTACAGGAAAGGCCTGTTTCTCCACCCTCGGCCGCGATCCGGATCGATATCGTTCCCGGTTGTCCCGGTGCCAATCCGTTGCCATGCACGGTAACGGCCCTCGGCGACGCACCGGCAGTCAGACTCGCCGGAGCAAGTGGTGCGACCAGGGCCGCCGGTCCACCGAGCGGTTGAACCGGATCCAAGCCCGCGATATAGCGGAGGACCTGTCCCCAGTCTGCCACGGAGATAATTCCAGCACCGGATGTTGCTTTTGGTGCAGAATCAGGGCCTGGAATTCACGACCATTCTGGGCACTATCCAAACCGGCTGCGAATCGACCAACTTGCGAGGCATCGGTCACGGTATGCGATCCGTTACCCAATGGACGATTGCAAGCAGCGCTATCGACACAATGAAAGGAGAGAACGGTTCGCTTCCCAATCCAATCGACCCGCGACTTCGCACCGAGGCCCACATCGGAACGCGCCTCAACGAGCAACTCGACGATCAGGGGCGCATTTTTCTGGCCGAGTCCAAGAAGAACCGGATTGAGAACGGAAGGCTTTATCTCTCGCCGACCTTCAAGTGGTTCGACGAGGATTTTGAGAAGCAGTCAGGATCCGTTCAGAGTTTCACGCGTCCGTTTTTTCCAAAGTCTGTGCAGGCGGCGATCGATGGAAAGACGCGTATCAGCTACACCGACTATGACTGGCCTCTGAACGAACGTCAGGGGTTGAACCGTAGCAGCGAGCGTGAGCGAGCAGAACCAACGTACGAAGGTCTGCTTGCTCACGCTCGCAGCTACAAACTAATCCGCCGAACCAACCCGTTCTTTCGTCAGGATCGGCTGAATGAACTCGGTCAAGCGCTCGGCGTAAACCGTGTGGCTCTTTGCGTTCGGATGATTGTCGTAGGGATGGTTCGTGTTCGCCGGATCGGAGAGCGGCATGGATATGTCGATGGTCTTGATGCCCAGACGCGAACACCATTCGAGCATCGGCGCGGCATCCGAGCTGATCCCGGCGACGACGAATTGGATTCCGTCTCTCAAGCACGCAGCGGCCCAGTTCTTGATCAATTCCCGTGATACCTCATCGCTGCGAGAAGCGTTCGCCTCCCGAAAGTTGTGCAGGCGCTCGAGGTAATGACTGGTTGCCAGCCATCCTTGAAACGGCCATTCATGGTATTCCGCTGGCGTCAGATGATAGTCGAGTGATTCACCATCGAGTCGGGCCGTGGGAATTCGGAGGTTGGGAGATTTGTTATTGGGAACGAACCCCTTCCGCCACGTGCGAACAAATGTATTTCGAAAGTCATGAAAGCGTCCGTAGGCATAAACCACCAAGGCAGGCTTTCCCCGGTGCTGGAGCAGATCCTGAAAGAAGAGCCGCGATTGCAATGTGCCATAACCGCCTACACCTGCGTTCACGACATTGTGAGCGCCAAACTTCTCCTGAATCTTCCACGCGTAGGTATCCCGGTCATTCACGCCCCAGCCGTGGGTGATCGAGCAGCCCATGAACCAAATCTCAGGTGGTTTGCCATAGTCGTCAGAGCTGCTGACAGGCGCCTTGGTCGACCGGAGCCCCCATTCCAGATGACTCATTTGAAACGAGTATTCCGGAGCCAGAATCACTTTGTACCGACCGGGCAGGTGCCGGTAGCCACCTTCGGCCAGTGCTTGGAACATCCTGTTCCCGGGTTCGATGCGAATGTGTGCCGGTGGAGGCGACCAGGGTTTATGTCCTCCGATTCGCAATGCGATCTCCAGGATCAACAACGCGCTCACCAAGCCGAACAACACTGCCAGCAATTTAAACTGCCGACGCCTGGATAAACTTTGCTTGGCGGATTGCTCCGACATGATTGCTACTCCTGTGCTTGGCGACGCCAAACGGCAACAAACATTCCGTTCCCTCGGAGGGCATGTGGCCAGATCGTGGTGATCCGATCCTCAACGCTGCTCTCGACCCCAGCGACCGTCGGCGTTTCCAGTTCAAATTCAGGAAATCTGTCATCGAAATCCTCGACCACCTGCGAGGTCTCCTCGCGCGTGAGCGTGCAGACGGCATAGACCAGCTTTCCGCCTCGTTTGACCGACCGGGCGACGTTTCGCAACAACCGTTTCTGAACCTCCGCCAGTTCACGAACGTCGTTGAGATTCGTGGACCAACGGGCATGCGGCAGACGCCCCCAGGTGCCCACACCACTGCAAGGCGCATCGACCAGAATCCCGTCAAACTGAGTCTTCATCGGCAGATATTCTCCACCCTCCCACGCTCGTCTTCGAATGTTGAATGCCTTTGCGCGAGCAGCGCGCTTCTTCAAAACGTCCAGCCGGCGCTTAGACCGATCGCTGGCCCAGATGAGGCCTTTGTTCTGCATCAAGTCGGAGAGGTGAAGCAACTTCCCGCCTTCGCCTGAACAGGTATCCCACCAGGTCTCGCCCGGTTTCGGATCACAGATCAACCCGACGACCTGTGAGCTGATGTCTTGGATCTCGAATCGACCGGCCTGGAAGTCAGGATGGCGATACAGGTCTTCCTTCCCCGAAAATGCAATGGCCTCCGGCATGGACTTTGGCTCAATCGATGAATCGTGCTCCAACTTCCCCTTCAAGTCCGCGGCAGCGTCTCTCTTCGCGCGCAACCAGAGTCGTGGCTCGGCTTGAAGCGCCCGCAGCCAGTCCATGTTCACGTCAACATGCTTCTTCACCCAATGCGGAATGACGTTCTGCAATTCCTTCCTCGAAAAGTATTCCACGCTTTCAGTAAAGCGATCCGCATTGCGCAGACACGAACGTATCTTACCGGGCAGGCTGTCCTTGCGATTCGCCAATTGGCTCCAGCGATAGAAGGTGTAAACGATACGCGTGATCTCCGCCGAATCGCGCCGGATTTCATCCCCACTCGATCGAAAAAGTTCGCGGAGCAAGGCATCAGCGGGCCGCTTTTCGTCATTCGCCTGACGGATCAGGCGCGCGGCAACATTCACCGCCCGGTCATTCAAGTAATCAAGGCTCATCCGAATTGTTTCAGTGCCGGGAAAAGTTTGGTGATCGCCAGCCAGCCGCCGGCGACAAACATTCCCGCTGCGGAAATCCACAGCATGAGGTCCCACGCCCGGCCGGGCAAGACGCGCGGATCGCATTTCCGATAGCGAAACCACATCGCAGTGCAGGCCATCACCGGCAGGAGGATTGACTGCATCACCCCGCCGGCCAACACCAGCGTCGTGGGCTTAGGAAAACTCCAGTAGACGGCAAAGCACATCAACGGAAACGCCGCGGAAAAAATCTTCAACCAGCGAATCCGCTCCGCTTCCGTGTCCGCGCGCAGGTTGAACAGACGAAGCGCATCGGAACACATTCGGGCCTTGCTTGCATTGGTCACAAAGAACGTGGAGTAGAGCACGGCGATTGCACCGACGAGGAAAATGCTTTGCGCAGTCACGCCAAAAACGGGTTCGTACATCACCGACAGAGTCCGGATCATCTCCATGCCTTTCGGAACCAGATTCACGCGATTCAGAATCGCAGCTCCCAGGACATAAAACGCCACGGTGGAAATTGTGTAAACGACCATCGAGAGAAACGCGTCCCAACGCAGCACCTTCACCCAGCCGCGTGCCCGACGAACCCAGTCACCGGAACCGTCATTCGGCCCGACGAACTTCGCGTATCCCTTCTCAATACACCAATATGGGTAGAAAACCATTTCGCCCGCGGCCACGCCGATGATGCCGAAGGTCGCCAGTGCGGTTGCCAACGGGAACACTCCTTCTTCCTTAGGCGGCAGTTGGAAGGACAATCCGCTTTTGAATTCCTCCACTGTCATTCCGAAGTCCGAATTCATCTGCAGGAGAATGACGTTCACAATCGTCATCAATGTAAAGAGACCGACCAGCACGGTGACGAAGAGCTGGATGAACCCATAGCGCCCACGGACCAGCAGGACGGTTGAAGCAAGCGCGACAATTCCAGCCCAAATCAAGTGATCCTTCGCCGCAGACCGCAACTCGTTCTTGCGGTGCTTATTGTCGTTCCAATAGCGGGCGTAGTTGAGCAGAACCTCCCCTTCCCCAATCCGACGGTCGAGTTCCTGTTCGGTCGTGAATTCATCAATCGGACGCTCACGTGCCTGCTTGCGCATCATCACCTGCATCTGCGTCTCGGCATGCATCAGTTCGTTGTATTCCTTGCCCGCCTTCGTGACCGGCGTGCTGATCGCCAATGACTGACCGACACCGCCAACGATCCCGCCCAATTGCCCTGTCGTCACGACGATCGTCAGCAACCAGAACCAAAGCACCCAATTTGCGCGACCGATTCTTGGCCCCGGAACCTCCGACATGCCCTTCAACGAGGTCTCCCCCGTGCAAATCGCATAACGCCCCATCTCCACCTGAACGAACACCTTGATCAGGCAGCCAATGAGGATCAGCCACATCAGGTAAAAACCCGCCTCGGCGCCGGTCGCCGTCGTGGCGATCAATTCGCCGGAACCCACCACGGCACCAGCAACGATCAACCCCGGTCCCAGCTCCTTCAGAATCCCCTCAACCGTATGAGGTGCTTCCCGCGTCCCTTCCGGTGGACTCTTCTTCGGAACATCAATAATGGGGCCTTCTTCAGCCATGGCGCGCGGAGTGTCTGCGTTGAAGCAGGGAGCGGCAAGGAACTTGTGTCCCGGAGACGCACAAGCGGCCTGCCCACAAAAAAGGGCGACCGAAGCCGCCCTTTCGAAAGTCGCTGCAACGAACCTACGCGCCCGGAAGAATCTTACGGGTAACGAGGTTGTTCAATCGGCGCGCAACGTCCACCAGGCCATCCACCACTGCTTCGCTGTAAGTGCGGCCGTCCCGGGTATCCAGACCATGCCCCGGATCCAGCTTGCGCAATCCTTCCAACGCCGCGTCTTCGTGATGAAACAATTCGACAAAAGCATACTCCAAACCGCCGGTCTTCGCGCACGCGGTCAGCAACGCACCAATCCAGCCATCATCGGTTGAAAGACAACCGCGAGTGGTCTTGGCTGAGGCGTGAAAGATCCCCAAGGCACCGGCAGCAGCGATCTCATCGATCACTGACTCGTTCTCGGGGATGGACAGCTCAGAATCACCACAATGCGCGGCATCAATCATGACTTTGAAGAATGTGCTGCCATACGCCTCATTCGCGGCTTTGACGAACTTCCAGATTTTTGCAGCTGACGTGAACGTTTGAAATTCACCGCCACGCAGGAACTCGATGTGCCATGCCTTGATGCAACTGCCTTCCACTCCGCCTTCCTTGGACGCGCGCACGTGAACTTTTACGTCCTGGGCAACGGCCGCATCGAAGTCCGCACCTTCCTTCGGCGAAGCGCCCGCTTTCATCCACTCTTCAACGGAGGTGGAGGAGACCTGCTCGATCCCATGTTTCTTTGCCACGTTGAGACCGGACACGAGCATCTCGACCACTTTGTCCTCGTCATCCGGATTCATCGGGTCGGCGCCTCCCACCATCAGGATAAGGTGCACGACCAAACCAAGGTCCTTCAGTTTGGTGATCAGTTCCTCATTATCGCCTTGATGGACGCCGGGAAACACCGGGATCTGCACGCTCTCAATCTTGACCGGCGAGGTCTTGATGAGGTGGTCCATTTCGGTAACGACGCCCAGCACCCCATCCTCTCCACGAGGCAGTTTGCCCTCGTCATTGGGAACAAGTCCTCCAACAAATTTCAAGTGAGTGGGAACGACCCCGAGTTGGATCTTGGATGTGGATGCAATTTCGCCTGCCATGATGTGTATTGGTTGCGCGCTTGTTCGCAGATAGGCCGGATTCCGTCAATCTGGAATCGAATTCCCAACCGATCAATTCCAACGCGGGTTGCTTTTTCGACGCACGGGGAGTAACACAACGCAGCCCATGCGTCTGAGCCCGCGCGACATCGATTACCTCAGTGAACTTGGCCCGGTGGCCTTCTTTATTGCGGTGACCTGCGCAGGTCTGGGGTTGATTCTCCGCACGACGAAGGGTCGTCCTGGATCGCGTCTGCCAGCTTTCCTGGCAGCTTTCATCGGCATCGCCGTTGGTGGGTTGGCGCTGGTGAGCTTCGTACGTATAACGCGCTTGGAAGTCATTCCCGAACGCCAACTCGACCGCCTGCAACAATCACAGCAACAACTCTGGCGCGAGCGCCAGTGGAGACACCGACAACAAACCCAAACCGCAAACCGCCAGCGCAACGAAGGGCAACGACCGCGATACGGTGGACGCCTCGACCTGGTCGAACGCGTCAGAAAACTCAACGCGCTCACTGGTGGAGACAACCTCAGGCTCGCGCCCGCCAAAGGCGCGGCCATCGCCTCCATGCTGCAGTCCATCTCCACCCGCCCCACGATCAGCAACGACGAGGCGAACGAAATGATCGAGGAACTCCAGCTGAAACTCACTTCGGAACAATGGGAATTGCTCAATGACTTCAACCTGCCGCGTCAACTGAGTGCGTTCTCGAACCCACCGCGTTACGCAAACCCCCTGCTCTCCGAAGACGACGCCAAAGTTGTTCAACAATTCAGCGCACGTTACACATCCAACAACGCTCCCGCGGCTTCTCTCTCTGAGATCCTCGATCGCTAAAATCCTGACACATTCCGGATTGAATTCCCCACCGGCCTTCCGGTCTAATCCCGCGCAATGAACCGCTCCATCTGCACACTTGCTCTACTCACCATCGGCCTGAACCTGAACGCCGGTGACTGGACTGAATTCCGCGGGCCGGGCGCCCAAGGTCATTCCAATGCCAAGAACCTCCCCGTCAACTGGACGGCCACCAAGAACGTCGCGTGGAAGGCCTCGGTCAAATCCGGTTGGTCCTCGCCGGTTCTGTATCAAGGCAAAGTCTTCCTCACCACTGCGGATGATTCGTTGGGCAATCTCCTCCTCGGTGCCGTCGCGCTGGACCAGAAAACCGGAAAGGTCATTTGGGAACAGGTGATCTTCGACGGACACGAGAGGAAGAAACACAAGAAGAACAGCGACGCCAGCCCGACCATCATCGCTGAAGGAAATCGTCTTTACGCGCACTTCGGGCCCAACGGAACAGCCGCGTTGGATCTGAAAGGTAAGATCATCTGGAAACAAGAGTCACTCCCCTACCCTCCTGTCCATGGCAACGGTGGTTCTCCCGCCCTGGTGGACGACAAGCTCATCTTCACCTGCGATGCAGCGAAGAAACCGTTTATCGTGGCACTCAACAAGAATACCGGACGCGTCGTTTGGAGACGCAATCGCCACTCCGATGCCAGCCGCAAGTTCTCCTTCTGCACTCCTCTTCTCATCGAAGCCGCCGGACGCAAACAGGTAATCTGCCCGGGTAGTGGAGTCGTCTATTCACTCAATCCCGATAACGGCGAAATCATCTGGGAATGCTACTATGGCCAGGGTTACTCCGTGGTGCCGCGCCCGATCTACGGACATGGCCTCGTCTACATTGCCACCGGCTTTGGTGATCAACGAGTCATCGCCATCCGCCCAACCGGCACCGGAGACGTCACCGATACTCACATTGAATGGACCACCCGTCGTGGCGCACCGAAGACTCCGTCACTTCTCCTGATCGGAAACGAACTCTACATGTTCGCGGACAATGGGATTGCGACCTGCCTCGACGCCAAGACCGGAACAGAAATCTACCAAGAACGAATCGGTGGCGCCTATTCCGCCTCGCCGGTTTACGCCGATGGACGAATCTACATTCAGGACGAACGTGGGAAGGGCGTCGTCCTGCAACCCGGCCGGACATTCAAGGTCCTCGCCGAAAACCAGATCGGCGAACGCACCCTTGCTTCCTACGCCATGGACGACAACACGATCTACATTCGTGGCGACGAAAACCTCTACAAGATTCAGGCCCGCTGACGCCCACCGGTTGCAAACATCCCGCCCTTACGCTAAATAACGAAAAAATGGCTACTTACATTTACGAAACCATCCCGCAGAAGAAGGGACAGAAACCCAAGCGCTTCGAAGTCCAGCAGAGCATGGCAGACGACGCCCTGACCGAGCATCCTGAAACCGGCGAGCCTTGCAAACGCGTCATCACCGGTGGAGTCGGCAACATTTACCGCGGCACCAGCATCATGGCGATGAACAAACCCAAGGGCCGCTGAGGCGTGCCCCGACTGTAGCAGCGAGCGTGAGCGAGCAGATTCAGGCACACTGACCTGATCGCTCACGCTCGCTGCTACGCGGTCCAATTCCTGAATCCCCATCCCTCCTCCCGCGTCCATCCCTTCTGAATCCATGAAGAACAGCTTCAATTCCTGCATCGCAATCCTGTTCGGCAGCGCCTTGATCCTCCAAGCATCCGATTGGAACCAATGGCGAGGACCAAACCGCAATGGTGTCCTGCCAAACTCCCCCAAACTCGCCGATGTTTGGTCCACCGATGGCCCGCCGAAACTGTGGGAGAGCGCCCCCATCCCCGGCAACGACATGGGCGGACACGGAAGCGCCGTGGCCTCCGGCGACAAGGTCTTCATGAGCGTCGTGTGGCACACGGACGTCCCCACTCAAACGCGCAGAGTTGATTCAATCGTCATGCGCAAGCTCGGATCACAACGCCTGTCCAGTGTGCCCCCGGAAATCATCGCCGACCTGGAGAAGACCGTGTTCAACCTCAGCAGCCGCATCCGTGGAAGCAAGCTGGACGCAGTCGCTGACGAATGGATTGAGAAAAACTTGGATCGCAAGCAGAAAATCAACTACTCCGGCTACATCAAAGGCCGCTTCAAGAAGGGCAAGAAGAACATCCCCTTCGCAGACTACGAGAAGCTGGAAAAGGTTCGCGACAAAGTATTCCCTTCTCACGCCCAGTTCATTGCCTGGGTGGACACGCAGAGCTTCTCCGAGTTTGTCCGCGAACAGGTGATCAAGGCTGTTCCACCCACCAAGCGCGTTGCCAAGGACACGATCGTTTGTGTGAGTCTCAAAACCGGGAAGATTCTCTGGCGCGCCGAGGCGCCGGGCGAGCCTCGCGGACGCAATTGCTCCAGCACCCCGGCAGTCGCGGACGGATTCGTCTACGGCGCAGGCAGCACGCACTTTTATTGCGTGGACGCCGAGACCGGGAACATCAAGTGGGCCACCGAAATGAAGCGGAAGGGCATCGGCTCGTCACCACTCGTGATCGATGGAGTGGTCGTTCTCCACGCCAACATCGTCACCGCCTACGATGCCAAAACCGGCAAGCAACTCTGGAGCCACGACAAGATGCGCGTGACCAACTCCTCACCGGTTGCCTGGAAGAAGAACGGCAAGAACTATCTCATTTCCCACACCCGAGACGCCCTCGTCGCGATGAACCCCAGGACCGGCGAGATCATCTGGACGCTTCGTGCCGGTGGCGACAGCACACCCGCAATCCAAGGTGACCTGCTGACGGTTCAATGCAGGAAAGAGACCCAGGGATTCATCGCCGTGCAGCTGCATGAAAAAGAACCCAAGCAACTCTGGAGCAATCCCTTTGAAGCACGACGCACGCAGTCCAGCCCGATCATCGACGGAGGCGTCACTTACCTCATCGACAATTCCACGGCCTACTGCCACGACCTGAGGACCGGCAAGCTGCTCTGGCAACAAAAGGTCCCGGCTTCGATCACCTCTCCAGTCATGGCCGATGGCAAATTCTTCATCATCACCGACCGCGGCAACAACCTCACAATGTACCGGCCGCAAAAGGAATCGTTGGCCGAGCTGGGCAAGACCCGAATCAAGGCTCTCTATTGCCCGTCACCTTGCGTTACCGACGGCTACGTTGTCCTGCGTCAACTGGACAAACTCGTCTGCTACGACATCACCGAGGGCGCAATCCGCTCCAATTAGGTTCGTCTACGAGCGAGAATCTTCATCCTTGTCCTCATCGTTGTCTTAATCTCTGAGATTGAAACAACGATTGATCCCCCCATTTGTAAGCTACCCGAAGGGCGGCCAAGAAATTGTCAGCGAGCTTGATGAGCAGGCCCAAAGGGCCGACCCCATAAGAACACATTAGCAGCATCTTATGGAGCAGGGAAAATTCGCAAACCAACTGCACCCCGGAGGGTTGTCACCGAACAAATGATCGCTTTGTGCGATCCCTCCGGGATCGTCTACATTCTCAACAGGTCCGTGGGTATCGCTCCCCCCGTCTACCGGCAATGTCGTCCCTTCGGAATGCTGGAGTCAGTGAATCTATTTGGTCCGTCCTTATCCTCATCAAGACCAAGAGTATGAGTCCGTGCGAAACAGGCACAGAGCCCATCACTCCACGTACCTAAACTCCTCCGAACTCAACAAGGTCCTCGCATAACTCTTCAGCCGTGAGAACTCATCCCCTGCCCCGCTGTTCAAATACTGCACACCCGCATTCTGCTCAAAGGTATCCGGCTTGCGTTGATACAAGGTCGCATACGCAAATGTCACCCGCCGACTCGGCAAGGGACCGCTGTCCTTAATCCGATGCGCCATGTGCTCCGCACACTCATCCATGAACTTGCTGTTCATCATGAATAGATACTGTTGTGGAACCGTGCTGACCGAACGGGCTGCTGACGAACTTCGCGCCGCTGGAAAATCGAAGGTCCGCAAAAACTCCTCCGCCTGGAAACGATCCCCATTGCGACTGATCCGCGCGTAGAGCGTTCTGCGATTACTGGTCAAAATCTCGTTGATCGGCCGGCCACCAATGCTCCGGTCCAGTTTACCGACGCTGAACAAGAGTGCATCCCGCCAGACCTCAACCTCCAATCGACGCGGATTCATTCGCCAGAGATTCTCGTTATCCCCGTCGCGCTCAAAGTTGCCTCGATCATAGCGACTGCTCATCTGGTAGGTGGCTGAATTCAAGATGAGCCGATGCAGATTCTTGATCGACCACCCGTCATGCATGAATTGAGCCGCCAGCCAATCCAGCAACTTCGGATGCGTCGGCTTGCTGCCGAGGATTCCGAAATTGCTCGGCGAACGCACCAATGCCTTCCCGAAATGCCACTGCCAGACACGGTTCACGAATACGCGTGCCGTGAGTGGATTCTCCGGATGCACGACCGAGGCAGCCAACTCCTTGCGTCCGCTCCCCGACTTGTAGGGTTCCTCGAGCGATCCCTTGAACAACTCCGGAAAACGACGTGGAACCAACTCGCCTTGCTTGCGCAAATCACCACGAATGGCCACGTGCATGTTCGCCGATCCTGAATCGCCCAAGGCGTGGAAAAACTCAAATTTCGCCGGAGCCGTTTTCTTCAGCTCTTTCAACTCCTCGTTCAGTTTGTCGACATCGACCTCCGGCTTGTCCACGCCCGGTTTGGGCTTTCGCTTGGCGGCTTTGATCCGTTTGTCCAGAGCCGCAATTTCTTTCTGCCGGTCGTGATAGGCCTTCACCACATCCGCTTCGGCCAAAGGAAACTCCCGCACGTTCGAATTCTTGAACACCGCAGCCAGCGCGTAGTAATCCTTGATCGTGATCGGATCAAACTTGTGATCGTGACAGCGCGCGCAGGCGACCGTCAGTCCAAGGAAGGCCCGCGAAAAAGTGTCCACACGATCGCTGAGTGTCTCGGCCAATGCCTGGGCTTTCGCCTCAGAATCCCCGCCATCCGAACGATACGTGGGGCCAACGGCGAAAAAACCCGTTCCCGGTCCATGACTCCTGCCTTCGGCCCCGATATCACCGGCAATTTGACGCCGAACAAATTCATTGTAGGGAACATCGTGATTGAACGCGGCCACCAGCCAGTCGCGGTAGCGCCACGCCTCCGGAAGGTCACCATTGTCCAGAAAACCACCCAGACCATCGCTGTAGCGCGCCACATCCATCCAGTGCCTTGCCCAGCGTTCGCCGTAGTGCTCCGAACGCAATAATGCCTCCACGACGGCCGACCAACTCTTGCGACCGGACACAAACTCCTCCACCTGCTCCATTGACGGCGGAAGACCGATCATGTCGAAATACGCCCGCCGAATGAGGCTGCGCTTGTCCGCCTGCTCGGCGGGTTGCATACCCGTTGAGTCCAGCTTGGCGTGCACGAAATAATCCAGCGGTTGAATCGGCCACTTGGAGTTTGAAATGACGGGCAAGTCCGGTTTTTCGATTGGCTTGAAAGACCAATGCTCCCGACGAAATTTCTCGAAATCAAAGCCACCCGCGGCAGTTGCCGCAATCTCCGCGCTGCGATCCTCCGGCCAGGGCGCACCCATCTCCACCCATTTCACAAAATCTGCGATTACGTTCGCGGGCAGCTTGCCTTCCGGTGGCATTTCCAGTGATTCCTCCTGGTAGCGCACGGCCCGAATGAAGATGCTCTTGTCGGGTTCGCCGGGAACGATCACAACGCCACTCTCGCTGCCCTTCAACGCGGCCGACCGATTATCCAGGTAGAGGTCAGCCTTGAGCCTCTTCGCCTTCGTACTGTGGCAGTCGTAACAATGCTCGACCAACACCGGCCGAATCTTTGTTTCGAAAAACTTCCGTTGCTCGGTGCTGATCTCCCCTTTTGCAAGCGGAGCGAGGATGAATAGAATCAGGACTATGTAGATGCGGTGGTTCACGTTAACTGGCACGAGCATAGCCGAAGTTCTTGCACAAAAAAACCCCGCTTGCAGATTCAATTCACAGAAAGCTTGATCCTCCTTTGGGAATCGTTACCCCTTTCACATGCTCTCCTCAAAGCAACCCAACGCAGGCACTGCGGCCGCTGTTGCCGTTCCTACGCTGTCCGTCGAACGCGCCGCGCATGGTGCGCCGAGCTATGCCCTGAAGCTTGCACAGATCGGCTGTGGCGGTCGTGGAACAGGCGCGACCGTTCAGGCATTGAACACCAGCAACAGCGTACACCTGGCGGCACTCGCCGATGTCGATCAATCGCAATTGGACAAGACCCTGAACATCCTCAAGAAGCAGAAGCCCGATCAGACCAGCGTCCCCAAGGAACGACAGTTCGTCGGGTTCGACGCCTACAAAAAGGCGATTGAAGCCGCCGATGTCGTCATACTCGCGACGCCCCCTGGATTTCGGCCGATGATGTTCGAAGAAGCCGTGCGGCAGGGAAAACACGTCTTCATGGAGAAGCCTGTCGCCGTCGATGCACCGGGCGTCCGCAAGATCATTGCCGCGGCCAGGGAAGCGAAGAAAAAAAACATTAAGACCGCAGTAGGCATGCAGCGCCGTCATCAGCCGAGTTACGAGGAATTGATCAAGCGCATCCACGATGGCGACATCGGGGACATCCACACCATGCGCGCCTACTGGCTCGGCAATTCCCGCGACGGCAAGGAACGCCTGCCCGGCGAAACCGAAATGGAGTATCAGATTCGCAACTGGTACTATTTCACTTGGCTTTCCGGCGATCACATCGTCGAGCAGCACATCCACAACATCGACGTCGTCACCTGGGCCAAGAACGCCTACCCCGTCGCGGCCATCGGCCAGGGCGGACGCCAAGTCCGTAAAGCCAAGCGCCATTGCCAGATCTTCGATCATCATTGGGTCGAGTTTGAATACGCCGATCACTCCCGCATGTTCAGTGAGTGTCGGCAGATTCGCGGTTGCTTCCCGGAAGTCGCGGAATACGTCCATGGCACGAAGGGCGTTGCCAGCGTCCCGCCTTCGCAGAAGGTATTCTCTATCACCGGGCCGAAGGCCTGGACCAAACGTCTGAAGAAACGTGAGAACGGACATCAACTGGAACACTACCCATTCTTCAACGCCATCCAGGAAAACAAGCCTTACCACGAAGCCGAATACGGCGCGTTGAGCACGATGGTCGCGATCATGGGCCGGATGGCCACCTACTCCGGCAAGCGCGTGACCTGGGAACAGGCTTTCAACTCCAACCTCACACAGATGCCCGGACACGTCGACTACGACGTGATGCCCAAAGTCCTGCCCGACGAGGACGGCTGGTATCCCGTGGCCAAACCAGGCGACACGGTGGCTTGGTAAGTGCCTGAAGACACGAACAACGAATCGCCGAAGACCTGCGCCGCCTGCGGGAACAGATTCTCCTGCGAATACAGCGAAGGGGCCGACTCATGCTGGTGCTTCGACCTCCCCGCACTCGACAACAAAGAACTGAATCCCGGACAGGACTGCTTTTGCCTTGACTGTCTTCGAGAACGGCTTGGGTGAACGCAATGGAGCGCTGAGCATGTGTGTGATTGAAAACGGTGGCAACTGAGGACCACATGATACGAAACCACGCGATTGACACTCGTCAGATCAAACGGTTTTTGATGCGTTCTCCCTCTCCCGCTGGGAGAGGGATTGAGGGAGAGGGAGAAGACATTCGGTTTCAGTTGAGGTCTCTGTCGCCATTCCCACCACATATAATCACGCACGCTGAGCACTACTCGGCACGGGTAACAAATCCCGCCTCGGCGCCAATGCCCTACTTGCCGTTTCAATGGCCAACACCAATGCGGCCGCTCAGCATCGTGGAGTCCCGCTGTTTGCCCACCTTGGCAACGGCAACCTGCTTCCCCTTCCCGAGATCCAGATAATCGGCGGGGGCGCACATGCCAATTGGCGCACGGATGTGCAGGATTTCATGATCATCGCCAACGGCGCACGGACCTACGAAGAGTCTCTCGAAATGACCTTTGCGGTTTATCACGCCACGGGTGATCTGCTTCAGGAGCAGGGACGTCGTTGTGGCATCGCGGATGAAGGCGGATACTGGCCCGAGTTTGCCACCAATGAAGAAGCCTTCGAGGTCATCATTTAAGCGATCGAACGCGCGGGCCTGAAACCTCAAAAAGACGTCTCTCTGTCGCTGGATATCGCGGCCAGTGATCTCCACGACGCTGTGACAGGCGAGTATCGATTTCGGCTGGAAAACCGAAGCTTCTCCTCCGACGAGTTCGCAAACCTCATGGCGGGTTGGACCACGCGCTATCCCGTCATCTCAATCGAAGACCCACTCGCCGACACCGACCACGAGGGCTGGGCCAGATTAAATACCGCGATCGGCAAGCGTGTACAGTTGATCGGCGACGACCTCTTCACGACTAATCCAGTGCGAATCCAACACGGTATTGATTCGCAGCTCGCAAACTCAGTTCTCATCAAGCTGAACCAGATTGGAACGGTCAGCGAAACGCTCGATGCCATTCGCCTGACACAGGACGCCGGCTGGCTACCGGTTGTGTCCGCACGATCCGGCGAGACCGAGGACGCATTCATCGCTCATCTCGCCGTTGCCACCAACGCCGGCCAACTCAAGGTCGGTTCCTTCGCCTGTGGTGAGCGCACTGCAAAATGGAACGAAGTTCTCCGCATCGCTCGCCAACTCGGGGATCGGGCCCGATTCGAAGGAGCAAATATACTCGATCGCATCCGGGGAACTTAGGCCCATTATCTCACAGGCACTCTTGCTCTGAGCACCTTGTCCATTCTCTCTCGCATTACGTTTCGCCGTTGCGCATAGCGTTTCTCATCTTCGACATTTGCGATCTCAATCAAGTATTTTTCTTGCACAGCGACGCTGGCAGACGCCCGGTAGTCATAGAGTTCTTCCGAGAAGGCCTTGCGGGTCTCCCATTCGATCCAACGGGTATAGCGATGGTCCTCCGTGCGAATCGAGTACCCCATGATCTTCGGCTCGCCCGTAGACCATGGACGTGAATGCTGGCTCAGCACGACATCCCGCCCCCTCCCATCCGGATCGACCAGTAAGTTTGCGAAACTGCGCCCATCAAGGTCTGCAGGTGAATTGAGTCCCGCCAGCTCAGCGAGGGTGGGATACAGATCAGTGTATTCAACCATCGCTTTTGTGGCCGCGCCCGGATGCTTCATATCGGGCGAACGCATAAGCAAAGGAACGTGGGTATCCAATTCGAAGTTGGTTTTCTTGCACCAATGTCCGGCCTCGCCCAATGAGAATCCATGATCGCCGAGCAGCAGGACGATGGTGTTGTCGTTGAGCCTCAGTGATTCCAACCCGTCCAGCAAGCGGCCGACCTGCGTATCGACATAGCTCACGCAGGCGTAATAGCCACGCCTCAGCTCCCGCGCCTGCCTGTTGGACACCTCTTCGTTCTTCGGAACACCCTGGTACCCGCCGAGTTCCATTTGGTCCGGATAGGCCACATCTGGCGCGCCGCGCGCACGTGACGGTGTGCCTGCCAGCGCAAAATCTTTCGGGTCATGCCAGTCCCAATATTTCTTCGGCGCATTGAATGGCAGGTGCGGCTTGAAGAAACCCACCGCCAGGAAAAACGGCTGCTTTCGTTGCTTCAGCGACGCGAGTCTCCTGATGGCAAGATTAGCCAGCTTGCCATCAGTGTATCCGTCGTCCGGGACATCAGCCTTCTCAAATGGCGCACCTTTCTTTGGGCCGCCTCCTTTTCGCAGGAGATAGTTCTTCCAACCTTCACGTCTCAATATCTCCGGCTCCGACCAAGACGCCGGGTCCAGTTCCTTCTCGTTCCCGCTGAACACCTTTCCCAAAGCCACCGCATGCCAACCGTCATTCTTGAATAACTGCGGCAAGGTAATGAGGTCCGGATGCACATCGCGAAAGAGGTTTCGATTGTGCCATACATGCGTGTTGTCAGGCAGCCGACCGGTCAGGATGTTGGCCCGCGAAGGACCGCAGACCGCCTGGTTGCAATAGGCACGATTGAACTGCCGAGCCGTCCTGGCAAATCGATCGATGTTTGGCGTCTTCGCCAGTGGATCGCCATAGCAACCCAACGCCGGACGAAGATCGTCCACGAAGATCATCAGAACGTTCGGTCGCTTTGCGCCTTGGCCACAGACGACCGACACGAAGAGTGAGAAAAAAACGAGGCGCAAAATCATGTATTTTCAACGAGCCACGGAACAATCGAATGCCGCACCGCCAACCGTCCCACCCGCGCAGGTGCATGTGGATTCAGATGCAAGTCGCCCCCCCCGCGTGGCTGAATGATCTTGGGAAGATTCTACCACTCGAAGGCGCATAGAGGCCCGTCAACAGCTTGAGAACTGTGGATTTTCCACTGCCATTGCCACCAATGATGAACAGCAGTTCACCGGAACGAATGGAAAGATCCAGCGGACCTACATGAAACGGCACGGCATCTTCAGCGACCTCATATGCGAACGACAAGTCCTTGAATTCGATCGCGCTAAACGTTTCGTCTTCGCCCCCCACAAAGTACGTTCCGTCCGTTTCAGCCGGATCAGGCACGACGGCATCCAATCGCGATTCCAATTGGTCAATCGTCTGGATGGCCACATTGGCTCGCGCCAACAATGGTGCTGCGCTGATCACTTCGACCATCGGACCAATGATGAACAAGATGACGGCCACGATTTGAGAGATGCCATCCGGATCGTCGTCACTCAGTTGAGGCAGGATGAATACGATGGCCGCCATCAGCACGTACCAGAACATCCGGCCGAACACGATGATGTTGGCAAACTCCCGGTCGGTTGCGCTGCGAATCGTCCGCGACTCCTCCGCAATTTCCGTGATGTAATTGTCAAACAGATCGTCAGCGCGGGGACGGTGAATCTTGATCTCCTTGAATCCATCAAGCAGGTGATTCAATCGCACAAAGAACTCTTCTTCTTTCTGAGCGGCAGCGACCAACTGACGATCGAGGCGGTGTTTTCGAAACCAGTACAATCCGGAGCCCATCGCCAGACAAACCAGGGTCATAAGGAACGCCGTCATCGAAATCGTCGCCACATAGCAGGCGGCCACAATGAGCATGACGACGGAAGCGGGAACATTGGCCAGCGGGACGGCAACCGCAGAAATGCTGAAGGTGGAATCCGTCAGTGTGTTATAGATCGAACCGCGCCCGATCTTCTCATAGGACAACAACCCCGAACGCCGGACCTTTGCAAGGATCCGCAGGCGTGTGCTCTTGATAATCGCTTGTGTCAGATCCGTCAGATGCGCCAGCGAATAATGGCGAGAGTAACAAAACCCGGCCCCCATTACCGCGAACAAGGCGAGCTTCTGAAAGCCCAGGCCCTCGGGACCGATGTCGTTGACGGCGTTGATAATGACCGCTGCAAGCAGGCCATTGAGAACGCCTGCCAGCAACGAAGCGACGCCAACCCTGCCTAACTTGCCGTCAGATTCGTCCCAAAGAAGTCTTACTATACCCCGTAGTTTCACATAAATTGGCCGAAGCGGTGAATGGATGAGGGTTTGGCGTCGCTTCAGTA
>PBAL01000082.1 GCA_002715965.1 Verrucomicrobiales bacterium | reverse complement strand
TGGAGCGGGGCAGGGTGGTGATCTTCGCCTGCGGAACGGGCAATCCTTATTTCACCACCGACACCGCGGCTTCACTTCGCGCGAACGAGATCAATGCGGACGTCATCCTCAAAGCCACCAAGGTCGATGGAATCTACGACAGCGACCCGATGAAGAATCCCAAGGCAAAACGTTTCTCGGAAATCACTTACTCGCACGCGTTGCAGAAGCGTTTGAAAGTGATGGATTCAACTGCCTTCGCGCTTTGCCAGGAAAACAAGATGCCGATCATCGTTTTTGATTTGTTCAAGAAAAACAACATCAAGAAGGTCGTAATGGGGCAGAAGGTGGGGACCTTGGTGGCAGAGTAGTGGCAGCAACGCAGAAGGGAAATTTATGGACGCTCAGAAGAGCAGCAGTGCACTTTTCTTTGCCGGCATTGGCATAATGCTCGTTGAACGAGCAGTTAGCGGTGGGCTGATTTATGCTGCTGGGACAAGCGGGATGGATACTTCCGCTTTGGAGAAGGAATCGGTTATGTATTTGCTGGTTCAAGGAGTCCGCGCTGCGCTCGCGTTTATTGCGGGAATGGTTGTTGCGCGATACGAGTTGTTACGTCCGCCGGCCGCTGCAGCCATCTTTGGAATCCTGGGGACTGCCTTTCAATTGATTCGCGACTGGAGGCGGGGCGATTTACCTGAATCCATTGCTGATGTGGTGATCGGATGTGGGATTTTGTTCTTGGTGCTTGCGATTCCTTTCGCGATTGGATTTGCAATCATCCAGGCAAAGACGCCAAACGCGCCGGATTCCAAAGACAGTTCCGAGTCTGCAGGGCAAAGTTGATCAGCCCATGCGATTGCCTGGTTTGTCGCGGCATTGGTTTCCTCGATGATCCTACTCGCACTCTGCCCGGACCGCCTGCCATAACGCGTGCAATTCTCGAAGCCGCGTTTACAACGGAGATGGATTCCCTTTGTCCTGATTTCTGTCTGGCTGCTCTTCCACGCGTTCTGCGTGTATCAGGGGATCTGTGACGGAGACGAGGGAATGGTGTTCACTTGTCTGGTAGCCGGGGCGATTCTCTTGATTTGTCTGAGTTTGGACGAAATGGAGAACGCGGCTGGTCCGGGGACTCGTGACACTGAAATTGCCTGAACACCAACCGTTCAGTCAGAACCGCTAATTCACGCTGATCAACGCCAATGCAAGAGGTTAAAACGGAGGGATGATGCCATTGAGAAGATTCGCCAAATGGTGAGAGAACGTGGCACTGATCTGGCGCATGTTTCAGCCGTTTGAAGTTAGCGTTGATTAGTGTGAATTAGTGGTTCGATTGGATGGTTGGGGGCTAAAGTTGCACCACAATGCCTGAGTTTACCGATGCTTCGGCCGCAATTGCCAGTCGTGTGCCGTCGATGCAATCGTCCACACCGGTGAGGTGTGGCTTTCCCTCCAAGGCGGCATCAAGGAACGCATCGTGAATCTCAGCAAAGCCGAGATGGCCACCCCATCCAACCCCAGCTTTTGCTTCGACCCTGTGGACAATGGGTTCGCCTTCGTCCTTGCCGCGTTTCCATTGGAGAATTTCAACGGTTGAAGTTTTGCTTTGGAGCACGCCTTCTTCTCCGACAATTCCCATCTCAAGATCTTCGTGGGGGAAGTCGCGGGCAAAGAGGCAGACTTGTAGACTGCCGAGGACGCCATTGTCGTATTGATAGCTGACAGTGGAGTGGTCATTGACCTGGTTGTTGCCTTCGATGACTCGATTGACTGCGAGGGCTCCGAAGGCGGAGACACGGGTGGGGCGTCCGCCGGCCCACCAGTTCATCATGTCGAAGTGGTGGCAGTTTTTGTCGACCATCAAGCCACCGGACATGGTCTTGTTCTGAATCCAATCGCCGGACTTGGGCTGGAGGGGGCCACGAAACTCCTTGGTCCAAACCATGCGCAGGCGACCGATTTCTCCGGCGTCCACAAGGGATTTCATTTTCTGGAAGAATGCCGAGTAGCGGAGTTCGTGTCCGATGAGGATGACCTTTTCGGTTTGTTTGTTGAGCGCCACCAGTTCGTCGCACTCCGCCATGGTGATGCCGCATGCTTTTTCGAGAAACAGGTGTTTGTCGGCAGCGACGATTTCTCGAGTCAGGGCGACGTGGGTGTGGTTGGGGGAAGAAACGACCACTCCGTCCACGTCAGAATTGATGAGTGCGGATTCGTTGTCGAAGACTTCAACATCGGGCGCGAACTCCTTTGCCTTGGCGATGTTGTCCGGATTACGGGAGCAGATGGCGGTCGCAGTTGCGCGACCGTTTGATTGGCAGTGGAATAGATCCACGTGGCTGCGTCCCATGGCGCCCACGCCGATGAATCCGAGTTTGAGCATGCGGGGAGCGTCGGGAGTGGAAGGGAACCGTGCAAGGGGAAAGTCGAGAATACCTTCTATTCAACCACAGATGGACGCAGATGAACGCAGATGATCTGAACGGGCTTGCGTCCGCTTCTACGAGGGGTTGAGTTGAGGGTTCACAGGCTGGCCGCCTGTGCTACGGTCCGTGGCCATGAGCAACGTTCGAGATTTTGGTGCGACGGGTGATGGGACGACGGATGATACGGCTGCGATCCGGCACGCGTTGAAGGATTGTGATGGGATGTTGGAGTTTCCCCGGGGGAATTACCTGATCTCGGAGACGATCGAGGTGGTGCTGGATGAACTGGGACGGATAGGAATTGATGGCGCTGATGGGACGGCGACGGTTGTGATGACGGGCGCCGGACCGGCGTTTCGGATCGTGGGAACTCATGGTGGCACTGGTGATCCCAATTCAGCCAAGCCGAATGTCTGGGCCAAGCAACGGATGCCGACAATCAGGAACATTGAAATCACGGGCCGGCATGAGGAGGCGGACGGCGTTGAGTTGATTGAGACGATGCAGGCGGTTTTTTCTGGCGTGTTGATCCGAAAGGTTCGCCATGCGATCCGGCTTCACAAGCGAAACCGGAACGTGCTGATCGCGGATTCCCACATCTATCACAATACAGGTGTTGGTGTGTTCCTCGATGCAGTGAATCTTCATCAGATCAACATCTGCGGAAATCACATCAGCTACAATCGGCTGGGAGGGATTCGCATCGAACAATCAGAGGTGCGGAATCTGCAGATCACCGGGAACGACATTGAGTATAACAACCACCGGAGCTTTGGGTCGGAGCCCGAGATTACGGCGGAGATCTACATCGACACCACTGCCGAGCGGGCAAGCGTCAATGAAGTGACGGTCGCGTCGAACACCATTCAGGCGACGCCTTCGCCGGGTGGTTGCAATATCCGCATCAAGGAAAAACCTGACACAGACCGTCCACCGGGGCTGTGGGGGATCTCCGCGAACATTCTCGGCAACCAGGAGAACAGTCTGCACCTGAGTGGTTGTTACGGGATCGCAGTGACGGGAAACACGATATATTCGAGTGAGAATCGAAACGTGCTCATTCAGGAATCCAGTCACATCAATCTCACTGGAAACGTCTTCCGTCGGCACACTCCGCGCCTGTTCACCGGTGTGCGCCTTGAGAATTCGACCGACTGTGTGCTGAGTGGTTGCAGCTTTCGCGATGAGTCCGTGGAAGGGCAGCAGAATGGAGCCTCGCTTTTGGAAATGACTGAATGCGTGCGGATCAACGTTCAAGGGTGTCAGTTGATTGATGGTGCTCCGTGGGGAATTGATGCGGAGAATTGCCGGGAGATAAACGTGAGTGGTTGCACCTTCGGCGGTGAGTTGTTGAAGGATCGTGGGGAGGGGGCGGTTCGATTCAAGGGGATCGGGGAAAAGAACCTGATTAGCGGATGCACGATTGTCGGGAAATTGGATCTGAATGAGGCGGCCAACGTGACGTTGGCGAATAACGTGTAGCGCCGCGTAGCGCGTATTCTGCTCTCAGAACCGAGGCGTCGAGGTCGATCGCTTAATTGAGTGGCCGGACAGCTACCGCCCGGTTCGAATGCTCCAGATCTTTGGTGAGCGGATCCGGGGACGAACTTCACCGGAAGGGATGATGATGTTGCGCTGCCATCGCACGGGGATGGTCGTCACGTGATTGGCGGGAATGGGGCCGGCGGATTGCCACGAACCGGTCTTTGCGTTGAATCGCCAGGCTTCTTTCGGGAAGCCGGGATGCTCCGGGCCAAGACCCGGTGCTTTGTGCCAGAGCGAACCGTCCGCTCCACCAAGAACGAGGATTTCGTGTTTGCCGGATTGAATCGCAGTTCCGGCCATGCGGCTGAATGGCATCTTCAGGCTGTCCTTCCATCTGCCGGTGTCCGGGTTGAACTCGAAGTTGTCCGTGAGGAACTGCACTTTGTCGCGGTTTTGACGACGGCCACTCATGAGGTAGATGCAGTCGGCTGTTCCGTTGTTTGCGACTGCGAGCAGGTTGAAGGCACGATTCGGTCCCGGCCAAGGTTTGAGTTCCTCCCACTTGGGATTCTTAGACTTGGTATCGATCATCCAGAAGTTCTTCATCGCCGAATCGAGTGGGTTGTCGGACTGCCCGCCGGCGAGATAGATCTTTCCATCGAGATAGACCGCCTGCCCGTAGGCGCAGGGTTGGGGCAGAGAGGGGAACTCTTTCGCGGTGATCGATTTCTTTCGCGGATTCCATACCAGGATGTAGGCGTCCTTGAACGTGTTCGTCCCGTCGTTGCCGCCCATGCACACGATTCCGTTCGGAGTGGAGACGGTCGCGCCGTAGCCGGTCTTACGTGGAAGCTTGCCCGCGTTGTGCCATTGGTACCCCTTTCCCTTCTTCGTGAGGGCATAGATCTCGTCATACCAGACCTTTTCGGTTTGCCAGATCGGCTCTTTGAAGTTTGCGCCACCGGCGACGATGAGTGCGTTCTTGTGAACGCCGGCGAATGGTCCGGCCACTCCAAGTTTGTTTGGCAGTGAGGCGATTTCGTCCCATTCGGGCATGCCCGCTCCGTTTGCAGCGAGGGGCAATGAAACGGTGAGTAGAAGTGGAAACAGATCGCGCAAGCTCTTCATGGCGCGAACGATTGGGGAAGGGAGGGGGAATGACAATAGCGAATGGGTGCGTTCAAGTGTTCCCCAACACCTGATTCATCCAACGGGCCATTCGGGTGAGGCGTTTGCGATTGCCTCACTTTACTTCGGCGGTTGCCCAGCCCTTGTAATTGATGGCACGAAGTTCGTGCCGGACATCAACCCAGTTCACTTCTCCACCGTCAGTTCCCTTGGTGGTTTTCGATTTCAACTGGTTGTTCCCGAACTCGGGATGTCCGCGGTCCTTGACGTCGATCTTGCCGATGCGATGTCCCAAAACCTTCGCCCAGTGTTCGGCAGGCTGTTCGGTCCAGGTGATGGTGTTGCCGGTATCGTAGTAGGACTCGATGATCGGATTCTTGAACAAGTCGATAAACTCGATCATGCCTTCGGCAGTATTCAGGTGGGTGGCTCGGTGAGCAATTTCGACCTGTTGTTTGGCGGGCAGGTCAAATTCAATCTTCGTGTTCGATTGAGCGAGCATTGGTCGGCTGAGGCCAACATCCAATACTCCAGCCTTGGCTCGACCAAGAGCGTGGCGACAAGACATTTGGGCACCTTGAACCTGCAGGACATGCTGACGGTTGGCGGTGGTGTGAACTACGCCTTCTGATTTGGGACGATCGCCGGATCGTAGCGGTGGCCGAGGCGTTTCACCACACAACTCCTCGCGTTCCTTGTCGCTTCTCAATTGCTCGTGTCACGGCATCCGCCCTGGGTAGGCTCACGGTGTGCCGTCCGAGCGAATTGAAGTTCAATCTTTGCCCGCGAAACCCGTCATGGTTTATGACGGCGATTGCGGGTTTTGTCGTTTCTGGATTGAGCGGTGGAGGCGGTTCATTGGGGAACGTCTGGAGTTCAAGGCCTTCAAGGAACCTGCGGTAGTTGAATCGTTTCCCGAGATTCCGGAGGAGGAATTCAACCGGGAGGTTAAGTTGGTGCGGCCTGATGGCGTCGTGCTCGGCGGGGGGGAGGCGGTTTGTTATTCGCTGGGGCTGCGCTTCAGTTGGATCTACGCGTTCTATCACTTGGCGTTCGTTGCTCCGGTGGTGGACGGGGTGTACGCGTGGATTGCGTCGCATCGGATATTTGCGTCGAAGGTCAACCGGTTGCTTTTCGGAGCGGATCCGATCCCGCCTTCATATCGCCGGACAAGTTGGTTGTTTCTCCGCGGACTTGGCGTCGTCTACTTCATCGCATTCGCGTCGTTGTGGACACAGGTGATTCCCTTGTCGGGTGAGAACGGATTGGAACCGGCTGCGGAGTTCATGGGGATGGTGGAGAGCTATGCGGAACGGGAGAATCTTGGCTGGCGACGCTTTCTTCAGTTTCCCGGTCTTGGATGGATTGGCGCGGGTGATGTCGCGTTGGGTCGGATGTGTGGGTGGGGTTGCGTGTTTTCCGTGCTGATTATGGCCGGGGTCTTGACGGCGCCATCGTTGATCGGTTGCTGGATTTTGTATCTGTCCTTGGCCACGCTTTGCCGGACTTGGCTTGGTTTCCAGTGGGACAATCTCCTTCTGGAGGTCGGGTTGATCGCTGTCTTGCTCGCGCCTTGGAAGCTTCGGGAGCGTTTTGGGCTGTCATCGCCTGTTCCGTTCATTCCAATCCTGCTGCTGCGTTGGCTGCTGTTTCGCCTGATGTTCATGTCCGGTTGCGTCAAGTGGCTGAGCAACGACGGGGCGTGGCGAAACTTCACTGCCTTGTTCTGGCACTATGAAACGCAACCCCTGCCAACTCCGCTCGGCTGGTATGCGCACCAGCTCCCAGAATGGATTCATCGTGCGTCCTGTGCCGGGATGTTCGCAATTGAAGTCGTGATTCCGTTCCTGATCTTTCTTCCAAGACGATTACGCGTGCTCTCGTTCTGGCCGATGGCCGGACTCATGTTCGTGATCCTGTTGACGGGGAATTACACGTTTTTCAACTGGCTGACCATTTTGCTCTGTCTCACCGTGCTGGACGATCGCGCGTTACAGAGGATGTGGGGTTTTGTACGGTGGAAGAATTCTGACGTCACTCGCCAAGGCACGAAGGAACCAGCTCTAACGGGTTGGAAACCGGCATTCGGCTGGACACATCTCTCCATTAGCGCGGCTGTCCTGCTGCTGGCGGGCGTCGTTACCACCGGCCAGATGTTTCGCATGTATCGATTTCAGCCGCCTTCGTGGATGTCAGATTTGGGCCAGTTCGTCGCTCCGCTTCGTAGTATCAATTCGTATGGATTGTTCCAGGTAATGACCACGACCCGCCCGGAAATCATTGTCGAGGGAAGTAATGATGGAACGACGTGGAAGGCTTACGAGTTCAACTACAAGGCCGGAGACCTCGGGCGCAGACCGCCGATGATTGCGCCGCACCAGCCGAGACTCGATTGGCAGATGTGGTTTGCTGCGCTTGGAGACGTTCGTGCGAATCCCTGGTTCTTGAAGCTCTGCGAAAAGATCCTTCGTGGAGATGAGTCTGCCACTGTTCTGCTGGACACGAATCCGTTTCCTGAGGAGCCACCTGCATACATCCGAGCCAGGCTCTATAGCTATCGCTTCACGTCGATGGAAGAGGCTCGTGAGTCCGGCAACTGGTGGAAGCGGGAATTTGTGCGCGAATACCTCCCCGTCGTCGGGCTGTCTGCAAACCGTTGAAGTGCAGTATGTTGTGAGAAAAACGCCGAAAAAAGATTTGTGAATTGATCAGAGCGACTGTTAGCTTTTGTTGAATGTTCCCTCTGGCTGACACCAAGGACGCTTCCGCGGTGCGGGACGTCGTGCAGTCGATCCACGCGGAGCTGTTTCCGCGAGCGGACTGTGAGTTTGTTCCACGGGCGTTTGAATGGGCCATGGCGGCTTTTGCAGGCCGTTATCGAGACTATCAACCCATTGACGCCAAGTATCATGACGTGGAACACACCATGCAGGGGACGCTCTGCCACGCCTTGATTCTCAAGGGGCGCATTCGTTCCGGGCTGAAGCCCATTATTCCCGAGAAGATGTTCGAGCTGGGAATCATTGCGATTCTCCTTCACGACACGGGTTATTTGAAGGTTCGCGGGGACGATGAAGGCACGGGGGCTAAATACACCTTGATCCACGTGAGTCGGAGTGCGGATTTTGCGAAGCATCTGTTGCTGGAGAAGGGATTCACACCTGAAGACGCAGCTTGTGTCGCCAGGATGATCCGTTGCACGGGTGTGAATGTTAAGGTGGACGCCATTCCCTTTCAGACGGATGCGGAAAAGATCATCGGATACTCACTGGGCACGGCTGATTTGCTCGGGCAGATGGCGGCTTCGGACTACATCGACAAACTGCCGATTCTGTTTGATGAGTTTGCGGAATCCGCGCGCTACAGCGGAGGCGAGCAATCCAAGGTCGGGTTGTTCAAGAATCCCGAGGATCTTCTGCGCAAGACTGGCGGGTTCTGGAGTTTTTACGTCCGTCCAAAGATCGATGGCGACTTTGGTGCGCAATACAAGTTCCTCTCCCAGCCATATCCCGATGGTCAAAACGATTATCTGGATCACATCGACAAGAATCTCGAGCGCGTGAAGCGCATCGTTGCCAAACTCGATGGTGAGGTGGTCCGGGAATCCGTTGAAACTTCCGCGGAATAATCTCCGCGCCATGTCACTTCCCGTTGCTTCCCATCTGGTGGAGATCTCTCCCGGTATCGTTCAGTGGTCAGCCTACTCTGAGTATCACAAGGTTCATCTGACAAGTCACACGGTGATTCGGGACGGGGTGGGGCTAATTTTCGATCCGATCCCGCTTGTAGAATCGGCTTGGTCTGGCTTCGTCCGATCTCAGCCGATTGAATGGCAGATTGTCGTCACCAATGTGAATCACGAGCGGGATTCGCAGGGATGGCACGAGCGATTAGGTTGCTCAATTCGCTTAAATGGTGGAAACACTCTCCCGCAGTGGCAGGTGTTTCCCTTGCAAGGGGGTGCGGAGTGGGAGAATTGCTTCTTTCATTCGGAATCGCGGCTTGCCGTGATTGGCGATGCTTTGGTGAACCTCACCGATCGGCAACTTGAGATTCTCCCTGAGAAATATTCTGAAGATCGCCGGCGATTGCGCGAGGAACTGCGAATCCTGGTGGAGTTGGATGTCGAAACCGTGTTGTTGGCTCACGGAAATCCAGTCACTCCAGGTGCTTCTGAAAAGATCCGGGGATTGCTTGAGAAGGGGTGAAGTGGTGCGCATAGCAGGACTTGAACCTGCACGGGTCTCCCCACTACCACCTCAAGGTAGCGCGTCTGCCAATTCCGCCATATGCGCAACGGAGCGGTAATTGAACCTGATTGCGCTTTGCGTTCAAGCGGTTTTTTCCGAAGAAGCGAACTCTTCGGCGTCTTCGGCAATCTCAATGATCTCCCAAGTATGATCGTGCAGTTGTTTTACGGTCGCGAGGTGCTTTTTCTTGATCGGCCCGAGTTGATCGGGGCAGATCAACGAGAGGGTAGGCGTGCCGTCACCGTTCTCGTAGAGGTGATAGGTCTGTCCGATGCGCGGGACGAATTTCATGTCACACTGATAGATCTTGTAGGAAATCTCGGCGCGCGTGCGGATCTCCTTCGCCTGTCGGGCCAGCGTGTCGACCTGATCGTAGATCTGTTTCAGCTGAGTCTGGACCTGTTCCTCCATCGCGGTGATGGCAATGCCCTTGGCCTTGCCGATGTCATCCGGTTTGACCGGGAATCCGCCCCGCATATGAGCGTAGGGAAGGAGACTCAGGATCTCGTCGTCGGGAGCTGCGTCTGGTGGTGGTTCGGGCACGGGTTGAAGATGCGATAATTCGGTTGCTTGCAAAGGGTTTGACCTGTCGGGCTGGTTCCGTTCAAGGAACGGTCGTGGCGATCATGTCCATATTCAAGGTGTGGGGAATGCTGCCGACGCCTCGAACTGGAGCCTTTGAAGCCGCCGGTGGTCGAGCTGGGTCGTAGACGGTGGGGCGATGTTTGTTCAATTGCCGGCTGGCCGCACTGTCGCTCACGTAATAGGTCGCTTTTACCAAGTGGCGCATGTCGCTGCCGGCCCACTTCAGAACCTGCTCGAGCTTTTCAAACGCGGATGCAGTTTCCTTTTCGTACCCGCCACCGATCTGTCCGACCATGCCGGAGACGTAGACCACTGCTCCGTTATTGATCCGCGTGACCTTGCAGTAGACCGGTGAGGCGGGCATGCCATCGGGGGTGATATAGTCGATCCGTGCTGATTTCGGCTTCCCGGGTCCGGCGTCGACGATGATTTCGATTTCGATTCGTCCTTTGTAGGTCCATTCAACGAAGACCTGTGGAGGAATGGCGTCTTTGTCGAAAAAGGATGCGATCACCTCGGCGGCCTTGTCCGATTCAGATACGGGATCGAGGAATGATTTGATTTGAACCACGTCGTTCCAGTCCAGCTTGAGGAATTTGAGGGTGTCGCCGAGTTGCTTCATCGTCTTCCGAGTCGCGTCAGAAATCGATTCACCCTTCACCGCCTGGCCGGAAACATAGACGACGCTTCCCATTGGAAGCAGGGATGCGTGTGCGCCGGGGAATGGCTTGGGAAGGGATTCGCGCGATCGCAACTGACGGGGTTTGTAGGTGATGCCCGGGGCTGCTGCAACAGCATCGATTGCGACCTTGGCGTGGCTTAAAGCCAGAGTCCCTTCAACGAAACACACGGCAGGACGCGCATCGCTGAGTGCGTTGATGATTTCACCACTGACGTCTTCGCGATCCGATGCCGACGCGAGATATACGTTCATTTTTACACAACGCCGAAGCGTTGTGCCCGCACTTCGAAGTGCAAGATTTAGCTGTTCGAGAACGTCACGGGTCTGTTCTTTGCTGGTTGTCACCTTCCGTTTGGACTCATCGGCAGCGAAGGGAAAAAACTGGGCGGAATGGGCGAGGACGCGATCTTCAACTTTCGTGGCGGAAGAAAATACATCGTCACCAGGAAGTTGATAGAACGATATGCCCGACGAGGTCGCGAATCGTTGGGCGGACTCTGCATTTGCGCCGACGTGCGCGATGAGGAATGTAAGCAAAAGCGCTCTCATGCCGGATTATTGGCATAGTCGCGTCGTTTGAGAAACTGCGTTGAAGAAAAAATACGCCTGTCAGGCGATGATGTCTTTCACGACATGGGCTTCCTCAACGCCTGTCAGACGTTGATCGAGTCCTTGGAATCGGAAAATCAGGCGGTTGTGATCGATACCGAGACGGTTGAGGATGGTTGCGTTCAGGTCCCGGATATGGACGGGGTTCTCAAGGATGTTGTACGAGTAATCGTCAGTCCTTCCGTATTCGAAGCCCTCTTTGATTCCCGCGCCGGCCAGCCAGGTGCTGAATGCGCGTCCGTGATGATCGCGCCCGTGGTTGGTTTCGGTCAGCTTGCCTTGAGAGTAAATTGTGCGCCCGAATTCGCCTCCGCAGACGATCAGTGTGTCGTCAAACATGCCGCGTTGTTTCAGATCCTTGATCAGCGCGGCGCAGGGCTGATCGATGTCCTCGCATTGCTGCGAGATTTTTTGGGGCAGGGAACCGTGTTGGTCCCAGCCGCGATGGAACAACTGAATGAAGCGAACGCCCCGTTCTGCCATTCGGCGGGCGAGCAGGACATTACGGGCAAAGCTGCCGGGCTTCTCAATGGCCGGGCCGTAGAGTTCCTTCACGTGATCCGGTTCCTTCGAGATATCCATGATCTCCGGAACGGTCATCTGCATCCGGTAGGCCATCTCATACTGCGAGATTCGCGTCTGTGTTTCCGGATCATTGAAGCGGTCGTAATTCTGTTCGTTCAACTGGGCGAGCCGGTCGAGCATCTTGCGCCGGCCCGATCGTTCAATTCCGGGAGGGTTGTTCAGGTAGAGGACCGGTTCGCCGGCGCTGCGGAATTTCACACCTTGATGCCGGGAGGGGAGAAAGCCTGATCCCCATAAGCGATCGTAAAGGGCCTGTGATTGGCCGCGCCCTTTCGAGATCATGACCACGTAGGCGGGCATGTTTTCGTTTTCGCTGCCAAGTCCGTAGCTGAGCCAGGCACCGAGACTGGGTTTTCCCTGTTGTTGAACACCGGTGTTGATGTAGGTGATCGCCGGATCGTGATTGATGGCCTCGGTGTTGATCGACTTGACGATGCTGATGTTGTCAACAATCGAGGCTGTGTGAGGCAGGAGATCCGAGTTTATCCAAGTGCCGTGCTTTCCGTAGCGCTTGAACTCAAACATCGGCGCGACACAGGGGAAGGATTTCTGTCCGCTCGTCATGCCGGTCAGTCGCTGCCCGTTGCGAATGGAATCGGGCAGTTCCTGTCCATGGAGTTTTCGCATTGCGGGCTTGTAGTCGAACATGTCGATGTGCGACGGCCCGCCCGAGAAGAAGAGATAGATCATCCGCTTGGCCTTGGGCGGATGGGTGAGGAAGCGCGCGCCCCTTCCGGTGTCCGCATTCGCGCTGCCCACCAGCCCCGGATTGAATAGTGTGCTGAGGGCGGCTGCACCGACACCATTGCCCATCTTGAGTAGAAGATTGCGGCGGCTTAGCGTCTGATGATAGTTGAGTAAAGGGTCCATGGTCCGGAAAGCTCTCAGCCGCGGGTCAGGGCTTCATCGAGATTGAGAATCATTTGTGAAATCACGGTCCACGCCGCGTGTTCAGTGGCATCAATCTTTTCGTTGCGTTTGTGTTCGCCGACGGACAGATATTCCTTCGTCTTTTCGGGAGCATCCTTGAACTCCTGAAGTTGTTCTTCGAGGGTATCGCTCAGGATTGCGATCTCACGACTGTTCGGTTCGCGCGAGGTCACGAGCTTGTAGGCGTGTTTGATTCGCGACCCCGTATCCTTGTGTTCGTTGATGAGGCGTTCAGCCAATACCCGTGCAGCCTCAACAAACTGGGGATCATTCAATGTGACCAAGGCTTGCAGTGGAGTGTTTGTCCGCGGGCGTTTTACGACGCATTTCTCCCGGGTCGGGACGTCGAAGATGAGCATGTTTGGCAGGGGCGAAGAGCGTCGCCAATAGGTATACATGCTTCGGCGATAAAGTTTGGTGCCGGTATCTCGTTTGTATCGAAGTCCGCCGCTCAGGGCGACCTCGTTCCAGATGTTGGGTGGCTGGTATGGTTTGACGCCGGGGCCTCCGATCTGGCTGTTGAGCAGTCCGCTGGTGTGGAGGGCGAGGTCGCGAATGAACTCACCCTGCAGGCGGAAGCGGGGACCGCGGGCAAGCAATCGATTTTGCGGATCGAATCCCAACAGCTTGTCGCTTGCGCGGCTGGTCTGGCGATAAGTGTCGGACATGACGATCTGCTTGATCAGGCGTTTCACGTCCCAGCCGTGTTGCACGAAGTCGATCGCCAGCCAGTCGAGCAATTCAGGGTGGGTGGGAAGTGCGCCTTGGTTGCCGAAGTCACCGGGCGTGTTCACGAGGCCTTCTCCAAAGAATGTGGTCCAGATGCGATTAACGGCCACACGGGCGGTGAGTGGATGGTCGGGTTTGGTCAACCACTGCGCGAGGCCCAGGCGGTTGTCCGGCGCGCCGGGGGGCAGCGGACCGAGCGAGGCAGGCACGCCGGGCTTCACCTGACGTTCTTTGTCAGGCTGATTGTATTGGCCGCGATTGAGGATGTAGGTCATGCGCGGCTTCTTCATGTTGTCCTGCATGACCATGCAGGTAACGATTTCTCCCTTGATCTTGGCTTCCTTTTGCTTGGCCGTGTCAGCCGCCTTGGCCAATGCCGGGAATTGTGCGTCAATGGTTTGAAGGTAGTAGTCGTCGATCTGTTGTTTCTCTTTCCCATTGCGCTTCTTGGGATCCTTGGCAAACGTCCGGCCGATCCTGTTCTGGCCGATGCGATCGATTTCGACCGGCTTCAATTCTCGGTGATAAATGCGCAAGTCCGCGATCTCCGCACGGAGCTGACCGCCTGAACCGCGTGATGCGATTCGGAATGGCGCATCAATCGTAGTGGGGGCGCTGAGCTTGTCCTTCTCCACCTTGTTCTGTGAGAGCTTGCCGTCGATGTAGACCTTCACACCTGCGGCTTTCAGGCTGCCATTGTAGGTCACGACGATGTGTGTCCACTTGTTCTCGGGGATTGCGTTCTTGGAGACGACCTTCAGTCCGTTGTTTGACCAGCGGTTGATGATGTGCGTTCCGACGTTGCGGCCCTGAACCCAGAAGTCGTATCCACGGTAGTCGTTGTTCTCCATTTGTGAGAAGATGGCGCCCGTGCTTTTCCCGTTGGACTTAAGCCAGGCGGAGAACGTGAACGGCTTCTTGAAACTCACCGTTTGGTTGGTCCCGAATTCGATCTGACTCTTGCCATCGAATTTGCCAGCCAGTCGGGCACCCGTGCGAACGGAACTTTCGAACTTGCCTTTCAATTTGCCCGCGATTCCAAACTTGTCCTTCAGTTTCAGTTCTTTGGAGAAATTGAATTCGTGAACCAGCCCTTTGGGTTGAGGGATGGATTCGGCGCTTCCGGGTTTGAGCGCAGCGAGCCATTTGTTGAGGGCTGGGCGGATCTTGGTCTTGTGATCACTCAGGCGCTTGTTGGCGGATGCCAGTTCACCGCGCGCGGCAATGAGGCGCTTCTCCTGGTCGTCAGTTGGAACATCGACCACGGGAGTCTGATTACCCCGGCGGGTTTGCATGCCCGGATCGGTGGTGTTGTTGAAGTAGGCGTAGAAGCGATAGTATTCCTCCTGAGAAATTGGGTCGTACTTGTGGTCGTGGCACTGGCCGCATTCCATGGTGAGTCCGAGCCAGACTGTGGAGGTGGTCTTGACGCGATCGACGACATATTCGACGCGAAGCTCTTCCGCGATTGCTCCACCTTCATCCGAGGTCGCGTGGTTCCGATTGAAGCCCGAGGCGACTTTCTGTTGAACCGTAGCGTTGGGAAGAAGGTCCCCGGCGAGTTGTTCTATGGTGAACTGATCGAAGGAGAGATTTGCGTTGAATGAATCGATTACGTAGTCGCGCCAAGGCCACATGTCTCGGTTTCCATCCGCGTGCATGACGGACGTATCCCCGTAACGCGCGGCATCCATCCAATCCAATGCCGTGCGTTCGCCGTATCGTTCAGAGGCGAGGAGTCGATCCACAAGGTTCTCATAGGCGCGGGAACTTTGGTCGGCGACAAACTTGTCGACCTCTTCCGGCGTGGGTGGAAGCCCGGTAAGATCCAATGACAGTCTGCGAACGAGAATGGCATCATCAGCATTCTTGGAGAGTCTCAGATTGTCTCGTTTCAATCGCTTCGAGATGAATGCATCGATCGGATGTTTGGCTCCGTCAATTTTTGGAAATGCTGCCGCCTTGGGAGGAACGAAGGCCCAATGCCGTTCGTAGTTGGCGCCTTCCGCGATCCAGTTCTTCAGGAGTTCTTTCTGTTTCGCGCTGAGTTGCTTGTGCGATTCGCGAGGTGGCATCAGCTCGTCTGCATCCGATGAAAAGATGCGTTTGATCAGTTCGCTGTCGCCTGGTTTGCCAGGAACGACGGCACCGGACTCAATCGCTGTGCGACGCTCGTCCAGTCGGAGGTTTGCCTTGCGATCCGTTTTGGAAGGACCATGACAGACGAAGCAGTTGTCGGAGAGAATCGCGCGGATTTCGCGATTGAAATCTACGTTTGCTCTGAGCGGAACAGCCGCGAGGCCTACAAGGGCAGATGCGACTAAAGTTGAACGAAACTGCATCATAGGAGCTTTTCCAAACAGACCGACGCGGGCAACGAATTTATCAGGTTTTTTGGGAAGGGGAAAAGAAAGAGCCCATCCGCCGGGCGCCAAGGAGGTAGGGGTGGGGAACCCCGTAAGGAAACGCACCGACGGACAGGCAAATCCGAAAGCTACGGACACTTTACACCATCGTATCGCGATGGGAATACCAAGTTATTGGTATTCTCAGGTAAGAGATTCTCTTATGCCCGGGGGAAATGGATCTTAATTGGGGGAATTTGTTCAGTTTTTGGGTCAATTTTACTCACGTTGATCGTGCTGAATCACAAATCTCTGTTTGATTTTGATTTCATTGTCGGCGTCACGAATCTCAAGCTGAACTTTTGCCGCTCCCGGATTCCAATCAATCAGGATCGCCCCGAAATTTGGCTGGTGATAGGTGGATTTGACTGCTCGAAATCGGTTTTCTGTGGGCGTACCGCGTCCATGAATCTGGTTCATGCTGCTGGAAGTGAGCTCATGGATTCGGTAAGGAACATCCTTGCTGATGGCGGAGAGTTCCGACCAGTGACGGTCGCCACTGATGATGACAACGCCCTTCGCCTTGGTCTTCCCAATCAGGTCGAACAAGCGCATTCGCTCATGCGGGAGGTTGGACCAGGTTTCCTGTCCGGCAGCTTCTGGAATGCACTGTATACTGCTGGCGATAATGCGGATCTCCGCGGGACGACGAAGTTCACGTTCAAGCCATTTCCATTGGGCATCGCCGAGCATGGTTATAGATTTGTCTCGGTTTGGATAATATGGCCCTCCGACCCGCCGTTCTCCCTTTCTCAGTTCTCCGCGGAAGTAACGCGTGTCCAGGAGAATCACCTGAACGCGCTTGCCCATTGGGCCAAACATTCTTGCGTCGTAAATTCCTTCGCGTTTCCTGCGGGGCGAGTTGTCGGGTTCATTCCAAAAATCATTGAACACTCTCTGTGACTGTTCGCGTTTCGCGTAATTCGCGCCACCGTCGTTGACCCCGAAATCGTGATCGTCCCACGTAGCCAGCAGCGGCGCGGACTTTCGCAGCTGCTGGAAGCCTGGCAACGCACCCAGTTGATCATATTTCCTCTTCAGTAGGGCCATGTCTTGTGTGTCGCCGTAGATGTTGTCGCCGAGGAAAATGAACAGGTCGGGTTCGTTCGCATTGATGACGTCAAATATGGGCACGGGGTTCTGCTGTTTGATGCACGATCCGAAGAGGATCTTTCGCAGAGGTTTGCTTGGTGCAGCCGAAACGGAGATCTCAAGGCAGGACACGGCTAAAACGAAAAGGCGACCAAGCGTAAGGTGCATTGGTCGTCTTTAAGGCTGTGTCGGCGAATTGTCGCGAAAAAACATTCTGGCACATCAATGAACGACGGCGTCCATGGCTGCCATCTGCTTGAGCGAGCCTGAGTTGAGGAGAAAACGTTTCAAGAACGCGATGTGCTCTCCTTCGAGGTGTTCGAAACCGCTTCCCATTTCGGTTGATTCGCGCAATCGCTGAATCATCCGAACCCTTTCCGAAACGATGCTGTTGCTTGCCTTCATCGGGATACATTCAAGCCGGTTGGGACGTTTTACGAAACAAGGAACATGGCCGGGGCTCATGCCGGTCTCCGGACCGACAGGGCGCATGATCAACATGAATTTCTTCTTTGCTGATTCACGGAACTAACACATACCGTCTCGCCAACTCATGAAGAAACTCTTCCTCGCACTTTTCGTTTGCGCTTTCACGGCAACCTGTGCGTCCGCGAAATCGGACAAACCAAACGTTCTCTTCATCGCCATCGATGATCTCAACGATTGGGTCGAACCACTTGGTGGACATCACTTGGTGAAGACGCCAAACATGAATCGAATTGCCTCGGCCGGAACGACCTTTGTGAACGCTCATTGCCAGAGCCCTCTTTGCAATCCCTCCCGCACCAGTCTGCTGCTCAGCAAGCGCCCGACCTCAACTGGTATCTACGGTCTCGCGCCATACGTGCGTTCGCTGCCCAAGTACAAGAATGCCGTGTCCCTGCCGCAATGGTTCGCAAAGCATGGCTACCAAACCTACACCACCGGCAAGATCTGGCATGGCGGATATCCGCGTGGCAAAGAAGATCGCGCCAAGGAATTCCATGAATGGGGACCGCGCGCCAGCGGCAGGCCGTTCCCAAAACAGAAAATTGTTGCCACGCCCTTCGGCAACCATCGCCTCGTAGACTGGGGAACCTTTCCGCACAGAGACGAAGACAAGGGCGATTACATCTGTGCTTCGTGGGCGGTGGAGAAACTCCAATCCATGCCCAAGGACGAACCCTTTTTCCTGGCCTGCGGATTCTTCCTCCCGCACGTCCCCTGTTACGCCACTGAAAAGTGGTTCGACCTCTATCCCGACAACGATTCCGTCCTCCCGCCGATCCTGCACAACGACCGGGACGACACTCCCTTTTTCTCCTGGTACATCCATTGGTATCTCCCCGAAGTCCGGCTCTCCTGGCTGAAGGAGGAGAAGCAATGGCGTCCGCTTGCGCGTGCCTATCTTGCGACTGTCAGCTTTGTGGACCACCAGGTTGGTCGCGTCCTCGATGCGCTTGAGCAAAGTCCACACAAAGACAACACCATCATCGTTCTCTGGTCCGACCATGGTTGGCACATTGGCGAAAAGGAAATCTCCGGTAAGAACACCCTATGGGACGATGGCACACGTGTTCCCCTTATCTTCGCCGGTCCTGGCATTGCGAAGAACGCGGAATGCAAGAAACCGGCCGAACTGCTCGATATCTATCCAACCCTCATTGAACTCTGCGGCCTCGACAAAAAGAAAGATCTCGAAGGCATCAGTCTCCTTCCTCAACTAAAGAACGCCGATGCCCCTCGCCAACGCCCCGCCATCACTTCACATAACAAAGGCAACCACGGCATCCGCTCCGAGAACTGGCGCTACATCCACTACGCCGACGGCTCCGAAGAACTCTACGACATGGTCAAGGATCCCAACGAATGGACCAACCTCGCCAACGACAAGAAATACGTAAAGGTCCTCGACGAACACCGCAAATGGCTCCCCAAAGTCGACCTCCCACCTGCGCCGGGAAGCGCTCACCGCATCCTCACTTACGATCCCAAAACCAAGAAAGCCATCTGGCAAGGTGAAGAAATCGACCACTCAGAATTCGTTCGTTGATCCTTCTTTATAGAAGGACAAGACGCGGGTACTTATTGAGAGGCTTTAGAATCAATTGAACGCTTCGCCAGCCGTAAAACTCGACATCATCGACCTGATCTTCACTTGCACAGAGCCTCATATCTTTCCCCATATATGAAACACCTTCTCTTCTCCCTGCTCACGATCGCTCTCCTCACCCCTGCCATCGCAGCCGAGAAACCGAAGAAGAAGAAACGAAAACGCCAACCGCCGGTGATCTCTGCAACAATCCACAAGGACCACAGCGTCACCTTCCGCATCAAGGCGAATAACGCCAAGAGAGTCGAGGTCGGAGGTGAGTTCACCAAAAAGCGCATCCCCCTCATCAAAGGAACCAACAGCATCTGGAGTGTCAAAACCGATCCAATCGAACCCGGGCTGTACGGTTACAGCTTCTACGTCGATGGACTCCAAACACTCGATCCGGGTAACCCACAGCTCAAGCCGATGCGTGCGCCCAAGACCAGCATCCTTCATCTGCCCGGCAACAATCTCTGGGACTTTAATCCTGAGATTCCCCACGGAACCGTCCACTATCACTCCTATCATTCAAATCCGATCAACCGTTTCCGAGAACTGCAGGTCTACACCCCACCCGGATACGAAAACACCCGCCAGAAATATCCACTCCTCATCCTCCAACACGGCCATAGCGACACTTTTGCCACCTGGACCACCCACGGCAAAGCCCACTGGATCCTCGACAACCTCATCGCTGGCAACAAAGCCGTCCCGATGATCATCGTCATGCTCGACGGCCACCCCATTCCCAGTTCCTTCGGCAACGGACGCTCGATCAACAACACCGAAGAACTCCGCCTCGACCTCATGGAAACCGTCCTCCCGATGATCGAGAAAAAATACCGCGTCAAATCCGGCCCCGAAAATCGCGCCATCGCCGGACTCTCCATGGGTGGGGGCACGCCATCACCATCGGCTTCACCCACACCGGTCAATTCGACTGGCTCGGCGCCTTCAGCGCAGCCATCCCCAAGGATCCCTACCTTAAGGACGCACTTGCGAAACCTGCCGGCATCAAAAATCTCAAACTCTTCTGGATCGCCATCGGTGAAAAAGACTTCCTCCTCGAAGAAAACAAAGACCTCATCGCTCGGTTGAAGAAAAAGCGTATACCCCACCAATACCACCTCACCGAAGGCGGCCACTCCTGGCCCATCTGGCGCGATTACCTCGGACGCTTCGCACCACTGCTATTCAGGTAGGTTAATCGGTTGAAGAGTTGAACAGCTAATCAGCCCTCGTTCCCAAGCTCTGCTTGGGAACGCATGTACTCGAAGCTCCGCTTCGAAACGCGCCTCTTTCCCTCTGATTTCCTCCCCTCCCTTCAACCTTTTTAACCCTTCAACCACTTCACCTCTTGATGCCTGACAAATGTCTGGTAAATTCACCGTGCATGTCAGGACGTTCCAAACCCGGAGAAACCCGCAAACAAGTCTACCGATACGTTCGCGAACAACTCGAGGCCGGCCAGCCTCCCTCCGTTCGGGAAGTGCAGAAGTCCTTCGGCTTCAAGGCTTTTCAGACCGCGCACGAGCATCTGGAAAAGCTCGTTGCCGAAGGCCGTCTTGCCAAACGCAGCGGTGCACGCGGCTATTGTCTGCCTGAAACACCCGTGCCTGTCATCCGAATCCCCATCCTCGGCCGCGTCCAAGCCGGCGTCCTCAGCACCGCGATTGAAGATCTCGAAGGATACATCCCCGTCCATGCCCCACCTGCTTCGCAGGATCTGTTCGGCCTCAAAGTCCGGGGTGACAGCATGATCAACGCCGGCATTTTGGAAAACGACATTGTCATCGTCCGCTCCCAATCGACCGCTGATCCCGGCGATATCGTGGTCGCCCTCGTGGAAGACGAAGCCACCGTCAAACGTCTGCGCATCCGCTGGAAACGCCTCGAACTCCACGCCGAGAATCCCGACTACGCCCCCATCATCCCGGCTCCCGGTCAATGTACCATCCTCGGCAAAGTCGTCGAAGTCCGGCGCTTCATGGAAGGGAAGGGATATTGATGGGAAACTCCAAACTCCAAGTTCCAAATTCCAGTCAACTAGCCTTACGTAGCAGCGAGCGTGAGCGAGCAGAAAACACCAATCGCAACAATCTGCTCGCTCACGCCCGCTGTTACATTCAACAGCTCCCACCATCGCGCCAACGTCCTACCTTTCCTCGTTCCCAAGCTCTGCCTGGGACGGAGAGAAGGGAGAGAGAGGTAGTGGGAAAATCCAAAACTTCCGATTACTCCCTCCAACGAACCCCATCCGTAAAATCCGCGCTATCCGCGGTTAAAAAACAATCTGGGCAACAGAACGTTCTTCCCCCTCACCCAGGCCCTCTCCCTCAGGGAGAGGGCCGGGGTGAGGGGGAGAACACCCAATCAACCAACAACCTCCAAACTCAACAAAGCCCTCGTCAAAGACTCACCCCAACCATCCCCGGCGTCATCCCCGCCAACCGTCTCCTCAACAACATACCCAAAAAATCCTCCTGGTCCCTCGAACAACTCCTCGGCCGCTTCGTCGAACTTTCCGGACACGCGACATCCGCCAACCTCACCCACACCGCGGACCTCATTCGCGAAGCCCAGACCTCTGAAGAACCCGTCGCCTGGGTCTCCGGCGATCGTTCCATTTTCTTTCCACCCGACTTCGAACGCGCCGGCATCGACCTCGATTCCCTGCCCGTTATTCGCACCCAGACCGTTCGCAAAGCCACCCGCGCCACCGACGTTCTCATGCGCTCCGGCGGCTTTGCGCTCGTTGTGCTCGACTTGGGCGAACGTCGGCTTCCCATCGCCACGCAAACCCGGCTCACCGGACTCGCCCAGAAACACCACACCGCACTCCTCTGCCTCACCCGCAAGGAAGCCCACCAACCTTCTATCGGCTCACTCGTTTCCTTGCGGAGCGCTGCGGAAAAAATCCGCCTCGAAGCCAATCGTTTCAACTGCCACCTCCGCGTCATCAAAGACAAACGACGCGGACCCGGCTGGGAAAAACAGGCCCCCTATCATGGACCAGAGGGCCTGTGTTAACCTCCCGGCCCTGCCGCTCCAACTCCTCTTCCGATGCCACCCCGACTGGCGCACGGAACCCGCCGTCGTTGTCGACAAGGACAAACCCCAGGGACTGATCCTCTGGTCCAACGAACGCGCCCGCAGCTACCGCATCCTCCCCGGCATGCGCTACGCAGCCGGACTCTCCCTCGCCCGCGAACTCCACGCCGGCGTCATCACCGAACGCGAGATCGCCCATGAAATCGTCAAGCTCACCCGCCGGCTCGAACATTTCAGCCCCCTCATCGAACCCTCCGCCCACGAACCCGGCATCTTCTGGCTCGACGCCACCGGCCTCCAACACGTCTTCCCTTCCCTCCAGGACTGGGCCGAACAAATCCGCCAAACTCTCGCCGAACAAGAACTCGAAGGCATCATCGCCGTCGGCTGGTCCCGCTTCGGAACCTATGCCGGTGCCAAATCCACCCGCCAAAACCTCAGCTTCAGAAACCCCGAAGAAGAACGTCACCACACCCGCAAGGTCTCTATCGACAGACTCGAATTCGAACCCGCACTCCGCGAGAAACTCAACAAACTCGGCATCCGCACCATCGGCGCTTTCATCGACCTCCCGGCCGCCGGTGTTCGCAAACGCTTCGGCCCGGCTGCCTACGAGCTTCACCGCCTCGCCCAGGACAAAGATTGGTCCCCCGTCGACGCCCGTCCCCTGCGCGAACCCGTTCGTCAAAAGAAACTCCTCGACTATCCCGAGACGAATCTCGATCGCCTCCAATACACCCTGCGTCCCCTCGTCAAAAACATCCTCGATCGCTTTACCGAACGCAGCGAAGCCGTCAGCACCCTTCGCTTCAGCCTCACCATGGACGACGGCCAGAAATGCCACGAACACCTTGCCCCGGCTGCGCCCACTCTCGACGAACGCCAACTCATGTCCCTCATCCGCCTGCGCATCGAATCCCTCCCCTTCAGCGCCGGCGTTATTGAAATGCGATTCCAGGGAGCCGGCGTTCCCATCTCCGAAAAACAACTCGAACTCTTTAAACAACAACCCAAGCGCGACCTCGCAGCCGTCCACAGCTCCCTCGCCCTCGTCCGCGCCGAACTCGGCAACCAGGCCATCCAATACGCCCGGCCCACCGAAGGCCACCTCCCCGAAGCCCAATACGAATGGCAGCCCTTCGAAAAATTCACCGACTTCCAAGCCAACCTCCCCACCAAACGCCCCCTCATTCGACGCATCTTCACGCCCCCCATCCAACTCGCCTCCCGATCCCGCCACGAACCCGACGGCTGGCTCATTTCAACACCCGCCGACGGCCCTGTTGAAGAACTTCTCGGTCCCTACCTCATCGACGGCGGTTGGTGGCGACGCGAAATCACCCGCGCCTACCACTACGCCCGCACCCGCAACGGCCGCTGGCTCTGGATCTACTACGACCAACAACGCCGACGCTGGTTCCTCCACGGCGAAGTAGAGTGAAATCCCATTCAACGGACAACTACGACTCTTAATCGTTGTCCAAATCCTTGGCTCAATCTCTGAGATTATTGATAAAGATGAAGACGACGATTAAGAAGCAGGCCCAAGCGAATAGGCAGCCGCCGGTTGGAGTTCACAATCAATGAGCCAAAGTTCTGGCCGGTCTCCCGATCGAGCCACTATTCAGACCGAAGGTCCCCCGCGACTGCCAATGCACGGAGCCGGCAGTCGAGCCATTGGCTCGGTCTGGAGACCGGCCACACCAAGGGCGGACTCAATACCAAACTCAGTGCGATTGTAGATCTCAACGGCAGTGCGATCGCCTTGGCCTTGGAGAGTGGTCCGCGAGCCGATGTCAAAGCTGCCACCAAAGAGCTGTTGGGTGTCCTGCGAGTGGGCGATTGTCTGATCGGAGGCAAGGGCTGCGACAGCGACGCTTTACGGGCGGAGTTGTTGAAGATGGGC
>PBAL01000081.1 GCA_002715965.1 Verrucomicrobiales bacterium | reverse complement strand
CTCGGGGCGCCCTTTCTACAACCAACTCAACCAAGTGTTGGAAGAAGGTGGCTTCGATCCATTCTTGGAGGAACTCTGCGCCCCTCATTACAAGCGTGGCAGGCGTCCAGGTATTCCTCTCGGGGGCTACTTCGGCATGCTCTTCATCGGCTTCTTCGAAGGTTTGGACAGCCAACGTGGTATGGCCTGGCGTTGTGCCGGCAGCCTGGCACTACGTGATTTTCTGGGCTGCACCATCACCGAGGCCACCCCGGTGCATGCTCCATGACCATCATCCGCCAACGCCGGCACAAGAATGTCCTGGATGAAGTCTTCGTCCAGCTTCATCCAGTCCCTTGAGCTGACGCGATTCTTGAGACGCTTCGCGTCTTCCAATACCAGGCCGAGCACGCTTGCGTCGTCCCCCGATACGGAGCCGGGCAAAGGATGCTTTGTTCCTGTGGTTGAATGGAGTAGCGGGTGTGGACTGGTGCGAAAGATTCGATTGTAAGCCTGCCTGGGGTTGATCTCCTTGCGCCGGTTGTCCTGGCGTGCGCCACGAGATGTACGCACCTAGGGCACGGGGAAATCCTCCACCGATGTTGTCGATTCCAGACAGAGGTGGATCGATGCCAAGTTTCAACGAGGGGAGGGCTGTTCGTTGGCCGATGTGTTTGGCATTACCTGATCGACACTTGCTCCGCCGGCATTCAAGGGACCCGTTCCGCGTTCGACAAATCCTCTGGAAAGCCATGCGGGAACTTTTGGCCAATGACCATTCCGGCCTTCGGAATTTTCGTTCCACAAGCCTTCGAGCAGGAGCAGATCGTCCTCCAGACCAAGGTCGTCGAAAGGCTTGAGCATGGGGCTCATCTGGAAGCTCGATCCGCTTCCCTTCGGTGTCCATTCCTCGGGAATGACGCCATTGGGCATGAAGACCAAAGCGGATCTGACGGGTGGACGTTGGAGTTTACGAACCCTTGCAATCGCCGGGTTCATCGCTTCCAGGAGCGGGAGTCCCACCACAGCACCGAGTTCTCTCAGTGTGGTGCGCCGGGAAAGCGGTTTGGTGAGTGCGAGTCGCATGCAGCTTGGAACGCTATGAAGCGTTACGGATCAGCCCTGTTAAGTCAAAAGCGGGGCTGAAATGCCTACGCCAGAATTTCCCTCGCGGGATCTCCGTAAACGTCTGTCAGTCGAAAATCACGGCCATTGTGGCGATAGGTCAGGCGTTCGTGATCGATGCCCAGGAGGTGGAGGATCGTTGCGTGTAGATCGTGAATGGTACAGCGGTCCTCGATGGCGTGATAACCAAATTCGTCGGTCTTGCCGTAGCGGAAGCCGCGCTTCACTCCACCACCGGCCATCCACATGGTGAATCCATCCGGATGATGATCTCGACCGGCAGGGTTGGTGCCGGCCTGGGTGGTTGGCGTGCGACCGAATTCACCGCCCCATAACACGAGCGTGTCGTCGAGCAAGCCGCGGGACTTGAGATCCATGATCAAACCGGTGATGGGTTTGTCGATCTGGCCGACGTTGATCGAGTGGCCTTGCTCGAGGTGGGAATGCTGGTCCCACTGTTCATTGTTGAAGGGCAGGGAACCGGCGTGGCTGACCTGGATGAATCGGACATCGCGTTCAGCCATGCGTCGGGCGAGCAGGCATTGGTGGCCAAAGTTTTCCGTTTTGGGATCGTCCATGCCGTAAAGCTTGCGAATGGACTCAGGCTCATTGCGGATGTTCATCGCGTCTGGCGCGGCCATCTGCATCCGAAACGCGAGCTCGAAAGACTGGAGGCGGGCTTCGAGATCTGGATGCGTGAGTCCCTGTGCCTGGGAGCGCTCGTGCATTCGACGCAACAGGCCCAGTTGCTGCTCCTGATCGGCGCGGTCGTGCAGCTTGTTTTCCATGTAATGGAACTTGGCGTTCTTTGCGGTTGAATTCGGATAACCAGGTGTTCCCAGCGGAACGCCTTGGTGTCGGGACGGAAGGAAGGCAGCGCCGTAGTTGTTCTCACCGCCATGAAGTGAGGTCGGACAGATCGTGACAAAGGCGGGAAGGTTCTGGTTCTCCGTTCCAATGCCGTAGCTGACCCAGGCTCCCATGCTTGGACGCAGCAAGGCTTCCTCCCCGGTGTGCATCTTCATGCACGCACCTCCGTGGGCGACGTTTGTCTCGCAAACGGAGTGAAGCATGCAGAGTTCGTCGGCGACCGTGGGCAGATACTGCCAGAGTTTTGACATCCACAAGCCGCTTTGACCGACCTGTCGAAGTTTCCACGGAGGTGCCAACACGTTGCCGCGCTTGGCAAAGGTGACCTTGCGTTCGGAAAAGGGAAGGGGCCTGCCGTGATATTTTTCGAGCTTGGGCTTGTGGTCGAAGAGGTCGATGTGCGAGGGCCCACCGTGCATGAACAGGAAGACGATGCGTTTGGCGCGGGCAGGCAGTCGAAACGCGTTACTCGCGAGCAGACTGTTCGCAGCCAGGCCACCGAAGCCCACGGCGATGCGGTTCAGTGTGTCTCGACGGCTCAGGGTCATCGCAGATAAAGGGACTCGTTGGATGCCAGTAAAGTCTGGCAAAGGAGCGTCCAGGCGTGTCGCTCGTCTTTGCGTTTGGTGGCGTTCTTGATGAACTCAATGGACTCACTTCGTTCTTCCTGCGTGGCCGGGCGCGCGAATAGTCGCAGGTAAAGCTCATCCAGTGGATTCTTCGTCTTGCGAACAGATTCGGCAACGGCGGCCGCCTGCTTTATCAGAAACGGGCTGTTCATCATCATCAATGCCTGGGTTGGAACGGTGGTGTTTGCGCGTTTGCCAACCGGGGTTGTGGCGTTGGGGAAATCCAGCAGGGTGAACAGGTCATATACGTGACTTCGCACGATCGGGAGATACACGCTGCGATAAGGATACTCCTCGTAGGCACGACGATTGCGAGCGAGCGTCACATGTGTTGGGTTCTGTGAGATGATCTTCAGGGAACTGTGGGGAGGAACTTCATGGTTCAATGTGCCCGACGCCTGCAGGAGCGCGTCGCGAAAAGCTTCTGCTTCAAGTCGGCGCAGGGGAAAGCCGTTGATCGCACCCGGATTGGAGACTGTACCCATGCGGTAGGTCTTCGACAGCATGATGTAGCGATGGAGTTTTTTGAGGGACCACTTGTCCGCGATCAAACGGCGCGCAAGATGGTCGAGGAGGGAGAGATTGCGTGGCCGTTGCCCGGTCGTGCCGAAATTGTCAGGACTGCCTACGAGGCCACGACCGAAATGCCAGTGCCAGACGCGGTTCACAATGACGCGCGCGGTCAATGGATGATCTGGAGAGGTTATCCAATCTGCAAGTTCCAGCCGACCGCTGTTTTTCTCCGGGGCATTGCCAACGGCTGAACCAACACCCGTGAGAAAGCCGCGCGGGACTTTCTCGCCGTGGTCGTGCGGATTGCCAAGCCGGTTGATCGGGCTGTTCTTCACCTGTCCATCCCGAACGGCCATGGTCATGGGTTTGGCGTTCCTGAGCGCGGCCTTGGTCTTGATGCGGTCCGCCTTCAGGGCATGTAGTTCTTCCACCGACTTCAGAACAGCGTTGGTCGGATCCACAGCCGACAGGCGAACCTTGTCGATATGTGACATCAGAGGTTTGGATTCGATTCGCAGAACGTGTTGGCCAAGCGACAGGTCAGCCTTCCCTTCAATGTGCCATCGCTGATTTGATGGCCCCCATTCGCCGGTGGTTTCCGAGATCGCATTTTCTGACAGAGGCTTTCCATCGATCTTGATCTGGCCAGGACGTGCGTCCTTCGCAGCGTATCGCAATTCCAGGATATGGGTGCCGGGGTGAGTGATCTTCACGTCGTATTCCGCCCAGTGCTCGCCTTTGCCGCGATCGCCGATGATGCCGATGCCTTTGCCATACCCGTTCGTGAGGACGATCACGTTTCCGCGGTCAATCGCCTCGGCTTCCCACTCCAATGCGTGTTGTCTGGTAAAGGTTCGATTCAGGTCAGCAATGCTGGCAGTGATCTCTGCGAGCTTGTCCTTCAACAATTTGCCCTGCGCGGTGAACTTGTCTCCAGTCAGCTCGCGGTCACCAATTGTCGTGCTGTGGAAAATTCCAGCCATCGCGTAGTAGTCGCGTGTTGGGATCGGATCGAACTTGTGATCGTGGCAACGTGCGCAACCTATGGAGAGGCCGAGGAACACCCGGCCAATCGTGTCCAGCTGTTCGTCTACGATATCGGCACGTTTCTTCACGGGATCTTGCTCGGCGAGAATCTTTGTGCCGATGGCCAGGAAGCCGGTCGCCGGTAGTCGCTCTTCGTCCATTGGCTGCACCAGATCGCCCGCCAGTTGATCGCGCAGAAACTCGTCGTATGGCAGGTCGCGGTTGAAGGCGTTGATCACCCAGTTGCGATAACGCCAGGCGTGAGGGAAGGCGTGGTTTTCGTCACCGCCATTGGAATCACCGTAACGTGCGACATCCAGCCAATGCCGTCCCCAGCGTTCGCCGTAGTGGCGTGAATTCAGGAGTTCATCCACCACTTTCTCGAACGCGTTCGTGGATTTGTCCGCGATGAATGCGCGGATTTGGTTGGGTGAGGGGGGCAGTCCTATCAGGTCGAAATAGGCACGACGAATGAGCGTGTATTTGTCAGCTGGAGGAGTTGGCTTTACTCCTGCCGCTTTGATCTCGAGCCGGACGATTCTGTCGAGCGACTGGGAGGTTGGCTTGGTCAGAGGTTGAAATGCCCAGTGCTTCTGGCTGCCCTCCACGGACAAGACAGCCATCAGCAGCCCCCATCGGAGCCATCGGGCGACAATCTGACTGCCAAGGGAGTTCACAGGTGCGAAGGTTAGTTCAAAGAGCCTGAACTGCCATCCCTTATTCGCTCACGGGTGCAGACCGGATGCAAGACTCCAAGGCTCAGATCTTCTTTTTTGGGAAGGGCCTCAAGCCCAGGAGCATTTCAGATTTTTCCGTGAGAGGCTTGGCCGCGTGTATCCCATCGGTCTGATCGGCGAGGTTCGCCTTGATGAGTTCGTAGACGACTTGACGGTCCTGGCTGGTGTCAATCTCGACGCACTTGTTGTTGCTGCGAAACAGTTCGACGATGGGAAGCGTTTCGGTCTTGAAGGTCTCATACCTCAGTTTGATGCTTTCCACGTTGTCGTCAGCGCGGCCGGTGAAGTTCGCGCGTCCGAGGATGCGCTCCTGCAAGACTTCGAAGGGACATTCCAGATAAAGCATCTTTGGCAGTTCCGTTTCTTTCCCGAAAAGCTCGTACCACGCATCCAGATTGGGGAGTGAGCGGGGGAACCCATCGAGGAGGAAGTTTGTCTGTCTATTCGTGCACATTGCTTTGTCCATCGCGTTCTTGAGCAGGCTCACCGCGATTTCATTCGGCGCCAACTTGCCGGCGGCAAGTCGTTCCTCGATTGCAGCCGCGTTCGGGCCTCCGGCTTCCTGTTCTGCGCGAAGCAGTTCTCCGATCGAAAGATGCATCCAGCCAAGCTGCGTTTCAGCCAACTCACACATCGTTCCCTTACCCGTTCCGGGGCCGCCGAGCACGAAGACGACGTTGGGCTTTCGGTCGGACTGGCGTGGGTCGGATTCGTGAATCACCACCTTGGGGGCCGGAGCGACGCCCTTCTTGTAGACATTCCATTCGCGATCAACCGGAGGCATTTCATCTTCGCAGGTTATCTCGTAGGCAAGATGCCCATCGAGACGGCAGATTCGCCACGCCCGGTAACTGTTGGAGTAGGAGAGAGCGGGACTCCGATCCGATTTCCCGTCGGCACGGTCCCAGGCCATCTTGCCATTCCAGTAGCCGGGACTGGAGACAGTGCCCGATTCGGATTTGGCTGGCGGGGCGGTCGAAGGGACGAAGAGTCCATCAATTTCCGGGATGCCGGCACCGGATACCTCGATGAAATAGTTGTTGGGTTTGGTTTCGTTGCTTTCGGACATGTTATCTTTTGCGCGTGGGCTCGAAGCTTTGAGTGTTCTGGATTGGAGAGTCAATTATTGAACGCGCACACACGCTCGATACGGTGCATTCGAATGCCCGGATTTGGTCAGTGCTTTGGCAAAAGGCAGGGCTGCCAAAGGCTCCTTCTAATCAGTCGGATCTGATGGATCCGACTGATCGCGCAAGGCTCTTACTCAGCAAACAGGAATTGCTGTGTATTCAACAATGCCCAGACGGTGGTGGCACGGGCGGTGTGGGGATTGCTCTCGTATACGCGAACGAGCCGATCGGTCTCGGTCCGGGTCGGTCGGCGGGTGAGCATGTGTTCGTAGATCGCGGTAATCTCCTCCTTCGGTGAATCACATGTTGCCAGTGCTTTGCCCAGGATGGATTGGGAATGTGTGAGCAGTTCGTAGATGCGGCTGTTCATCAGCTGCAAGGCCTGCGGAACGGAAGCGCCATCGTTGGCGTTCTGGATCAGTTCGCGATCGGATTGGCCGAATTCGCGGAGGAAGTGTCCGCGTGGGGCGGGGGTGGGAAGTTCGGAGGCGCGCATCATATTGTTGGCCATGTTGTTGTATTGGGCGATTGCTGCCTTTTGCTTCTTGTACCACTCCCGGGCTTGCTGCTTCGAAAGGCCTTTGGGCACTTCCAATCGAAGTTTCCTGGGCGTTCGGGTCTTCGTTCTCTTTTTCTTCGCGTCCATCATCATCATGTCGGCACTTTCAATTCCGCCATAGGCGGCTGAAGAAATGGCTCGGTTCATGTCCTTGCTGATGGACTTCAATTCAGTGGCGAGTTTGCGGGCTCGGGTTACGTCTTCATCCTGTTTCGCCTTGAGGAATTCATCGCGAATCTCCGTCTGTCGAGCGTAGGCGACATTCACGGTGGCGGACAGGTCGTCGACCATGGCGCGGAATTCCTGTGGGGATTTGCTCTCGAGGGTGTCGTAGAGTTCTGCCTCTCGTTCGATGGCGGCCAGTTCCTTGGCCTTGCTTGGTTGAAAGTTGTCCGCGTCCGCTGTGACGAGCGTGACGATAGAATCCCAGATCTGCTCGGCGCTCATGCGCTGCAGTTTTGGTCCGGGAAAGTGGAATGGCGTGGCGGGGGCGATTTCGCCGGCGAAGGGTTGGCGTTGCCAGGCCTTGGTCTTGAAGAGCATGGCGAGGAACGACTTCATGTCGTAGTCGAGGTCTTTCATGGATTGCTCTAGAAGTTCCATGAGTTCGGGATTGGCGGCCTTGGTGTGATCAGTGATCTGGTCGACGGGTTCAAATTGGCCGACTCCGAAGACCTGCTTCCAAAGGCGATTGGCAATTACTTTGGAGAATCGCGGGTTGTCCTTGGAGGTCATCCACTTGGCGTAGGCAGGGAGGTATCCTTCTTTCAAATCTGCAGCGGTGATCTCACCGCCGAACATTGTTTCCGGTGCCATCGCCTGGTGCGGTTCCGCGTCATCGTATTGGTAATCGTGGGGAAGCTTTGCATCGCGGTCATTGACATCGACGGCTGCATATTGAAGCGGCTTGTAAATGTCACTGATGAGCTTGCGGGTGGCTTGCCCGGGCCGCTTTTTCTTGATGACAGCCTGAACTCTTGCGTTGAGTTCGCGGTATTTTTCCTCGGACAGCCCCTGTCGTTTTTGAACGAGCTTGCGGTTGTCGCTGGCGAACAGCTTTTTAATCTGACGATCGTTGGAAGAAACGGGGAAGTTCTTCATGCCGGTGACTTGCTCGGCGACCTTGCGAATTTGTTCTGCGTATTCCTTCTTGCCGCTCTTGGAATACAGCCGGCGGTTATCGCCTCCGGCGTATCCTGGTCTCACTCCGTAGGTGAATGAAGCCATGTGGAAGAAGTCGGTCTGGCTCCACTTGTCGAAGGGGTGATCGTGGCATTGGGCACACTCGAGCCGTGTGCCTAAGAAAATTCGGACGGTGTTGGCCATGTTGTCCAGAGGCATGCCTCGGTCGCGTTGGTAATAACCGGTTGCGCCGTTTTCCCAGTTGTTTCCTTCGGAGGCGACGAGTTCGCGAACCATCTGATCGTAGGGTTTGTTGTCGCGGAGGCTGTCCTTCACCCAGTGCTTGTAAGCGTATTCGTTGGCTTTGCCCGAGCGGCCGAGCTTGTTGTTGATGCGGAGAATGTCGGCCCAGTAGTTGTAGAAGTGGGAGACGTAGCCCTCGGATTGGAGGAGCTTGTCGATCAGGACGTCGCGCTTGTTGGTCGCTGGGTCGTCGAGGAATTCCTTCGCCTCGTCGGCGGTCGGAATCCGGCCAATTGCCGCCAGATAAATGCGCCGAACGAATTGCTGGTCGCTGATGGATCCGTTTTGCTGGAGTTCATTTTCGCGGAGTCCTTGCTTGATGAGCTTGTCTATCTCGCGCGATTCCGCGGTGGTATCCTGAAGGTCAGCCTGGATGTGGGTGGCTGTCAGAACCAACAAAAGTGCAGCAAACGATTTGAAGAGACATGTTTTCATCAGTATGAGTTCGTTTTGACGGCGGTTAATGCCCATTAATTTACATTATTAACGGTTTTGCTGGCAAGGAATCGAACGCCGTGTCGACGGGTGCTTCGCAGTCCGGTTCCACCGAGTTGAGTCGTCGTGGGGACTTCGGATCAGCTTCGGCCCTCGACTTGGCTCACGAGTAATCTAAGGGATCCGTCATAGCTCGGCTTGGTTCGCCATTTTCCGAATCGCTCATCCCATCTGCCCGATTCGAGGTCGGCCAGTCGATCGATTGCCGGCATTCGGTTTTGTTCATTAGCACACAAACCGGGGACGTTCTTGTAGAGCCAATAGGGTTCGTAGGAACCGGTTCCCGCTCCAATATTCAAGACGGATACCGCATCGCCCAGCGCTTGGTGGATGTGTCGCTCGATGCGACGATCTGGTTTACGCAGTTGTGCGTAGCCAGAGCCAAAGCGTTCGTAGTCAACATCGCCCGCTGCAGTGGTAGTTGATGAACTTACGGACTACTCGTACGCGATGATGAGTTCGGGTGAATTCTTGCTTTCGCGGGAGCCGTAGCGGATACCGTCGGTGGAGGTTGGGCGCAGGAGGATGCTGATTTCACCTTGGCTGAAGTCCAGAGCGAGTTGGCGCTCGACGGTTGCTTTCTCGCCCACGTTGCCGATCTTTCCGATTCGGCGGATGGGGGAGGGGCGGGTCTTGTAAGTGATCTTCTTTTCGGACCAGTCGTTGGGTGCGAGGTAGGCGTTGCCGGCATCGCGACTGCCGGGGCCGAGGCAGGTAAGGCGGAGTTTGGCTGCAACGGGTTTTCGTGGGTCTTCTGGGAGACGGAATTTCAAATAGATCATGCTGTAGGATTCGTCCTGCATGCTGCTGGCGCCACCGTCCATTGAGATTGAAGTGCGGGTGCCGTCGTTGCTGTTCGGGTATTTGAGGGAGACGCGGGCATCGGCGATGGGTTTGAGAGCTATTGTCGGATTGCCTTCGGGCCACGGTGCGGGATAGCGGACGGATTTGGGACGTGGGCGATTGGAATCCGATTTGCGAATGAGTTCGATTCCGCTGAGGACGGGGAGGGTGTTGTTGTCCTTGGGTTTCAGGGTGAGTTCCAGCCAGTCGAAGATGTGGACGTCTGAAATTTCCTTCACCACTGCGGCAAAGGTGCCACCGGCGGCTCTTCGTATGTCGAAGTCACGGGCGTGGGTTTGTTCCTGAATGATGATGTCGAATTGTCGCTTGCCGGAGTCGAGATCTTCGAGTTCTGCAAAGTGAAGGCGGACATCGTAGACGCCGGGAGTGTCTTCCCGACCGATGACCGGAATGCCGAATTGGGTGGCGCCGGTGTAGCCGGATGAGAAAACCCATGGTGTGGCGGTGGAGGCGATCTTGTGTGTCTCAGCGAGACGTTGATAGGTCTTGGTATGGAAGCCTTCCACCTCGAGTTCAAGCGGGATGTCCAAGGGTTTTGTACCGTGACCGGATCGCGGGCGGGGATAGGCGAGCCAGAGGTTTCCGTTCGCGTCGCGACGATCGCCGGGGGCGCCGAAGTTCACATGTAAGTGTGAGACCGGCATGATCGGGCCGGGCGTGGTGAAGATGCTCCAGGCACGGTCTTCGGTGACCGGCTCCATGGTCACGGTGGATTGGATGGCGAAAAGACAGACGCAACCGGCGCTCGCCTCGGGAATATGGACGAGGCCGTTGGCGGGGATCATGTTGATGGTGCAACCGGTGCGCATTGCGCTGAAGTGGGAGACGCCGGTGTCCTGCTTGAGATCGTAGTAGGCAGTGGATCCGCTGCGGAAGAACAGCAGGTTGTCAGTCGCAGAGACGTGGCCGCAGTGGTGGCCGGGTCGGATGAACTGCCAGGGCGATTCTTCGCCGGTGGTGGGGTGTTTGCGGGTCTTTTGTTTGCCGGTGTAGAGATCGTAGGCCCAGGGTTCGGCGATGATGGTGTCGCCCTTGATGAGCGGACGAATGCGGTAGTTGGCTTCCTTGGACCAGACGACGTCTCCGCTCTCAGCGTCCACGACCTGGATCTTGCGATCCTTGAATTCGCCGGAAACGAACTGATCCCAATAGTGGCCGTTGCCGCTGGCGCCGGCGAAGACGAGGTTTCCATTCTGATACATCATCATCAGTTCGCCATGGCCCCGGCTGATGCCGGTGCAATCGGTGAGATCGAGGACGTTGGACCAGATCTGTTTGCCGGTCTCGAGTTCCAATGCAACGGCGAGGCGACGATCGGCTTCCTTGAGTTTGGCTTCGGCTTTGCGACGTGCTTCGCCCGTGAGGCCCTTTAGTTTCGCACTGTCCCGTTTGAGACTGGCTTCCAGTTGTTCAGCGGTCATGCGGCTGTCGACGAGGAACACCTTCCAATCGCCAAGAGCGATGGTCATCTGGGCGATCTTGTCACCTTCGTATGTCCACAGGAGCTTGCCGCTCTCGATGTCGTATCCGAACAAGGCGCGGGAGTGACGACTTGACGCCGGCAACAGGGAGTCGGTGACGCTTCCGACGACAACCGTCTGGTTTATGCCGAGGTAACTCCATGAACTCAGCGACTTGGTGAGCTGTTTTGGGAGTTCGTAAACATTGAGGCGTCTGCCGGTCGCCGGATCGAAGCGAATGCACTCGCTCTTGGTGGCGATGAATACGCCTTTTTCGGTGACCACAAGATTCCCGGGAATGGAACGTGTCCGATAGCGCGTCTTTCCTTCGTAGGAAGCTTCCCAGAGTTTGGTGCCGTTGTACGCGTCGTACGCGAGCAGAACATTTTCGCCGATGATGAAGATCCGGCCATCCATAGAAACCGGTGGCGTGCCTTGGGCGTGACGATTGATCATCTGGGTTGGACCGGGATCGCCATACCAGAGAACGGCGAGCGGAGCGGTCAGGCGGGCTTCATCGCTGAAGGAGGTGTTGCCGGAAGTTCCGTACTGGTGTGTCCATTTCCCCGCGCCGGGCAGGGCTCCTCGCGTAACGGATGCGAATTCGTCGTGGCGGGCCACCTTGCCCAGATCCAGATCGTTCAGCCAGTTCCCATTGCCTCGGAGAACGGCTTTTCCTCCGAGCGGTCGGATCATGCGGGCGACGTCTTGCGCCCGTGCGGGAAACGGTGTGCCGGCCAGCTGTCGTTCGGACACAATCAGATTGGCAAAGTAGTTGGGGAGTTGATCGATGCTGCCTTCCAGCACATGGATGCGTTCGCCGTAGTAAGCAGTGTCCGCGAGCTTGGAGCGAATTTCGCGAACGAGTTTCCGGTTCGAATCAAGGGCAATAATTTTGAGTTTCGTGCGGGTTGCCAGTTCCCAAAGGAGATCTCCGTTTACCAGGCCGATCACCGCTGCATATCCCTTGGTCGCCGGGGAAATCTTCAGAATATCTTCAACCGTTTTGCCGATCTTGGGCGAAGACGTTACGAACTGCTTTCGTTGCGCCAGAGGAACAGGACTGGCCTGTGTGCCGGTTTTGAAGGAATAGACGCGCCCCGAATCGGTGCTTACGAGAAGTCTGCCGTTGGAAATGGCCATGCCCGCGGCTTGTCCATCAAGCTTGGATTCCCAAACCTTTTTGCCTGATTCGTTCTCAATGCCGATGACCACTCCTTCGCCTCCAGCAAAGATATGATCGGGCGTAGCGACAAGGGATGAGTATGCCGCTGACGCGACCCTCCAGAGCGTGGCTTCGGCTTTGTACTGTTTTTCATACTCCGCCTCTTCTTTCTCCATGGCGCGAATAGCGTCGTAGTGTCGTTTGATGTCCTTCTTCAGTTGCTCGATGAGCTGGGGCCTCTGTTGAGACTTACGCCGGCCTTGTTCTTCGCGCAGACGACTGCGAGCGACGCTCCAGAGGTATTTGGGATCATCTTTCTCACGACCATCATGTCGACGCTGGAGCTCGAGCATCTTCTTCGAACCTGCTGCGTACTTGGCCCGATTGACGGCGACGACCGAGTCTTCCTTGGCGAGGTAGGAGATTTTTCCATGAACCACCATGCGTCTCCCATCGAACCAACCTTGCCCGCTGCGACCGGTTTCAGCATCGAAGGCGACATTCTGATTCGCGCCGGTGATAAGTTGATCGTCAACGAGCACACCATAAGTGCCTCCAACGATTCCAGAACCTCGCCAACTTGCTGAGGCATGGAAGCGCAGCGTTCCGTCATTGCGATTGAATCCCGCCGGGAGATCGCGACCTGAGGGGACGTATAGATGTTTCTCGTTCGCGAGCAGATAGCCCTGTGGTGTAAGTCGACTTCGATTCGAATCCTGTTCTCCCAAGGTATCGTTGCGCCAAATAGTCTTCCCGGTTTTCGCATCCAAGGCTGTAAGCATTATGCCTTCGTGCGGAAATACACCTGCCCCGCAATAGGCGATTCCATCGACGATCAAGATTCCCGTGCGTACCGGCCAGCGGGAGATCATGCGGCCGTTGCCGAGGATCTTTCGTTCGTTGAAACCAATCTGCTTTTTCCAGACCAGTTGGCCATCTCTGGCATGGAGGCAGTAGACCAACCCGTCGTCCGATCCGAAATAGACCTTTCCGGCGTGGAGCGACGGCGCGAGGCGAACGGGGCCACCGGTGTGAAAACGCCATCGTTCTTTTCCCGTTGCGAGATCGAGGCAATGCACCAGATCTGTGGCAGAAGAACCGAAGTAAGCGCTGCGATCGTCCGCTACCACTTGGTACGCGTGATCGAAGTCCAGGCGATCTATTTCCAGATTGCCTTCGACGACGCGCGGAATTGGAGGTGCCCAGGCATTGTTCGGGGCGCTGACCGAGACGTGAACCCAATCCTGCGCGAGGGGGAGCTTCAATCGTTCTTCGGTGAAACCGCTGCGAGCCGCGTCATAGAGATACATGGGCCAATCGGCAGAGGATGCAGCGACGAAGATGAGGGCGGCCAGGGTGGGTAATAGACGGCGCTTCATTGGGTGAATCCGGTTCATTGGCGATAACAGCAGACACATCGTCGTGCAGCAAGGGGTTTCGGGTAGCCAAGCCATGTCTTGGTCATGGATCTGCGTTGAATGACGAATTCTTTCGCGCGAGGATGGCCGTCGAGACAATGAGAGTAGTTGTTCAAAGAGTATCCGAGGCAAGTGTGACGGTGGGTGGTTCTGTCGTTGGAAAGATTCAGCGTGGTCTGCTGGTCCTGGTAGGGGTTGAAGATGCGGATGGTGAAGCTGATGCGGAGTGGTTGGCCGGCAAGATTGTGCGGCAACGGATCTTTGAGGATGACGAGGGGCTGATGAACCGTTCTGTGGCGGACGTGGGTGGAGGGGTGTTGGCTGTGAGTCAGTTCACCTTGTTCGCGAGTACAAAGAAGGGGAATCGTCCTTCGTTTATTCGATCGGCGAAACCGGAAGTTGCGATCCCGTTGTATGAGAAGTTCGTGAGAGCCGTGGAAACCGAATTGGGCAAGAAGGTGGAGACAGGCGAGTTCGGCGCAATGATGGATGTCGCCCTGGTGAACGACGGGCCGGTGACGATCTGTCTGGATTCTAAGGCGCGGGAATGACCTCACTCCAGCAAGCGTACATCGCGTTCGTTGCGGAGTTCGTATAGCTCACCGAGACGACGCATGAGAAATCCTTTGTCGTCGATCAGTATGTGGGGATTACCGGAGCTCACCTTTGAATGACGCCAGAGTTGCAATGCTTCGTGTGCAGCCTCGGTCCGGCTCTGCGGATTGTCAATGAAGTCGTAGTTCAGGTTCTTGTGGCTGTCGTAGGTTTTTAGGGAGCGTGAGGCGATGTATCGGACGGCGTCGTATGGATCCTTGAGCAGAATGGTCAGGTAGGCCTGCAACCAGCCGTCGCCCTTGGAGACCTTGACGGCCGGTTCCCAGCTCATGTGCCAGGCCAGCAGTGCACGGAGGCCTGCATCGCCGGTCAGTGCCATCAGCACTGCGCTCGAAACCTGTTTCTCGTCTTGGGAGAGTTCTGGGACTTCATGTCCATACCAATCATTCAGGTGAGTCGCTGTCCACTCCAGCGTCTTGTCGAGGTGGCAGAGATTGCAGGCGGTTGGGCGACGAGCGTCCAAGGTGTCTTTCACAGTGGGGCTCTTGATGGTGTGGCTCCGGATGGCCTTGAGCAGGCCATAGGTCGTGTGGGGCATGTGACAGTTGTAACAGCTTGAGCCGCTGGAGTTGGGAAGGTGGTGGGTGTGTTTGGGTGTGGCGTATTCCCCGGAGTCGTGACATTGCGTGCAACCCTTGTCGCCCATGCGATCGGGATGAAGCTGATCATTGGCCCATTCCTTTGGGTCGCGTTTGTCACTCGTGGATTGATGAAGGGAATGACACGAGGTGCAGGCCATCTCGCCCCTGGTGTGACAGGCCGTTTCGAGGAATCCGTTATACTCACGGCCCGAAACGCGGACGGCTCCATCCAACCAGAACTGATTGTCGTAATCGTAAATCTGACTGTAGTCGGTAAGCGATTCGTTGGCGCCGATCAGCTTGTCCATTGCCTCGCGTTTGCCGCGTTCGATGTTGCGATTTGCGACGAGCGCGTCACCTGGCTTGTGCGCGCGCCAGTGGGTTTCGAGAGTCTTCGGCAGGCTGATGGAGTGGCAACTTCCGCAAACCTGGGCGGATAAATCGTTGCTCAATTCGCTTGGATTGACGATTGGGTCACTGCCGGTCTTGGTTTTGCTTGCATGGTAATTCAGGTGGGGGCCGCCGGGGCCGTGGCAGGCTTCACATGAGATTCCAAGTTCGGCGACCTGCGTGTCGAAACTGTAGGCCGGCGCATTGGTGAGATGGCCAGGATCGGGATTGGTGGTATGGCAACGAAGGCAGGTGAAGTTCCAGCGCATGAGTTCATGTTCGAAGTGGCCGGAATCAGGCGGTTGCAGGAATGCCGATGAACGTGGAATCCAACGTCGGTCATCCTTCAGATAAAGAATCGGCATCAATGCCAGGGTGCGCGCCCGACCGGTGGGATGCCAGTAGACCTGCATGTGGTGTGAACCGGTCATGAGTTCGATTGGGAACTCGCGTCGGGTGTCGTTGGTGATGCCGTAAAAGAGTGGATCGTAATTCGTGCGATACCAGGCCTTGCCGTCGCGCTTGAACAGGTGAAGCGCCTGGCCGTGTTCGTTGGTGTGGGTGACGTCGTTGAAGTCGCCGATGATTTTGTCGAGGTCGGCCTCCTGGGTCATCGTTCGATGCCATGAGTTGTACCAACTGGTGTGCTGCTGTTTGTGGCATTCCTTGCAGGTCTCGGAACCGACGTAGCTTTCAAATGGTTCCACCTTTGGTCGCATGGTCATGAGTTCCGCATCAGTCCGGTTCAGCGACCACTCAGGACGAAGATCAACGAAGGAGAGAATCCCCATGCCAATCAGCGAGACAACAACTACGGCGATGACAACAATCCGGATCTTTGAAGGTGGTTTGATGTTGTCTTCGATTCGCATCTGCGGCTCGCGAGTGGTTCGCCACGAGTAAATCACCCAGTATCACAGAGGGCGACCAAAAGTTCCTATTGCTGCCCTAATGCAATCCCACCGTTGCAATCGTACACGAGGGGACTCCGGTCTGCCTGGTGGTAATCCGATCTGTGAATTGGCGTGCTTTTTGAAGCATTGCGAAGTCAACTGCGGATGTGTCTGAAGCGAAGGGCAGATTCCTGGTGATTCGAGGGGGGGCGATTGGAGATTTTATTTTGACCCTGCCGGTGTTTGCCGCGATTCGGGAGATGTTTCCGAATGCACACATCGAAGTTCTGGGCTATCCGAATGTCACACCTCTTGCAGTTGCCGGTGGTGCGGTGGACGGGGCGAGGAACATTGATGCGCGGCCGTTGGCCAGTTACTTCATTCGCAAGGGAGAGAGCGACGCGGAGTTAAAGGATTACTTCGGGAGTTTTCACGTTGTCATTTCGTATCTCTACGATCCCGATGGTTACTTCCAAAACAACGTGAAGAGCTGCGGAGAGATTCAATTCATCCAGGGTCCGCATCGTCCGGGTGAAGACGATGGTTGCCACGCTGCGGACGTATTGCTGAAACCACTGGAGCAGATCGCAATTTTCGTGGCGGATTCCGTGCCGAGGTTGAGCGGAATTGAGGGTGGAAGCGATCATCACGATGTCGCGGTTCATCCGGGGAGTGGCAGTGAGTCAAAGAATTGGCCGATCGAGCAATGGAGTGTGCTGTTGAATGCCCTGGCACAGGAGAACAAGCGCGTATTGGTTATCGGTGGCGAGGCGGACGGTCCACGCATCAAGCACTTGAAGGAAAAACTGAATCACGAATCGATTACCTATCTCGAATGTGCGCCGTTGACGGAGGTGGCGTCTGCCTTGAGGAGCTGCGGATCGTTTATCGGACATGACTCTGGGATCGCGCATCTGGCTGCTGCCCTGGGTTTGCCGGGTATTAGTCTTTGGGGTGAAACCAATCAGACCATCTGGGCGCCAAGGAGTGATTCGTTCAAAATTCTTAAAGGGGGCGCTGGCTTGGCCGGTATTGATGCGAATCAGGTTCTCAATTCATTGAAAGATCCGGATGCATGAACTGAAGACCAATGATTTACGGCGTTCTGGCATTGGCCGTAGCGGGATGCGGGTCGAAGGTGAAGATGAACAAGCCCAGAGGAGGATTTGAGGTCATGAGAGAGCAAATGGTCGACCAGCAACTCGAGGTGCCCGGGCGAGATATTGCCAATGAGCGGGTGCTGCACGCGATGCGGACGACGCCGAGGCATGAGCTGGTTCCGAAGGATCTGAAGCCGATGGCCTACGATGACCGCCCGTTGCCGATCGGACACGGACAGACGGTTTCTCAGCCATACATCGTCGCGGTCATGACTGAGAAACTCGCGCCCAGCAGGATCTGGCTCGCTTGAACTACACCAACGTCTTCGTCCGCGCGGGCGATGGCTACGCAGGCTGGCCGGAGAAGGCCCCGTTTGACGCCGTAATCGTTACCTGCGCACCGGACGCGATTCCACCGCGACTGGTCGAGCAATTGAAGGACGGTGGACGGATGGTGATCCCCGTTGGACCGGATGGCGGGGTTCAGGAACTGGTGCTGGTTCGAAAAATTGATGGAAAGGTCGTAGGGGAGAATATCCTTCCGGTCCGCTTCGTGCCGATGACGGGTGATCCGAAACAGTGAGCTTCCGGCGGATCGAACGGATCACAGTCAGCCTGCCTGTGATCTCAGGTGAGCCGCCTGAGCTACGTCTTCATCCGACGACCTGCCGCTTTCCTCTCCCGTTGAAATTCGCTACAACCCGCGCGTGCGTGAGCAGCATCTAGAAAACGCAGGTCTGATCGTGGTGAAATTCGGGACGGGAATCCTGTCCGACGAATCGAAGCACCCCGATCCCGTGCGCATGAAGCAGCTGGTCGCCCAGGTCGCCGAACAGGTGAAGGCCGGGCGCGAGGTGGTGCTGGTTTCATCCGGGGCCGTCGGTGCAGGGATGGGGGCGCTCGGTTTTGACAATCGCCCGGCGGATCTCGCCGATCTCCAGGCCTGTGCGGCAATCGGTCAATCGAAACTTATGGCGACCTACCAACAGCTATTTGCCGAACAAGGCCTGATGGCCGCTCAGGTGTTGCTGACGCACGATGATCTGTGCGACCGGGATCGTCATCTCAACGCCCGCAATTCATTGCTGAATCTATTGGAGCACGGAGTGATTCCCATCGTGAACGAGAACGACGCGGTTTCTTGCACGGAACTAAAATTCGGCGACAACGATCGGCTATCCGCAATGGTTGCCAGCCTGATCCACGCGGATCTGCACGTCATTCTCACGACAGCCGATGGAGTGATCGAAAACTTTGGGACATCGGAGGCGAAGCTGATTCCCATTGTGGAGCAGATTGACGAACGCATCGAGAAGATGGCGTCTGGAACGTCGAGCGTGACCGCGGTTGGCGGGATGGTGACCAAGATTGATGCCGCGCGAATTGCGACCCGCTCGGGAATCCCTTCGGTCATTGCCGACGGAATGGAGCAGGGGAGCTTGGCCGGTATTTTGGCGAAGATGGAGGTGGGAACGTTGTTCGTTCCCCAAGAAGGCAAGCTGAAGGGGCGAAAACGTTGGATCGCGTTCTTTCACCATCCCAAGGGGCACATCCATGTGGATGAAGGCGCAAAGACTGCCCTGCGCGACAAAGGCAAGAGCCTGCTGCAAGTTGGGATCATCGAATGCGTCGGTGACTTTGCACGCGATGAAGTGGTGCGTGTTTGTGACGAAGACGGAACAGAATTCGCCCGTGGCATCGCCCAGTTCTCAGCTCGTGAAATCACACCGAAATCCGCGCGGAAAGATGAAGTCATTCATCGTGATGATCTGGTGATTCTTTAGTCCGATGAAACGAAACAAATTTCCGATCAAGGATCTCCTGAAAGTGATGGAACGCCTGCGCGCACCCGATGGTTGCCCGTGGGACCAGGAACAGGATCACATGTCCATCCGCTTCCACGCTGTGGAAGAGGTCTACGAAATGATCGATGCGATCGAGGCAAAGGACGACGCGGAGTTGGAAGAGGAACTGGGCGATCTGCTCCTTCAGGTGGTGTTCCACTGTCAGCTTGGTCGCGAGCGTGGCGTCTTCGATTTCGATCGGGTGGCAAAACGAATCACCGACAAACTGATCCACCGTCACCCACATGTGTTTGGCACCACCAAGGTCAAGGGCGTCGATGAAGTGTGGAAGAACTGGGAAGCGCTGAAAAAGGAAGAGAAGGTTGGGACCAAGCACGAGCGACCATCTGCTCTGGATGGGGTTCCCCGCCACCTGCCCGCGTTGCAACGAACGCAGAAGCTGGTGAAGAAAGCTGCCAAAGGCGGGATGGTTGAATTGCCCAAGTCGGTGGATAATGAGCGACCGACGAAATCGGAAGTGCGGACTCGTTTGTTCGAGCTGGCAGCCTACGCGCAGGCAAAGGGATGGAACGCCGAGGAAATGTTGCGAAGCGAGACCGATAAGGTGGAAAAGAGGCTTCGAAAGAAGGAGAGTGCAACAGGATGATCGCAAGATCCTTAATCACGCCGCTCGCCGCAGCTTGCTTTTCGAGTTGTTGCACCTGTAAGCAATCTCAGCAGTCCGTCTTGGACGCTCCTCAGCCCCACTTGTGGATGAACCGGTCATTCGCCAAGAATCTCCCGTAACGCTTCTCGATACGCTGCAAATGCTGCGCTACCTTTGTTGGTCCCTGCAGAAGGGTCTTGGGGCGCTTTCCGACGAACTTTTTCTTCACCTTCACGTAGTTGGCATCTTCGAGTTTCTGGATGTGCGCGCCGAGGTTGCCGTCGGTGAGGCCGAGTTCACTTTTAAGTGTGGAGAAGTCCACCCATCCGTCTTCCTGGATGGCCATCAACTGGAGTCGGGCCGGTTGGTGTATGACAGGATCGATTCCGTTCATTTTGAGCGACGATTGAGAATGAAGGCTCCCCACAACAATGGTCCGCCGTTGGTGATCGAACACCAGATCCAATAGGTGTCTTTCAACGCGAAGTATCCGATGAGGACGGCTGCCGTGACGATCATGGGGACCCAGAGGCAGGGCCGGTCCATCCACAAGCCCATGAGGGTGTAGGCGAACATTGCGAGTGTGACGCCATAGGCCCACATCTGTTAGGGAACCATGGCGAAATCCGCGTGCCGGTCGTCCCACCAGCCGAAGGGCATGAGGATCATGAACCAGATGGCGCCGAACCCGTAAAGAATGCCCCATGCCGGGAGGATTCTGGCCGGACAGGCGATGCATGGCTTTGTTCGAGGAAACACGCGCCTGGTCGATCGTGTGCAGGGACTCTCGTTGCG
>PBAL01000080.1 GCA_002715965.1 Verrucomicrobiales bacterium | reverse complement strand
GGGCTGACTACAAACGGCGCTGCCATCGTGCGAATCTTATACGCTCATGTATCATAACTCAATGACTCACTGCACTAGATCCCATTCGTCCAATCCGCAAGCAACCGAATCGAATGGAGAATGAATTGCACCGTCCACTGAGGCACTGATACGTTCCCAGCCGTTCATCCTATGAAAACCATCTGTGCACTCGTCCTATCCGTTGCCACCGTCGCATGTCATGCCAACTGGCCGCAATTTCGTGGCCCGAAGGGGAATGGCCACAGCCCAGCCAAGAACCTGCCGTTGAAGTGGAGCGAATCCGAGAACATCAAGTGGAAGATCGCGGTTGATGGACGCGCATGGAGTTCGCCCGTCATCTGGGGCGGTCAGGTCTGGATGACCAGTGCCAGCGCGGATGGAAAACAGCTCTCGGTGGTGGTCGTCAACAAGAACACCGGCAAGGTGCTCTTCGACAAGAAACTCTTCGACGTCGCTGAACCGCAATTCGCCCACAAGTTTAATTCCTATGCCTCCCCCACCCCGGTGCTGGAAGACGGTCGCGCCTATGTGACATGGGGTTCCCCCGCCACCGCCTGCCTGGACATGAAGACCTTCAAGATCCTCTGGCAGCGACGCGATCTTGTCTGCGATCACTTCCGCGGCGCCGGTTCCTCGCCCATCATTTTCCGCAATCTGCTGATCATGAACTACGACGGAGCCGACACCCAATACGTGATGGCGCTCGACAAGAAGACCGGCAAAGACGTTTGGCGAACAGATCGCTCGGTGGACTACAAAGACCTGGACGAGGATGGTAAACCGGCCGCTGGCGGTGATTGGCGCAAGGCTTACGCCACTCCTCATATCGCCTGGGTGAATGCCAAACCCATGCTGCTGAGCAGCGGCGCCAAGGCGCACTACGCATACAACCCCGTGAACGGGAAGGAGATCTGGCGGATTGAACATCTCGGCCAGCATTCAGCCAGCACACGCACGGTTTACGGCCACGGCAATGCCTACATTCCGACCGGATTTGGCAAGGGCGAACTCCTGGTGGTGAAGGCCGACTCAACAGGCGTCCTGCAGGATGAAGACGCGGAATGGCATGTGAAACGCAGCATCCCCAAGAAGCCATCTCTCCTGTTGGTTGGGAAGTATCTCTATATGATCGATGATGGAGGGATCGCATCCTGCTACGAGGCCAAGACGGGAGAGCAGATCTATCAGGAACGCATCGCGCGCAAATCGGGCAATTTCTCCGCCTCACCGGTCTACGCAAACGGCCGCATCTACATCAGCAATGAAGATGGGACCACATTCGTGTTGGCCGCCAAACCCGATTTCAAGGTTCTCGCTGAGAACAAACTCGAGGAAGGCTGCATGGCCTCCCCGGCGATCGATGGCGATGCGATCATTCTCCGCACGAAGACCCACCTCTATCGAATCGCAAAGTAGTCGGACGAGTCTGACCTGTCTGACTCTACTCAAACTGCATCGAGTAAAGGTGTGCCGACTGGCCCTCGAAGGTCAGATGGACGGATTTGCCCACAAGGCCATCCAAACCGCCCATTTCGAAACTCACCTTCCCGCGAATCTTGTCTCCGCTCAGCGCTTTGAAGCGGCCCCGCTTGCCCCCGACCGGCGCCATCGAAACTTTCAACGAACCGCCTTTCCCAACGCTGTAGTTCAGGACCAGATCATCTCCCTCGAAGCGAATGGGTTTCGTGATCGCCGCCCCACCCTGCTCACCAAATCGCACCGACACGAACCCATCCTTGCGATACGTAAACCGGCGCACGCGACTGTCCGGTCCTTCATAATAGGCTTCGGTCGCATAAACCGAGAGCTCACGATCGTTACCCGGCAATTCAAGAATGCCCCAAGTCATGTAGTTGCTTCGATTGCCCTTCCGACCTTTCGGAGCAGATTCCGGAATCACCGGATCGGACCAACGCTTGAAATTTAATCCATCACGACTGGTCATGAAGACCGGTTCCACCCGACTCCCCTGCTTGGGAAGGTAACGTGTCGGAAAACCCACGTAGACATGCGGTGCCCGTTCATAGGGCTGGATCGCATTCGTATAAAGATGCTCGCGATCCTTTTCATCGATCTGAACCGGAACGGGTTCCGTCCAATTCACGTAGTCCGTCGAGGTGCAGGTCATGATCGCACGGACGCCATTCGTGAAGAAGCGATGATAATCGCGATAGTGTCCGCGAAGCGGATCGAAGAACGCGAGGTTCTGTGAGTCAAAGGCTCCCTTCGTAATCACCGGATCTTCCTTGATCATCTTCCAATGGATACCATCGGGTGATTGGTAGACGTAAAGTCCGTGCTGATACTTGGCATCGCCCTTGCGTAGTGAACGTCCCCGCGAGATCGCCTTGTAACGCGCCTCCGGTTTCACCTTGGGATTCTTGTCCTTGAACACGGTAAAGCAGTGCGTACCCAGTCCGTCCCAAACGATGTTGTTCGCCTTCGATCCATTGAATTCGAACAATCCCAGTTTTGGCTTCTTCCAGTGAATCCCGTCCTTGCTCTCCGCATAGCAGGTCACCTCACGATGCGCGGCTTTCCGCGTCTCCGTGATCCAATGGGCTCCCCGGTAGTACATCCGGTAAAGCCCGTCATCCTCGAATATCGTGTAATACGCCGAAGTGTTTCCCTCCCACGGCTCACCCGTCACCAGCACCACTTCGCGTGGCTTGGGCCGATGCATATGGAGTCCGGCGTCTCCGTCCAGATGATTGATCAAATAGTCATCGAAAAACGGTTCCAATCGATGGCCGATATCGATCGGAGCAGCTGAAAGAGAAACACACCCAATAAGCGACAACAGTTGGAACATGCGAGGCATCCCGCATTTTTGAGAAAGTTCCCAAGAATTCAACCCGGAACATCGTGATCCACATTCTCTCGATCCCCACCCCTCTGCCTCCGTCTCAATAATTCTTCCCCGCCCTTCACCATTCCGCTATCACCCGCGGCTGACCCATGTTTACGCTGATCTCTTTCCTCTTCTTCACAGGACTCGTCGCCTTCGTGTCCTGGCGCATGACCCGCAAGGACGACCACGAATCTGCCAGCGGCTACTTTCTAGCGGGACGCAGCCTCAGCTGGGCCTTCATCGCCGGATCACTCCTCCTGACGAATCTCTCGACCGAACAACTCGTAGGGCTGAACGGTGGAGCCTTCAAGCACGGTATGCAGGTGATGTTCTGGGAGCTTGGAGGCGGCATGGCAATGATCGCCATGGCATTGATCTTTTTGCCCCGCTATCTGAAAGGTGGAGTCACCACCGTCCCGCAGTACCTGGAGAAACGGTACGACTCCACGGTCCGCATGATCATTTCCGTTTTGCTCCTCCTTTCCCTGCTCACCAATCTCCTGCCATTCGTCCTCTACTCGGGCGCATTGTTCATGGTGGAAGTGTTCGGCGTGCCCAAAGCCTTTGGCATATCGCAAGTTGGCGCATTGTGGATTGTCACTGTCGCCATTGGCGTGGTCGGAGCCATTTACGCAATTTGGGGCGGACTGAAGGCAGTCGCTGTTTCGGACACACTGAACGGCTTGGGCCTTCTCATCGGCGGTTTGATGATTCCCATTCTCGGCCTGATGAAACTCGGCAACGGGAGTCTCATGGAAGGCCTGAACGTACTCAGCACCAACCACGTTAAACAGCTCGATCCAATTGGTCCGCCGGATGGCAACATCCCCTTCGCCACGCTCTTCACGGGCATGATCTTCATCAATCTTTACTACTGGTGCACCAACCAGGCGATCGTCCAACGGACCTTCGGCGCCAAGTCACTCGAGCAGGGTCAGAAGGGTGTAATCTTCGCTTCGTTTATGAAGATGTTCGGCCCGTTTTACCTGGTCCTTCCCGGAATCATCGCCTTCCACCTCTACGGTGCCAACGGCCTCGACAACGCGGACAATGCCTACGGTCGTTTGATCAGTGATCTGCTTCCCGCTTGGATGATCGGATTCTTTTGTGCCGTGATATTTGGCGCCGTGCTGAGTTCGTTCAACAGCGGACTCAACAGTGCGACCACGCTGTTCAGTATGGATGTCTACAAGAACTGGTGGAACAAGGATGCGGAAGAAGCGGAGCTGGTTGCCATCGGAAAACGCTTTGGCATCGTGATCGCAATCGGAGCGATCGGGGTCGCGCCTTTCATCGCGAATTTCAGTGGTGGCCTGTTTGACCTCATGAAGCAACTGGCCGCGCTCTTTAATGTCCCGCTGATCACGATTACGATCATCGGCATCTTCTTCCCACGCGTGCCCGCGCTCGGAGCCAAGCTCGCGATTGCAACCGGCGTGATTTTCTACGGCTACTTCGGGCTCTGGTGTGGCAACACCGTGTTCGGCATTGAATTGAACTGGCTGCATTTGGCCGGCTTGAACGGGGCCATCTGCGTTTTGGTCATGCTCATTGTCGGAAGTCTCCAGCCCTTGGAAAAACCGTTCAAGTTACAGGCTTCGAACGACGTCGATCTCACTCCATGGCCGTGGGCCGGCAAGGCCTGTGTGGGCATCCTCGGAATCGTCATCTTCCTCTACGTCTGGCTCCACACCATCTCGCTGCGCAACCTGGGCGGATAATTGAACGTGTAATTGAAAACGGTGGCAACCGACGGCCACGAGATAAGAAACCCGCGATGGACGGCAGTCAGATCAAACGGTCTTTGATGCGTCCCCCCCCCCGCCTCTCCCGCAGGAAGAGGGGGACCATGGAGGACGCTTTCATTCAGCAAATCGATGTCATGTATGGCGACAGCACAACTTCCCTCTCCCAGCGGGAGGGATTGACGGTGAGGGAGAAGACCTTCAGTTGCAGTTGCAGTTTCTGTCGCCATTACCACCACGTTCAATCGCACACTAATCGAACCTCGGACCTCCCGTATACTTGACCCGTTCCTATCCATAGCAACACACTCACCGGCGATGTCTGAAGAAGGCGTAAATTACCCGGAGGAAATCAATTCTCTGCGCGAAGCGGTTCGGATGTCCCCCGACAATGCGCCCTTGCGCCAACACCTCGCCGACACCTATCTGAAATACGGTCACGGCGAGGAAGCGGAGAAGGAATACCGCACCGCGCTTTCCAAAGACCCCGACAATCCCAACCTCAAGTTCGGACTCGCCCGCACTTTCTTCCAGCTCAACAAGAACAGCCACGCACTGGTTGTTCTAGAAGACCTCGCCGAGCAGTCACGCGCTCCCGGCCGGGCTTTTGTTCTCTATGCGAAACTCCTTGCCGGTGCCGGAGACGTCGAACAGGCGGTCATCCAATACCGTAGGGGCGTCGAACGCGATCCTGATGCCGAAGACCGGGAATTCGCCGATCGCCTTGGCATCGACACAGAGGAGGAGGAAAGCGAGGTCATCGACGGCATGCTCCGCAACTCATGGGAAGGCGACGACGAAGGAGCGCCGGTTGAGGATATCGAGAAGCCGAAGATCAAATTTGAAGACGTCGGTGGCATGGACAAGGTGAAGGAGGAGATTCAGATGAAGATCATTCATCCTCTCCATCATCAGGATCTCTATGCGGCCTACGGCAAGACCATCGGGGGCGGGATTCTCATGTATGGCCCGCCCGGATGCGGCAAGACCTATCTCGCCCGCGCGACCGCCGGTGAGATCAATGCCTCCTTCATTTCTGTCGGCATCAATGACGTGCTGGACATGTGGATCGGCAACAGTGAGCGAAATCTTCACGCCTTGTTCGAACAGGCGCGACAAAACACTCCCTGCGTTCTGTTCTTCGATGAAGTCGACGCCCTCGGCGCCAGTCGCAGCGACATGAAGCAGAACGCCGGACGCATGTTGATCAATCAGTTCCTCTCCGAGTTCGACGGGGTAAAGGATTCCAACGAAGGCGTCCTGATCCTCGCGGCCACGAATGCTCCCTGGCATTTGGATTCAGCCTTCCGACGTCCCGGCCGATTCGATCGCATCTTGTTCGTTCCTCCACCAGACAACGGCGCGCGCGCTTCGATCATGCAGCTTCATTGCCAGGGCAAACCCGTTGAGGACATCGACTACACCCATCTTGCGAAGAAGACCGACGGATTCTCTGGCGCCGACTTGAAGGCCGTGCTCGACATCGCCATCGAGGCCAAGCTCCGTGAGGCCATGAAGATCGGCGTCCCCCAACCCATGACGACGAAGGACCTGGTCAAGGCCGCGAAGCAACAGAAAGCCACAACCAAGGAATGGTTTTCCACCGCGCGCAATTACGCCCTGTATTCCAACCAGGGCGGCATCTACGACGACATCCTCGACTACATGAAGCTGCGCTAATGTTGGATCCCCGACTCGCCCGCGCCGAATTGCTCTACGACCAGGGCCGCTACGACATGGCCCGCACCGAGCTGGAGTTGATCCTCGCCAACGATCCGGACGATGTGATGGGCCACGCCATGCTCGCGCTATGCCTCATCGAACAGAAGGAATACCAACGTGCCGGCGAAGAAGCCGATCGCGCCATTGGCCTTGAGCCCGACCTGCCCTTCACCCACTACGTCAAGGCCCGCATTTGCCTGGAACGAAACCGTTTCAAGGAAGCCACCGAATCCATCGAACAAGCGATCGAGCTGAATCCCTACGAATCCAGTTTCCATGGCCTGCATTCAGCAATTCACTTCAACCAGTCACGCTGGAAGGAAGCCCTCGCTTCCGCGGAGAAAGCACTGGAGATGGACGCCGAAGACGCCCAGGCATCCAACCTCCGCGCCATGGCCCTCGTAAAGCTCGGCCGCAAGGAAGAAGCCGGCGCAACCCTCGACGCAACCCTCGCCAAGAACCCTGAGAATTCCTACTCCCACAGCGCCTACGGCTGGGCGCGTATGGAACAGTCCAATCCCAACGAAGCCCTCGAGCACTTCCGCGAGGCCCTTCGACTCGATCCTGAGAACGAAGCAGCCCGCAACGGCATCGTCGAGGCCCTCAAGGCGCGCAATCCCATCTACAGCTTTTTTCTGCGCTACCTCCTCGCCATGTCCAAGCTCTCAGCCCGCGCGCAGATGGGCATCATCATTGGAGCCGTTCTCTTGATGAACTTCCTCTCCGGCCTGAAAGGCAGCCATCCAGGCCTTGCTCCCTGGGTCCTCCCCATCCAGATGACCTATCTCGGTTGCGTCCTCCTCACCTGGACCACCATCCCCTTCTTCAACATGCTCCTGCGCTTCAATCCGCTTGGCCGGCACGCCTTGACTGAAGAACAGACTCGAGAGGCAAACGTCATCGGTCTCCTGACCATCGCCTGCCTGGCCTGCGTCGTCGCCCGACTCGCCGTCGGAGGTCCCTACCTCATCTGGGCCTTGATCTTCATGCTCTACATCTTCCCGATTGCCAGTTTCTTCAAGTGCTCCCCGGGCTGGCCGAAGAAAGTCATGAGCGGCACAGCGATCCTGCTCTCACTGTGCGCCGCTGGCGCAATGGCCTGCTACTACTACGCATTCTTCGGAAATGCCGTTTCAGCCAAGGATTGGGACAACCGAGGCGACGAACTCCTCAATGCCTTCGTCCTTGGCTGCATCATTTCCAGCTGGGCCGGCGCCCTCCTCACCGGCGTCCGTGTGCGAAAATAGTTGCTTCACGAACAGTCGAGGCAACGAATCACCGGAGAAAAACAAGTGAGCCTTCTCCCGTCGGCTGATACAACTCGTGCATGAACTTCCGTTTGGTGCTCCTGTTGTGCGTGGGGATCTCCACCACATCACAATCAGCAGAACAAGTATTCCGGGCCGGTGCTGCGCGTAGCAACATCACCCCACTGCTCGGCCAGAAAATTGTCGGCGGATTCCGACCCTACCCGTCTACACATGTGCACGACGAGCTTTGGGCAAAGTGCATTGTTCTCGATGACGGCAAGACGAAGCTCGCCTTCGTCGTCTGCGACAATCTCGGGATCAAGAGTCAGGTCTACGAAGCGGCCGCCAAGCTTGTTCAGAAGCATACCGGCATTCCCCGTTCGCATCTGATGATGTCGGCCACGCACACCCATTCCGCCGGCAGTCTGATAGGTGACGGCGAAGACCGCTTCAAACTCGATCCGAATTTCGATGATGAATACCAGCCATTCGTCGCCGGCCGGATCGCCGACGCCGTTCGTCGCGCGGTCAACAATCTCCAACCGGCCCATATCGGCTTCGGCAGCGCTCAGGAACCGGAACACGTGTTCAATCGCCGCTGGCATCTCAAGCCCGGCGCTATGCCCACCAACCCCTTCGGCAACAAAAACGACACGGTGAAAATGAATCCCGGCCGGGCGAATCCAAACCTCGTCAAACCCGCCGGCCCCATCGATCCCGAAGTCGCAATCCTCTCCGTGCAGTCGACCAACGGCCGCCCCATCGGCGTGTTGGCGAACTACTCGTTGCACTACATCGGCGGCACCAAACGCGGTGCCATGAGCGCGGATTATTTCGGTTACTTCGCCCGACGGCTGCGTGACCTGCTCAAGGTCGATCGACAGGACACCGCCTTTGTCGCCATGCTCAGCAACGGCACCAGTGGCGACATCAACAACATCGACTTCACCAAACGCGTTCCTCGACTGTCGGCCTACGAGAAGATGAAGATCGTAGGCCATGATGTGGCTGAAGGCGTCTTCGCCGCCATGAACGGCATCCGCTACCTCGACCATGCGAAACTCGACGCCCGCTTCCGCGACATCACGGTGAAGCCTCGCCGACCCGACGCCGAATTGACAGCGCGGACAAAGAAACTTCTCGCCGGCATCAAGGATCCCAACAAACGCTCCATCCAGGAAATTTACGCTGCGCGCATTCAGGCTCTTACGCGTCTACCGGATGAAATGCCGCTGCCCCTGCAAGCGTTTCGCATCGGCGACATTGGAGTCGCAGCCATCCCCAACGAAGTCCTCGTTGAAATCGGCCTGGAACTGAAATCGAAGTCCGCATTCAAACGGGCGTTTATCCACTCCAATGCGGGCGGCTATTTCGGCTATCTCCCGACCGCGAGGCAATTCCACCTCGGTGGCTACGAAACCTGGATAGGCACCTGTTGGTTTGAGGCCGAGACCGCCGGCGACGTGGTGGACTCGATTTTGAGCATGTGGCAGGAAATGGCTCTGTGACGAATTACCATTTTCGTCCGTGATCTCTCCGTCCCAAGCTCCGGCTTGGGACGGAATACCCGCGAAGCTCCTGGTTCGCACGAAGCGGAGCTTGGGAACGACGGACTCGCTACAATATCAATTCCTTCGAATTGATATTGTAGCCGACCAGCACGGCGACTTCGCCGTCCATCTGGAAGGTGAAGATCTCCTTGCCTGAACCTTTCTCAAATACCGTTGTTTGGGTCAGTACGACGGTGGTCGTGCCGATCTTGGACTTCACCCGATAACCCGCGCTGGTCGTTCCCGTGACCTTGCCGAGTTTCTTCTGCACGGCGCCCATGAGTTCCAGGAAATCCTTTTCGGATGTCGCCGCATGGAGTTTCGAATGAGCGCCCGCGTGGATTTGTTCCAACTCTCCTTCGTTATAGAACTTGTGGAAATCCACCCGGCTGCTTTCGGCGGCTTCCTTGCCCATCAACATGCCACCGCAACCGGCGGCCAACAGCGCCACGCCCAAGGCGAGAAACAGCGGGATAATGTATCTGGTTTTCATTGGGACACTCATTGGCGCACTCATCAGACCGAGGTAAACATCGTGTCTCACCCACATTGGAATAAGATGATCTTCCGCAGGTTTTTCGGGTTCCCTGCACAATTCCGGCATGATGAGTGAAACTCGTTGCCGGGAGTCACCCAACTTTGCCAACTGCTCGATCGCCTGAACTTCCTGCTCCGCCGACCAACGCACCCAGACCCTGCTCTCCTGATAATCCGCCAGGTTCACGTACACTCCTTTGCCGATGATATCGAGATACTTCCCGGCCTTCATCAAGGAAGCCGCGTCCCGGAAATTCGGTTCATACATCCAGATCGGGCGCTTGAGCGGGTCGGCGGCGCGAATCGCCCCTGTGGCTGCCCTGAGGTAATCCATCTCGTTCTTTCGCCAATAACGAATTTCCTCCGGAGTCACATACCACCAGCAGATGGATTTTCGATCGACCACCTTCGCTACCTGCTCGGCAATCTGCTGACGAATTTCCGCAATACTCAAATCCAGTGGCTTCTCCGGTGCCTTGGCGTGGAAATTCATCTTTATCCCCACCTTCTACGAAAACCTCAGTCCCGCAGCTTCAGCAACTGCAAGGTCGCGTTCCTGCTCAGATGAATAAGTCGGACCGGCGACACTGAACCCATGCCGTGCATCTCGCGCAGGTACACCAGAGTAACCCATAAACGGAAACAGCTTTCCCTGCGGATAGACTTGTTCTGCCGCTGGCGATGTCGTCGCAAAAAGGCACGTCAACAGAACAACCGTAAACTGGACTCCCACTGGTTTCATCGGTAACGGACGATAGGAAAGTTCACCGATTCCACAATCACGTTGAATCTGAACTCAACTTGCCTGAGATTGACTTATCGGGGAATCCGTCGCATCATGATGGTCGTGAATTCCGTGTGCCATCAACCCGATCACGTGCAGAGCGCAATCTCGCCACTTTTTAGCCCGGAAGGCGGAGACGTGCTTCGCGTGGGAAATTCGCGTCGCGGTTTTCTACAGACAGGTCTCGGGGGACTGGCCGGGTTGTCGTTACCTGCACTATTCCAACAGCGCGCGCTGGCCCTGAGCACAGGCAAGTCGACCCGCAAGACCAGTGTGATTCTCTTTTGGCTTTCGGGTGGACCGAGCCACATCGACTTGTGGGATCCGAAACCAGATGCGCCGCGCGAGATCCGGAGTCCTTTCGGGCACATTCCCACCAAGCTTCCCGGTGTTCATGTCTGCGAACATATGCCGCTAACCGCGAAGTTGATGGACAAGCTGACCATCCTGCGGTCAGTCGATTGCAGTGCCAGCGGCCACACGCCGATCACCATGCAGGCCGGCAATGCCCTGGCCCGGGGGAGCATCGTCGATAGCACGAGTGGTGGCGGCTATCCGTCCATGGGATCGATTGCAGCAAAATTTCGCGGTCCCAATGCTCCGGGTATGCCCGGCTTCCTCGGATTGGCCGATACGTGGAAATCCGACGTCTGGGGCGCCGGCAACATGGGCGTTGCCTACGAACCGGTGAACGGCAAGGAACTCGCCGGGCGGTTGAAGTTGCCCAAAGGCCTTTCGTTGGATCGCTTGGAAGATCGGCACGCGTTGCAGGCCGGTTTGGATGAATTCAAGCACGCCGTGGATGGCAGCCGCGAAATCGCATCGGCGGATCGCTTCACCCATCAGGCCTTTGACGTGTTGCTATCCGGGAGGGCTCAGACGGCTTTTGACATCAGTCAGGAATCAGCCGCCACGCGGGAGCTATATGGCAGTCACAGCATGGGACGCAAAGCCCTGTTGGCCCGTCGCCTGGTCGAGGCCGGCGTTACTTTCGTGTTGGTGAGCGGTGCCTGGGGTTATTTTGATCACCATGGCGACAATGTCCGCTGGGGCGGAATCGAAAAGGGATTGAAGCCATTGATCCCGCGTGTGGACCAGACGCTCAATGCAATCGTCACCGATCTCGAACAGCGCGGGATGCTCGACAGCACCTTGATCCTGATGCTCGGTGAATTCGGCCGCAGCCCGGTCATCAACGCCCAGGCCGGTCGCGATCACTGGGCGCGAGTCATGTCAATGGTTATGGCCGGCGGTGGGTTGAATCACGGGCAGGTCATCGGCAGCACCGACGCCCGCGGCTACGACATCGCCAGTCGCCCGGTTGCTCCCGCCGATCTCGCTGCCACCGTCTTCCAACATCTCGGCATCGATCTCAACTCCCACTGGATCGATCCGCAGGGTCGTCCGATTCCGATCGTCACACAGGGTGGACAGGTCATCTCCGAGTTGGTTTAGCACGGCGAACCATCGTAGCAGCGAGCGTGAGCGCGCAGGGTTATTGAGTCTTCATCTGCTCACTCACGCTCGCTGATACATATTTATCTTACGTCGCCGGCACGTATCGCTGAAACAAGAGTGAGAGCAGGAAGCCGGCGATGAACAAGCCGGCGAACATGGGAGGGACGAACGCCACCGCCAACAGGTCGACCAGGCAGATCCCCGCGAGCAAACCACATACTGCCTTGCCGATCTTCTTGTCCTTTGTCCAAAACAGATTCCGCAATGAACGGATGATCCACAGCCCCAAGATGGCAGAGACCAGTAGGCCGTCGCGTCGAAACTCCTCGTCATTCACCAGGAAAGCCAGGGCAATGGGAGAGGCCAGGAAGATGAGGGGCCAGTATTGAAGCGGCCCCGGCAGACTCTCCGCCTTGGCAACGTAACTCAGCCCGAGAATGTAAGCGCCGAGCACAACTGCCATCCAAATCGCCAGGCCGTTGATCCCATCACTCGCTGCGGATGCTGCAACCAGCAGCAGGTAAAAGCGGCAACCCGCCATGAGGAACGGCGACCATGAAATGCGTTTGTGCAGCGCGTCGTATGCGAGGATGCACACCCCAAGCTGGATCCCCAACAACGCGGGCCGTTCACCCATCATGCAAATCGGCGCCAACCCTCCGAGTAGCAATAGCCAACCCAGAATCCATACGGGGCGTTCAGGAATATGTCCGGACGGGATTGGCCGGTCATTCTTGTGCGCATGATCCCATGCCACATCGAACGCATCATTCAGATACATCCCGCCGATATACATCGCCGACGCTCCCGCACAGAGGATCAACAGGCGATTCAGTTCCCCGTCCCCACCCAAAACCCAGCCTGCCAGACAATTCGTCCACACTGTCGGAAGATTGGAAACCCGCCCAAGCACCAGCAGGGTTCGCAATAGCGGTTGTGATTCTGTGGACATCAAAAACGGGGCGGTTCTCTATCCGTAAGCACTTTGATCGTCAAGAAATCCGGGAAAGGAAAAGTGGTACCCCAGCTAGGACTCGAACCTAGAACCAATTGATTAAGAGTCAACTGCTCTACCAATTGAGCTACTGAGGCACCAATGGGGCGCGAAGCGTATGACAAGGTCTCGCGGCTTGTCAACTGCGTCCCTGGAGATTGTGAGAATAAGTGCAGCGTGTTACACCTCGCGCTCGTGGCCGACATCGTACTCACCACTCTGAACGCCAAATATATCCATGCCTCATTCGGCCTGAGATATCTGTTGGCGAACATGGGAGAGCTCACGGAGCGAACGAATCTGCTGGAATTCGACATCAACCAACGCCCCCTCGAAATCGTCGAACGACTGCTCGAACAAGAGGCGCAAATCATCGGTTTTGGTGTCTACATATGGAACACACGCCAGACGGAGGAAGTGATTGCACTGCTCCGAAAACTCACCCCATCCATCAAAATCATTCTTGGCGGACCAGAGGTCAGTTATGACACCCAGACCCAATCCATTGTCCAATTGGCGGACTGCACCATCACCGGAGAGGCCGACCTGGAGTTTGCACGCGTCTGTTCCATGCTGTTGAATGACGAGCCAATTGAGAAAGTCACAGCGGCTCCCCTGCCCTCTCTGTCAGATCTTCGGCTTCCGTACCATCTCTACAATCAGGAAGATTTATCGCATCGCGTCATCTACCTGGAAGCCTCACGCGGATGCCCATTCACTTGCGAGTTCTGTCTCTCTTCAGTGGACATCCCGGTTCGGGCATTCGAGCTGAACACGTTCCTCGATGCGATGGATGAACTCCTGCAGCGTGGCGCCAAGGAGTTCAAGTTCGTTGATCGCACGTTCAATCTGAACATGCGGGTCAGCGAAGCCATTCTGACATTCTTCCTGGAAAGATACTTTGACGGCTTGTTCCTTCATTTTGAGATAATCCCAGATCGACTGCCGAATGGTCTTCGAACGCTGATCCGTAAATTCCCGCCCGGCGCTCTTCAATTCGAAATCGGAATTCAAACCTTCAACGAGGAGGTTTCAAAACACATCAATCGTCGCCAGAACTACGACAAACTTGCGGACAACTTTCAGTTCCTTCGAAACGAAACCGGCGTGCACATCCACGCTGACCTGATTGTCGGACTGCCTGGTGAAACACTCGGCTCGTTCGGCGAAGGCTTCAATCGCCTGATCGAACTGAACCCCCAGGAAATCCAGATCGGAATCTTGAAGCGACTCAAGGGGACACCAATCATTCGCCACAACGAGGAGTTTCAAATGGTCTACAGCCCGCATCCCCCCTTCGAGATTCTACGCAACCGCGATCTAAATTTTGAAGCACTGCAAACGATGCGACGCTTCGCCCGCTACTGGGATCTCGTGGGGAACAGCGGGAATTTTGTCGAATCGCGCAAATTAATCTGGGCGGACAGTCGCTCGCCGTTCAGATCATTCCTTGCCTTCAGTGAATACCTCTCCAACCGGGCCAGACGCAGACATGGAATTGCGTTGAGCGCCCTAGTGGACTTCGTTTTCGGATTCCTCACTGAAGAAAACGCCATCCATCCGCAACAAGCCGCCATGACCGTTTTAAAGGACTATCAACGCGGGGGGCGAAGCGACATTCCCATGGCCTTGCGAGAGTTCGTCGATGGCGAACAAACGTCTTCAGGGAAACGAATCAGTGCCCCGAAACGTCAGGCGCGTCACGGAGCAACGGTATCTACTCACTGATGACGCAGATGATCTTCACCTCGTCCACCCAACCTTCAAAATTCCCGATCGCAAGCGTCGCGTTGAGTTTGTTTCGCCAGTGGCCGTATTCGCCTGCCGCAACCGTGGATGTCACCTGCCCATCGATCGCCACGGTATAGCCGCTCTAATCCACTCAAATTCGCAGGTGATGCCACGCTCCTTTCGTGAGCGTTAAACCGATCTGGTCGCAGTTCATCAGCTGCTTGCCCCTCATGAATGAAGCGCCCCATCCACGGAAACTGGTGACGCCAGCCGAAGGAACAAATGGTCATCCAACAGGAAGTTCGTGCCGGTCAATGCGGCATGACGGATTTCACGATGAAAGCAGATCGCCGAAACGGCCACCGATTGACCGTTCACGATGACTTCCAGATCATTGAGTTCGGGGAACCCTGCCTTGCGGGTATGATCTTCTCATGGATCCAGTCCCAAGGCGCGGCACGCGTGGCTTCGTGCGGCTGGAGATGGCATGTAGTTCCAGCATGTCCGGCGCGAGGACGCGTATTTCGTGGCTCCCGGCGGATGGAATCTGAAGTGAATCTCGAAGTATTTCTTCCAGCGATGCAGCACCGATCAATCGCGAGGAAACAACAAAGAAAACAGCCCCAAGGAAAAGGCCTCCAACCCTCTTTTCATGTGCCGAGAAAAACACACCGCAACCCGAAATAAAGCCTTCAAACGCATATATCTCGCACAGTAGCAATGGCTTATATCACCATGCAGAGAGGCGGTTGGTGGCGTGACATCCCTGATCGGGCTGACTGCAAGGGAGTCTCTGAAAACTTTCGACTAAAGTAACCGGTCAAAATACGCCGCGATGCTTCTCAGTCAGTCAACGATCGCCAATCTTCAATTGGATAGCTTACCGGCAATCGTTCGCATTTGCTGTTGTCCCCAACATCAGACAACAAACCATCCGACACGTCGAAGAACTCCAGATCCAAGGTATTTGCAATCCGCAAGATCCGCGCGCTAGGATCACTCAACGCGCCAACTGATCTCAGCGCGAGTTCCACAACCTGTCGTTCATCACTCATCGTAATCGGAACCTTGCAGGCGTTCAGCGAGAGCGCCGTCAAGGCGTTGGTGTAAGTCACGTTTACATCCATCTGATCGACCACACGTTGGTGAACAAAATCCGCGAGGCCAAGCCCGATCGCATTGCCATTGGTCTCCGGCGCCAGATCACGCACGTAGATCCGACGAATGTGCGGAGGATTCGTGTGCTCTCTACCCGTCAGCGTGGAGTAGCTGTGCACCCCGCGTCCGATAACGTTGGAATCCATTCCCGTGCCACTGAAGTTCTTTCCGATCTGATCCACGACCAATAAATCGATGTCTTCCAATGGGATCTTTGGCAATCCACTCTTCACCTTGAGAACCAATTCCTCCTCGCGCGTGATCCAATCCTCGGGTTCGAGAAGCTCAAGCGAAACGGTTTCATGTCTCTGCCCCTCAATGATGCCGAGGCCGCCTGCGATGGGAAGGTTTGAAAGAATTGCATCGCCCAGCCCTTTCAACGCTTCCGCATATCCGATTCGCACCGCGTTCTGATGGTAATTGGCAGCACCAACATGTTTTCCCATCCCGACGGTCAGCATCTTCAGGCAGCCACTGCCAATGTCCCCGGAGAAGTCGGTGTGTGGTTTGATTCGATTAATGACGAAGATCCGATCTGCCGAGAGGGCAGCCTTGCTGAACCAGACGTCCATTCCGGATTTGGTCTGGCCCACATTCTCTGCGTCCATCTCAGCGTGAATGGGAACGCCATGGGATTCCTCCGTAATTCCGTGACCAGCGAGCACCTTCAGTTGCCCTTCCGGCGTAGCGCCACCATGACTGCCCATCGCGGGCACCAGGAAAGGCTCGGCGCCCAGTTTTCTAAACTGGGCGATGGCTCCTTTTACGATGCGGGAGTAATTGCTGATCCCACGCGACCCCACCCCGATGGCCACCCGTTCACCGGCTGCAGCCAATTGGCTGCCCGAGTATAATTGCGCGATCCTTGTCTCTACATCGCATTCCACAACAGCAGGGAAGACCTGCCGCACTCGATGCATTCTCGGCAAACTTGTCAACACGCCGACCGAACTTACTTCTCAGAAGTTGTGGACTCAGCGACCTCACGCTTCCTGGCCTTGCCAACGGTCTTCAATTGTGGAGCTCCGTTGACCATAAGGATTTCTGACCAGGACACTCCCGAGGAGGTGTGCTGTTCAACGCCAAAGATCACCGGCTGCCCCTGCATGGTCCGGACCGTCGTCCACGAGATCGCACGGCTCCCCTCAACGGACGTGCCCACCATCTCCTGGATTCGCCCATCTGGTTCAAGGACGCTTTTCAAGTACAGACCCGACGGTGGATGTTGGGTGATCACCGTTATCAGCGGACCGGGCGCACCTTCAGGAGTAAACTTCGTGACGAGGTAGTTTCCCGAAACGATTTTTTCCTCAACTTCGACGGTCATCGTCTTTTTCCTGTCTTGCTGCAACGCAGTGACGTTCAACTCCAGACTGTAGTTCCGCGCATGCGAAAAGATCTTGAGTCCATCCATCAGCTTGTCGGCATTGTGGGGCTTGCCCGCAATCTCAAGAATCTGTTCCTTGGTCAGGGCCGAAACAGAAGCAGAACCGAGGACGGAAAACGCAGCGACAACGGTCGCAATACGAAGGGTGAAACAACGAATCATGACGGGAAAATGCAAAATCCGAGGAAAGCGGGCAAGTTTGAAGCGAATCCAGCGAGGGATTCGTTCCGATTCGAAAAAAGAGTTTCGACTTTGCCGTCCATCGCGTAATTGAAGCGCCATGGCAAATCCAACGGCATTGGTCACCGGCGCATCACGAGGCATTGGCCAGGGCATTTCGATCGAACTTGCGCGTGCCGGGTTCAACGTCGTCGTCAATTACGCGGGAAGCGAGGATGGCGCGAGACGAACTGCGGAGGAATGCGCCGAAGCCGCCGGAGAGAACGACATCCAAACGCACATCGTGCGGTGCGATGTTGGCAAGGCTGCGGATCGCGAACGCATGATCGGAGCGGCGCGGGAACAGTTTGGTTCGTTGGAACTCCTGGTCAACAACGCCGGCATTACCTCGATTGGACGACGCGATGTTCTGGAGGCCCGTGAAGAGGAATTCGATGCACTTATGGCCATCAATCTCAAGGGGCCTTACTTCCTCACGCAACTCGCTGCCAACTGGATGCGTGAGCGCGACACCTCGGCCGAACAGTCCAGCCCGCGCTTTGCTCCCAAGGTAGTCACCGTTTCCTCGATCAGCGCCTATGCTGTTTCCACCAATCGCGGAGACTACTGCATGGCAAAGGCCGCGCTGGGAATGATGACCAAGGTCTACGCAGCCCGGCTGGCTGAATTCGGAATCAATGTCTTTGAAGTTTGCCCGGGCGTGATTGCGTCGGACATGACCGCGCCCGTGAAGGAAAAATACGACAAGATGTTTGCCGATGGATTCACGCCAATCCGTCGTTGGGGACAACCCGAGGACGTCGGCCGTGCCATCGTTGCCATTGCGGAGGGATACTTCCCCTACTCCACCGGCGACACGATCAACGTCGATGGCGGCTTCCAGATCCGACAACTCTAGATCAAATGAGCATCGCAACCAAAACCGGCGACGACGGCACGACCGGCCTGATGTACAATCGGCGGCTTTCGAAGCACCATCCGCGCGTGGAAGCCTACGGCACAGTCGACGAACTCAACTCTGCGCTCGGTCTTGCTCGTGCGCATTCAGCGGATCCATTCATTACCGACAACCTCCTCACAATTCAAAAGGACCTCGTCATCTTCATGGGTGAACTCGCCACCCATCCCGACGATCTTGAGCGCTTCCGCAAAGACGGCTTCAAGGAAGTCACTCCGGAAATGACCACCAAACTCGACGAACTCGTAGCGAAAATCGAAGCCGAAAAGATCACTTACAAAGGCTGGGCCACCCCCGGCGACAATCCCAGCTCCGCAGGACTCGACGTCGCCCGCACCATTTGCCGTCGCGCCGAACGTCGCCTCTGCGAACTCCGCGAATTCCACGGCTTGAAAAACAACGAAGGCCTCATCTACCTCAACCGCCTCGCTGACCTCCTCTGGCTGTTCGCCCGCTGGACGGAAAAGGATTCTTAGGAGAGTTGATGGGGCAATCGCTTTGATTGACGAACGCAATGTGGCGTCGGCAAACTGCGCACATGAAACTCAGTACCATCCTCGTGTTCGCTTTCCTCATCGCCTCGGCAGACTCCGGAGCCGCGGAACGAAAAAAAATCATTCATCTGCTAAACGGTAAAGATCTCTCGAACTTTTACACGTTCATCCGCAATTCGAAGGATGGAAAGCGGACAACTGACCGGAACAAAGATCCTGATCAGGTTTACACCTACAAGAAGGGTGTTCTCCGTGTTAGCGGCCAGCACATGGGGTATTTGGCAACCAAGAAAAACTACAGCAATTACCGACTCGTCGCGGAGTTCAAGTGGGGCAAGAAAACCTGGGACGGACGCGGTCGCGGTCGGGATGCAGGTCTGTTCTTCAATGCGACCGGTGAAGATGTGCTGTTCATGAAGTCCCAGGAATGCCAATTGCTTGAAGGCGCGACGGGAGATCTTTGTCTCATTCGCGGCGCGGATCTGGCAGCCCGTGGAACCAGTGGAGTAAAGCGCTACGACCGACCGGGGAAGGGTGAATGGAAAAACGAACTCGGTTTTCGAGGTGCTGATGAAGTGGAGAAACCGCTCGGCGAATGGAACACCATCGAGATCATCAATCGAAACGGCCGAATCAAACTCACGGTCAACGGGCGGGTGATGGTCGACGGCAAGAACGCCGACCCCAAGTCGGGTAAGATTCTTATCCAGTCCAACAACGCCGAACTGTTCTATCGCCGACTGGATCTGTATCCCCTCAGCAATTAGCGTGCTGCTGCATCAGCAGTGCGTCGCACAGGCCGCTCGACTGCGTCAGATGGAAGCCTGACTTACCAAATTACATACCCTTGCTAATCTCCCGCTTATGGTGAGTCGGGGTAAGAAGAAGGCATTGATTTGTGTAACGGTCGTCAGCCTGCTGGTTGTGCTCCAACTGATCGCGATCGATCCGTCCTCTGGATTCCGAAACTCATATCCGACTGATTTTGATCAGGCAATTCGTGCAATGGGGGCCAATGCAATCCCCTATCTTGGATGGTCGTTGGCTCCACGTGAATATCCCTTTCAGGAAGTCCTTGATCGGATTGCGACCAGGACCCGGCGGTGGAGATCGTCCCAGATGAAGAACGCGATTCGTAGCACATTTGCTCGTCTGCGCAACGAACTATCGCTCTTCCACCCGTATCCATTCGACGCCGACGCGCTGAACCGGACGGCTTTTCTCCATGTTCGGTGCGCGTTCGGTTTCCACCGCACCAATTGCGCCCAACACTTCATCGCCTTCAATCAAGTTGCCGAAACACGTGTATTCGCCATCCAATGACTCTGCCGTGCCCAGACAGATGAAAAACTGACTTCCGGCACTATCCGGATCGTTTCCGCGGGCCATCGAAAGCACACCACGCACATGTGGCCGGTCGCTGAATTCGCCCGGCATGGTGTAACCTGGATTACCCATTCCCCAGCGTTGTGATTGTTCCGGGTCTTTCGACAGCGGATCGCCTCCTTGGATCATGAAATCTCGAACCACGCGATGAATCGCGGTTCCGTCGTAGAACCCACTATTCGCGAGTTGAACGAAGTTCCCTGCCGTATTGGGCGCAACGTCCCGCCAGAGTTCCAGAACCATCTGGCCGCAATCGGTATTGATGATCGCAACTTCGCTCATGGCCGAGCTTTGACTCTCCGTTTCACACCTGTCAAACGTCCGCTTCGTGCTTGAATCTCGAGCGAATGAAAGAAAACCTCACTCCCTCACCGAACGCTGTGAAATCAATCTATGAGCTCCGGCTTTAGAATCATCTGCTTCTTTTGGCTCTTCATGGGCGCAAGCATCAGCTTTGCGGCACGGCAACACCCACCGGTGATGGCCGCCGGATTGGCGCTATCAGTGCTTGCGGTTCTCGGAATCGTAGGATTTCGAATGGCCCCCCTGCTGCTGCTCGCCTTCTGGGGGCTTTTGCTGGTGTTCACGATCGTCATGACCTTCATGGGGCACGGGCACGTTTTTGCCAATGTTATGAAGGGTCTGCTCTACGTATTCTTCGCGCTCGTTTCCCTCGCCGGATACGAACCGGTTGGCGAAGACATCCACATCTCGCTTCCACCTCAACAGGACGTTTATATAAACCTGCTTGAACCGCCGTTGCTAATACTTTGACATTATAGCGGATAGCAACTCCTACGAGAACAACAACCGAACAACTCCCTGGAACGGAAGCTGGAGCTATTTCTCAGGATGATGGGAGCGCATCGAACGGCAGTGGCGTTCGTTGCGGTCGCGCTCTGGATAGCGGGCCACGGTCGCGCTCGTTCTTGGCACATTGATCATCGTCATCTCCATTGCCCCGGACGATTCCGTGGTCCAGCAAGTCTTCAAGGCAATGGGCAGCGCCCCCCTCTACCAGAAACTCTGTAATTCCCAGCAAAGCTTTCGCGCCCGATTGAATCCCAAGCCGTGGCGCTGCGACCTCAAGCGTCCCAACGTCCGCCGGCCATTTACCGACAGCCGATATGAGCGGCAATTCGACGCTTGGGAGCAGGAGTATAAACGAGTCAGCGAGGAATATCGCGTCTGTCAACATTTGACAGATTTTGGCTCCCAACCCATCCATCCGGATCTGGAAAAGCTCGTCAGTGAGCACGACGAGTTGACCGGTGTGGACAAGGAACTCACGTTGGCCTGAGGCAGCAACCTCCCGTTACCCGGCACTATCCTGATGAAATCCACGCTGGCGTGCGACTTCGTAACAGAACACCGATCCGGCGCTTCCGACGTTCAACGAATCCACTTCATTGGCCATCGGCACGACCACGTGTTCATCGCAATTTTCCAGAACTGCGTTACGAATCCCATCGCCTTCGCTGCCCAGGACAATGCAAACCTCCCCACGCAAATCGACGTCGCCAAGCGTGCGTCGATCGGTATGGGCATGCGCCGCGATTGTACGAATGCCCTGAACGCGAAGTTGCTGCAAGGTGGTCTTCAGGCACGGAGATTCAATCACCGGAATCTTGAAGATGGTGCCCATCGAAACCCGCACCGCTTTTCGCAACCACGGACTGCAACAAGTCTCACCAACAATCAACGCATCTGCGCCAAAAGCCGTGGCATTGCGCGCCACGGTGCCCAGATTATCCGCACCCGTCAGGTGATCGACTGCCACGAAAAACCTCGGCCTGTCACCCGCAGGAATCGATTCCAAGGTCCGTGATTTGGGAATGCGCCCCACTGCGTTCACTCCTTGATACATTGAAATGCCAGCGAGCTTTTCCAGTTCCGGTTTGGCGCCGACAAAGGCATGGATTTCTTCCGAACGCTTCTCGATCAATGGCCGGAGTTGTTCGAGCTTCGCCTCAGGGAGCAGCAGAGACACAACTGAAAATTCGCTCTCCAACAACCGGCGCGTGATCTTCAATCCTTCCGCAATGAACACGCCACGCTTTCGCTGCTCCCCGTCCTGACGAATCGTCAAGTAAGGCAGCAATGCCGGATGACTCAGGTCTTCAATGGAATGAACATGCAACATGGACGATCAACGCGGATTCCGAACCAAGCCGTGAGGAAGAGGGGTAAATGGCGGAGAGGGAGAGATTCGAACTCTCGAGGGCCTTTCGACCCCGCACGCTTTCCAGGCGTGTGCCTTAAACCACTCAGCCACCTCTCCAGGTGTTGATTATCAGGGACTTACGAGCAATCTGCCGTCTGTCGTTTGACAATCTGATACTGCCATTTGATACTGATTGCCGAAAAATGGCAACCCGAAACCAAAACAGCGATGACTCGCTGTGGCAGAAGACATCCGTAACAAATCTTGTCCGTTATCGGCCATCGGGGAAGTATTTCGCACGCGTACGCGTCAACGGCAAGTTAAATAGGAAATCCCTAAAAACCAAGACTCTGACGGTCGCCAAGCTGCGACTGGCGGACTACGAAAAGGAGCAGCGACAGCTGGCGGAAAGCACGGCTGGAGACGACGAGGCCAAGATGACCGTCGGCGAGGCGATTGAACGCTACAAAGCAGATTTAAAGGCGGACACCTCCCTCAAGCCCCGCACCAAAGAGCACCGCCGGGAGCGTATTGCCGCCCTGCTACGGACCTGGCCGGATCTGGAATCCAAGGAACTCAGGAAGCTCTCCAAACAGGCCTGCCTCAATTGGGCCGCCAGCCTCGATACCGGAGCAATCAACTTCAACAAGACCGTGCAGGTGTTGCGGGGGATCTTGGAAATCGCCGTGGAGCTCGGAATTCGCTACGATAACCCCGCTCGACACATCAAGGCCAGAAAGGTGAAGCAGAAGCCTCTGCGCTTACCCACACGGGAGCAGTTCACCAAGTTGGTCAAAAGCATTCGAGAAGTGAACAAACGCTTCAGCAAGGACG
>PBAL01000079.1 GCA_002715965.1 Verrucomicrobiales bacterium | reverse complement strand
TTCTCCCACACCAACGCCTATTACCTCCACGGCCTGATCAACATCAACTCCGCTTCCGCCCAGGTCCTCGCCACCGTGCCCGGCATTGATGACAGCCTCGCCAACGAAATCGTCGGCGCACGAGACTCCGTTTCACCGGACGAGCAGGAAACCATCGCGTGGCTTTTCACCGATAATATTGTCGACGCCGAAGAATTCCGCGAAATCGGCCGCTATCTCACCGCCCGCAGCTATCAGTTCAGCCTCCGCGCGGCCGGTTTCAGCAGCAATGGTCAGTATCGGATCATCGAGGCCATCGTCGATCTTGCCGGTGATCGTCCCCGCATCATTTACCTCCGTGACGTCAGCCGCTTCGGCCTCCCCTTCGAGATTGACGTGTCCGCTGAAGACCCGATTTCGCCGAGCGTCACATCCCTTAATAAGCTTCCCAAAACGCCCACAAAAAACTATGCTCAATCGTACCGCTCAATGACCTCATGACGGATGAGGCGATCAAACGAAACGCGAAGCTGAATCGCAGTTTGGCGGCGCTCCGAGAGCGCCGTAGCGGTCGTGTCTCCTCAGTTACCGCACTGGTTGTCGAAAGTGATAATCTGCGTATCGTCGAAGCTGCGGCCAAGGGCAACGACGCCACCGTCAAACGCGTCGTCCGCGGGCAACTCGATATCCCAATCGACGGCGAAACTCCCAGCGCTGAATCCCTCGGCAACGCCATCCACCAGACCCTCAAGGAACTCAAGATCAAGCCCGGCCCCGTCGTCATGGGTATCCCGCGCGGTCAGGTCATTCTCCGAAACCTCGTCCTGCCCGCGCTCCCCGATTTGAACGAGCTGGCCCAAATGCTCCACTTCCAAATCGGTCGCGAACTCCCCTTCCCGATGACGGAAGCGGTGATTGATTTTAAAATCCTCCACGAGCTTGAAGAACTGGCCAAGCCTGAGGCCGAGGAAGAGGCCGATTCAGTCAAGAAACTCGAAGTCCTCGTCGCCACCGCCCGCCGCGAAAGCATCGACTACTACCATCAGGTCGCCGAATCCGCCGGCATCAAACTCATCGGCCTCGGCTGGCTCCCATACTCGATCGCCCGCTGCGCCGAAATCGCCAAGATCACCGAACGCGCCCACAACGTCGCCATCATCTCCCTTCGTCCGAGCGAGGTCGGCATCGACATCGTCGGGCACGATGCGCTTCTTTTCAGCCGTGACATCGCCGTCAATCTCGTCGGTGACGCCCCGCCCGAATCCACCCAGTGCCCTGACGAATACGCCGGTACCGTCGCCATCGAGGTCGTCCGCAGCCTGCACGGCTTCACCGGCATGGAACACGGCGAACCCATCCGCAAGATCGTCGTCGCCGGCGAAACCGACTGCGAACAGAAGGTCGTCGATCGCCTCGCGAAGGAGTTTGGCGTCGAAACCATCCTCTTCGATCCCAAACGCCTCGACATTCCCGACGATTCGGCCAAGGCCGCCTGCGGCGCAATGTCCGCCATCGGTCTTGCCGAAGGTGCGGCCTGCAGCGAGGGACTCCGCTTCGATTTTCTTAACCCGAAGAAACCCCGCCCGCCGCGTGACCTCGGCAAGATCAAGCTCATCAGCGGAATCACCGGTGTCATCCTGTTGATCGCTCTCCTCTTCGGCATTCGCAGCTCCCTCGTGAACAAACGCCTGAAGGTCTACGACGACCTAACCGCCGAATCCGCAAAGATCGAAAAGCACAACAAAATCTTTCGCCAAATGAAGCTCCAGGCAGCGACCCTCAAGAAGTGGGAACGCGCTGGCCGCGATTGGCTCGACGACTACGCGCACGTGAGCGCCGCGCTTCCTCCAGCCAAAGATGTTTACGTGAGTTCCTTCACCATTGGTCGTGGTGGCACCATCCGCCTCGGCGTCCAGGCCAAGAGCGGCGAAATCATCTCGCGCCTGGATAAACAACTCCGCGCCGCCGGTTACGACGTCAAACCGATCGCCATCAATCCCGCCAGTGATCGCTACGGCTACAACTTCCGTTCCGCCGTCGAACTCCGACTCACTTCGAAAGCCATTCCTAATCTCGGTACCAACCTGCCACCCGCGCGTCCCACCGACGACGGCTCACTCGACGGAGGTGCCGGATGAATCAACGCGAGAAGACCTTGCTCACGATCATTGGCATGATGGTCGGCCTCTTCGTTGTCGCCTTCGGCGCGCGCTCCATGTTCGTCAAACCGATCAAGGAAGCCGACCGCAAAGTCCGCGGCGCGCGCCAGAAACTCGAAGGTCTCAAAAAACAACAACGCGAATACTTCAGCAACGAAGACTACGTGAAGACCTTCACCACCCGCACCTTCTCCCACGACCTTGACGAAGCCAGCGCCAAGTCCGGCGAAGTCCTCACCAAGACCATCCTCCAGGCCGGCCTGAGCGAAACCGAGTTCAGTCGCCTCCCCGTCGGCCCCATTCGCTACCGCGGCGCGCGCGAAATCGGTTGGAGCGTCCGCGGCGACGGACCACAGAAGGACGTCTTCGATCTCCTCTTCCTCCTGCAAAACGCCCCCGCCGCTCATCGCCTCGAAAGCCTCACTCTCTCCAAGGCCGACAAGTTCGGCCTCGTCCGCGTCTCCTTCCGCTACATGACCCTCGTCGTCGAACCCGCCCCCCTCGTCGACCCCATCAACCTCAGCACGAATCTTTCTCTCACCAGCGCCGAGCGAAAACTCTACGACCCCACCATCGTTCGCGACATCCTCCGCCCCTACATCAAGCGCCCGCCCGCACCGCCACCCGCTCCCAGCAAATCCAAGCCGACCGAACCGCCTCCGCTAGCTCCTCCGGGACCCGAAACTTTCAAGGTCGTCTCCCTCTCCCAATGGGCCGGCACCTCCGAAATCCACGTCCGCGATCTCACCCAAAACAAGACCCTCCGCTACACCCCCGGTGACGAACTCGCCGGCGGCAAGATCGTCCTCGTTGACTACCGCCCGATGCCCATGCCCGGCAATCCCGGCCTCCGTAGCCACAGCCGCGTCATCCTCAAGATCGGTGAAGCCTACTGGGCCATCGAACGCGGCCAGACCCTTGCCCAAAAACACCAACTGAAAACCGACCAACTGCCTTCCGGCCTCGCGAAGCTCTGATGACTTTCCCCATGAACAACATACTCCGACCGACTTGGTTCCTCCTTCTGGTACTCTTCCTACTCGTGCCAATCGCCTCCGCGCAGAACAGCACCAACAAGAACATCCGCTTCCAATTCGACGGCATGCCGTACTCCGAGGTCCTTGAGCGATTCTCGCAAATGGCGGACAAACCATTGGTCGCTGATTCGAAACCCGAAGGAACCCTCACCTACAACGATCCCAAGCCATATAACTTCGGCGAGGCCATCGACGTCTTCAACGTCATCCTCGCGATGAAGGGCTACGTCCTCACCGAAGACGACCATTACCTCCGCCTCATTCCCCTCCGCGATCTCTCCAGCGTGAAGCTCAAGATCCTGCAAGGCACCGGCGAAGCGAAGGATGTCCGCCCCGAGGAAATCGTCACCGTGGTCCTCGGCCTCAAGAACCTCGACGCCCAGGACATCGCCCGCTCCATCACCAACATGCTTTCCAAGGCCGGCTCGGTGGCCCCGCTTTCGCGCGGACGCGGACTCATCCTCACCGATCGCCTCAACAACATTCGCCGCATCGAATCCCTCATCAAAACCGTCGACACCGAAGCCGTCGTCGACCGCCAGATGCGCACCATTCAAATCCTGCACGCCTCCGGCCAGGTCTTGCAGGATCTCATCAACCGCACCTTCGGCATCGCCACCGCTCCCGTACGCACGGTCTACGATCCACGCACTAAGAAGCTTCAGGAGGTCAAGCCCGACCCTGCCGACTACGTCACCTGCGTATACGACGATGTTTCCAAGACCATGGTCCTCTTCGGCCCGCGCGAACGCATCGTCATGGCGGAGGAACTCATCCAGAAATTCGAATCCAAGGACGGCGGCTCCGACGTCCGCATCTATCGCCCCGTCCAAAAGGCCGCCGACGAACTCGCCGACATGCTTCGCCAAGCCATCCCGAGCATTGCCTCGAAGGGCAGCAGCGATCCGATGAAAGCCCGCGTCTTCGTCGATGACGGTGACAACCGCCTCATCGTCGCTTCACCGATGGTTCAACTCGCCGACCAAATCGAGGATCTCATCAACAAGTTCGACCGCCCCGTCCACGGCAAAGGCCGCCATCACACCCGCGCCGAGATGGTCCTCGTCACCAAGATCTATCGCCTCAAGCACAGCGACCCCGACCGCGTCGCCCGCATCATCCAAAACGCCCTCCCCAAACGCCGCTTCCACAACGGCGACGCCAAGGTCACTGCCGATCCCAGCACCGACACGCTCGTGATCACCGCCTCCCCCATCGACCACCAATCCGCCCAGGCAATGATCGACCAACTCGAAAGCGGCCGCGAACCACTCCCGCCGATGCAGACCAAGTTCTTCGAGACCGCCAGCAAGGCCGAAGCCGACCGCCTCGCCCCCCTCGTCCAACAGGTTTACGAAAGCCAGATCGAGGGCACCGACGAAGCCAGGCAACCCACGGCCAAGATCATCGCCGAACCCGACACCGGTCGCCTCATCGTCACCGCCACCAGCGATCACCTCGAACGCATCGAAAAGATCATCACCGAACTCGGCGGCAAGCTCATGACCCAACCGCGCTCGATGCAGGTCGTCGACCTCAACCACGTCCAACTCGCCGACACCTTCGAAAACATCCGCTCTCTCGTCACCGAACGCATGAAGGAATCCCCCTTCGCCGAACTCCTCGCCCCCACCCTCGTGTCCGACACGACCAACAACCGTCTCATCGTCACCGCCACCACGACGCAGTTGAAGGCGATCGAGGAAATCGTCGCCGTCGTCGACATCGAACCCAAGGCGATGAAGCGCGAAATGGCCATGCTCCCCCTCAAGGTCAAGACCCCCGACGAAATGATCACCCTCGTCACCGGCCTGCTCGAGGACACCACCGACAAGAAGCTCGCTCCGAAACTCTACCCCGACCCCAGCGGCCGCCAGGTCATCGCCCTCGCCACCAAATCCGACCTCGACCGCATCCGCCAACTCATCACCCAACTCGACGTCGCCCCGACCGCCACCGCCGAACGCAACTTCCGCGCCGTTGAACTCCACAGCCGCCAGGCCGCCACCTTCGCCCCGCTCGTCGAGCAACTCTACCAGGAGCAACTCAAGAACACCCCCGAACCCGAAGGCGGCCCCGCCACGCTGCTACCCGAGGAAAAGACCAACCGCATCATGGTCAGCGGTTCCGAAAAGGAAATTGCCAAGGTCGAGAACATCATCCGCCAACTCGACCCCGCCGGCGCAATGAAACTCGCCGACGAGACCCGAGTCGTCCGCCTCAACTCCGCCAAGGCCGACAACCTCTCCACGCTGATCGAACAAAGCATCAACAACGAACGCGAGCGCCTGAAGGTCTTGATCGACGAACGCAGCAACAGCCTCGTTCTCACCGGCAGCACCAACGCCATCGGCGACGCCATGAAACTCATCGAGCAACTCGACTCCGGCCAGCGTCGCCGAATGGAACCGCGCGAAATGAAGGTCGTCGATCTCCAACAAGCAGATCCTTCCGAAACCTCCACGATGCTCTCCACCCTCGCCGCCGAAATGCTCCGCGACCAGCACGGCGAGGATTACGAAGCTCAGACCAAGGTCGTTGCCGACACCGTCGGCCGTCGCCTTATACTCAGCGGACCCCGCGACGAGATCGTCATCTTCAGCAGCATCATCCAGCAACTCGACAAAGCCCCCGGCACCGCCAGCAATTCCCAGATCTTCATGTTGCGCAACACCGAGGCCGCGAACATTGCGACGATCATCGATCGCGCCATGACCACCTTCGATTCCCGGGGCAACCCCATTCCTCGCGTCACCGTTTCCGCCGACGAACAATCCAACAGCGTCGTCGTCTCCGGCAGTCGCACTGACATTAAGGACGCGGAAACGATCATTGCCCGTCTCGACGGTCAAGGCGCGATCACCGGCGCGGGCACCGGCATGAGCAACCGTCGCCAACCCCGCGAACTCCGCGTCATCGACGTCAACACTACCGACACCACTTCCTTGGCCACCCTGGCCACCCAGGTCTTCAGCTCGCAAAACGCCGGCAACCGCGTCGCCGAGCAAGTCACCTTCACCGGCGAAAACGCCAACCGCCGCATCCTCGTCCTCGCCCCAAAGAACGTGATCGATCAAGCCGAGAAAGTCGTCACCGCCCTCGACGGCACGCCGACCAGCGGCACGCGCGAACTCAAATCCATCACCGTCGCGAACAAGCGTGCAGCCGAGATTATCGAAACCGTCCAGTCCCTCTACGCCGAACAGACCACCGGCAGCACCGAGAAACCCGCCACCATTCACGCCGGCCCCAACGGCGCGAGCCTGATGATCTACGGCAGCGCCCCGCAATTCGCCGCCATCGAAAAGATCGTCCAGACCCTCGATCCCCAACCCGCCCCCGACCGTGTCACCAAGGCCATCAACGTCGGTTCCCCCGCCGAAGCCCAGCGCCTTGCCCCGCTCGTCGAGCAGCTCTACGAGGATCACTGGAAAGACAAGGCCGAGGAAGCCGACGCCAAGATCCTCCCTGACGAACGCGCCGGTCGCCTGATCATCACCGGCCGCGCCGAACACGTCACCCAGATCGAGACCATCGTCACCGAACTCGGCGGCCAGACCGCACCCGTCGCTCCCGGCCGCCGCGAATCCCGCGTCTTCGACCTCACCGGCGACCCCACCGAAGTCGCCAAAAACGTCGAGCAACTTTACCAGGACAACGCCAAGTCCCGCTTCGGTACCATAAAACCTGACGTCCTCTTCCTGCCAGACGCCAACGCCAACCGCTTGATCGTCGCCGCCGACACCGCGGAACTCGACGTCATTGAAAGCCTCGTCAAACAACTCGACACCGGCGCGACGCAAAAAGGACCCGCTCGCGTTTTCCAGTTGCAACACGCCGACCCCGAACGCGTCGGTGAAATCCTCTCCACGAGCGTTGTCACCTACGACTACCGCGGCTACGTCGACAGCAAACTCGGCGTTGCTGTCGACAAGGAGACCAAGACCGTCATCGCCACCGGCAGCCGCAGCGAACTCGACACCGCCGAAGCCATCGTCGCCAAACTCGACACCGCCGAAGCCGCCGCCCGAAGCCGTGTCCCGCGCACTACGAAAGTCTTCGAACTCAAATCCGCCGACGCCGACGACCTCGTCGGCACCATCAAATCCGTTTACGAAAAACAACGCGAATCCTCCGGCGAAGACTCCGTCTCCGAAGCCCTCATCCTCGCTGACGAAGCCGCCAACCGCATCGTCGTTTCCGGCATCAGCAACGAACTCGCCTCCATCGAGACCATTATCCAGCAGCTTGACACCGCCGAGGTGAAGGACGCCTACATGCGCGCCTTCCCCCTCACCAACGCCGCGCCCAATGAAGTCGTCACCCTGCTCTCTCGGATGTTCGTCAGCTACTCCTCGCGCGGCTACGCCTACCCACGCGTGACCGCCACCCCCGCGCCCGTCGGCCGCGCCGTCCTCGTCAGTGGCAGCCCCCGGGATCTCGAACGCGTCGCGAGCATCGTCACCGAATTCGACTCCAGCATCTCCGGCCGCGAAGAACGCGTCACCCGATTCATCCCCGTAACCGGCGCGGACTCCGCCGAAGTCGCCGACCAACTCGAATCCCTCTACGAAGAACAATCCAAAGGCGGAGACGGCAACGGCGACGCGCTCATCCTCGGCGACGACCTCGGCAAACGCGTCATCATCACTGCTGCTGCTTCTGAAATCGAAAAACTCGAAGAACTCACCACCAAGCTTCAGGAAGGTTGGATCGACACCGGCAAACGCGTCCAGATGATCACGCTCAAGCATGCCAGTGCCGACGCGGTCGCCCGCATGATCACGCAGATGTTCGACCGTCGTACGAGCCGCAATCAGGACGCCAAAATCGTCGCCACTCCTTCACCCGACGACCGCTCCGTTCTGATCGACGGCAACGGCGAATTGTTCCCTCGAATCGACGAACTCGTCAAAGTCCTCGATCAACCCAAGGGTGATGGCGACGCCGTCATCCGCACGGTGCACCTTAAGAAAGCCGAAGCGGACGACATCGCCGACGCCATCACGGCCGCAGTTGCCAAGCGCACGAATGACAAAATCCGAAACGTCGGTGTCATCGCCGTTGACGGTTCCAACTCCATCCTCCTCAACGGCCCCAATGAATCCGTCGAGGAAGTGCTGAAACTCATCAACGAACTCGATGAGGAAAGCAGCAGCGGCGAGGTGGAGGTTCGCATCTACAATCTCAACACGTCTTCCGCCCGCGACATCGAACCGATTCTTGGTCAACTCATCGCGTCCTCGGAGGGCAAGGCGTACTCTCGCGGATCAATCTCCAGTTCTCGCTACACAAGTGTCTCGATCAACGTGCACGAAGTATCCAACTCCCTCTACGTCACTGCCAGTCCAAAGCAGTTCAAGCTCATCGAGGAACTTCTGCCGACTCTTGACCAGGCCCCTGAGCGCTCCGACAAGGACATCAAGTACGTCTGGCTCAAACGCGCAGACGCCTACGACGTGGTCGACAAACTTCAGGCCTTTTTCTCGGACCGTTCCCGTGCCGATCGCCCCTACCTCGAATCCGATTTCGATGGCAACTCCATCACCGTCATCGCCAAACGCTCCGACATGGCACAGATTGACAAGCTGATTGAGCAGTTTGATCAGGGGGAAATCGAAAGCGAACTACAGGTCCGCATGCTCAGCCTCGCCCGCATTCCCGCCAAGGAGATGGTCGACATGCTCAGCAATCTTTATCCGCAGATGCATCAGGGCCATATCCGCCTCGTGGATCGCCTCGACCCGTCGTTGACCAATGCTGCCCGCACGAACATCACCACTACAAACGCGTCGAACAATGCCACCAACCGGATCAGCACCAACACGCTTGCGGAAGTGGTCATTGCCATTGACGAAAAATCCAATGTGCTTCTCCTCAGTGGACCAGGCACAGAACTCGACAACATCGACAACATCGTCATGGAACTCGAATGGTTTGCGCTTCCCGGCGACTCGGAACTCCACGTCTATCCGCTCAAGGAATCTGACCCGACCGAAGTCGCCAAGACGTTGAACGAACTCTTCCAGCATGAAGCCGCAGCCTTTCGTGCTTCGACAAAATCGAAATCTTCCAGCAGTTCCAGCCGCAACCGACCCCAACCGCCGAAGATGGTTGTGGTCCCTGACCAACGCAGTCGCAGCCTCATCGTCCGCGCCAGCCCCACCGATTATCTCTTCGTGGAGACCCTGATCAAACGTCTCGATGAAGTTGGCGCGGAAGCTGATAGCACTTGGAAGTTCGTCCCTGTCCAACACGCTCCCGCCGAAAAGGTGGCCGAACTCGTCAGTCTATTCTCCCGTCAACAGAAGTACGGCAACCAACCGGGCGACCAGGTTGTTTCCCAAGCTCATCCGCGTACGAAATCCCTCCTGCTTTTTGGTCGTAAGGCCGCCATCGATAAAGTTCTGCCCTTTATCGCCGACGTTGACGTTCCCGCCACGGGCAGTGAAGTGAACATCGAACAGTTTGTCCTTGAGCACGCAGACGCTACGACCATCGCCTCTCTTGTCTCGGACATCTTCACGCGCCGTACGCAACTCCGACGCGCGGCACAGGGTGAAGCCCCGGAGCGTGGCGATGCCGTCGCGATTCTTGAAGAGGTCTTCGTCACCGCTGACCCACGCCTCAATACGCTCCACCTCGCGGGAACAAAACCCGCCCTCGAACTCGCCAAGCGCATCATCGACGACCTTGACCGCGAGATGGACCGCTTCTCTACAGACGTCAAACTTATCAGTCTCCGCTACGCCCTGCCGTCCAAGATTGAACCGTTGTTGCAAAGCGTGTTTCGCGAGACCACAGCGAGTCCGGCCACTGAAGGCCTTCGCAGCATGGTCACGAAACTGCAGATGACCAACGAGGCGGGCCAGGTTATCTCCGACCCCGTGGCACGCACACGCGGTACGCTTACCGTGCAGGCCGATGACGCCCAAAATGTTTTGATCGTGGCGGCCCGTACAGATTTACTTCCACTCATTGAGAGCCTGATCAAGAAACTCGATGTCCAGGGAGCTGCCGGAATGAACGATGTCCGCGTTTATCCGCTTGAACACATCGACGGTAACAATTTTCGCCGCATCCTCGAAGAGGTGCATTCGGGGAACAACGCTCTCCGCGAAGGTGATCGTCCGACCATCACCGTCGACACCCGCAGCAACTCTCTCATCGTCGCCGGCAATGAAACCTCATTCGGCGTCGTGGAAAGTCTCACCTCCCTGCTCGACAAGGAACTCCCCCTCGAGCTGCGCGACATCAAGATCATCAAACTCAATCACGCCTCAGCCGCGGTCCTCAGTGGCACCATTCAACAACTCATGGAAGCCCGCGTCGTCCGCCTCAACAATGGCGGACGTCGTGATCCCTCCCAATCCGTTACCATCATCGCCGAGTCCCGCAGCAACAGCCTCCTCGTCACCGGCGGCCAGGACGCCTTCGAGTTGGTGAAGTCATTGGCCGAAAAGCTCGACGAAGCCCCACCAGCCATCAGCGGCACCATCCGCCTCATTACCTTGAAATACGCCGATGCCCGCACGGTCGCGTCCACAATGAGTCAGGTTTTCAGCCAACGCTACGCCAAGGCCTCCAGCGACGAGCAACGCAAGAAGCAGCCAATCATCATCGCCGACGCCCGTATCAATGGCCTACTGGTATCCGCCTCCCAAGACGACAACGAAGCTCTCGATGAACTTGTCGCCAAGTTGGATCAACAACTCACCAACCCGCTGCTCCAAATCACCGTCCTGTCGCTCAACCACAACGACGCTGCCAAAGTCGCGGCCCTTCTCGAAAACTTCTTCGCTGCGAGGCTACGCGCCCGCTCCACCACGGGATCTGTCGCCAGCCCCAGCGAACAGGTCAGTATCGAGACCGACACGCTCAATAACACCCTCATCATTTCGAGCAACACCGAAAACCTTGATCTCATCAAAGGCATCCTCGCCAAGATCGACGTCGAACCAACCACTTCCGGTGGCGTCTTCGAGATGTTCACGCTGGAACACGCAGACGCCAATCGAGTCGCCACCCTCATCGAATCACTCGTCAAGCAGGGCGTCTACCGCCCCGGCCGCTCCGGCGCAGCAGCGACAGCCGCGAGTGCGCTTGCCATCTCGGTCGATTCCCGCAGCAACACGCTCATCGTCTCCGCCAGCCCTGACAATCTCGGCATTGTCCGCACCGTGATCGAACGCGTCGATACCGCCGATTTCGAACCCGGCAGCGAGATCAAGACTTACCAACTCGAACACGCCCAGGCCTCCAACCTCGCCCGCGCGCTGACGAGTTTCTTCGACGCCAAACGCCGAGGCGACGCGAGTGCGCTCAATTCCGCGGAACGTACCATCCCACTCGTGATGATCCCCGATGACCGCATGAACCTCCTCATGGTCACCGGCAGCAAGGAAAGCTTCGATATTCTGGACCGCATCATCCCGCAGCTCGACGGCGAAGACCAGATGGCCCGCCTAAACTACCGCGTCTTCGACCTTGAGAACGCCACCGCTGCCAAACTTCAGGACACCCTTCAACGCCTCTTTAGCAACCGCCCCAGCACGGTCGCGGGTAAAGCCCCCGAACCCATCACGATCATTGCTGATCCCTGGGTGAACGCCCTCTTGGTGAGCGCCGAACTCGAAGACATGACCATGGTTGAAAACCTCATCGAACGCCTCGATGCCGAACAAACCGACCTCGGCATCGCCGTCGAAGTCATCCCGGTCATGAAAGCCAATGCCGAACGCGTCGCCGACACCATCACCGGCCTCTACCGCGCCGGCACCCAAAGCGGCATCCCCGTCGTCATCAACGCCGACGAACGCATGAACGCCATCGTAGTCTCCGGCGGCAAGACCGAGATCGACCGCATCAAGGAAGTCGTCGCCAAACTCGACACCGACCAGGTCTCCCGCGTCACCGAAATCCGCGTCATCCCCCTCGAAGTCGCCATGGCCAGCGACCTCGCCACAACATTGACATCAGCGTTGTCCACCCGACCCAACACCGGAGACAACCTCAGCGCCCGCACCCAATCCGTCCTGCAATTCATCACCCGCACCGAAGACGGCGGTGAACTCATCACCAGCGCCCTCAAGGAATCGGTGCAGATCATCCCCGACAACCGGATGAACTCCCTCATCGTCACCGGTCCGGTCGACTACATGGGCCTCATCGAAAGCATCATCACCCGCCTCGACAAAGGCAGCCCGCGCCAGGCCAAGATAAAAGTCTTCAACCTCCACAACGCCGACGCCAACGACCTCGCGCGAGTCCTCACCGAACTCTTCCGCATGCAACCCGACAACAACGGCCGCACCGTTGAGTACACCTTGGAGAGCGACAAGACCGGTCAATCCGCCAGTGCCGTTGTCGGTTCTGAGGAATCCAGCGCCCTGAGACTCACCGTCAATCGCCGTACCAACAGCCTCCTCGTCGGAGGCTCCGACCGCTACGTCGCCATGGTCGAACAGATCATTGCTTCCTTCGACAACAACAAAGCGGAAGAAAGGAAGACCGAAGTCGTGCGCTTGAAGAATGCCCAAGCCAGCGACATCGCCACCGCCATCCGCGACTTCCTTGACCAAGACCGCCAACGAGTCACCCAAATTCTCGGCGCCGACGCCGTTCAAACGGCACAACGCCTCCTGGATCGTGAGGTCAGCGTCGTAGCCGAAGAAATCAGCAACACCCTGTTGATCAGCAGCAACCCCAGATTCTTTGAACGCATCCGCACCATCATCACCGAGCTCGATAAACCCAATCCGCAGGTCCTGATCCAGGTCCTGTTGACCGAGGTCAGCGTGGACGCCGTCCGCGATCTGGGCGTTGAATGGAACTACACCAAGAGCATTGGCGGTGGAGTCAACCTGGGAAGCCAGGCGATGAATGGGCTGGCCAACATGATGGCCAACCCGGCCATTGGTGGTTACAGCGCTTTGGTCACCGGCAACAACTTCAACTTCCTGTTGCGAGCCCTCGAGAACGACGGTCGACTGGAAGTCCTCAGTCGTCCGCAAATCCTCACCGCGGACAACCAGGAAGCGATGGTAAACATCGGACAGAGAGTCCCTTTGATCACCGACTCACAAACCACCCCTCAAGGTGGTCAGATCAATCAATTCACGTACGAGAACGTTGGCGTAAACCTGAGCGTCACACCGCGCATCACCGGCGATGGTTTTGTGCGGATCGATGTCGCCACCACCAACAGCTCCATCAGCAGCACGCAGGTGCAAATCAACCCAAACGCCACCGTCCCAATCATCGACGAACGCCTGGCCACAACCACGGTAAGTGTCCAGAGCGGCAAGACAGTCGTCATTGGGGGATTGATCAGCAGTTCATCCGACGGTCGCAACAAAAAGGTTCCGCTTCTGGGTAGGATACCAGGCCTTGGCAAACTGTTCAGCAGCAGTTCGGTGAAAGACGAGAAACGCGAGCTGCTGATTTTCCTGACGCCGCAGATTCTGGCTTACGAAGCCCCGACAAATGAGTTCGAAAGCACATTGAATCCCAGCGACTTTTCGAGGGGCGAATTGAAGACGTCACCGTTGAGTGAAGAGCTGAAGTTCGACGACATGAAGAAGCGGCTTTTGAACCCGCTTCTTCAGGAGACCAACAAACCAGGTCTCCATCAATTGCAATGATCGACAGCGTGCGGCCGAAACGTTCCTGAGATTACGATCGTAGACGAGACAGACTGAGTCAGATTCGCATTGCAATTCTTCTCGCCGGGCCGCTTGCTCGGATCTATCCGATTCTGCTTGTTCATTTTTTGGCTTCTGACCGTGACGCATCTGGTCGGTGAATCGCCGTGGTGGGCGAGGCGTTGGACGGAGCGGCAATCGGTGCGGACGGGCGGGGCGTGGGTGCGGGTGCCGTATGAGGCGGGGATTGCGAAGGGGCGATTTGTCGATCTGGTGGGGGCGGAGGAGCTTCCGCATTGGACACAGACGATTGAGGTGTCGGATTTGCAGTCGATTGCCGTGGATCCGGCGGTGCATTACGGGTTTCCACGCCTGATCCGAGCCAAGGATGGTCGCTTGTTGTTGTTCTACCGGGTGGGCATTTCGCATGCGAAGGATCCGGCGACGATCGCCCAGCGGACTTCGTTCGACGGGGGTGGTTCCTGGTCCGCAGAGCGGATCATTCACCGGGATCCGGACGGGTATAGCGCACATAATCCCGTGGCTGTGGTGGCCCCTGACGGGCGGGTTCTGTTGTTCGTATCCAGCTATAACTTTCGGCACCGTCGTAAGCTGCCAATGTATTGGGCGCATTCGGATGATCACGGCGAGACGTGGTCGTCCTTCACGAAGTTCGACGAGCATCCTTCGCGATCCACCTACTACATGACGGATGTCGAACGCACAGACTCCGGCTTGTTCGGGATGTCGGCTGGATTCGCAGCGGATGCGCGGACTCAGTGTCACAACATCTTCTGGTATTCAAAGGACGGGCGGGATTGGACGATTCGTTCGTTCCATACGCAGCCAGCGGAGAACCGAGGTGATGAAGTGGATTTGTTCCACCTGAGTGGGGAACGCTTCATGGTTTTTCATCGCGATCGTCGGCAGCAGACCACCTGGCGGGTGCGCTCGGAGGATGCAGGGCGCACTTGGACTGAGCGGGAGGATCTGGGCGACCAGGTTGAGATCCTGCAACGTCCCTTCGCGACGCGCCTGACGGACGAAGTCACTCTCCTGAGCGGTAGGGACGCCAAGCGCAAGCTGGTGGTCGTCTACGTCTCACGCGACGGTGGGGAGACCTTTGGCGAACGGCACGTGATCGACTCCTATTCCGCGGATGGCGCGTACACTTCCGCCGTCCGGCTTAGCGATCGCCAAGCCCTGTTGGTCTACTACGGCGACCGGCCCGCGTTTCGTGGCAAACCGGACATTCGGCAGGTCACCTTGACCATTCACGATCGGCCGACGTACGTGTGTTTTCAGGGCTCGACCAATCGGGTTCATTTCTACTCCCGACGTAACCAGAACGAAACGACCGAGGATCGCACTTTTGCCTGGCTCTCTCCACCCGGCGGCTGGGCAACAGCGACGATCAATCCCACCAAAGTGCCCCGAGGCAACATCCCTCTCCTGAGGGAGCGAACATGGTCGGGCTCATTTCCGCCCCCTGAGGATCCCGATGCGATCGCGCCGTATTGGTCAGCCACCAAGAGCGGCAATGCCAACACCAAACGCGAAGCAGAACGGGTCCTGAGAATCTACGATCGGGGAGCGGGCGGAGGGGAGTTTGCGCACCTGGGCCGCCCATGGGAACTCACACCGGAGCGCAAGGCAGAGATTGAAGTCACCTTGCGCGTCATCTCCTGCAGCGCGCCCGGCGGTTGCATGCTGCGGATCGCCGACGGCCGGAATGAAGAAGCCTTCACCTTCTTTCCCGATCGTATCCAGGCCAATCGCTCCAGACTCGAGGCCAAGGTGGATCTCAGCACCGAGTTTACGACCCTCCGCTTCACCGTTGGAGACTCAGGATATCAAGTCCGCACGGGCGACCGCCTGCTACTTGATGGTCGGAACAAGTTCTCATCACCCGCTCACAGCGGCCGTCGGATAATCCACTTTGGCAGCGGCAGCAGCGTGGGACAGGGTGAGGCACTTTGGAAACGCGTCAGCTACCGGATCACCGAAGATCGAAGGCCTGTCAATTCTCAGCGGCCATGATCGATCCTCCAGCGAGCTTTCCAATGATGGAGTCGCAGATGGAGGATTCTATTCACTTCTGAAACTGCGGAGAATTTGATCGGCCATTCTTACTGCTTGTCAGGCAGATTCCAGAACGTGCCGGCGATGTAGCAGTTGGATTGATCTTTGTTGAAATAGTACACAGTGAATATCCGGCCATCGGGTAGTTGGATCGAAACGGGATAGCCAAGATCCCAGTCGCCAACACGGCTCTTGGTTCCGGCAGGCGCGCCACCATCCATGCGAATGACAATTTCGTTCTCGAGACCCCAGGTGACGCCGTGGTCGTCACTGAGACAGGCGCGGATGCCGAAGGGATGCCGACGGTAACCGTAAGTCATCAGCAGGCGACCGTCACGCAAGGGCAATAGGTGTTGCGGATATCCCCAGACCTTCGTTTTCTTTATCTCGCCCCAAGTCTTGCCGTGGTCGGTGGAGCGGGTAATGCGGGCAAATCCATCCATGTCCACGCGACTGGCCATAATCCAGGCGCGGTTCGGGATGACGCTCATGAACGGCTCGTCATACCAGATGTAATCATAGGGGCCGGGCTTGTAGATCGTGTACGTGGCAAGCCCCGTCCGGATCCATGATCGACCGAGGTCTTGCGAGCGCCATGCGGAATTCGCCATGAGTGTCACCTGTTGACGGCCGATCATCGTGAAGTTCGTCTGAATCACCCTTCGCAGTCCGCCGTAGACAATGTGACCATCTTCATCCAAGACGGCGCCATGCGGACCAAATACGGGTGTGTCCACGGGAGCACTCCAAGTCCGCCCGCCGTCTTTGGAGATGCAGGAGTAGTCCATCGAGAAAAGTAGCAATCGGTCGTCCGGCATGCGCAGCAGGCTGGGATCGCGATCGTCCAAGCCGGGACGATCAACCGCAGTGACGCGAGGTTGCCAGGTGCGACCTCTATCGCGGGAGCGGCTGAGGCTGATCTTGCCGATGTCCTGAATCATGTGTCTGGTCGACTCCCGATAAACGACAACGAGTTCTCCATTCTCAAGGCGTTCTATCCCGGGGAAGGCGAGATGTTTGGTGTCGTCTTTGGCAATGACGACGTGATCGGATGCAAGCCAGCGTTTGACGGTCTTGGCGGGGCGAGATTGGCCAGCGACTTTCGCTTTCGCGGGGGAGAAGCGCAGTGCGTGGAGATAGACGGGTTTGCCGAGGCTTCGGAGAACGATCTTCCTGCCAGTGAGATTCCAGCGGTGGCCGGCCAGGATCTCGGTGTCGAAGTGGAAATCCGGAAAACCTTTGGCCATGACGATCTCGTTTTCAGATTCGTCATCAAGAGAAAGCTGGAAGGCCATCGTCGACAGATCGGCGAAGGTTGCATCGGATTGCGCGGCACCGCCTGCGTTGACGGCACGCACCTGGGCATAGACGTCGTAGGTTCCCTCCAGTCCGACATCGATCGTGAGATCCGGCGCATCAGGCCGGGCGTTAAGCAGATTTCGATACCAACGGATCTCATCGCTGCTCTTTGGTGTGCGAAGCAGCCAGCCTTTGTTTGTCTGACGATCGATTGTGATTGCCGATCGGGGTTGAACCCGCCCTTCGGCAATCAGCTCACCAATGTCGAAGTTCACCTCGCTGGTCGCGTGATAAATCGGCAATTCGATGCGTTGGAGATCAGGCGAAGCGGCACGCAGCTCACCAAACAGAGCACAGACGATTACAATTATCCAAACGCGTGTTTCCAATCGGATCATCACGGGCAAGTCGTAGCCCGTTGTGGTTGCGGCAACAAGGCCTGATTGCGTTCGCCGTCACGCGGCATTGCAAGGTAGCGAGATCGTGGATGCAGTTGTAAGATTTCAAACGATGCCACTACCCGCCCGACAGACCCGCCGTTTCCGTTGACACGTGATTGAGAAGGAAGAATCCGAAACGCTGGATTCCATTCGAGGAATGGCCGCGTTGGTGGTGCTGCTGACGCGTGTCATGCAGTGGTTCCTCTGTCCGTTGATCGGGTGAGATCGTCCCGCGGTGTCCGTTACCACCCATTTGGCTAATTTCGCGGTGTTGGCGTTCTTTGCGCTGGCTGTTGCGGCGCTCATCCACGGGCTCGGTATGCACGGTGCGGAATCGTTCCAAACAGATACGGACAAGTGGGTGGAACGCGAAGAGGTTTCCCCTGCGCACGAAGGCGGTCAGCGTCAACGCGCCCATGTGGTCGCTGGTGATCGAATTTTGGGCCTGCTTCATTGCTCTGCTGGGAGCAGGTGCGGTGTTCGGACCGGCCCATCAGAAGCGTGAAGAAAAGTCTGCCGGATTGATTCACGCGATCGCGTTCCTGCTCCTGATGCTGGTCTTTGCTGCGCGCCCCCCTGGCGATCTTCCAATATCAGTTCTACAGGGCAATCGGTGTGCTTTGGTATTTTCATCGGGAGCACAAGCGCCTGGTCAATGGGGTCTTCGGAGGTTTTGCTCTGCTCGGCGTCCTGACGATCCTACGCTGTTCATCGCTGGAGGAAGAATGGCATCTCTTGTTCGAGAACGGTGCGGCCGGCATCTGGGGTGTGTCCACCAAGGGCGCATTACTGATCCTGCTGGTCGTTGCGTTTCGGCTGCTACGAAAGCTGCTCACGCGCAGATACTTCGCGCGCCTGTCACGCTCGTCATACACGCTCTACTTATTCCATTACCCGATGCTCTGCGTGATATTTTCCATCTTCCATCTCGACTATCTGGGTTGGGATGTGTTGTCTCGCGGAGTCTTCCTGTTGGTGATTACCTGTGGGATAGTGATCGCCTGCCATGTGCTGGCCGTTCCACTTGAAAACAAGACAGCTTGGTTGTCTCGAATGGATCGAATCCGGGCAAGGTGGAAGGCTACCGCGCTGGCTGATCACAAGACCTGAGTGGATCCAGCGGAGCTACTTGAATTCCTGTTCCTGCCTGATGCCAAACTTCTCAATGCGCTTGCGCAAGGTAGCACGGGTGATGCCGAGCAGCTTGGAGGCCTGGACCTGGTTGCCACCTGTCTCCTTGAGCGCGCAAATGACCAGTTCGCGTTCAACCGCCGGAATAATCTGGAGGTCGCTGTTGTCTCGCGCCCATTTGAACAGGGCAGCAGCCAAGGATGGGATGTCGTCGCCGGTGGGAGCCACAGCTTGGGTGCCGGTTGTTGCGGGCGAAGTCGGTGTTGAATTGCCCGACAGTTCGTCGGGTAGATCACTGATCAACAGTGACTGGCCTTTGCAAACCACGAAGGCGCGTTGGATGACGTTTTCCAGTTCACGTACGTTGCCCGGCCAATTGTAGCGCTCCAATGCCGCGATGGCTTGGGCATGAACGGAGGTCACAGACTTCTGCAATTCACGGGCGAACTTCTGGAGGAAGTAGTTCACCAGGAGACGAATATCGCCCGGACGTTCACAAAGCGGGGGCATGAGGATGCGAACCACGTTTAGGCGATAGAAAAGATCTTCGCGGAATTCCTGGTTCGAAACCGCGTCCTCAAGGTTCTTGTTCGTGGCCGCGATGACGCGCACATCGACTTTTACCGGATTGTTTCCACCGACGCGCTCGATGGTTCCGTTTTGAAGGACTCGCAGAATCTTCGTCTGCGTCTGCAGGGACATGTCACCGATCTCATCCAGAAAGATGGTTCCGCGATTGCATTGCTCAAACTTCCCGATGCGTTGAGAGGTGGCGCCCGTAAAGGCGCCTTTCTCATGACCGAAGAGTTCGCTTTCCAGAAGGTTTTCCGGAATCGCAGCACAGTTGATGGCAAGGAAAGGCTGTTCACTGCGATTGCCGTGGGAATAGATCGCGCGGGCAACTAGTTCCTTGCCCGTGCCGCTCTCGCCGGTGATGAGAGCCGTTGCATTGGACGTCGCCAATTGGCCGATCATCTTGAAAACGTCCTGCATGGGTTCGCTGTGGCCGACGATGCCGATGTCGTAGTCTTCGGATTCGAGCAACGGCTCGTAGGACACCACCTGCTTCATGGCGCGGGCCGCATCGAGCGCCTTCGCCACGACTTTCTTCAGCTTGGGAATGTCAAAGGGCTTGAGCAGGTAATCAAAGGCGCCGAGTTTCATCGCTTCGATGGCGGTCTGCGTCGTGCCATAGGCGGTCATCATGATTACCGGCACTTTTGCATCCAGTTCGCGCATCTTTGCCAAAGTCTCCAATCCGGTCATGCCACCCATGCGGACATCCATGATGATGAGATCGGGCTTGAAGCGTGGCAGGATGGCCAATCCGTCCTCTCCGCTGTCAGCGGTCTCGATCTGGATGTCCGGGGAACTGAAGATACGACGGAACGAGTACTGCACGTCCGTTTCGTCGTCTATGATCAGCAGCTTATCCATCGGTTGATTGACAGTCAGTTTCGCGAATCGGCATCTCTAGAAAATCGCCATGGCCGCGAGAGGTTCTCATAATTTGCCACTGATCAACCCGACCAGGCTGCAGCCGATCACGGTGTTCAAGCCAAGCTCATTTGCAGCGGAAACGATCCCGGGTTCGTCCGTACCGGGGTTCAGCCAAAGTTCATCGCATCCACGATCTGCGATCTGCGGCAGGACTTTCAGCAATATCGCCGGCGGGAGGTAGGCACTGACCACGTTAGGCTTTTCAGGAATCGATTCGATATTGGCGAACGCGGTGAGTCCTTCAATTTCGTCGGCCTTCGGATTCACCGGGTAAACCTGATAGCCCCTGTCGCGAAAGGCGTGGACGGCGCGATTCCCATATTTTTCGGGATTCGAACTGGCACCAAGAATCGCGACGGTCTTCATGTTCAAACAAGGCCGGCGGTCTGATCGCAGCCGCACATGAGGTTGTAACTCTGAATCGCCTGTCCGCTCGCGCCTTTCATGATGTTGTCTTCCACACTCATCACAATGAGGCGACCCGTGCGGATGTCCAGACGCCAGGCGATATCAATGTAGTTGGTGCCGACGACGTTTTTGGTATCGGGCAGCGCGCCGTCGGTCAGAATCCGTACGAATGGTTCATCCGCATAGGCTTCGTTGAGAGCATCGCCGATTCTTGCATTAAGCTGCTCCAATTCAGATTCGGATTCGAAGAATTTGTCCGGAGCAAGGTAGAGGGTGGTGAGTATTCCGCGGTTGATCGGAATGAGGTGCGGGATGAATTGAATCGTTATGTCACGGCCCGCCGCGATGGAGAGTTCCTGTTCGATCTCGGAAAGATGCCGATGTTTGGGAACGCCGTACGGCCGCACGCTTTCATTGCATTCCACGAACAGATAGGGCACCTCGGTTTTCCTTCCGGCACCGCTGACGCCACTCATGGAATCGGCAATGATACTCGTGGGTTTAATGAGGCCGGCTTTGATGAGCGGGATCGTTGGCAGGAGAATGCTTGTTGGATAGCAGCCGGGACTGGCCACAAGTTCAGCACCTTCAATGGCCGCGTGATATACCTCCGGCAAACCGTAAACTGCTCGCGCCAAGAGATCGGGGGCCGGATGCTCCTTTCCATAGAACTCGCGATATACGTCGGCGTGGTTAAGCCGAAAATCCGCACTGAGATCGATCACGCGCTTTCCCTTCTCCATCAATCCGGATGCGTATTCAGCAGCCACTCCATGAGGCAATGCAAGGAAGATGATGTCGGCCTTGACCGCGAGGCTGTTGACGTCGGGTTCCTCGAATTTCAATTCGCGCGCGACGGGATGAGCAGCGTATTTGGGAAAGATCTCGGCCAGGGTCTTGCCAGCGTATTGGCGGGAGGTCACCGCGGTGAGTTCTGCGTGGGGATGATGCAGAAGCAGGCGCACCAGTTCCTCCCCCGAGTAACCGGATGCTCCTACAATGGCGGTTTTGACACTGTTCATGTTCGTAAGTCTGTAAGTGGTGTTGAGAATTGGGAATCAAAAACAAAAAACCCCGCGGACAATGCCCGCGGGGTTTTCGAAATCGCAGAGCTGTTATCGTTTGCTGTACTGGTAGCGCTTGCGGGCACCGGGCTGACCATACTTCTTGCGCTCCTTCATACGAGGATCGCGAGTCAATAGGCCTTCAGCCTTGAGAACGGGGCGATGTTCGGCGTCGACCTTCAACAGGGCACGGGCTATCCCGTGACGGGTCGCGCCGGCTTGTCCGATTGGGCCTCCGCCTTGAACGTTGACCTTTACATCAAACTTTTCAACGACATCGACGACCTTCAGCGGCTGGGTAACCAAGCCTTGATGTTCGTCAGAGGGAAAGTAGTTATCAAACTCGCGGCCGTTCACAGTGATCTTGCCGGATCCGGCAGACATGCGAACACGAGCGACAGCCGTCTTACGGCGACCGGTTGCAATGAATTCTTCAGCCATGATGAAAATTATTTGATTTCGAGAGCCGCGGGTTGCTGCGCCTCTTGGTCGTGCTTGTCGCCCTTGTAAACCTTGAGCTTGGTGTAGAGCCGACGGCCAAGTGTGTTCTTCGGGAGCATACCTTTCACCGCACGCTCGATGATTTTCTCGGGATGACGATCACGGAGATCGGCGGCCTTGGTGTACTTCTCGCCACCGCGCCAACCTGAATAGGTCATATAAACCTTTCCCTGCTCCTTCTTGCCGGTGAGCTTGACCTTCTCGGCGTTGATTACGACGACAAAATCACCGAAGTCCAGATGTGGCGTAAAAGTGGGCTTGTTCTTCCCACGGAGCACGTCGGCAACCTGCGAGGCGAGCCTTCCCAGCACCACACCGTCAGCGTCAACGACGTGCCACTTGCGTTGGTTCAAATGATCTTTCGGCAAATGAGTTTTCATGCGAAATCCCTCAAAAAGGGACGCGGAAACTATCAAAAGGCATCGATTAGTCAACAGCTTCTTTGGGAAAATACGCATTTCGGCGCGTGACCTGCTTGATCGATTGTCGCCAACCCTTTCCGATTGCCGAGCTGACAAGGATCTGGACAATTTCACGCATGAAATCTCTCTTTTCAGCCATTCTAGTTGCTGCGCTCGCGACCGTTCCATTTCAGAGCCAAGGAGCGAGGGCAAAGACCAAGGTGTGGACGGACGCGGAAGATGCCTCCCTCCCTGAAGATTTCAAGCTCCAAGGAGAATACGCCGGCAATGGGCACGGCGCGCATGTGATCGCTTTGGGTGATGGCGAGCTGCACGTGGTCTTGTATCCGGGTGGCCTGCCGGGGGACGGTTGGGATGGCAAGAACCGAAGTCTGCTCGCTGGCAAAATTGCTGATGGAAAAGCGAAGCTCAAAGCCGCAGGTGGCAATCGGAAGTATCTTGCCAAACCAGCCGATCAGTTTTCTGCATCGAAGAACTATCCACCTGAAGGCCACAAGGAACACTCGGGAACGATCAAGAACGGTCGTCTCGTCGTGACCGATGACTCCGGCACGAAGATCGTATTGAAGAAGACTGTCCGGAAAAGCCCGACGCTTGGCAAACGGCCGCCTGCCGCAGCAAAGGTGTTGTTCAACGGAAGCAACTCCGACGCGTTTGCCGGTGGCCGGCTCGACGAGGCCACGAAACTGCTTAACACCGACGGCAAGGACATCCGCACAAAGGACAAGTTCAGCAACTACATCATGCACATTGAATTCATGTTGCCCTATCGACCACAGGCGCGCGGTCAGGGACGAGGCAATAGCGGCTTCTACCAGGTTGATCATTACGAAGTGCAGATCCTCGACTCGTTTGGATTGGAAGGTCTGAACAACGAATGTGGTGGCGTCTACACCAAGGCCAATCCAATGGTGAACATGTGTTTCCCTCCACTCACCTGGCAGACCTACGACGTCGAGTTCACGAACTCAATCAGCAAGGATGGCAAGAAGGTGAAGAACGCCCGCATGACCTTGCGCCACAACGGAGTGATGATTCACGACGACTTGGAAATCAATGGCGTCACTGGTGGTTCACGGAAGGAGCCCGAAGGCACGCCCGGACCGATCAAGCTTCAAGGACATGGCAATCCGCTTCAGTTCCGGAACGTCTGGATCGTCGAGAAGTAATCCAGGCCTCCGGAGACTCAAATGCGCGCTCAATGGAATCGGTTTCATGTTCAAAGACCCAGATCTCATTCGTGCCCTTGGCCAGGTCAATGAACCAGAAGTCCCCCGCTCCATTGCTTGCGACGTTGAGTTTGTTATCCCCGAGCCGATTGCCCGCGCTGTTCCCGTTGATAAACGCATTGGACTGTGTCCACGGCGTGACCACGTAGTTCAATGCGTCTTCAAGTTCTTGAATGCGCCCGCTCTCTGTCAGCAGGAATTCACGATAGAACGCGGGCAGCTCAAGCGACAGGCTCGCCTCAACACGCAGGATTTCTTCCTCCGCCATTCTCGCGCAACAGCTATCTCGCACGTGGAAGCGATTTCAAAACGCCGGAGAGCACGCCACGTATGGTCCTGGCTTCACCAACCGGTCTCTTTACCGGGAATCGTTCGTCCGGATCGTTCGTCATGTCGTACAAGTTGCCGTTCCGATACAGCTTGTAATCCCGCGTGCGCACCCACTGTCCGCCCCCACGACCACGTTCCGAATAGGCCCAGTTCCTGGGAGAAGCCCCCTTGCCGCGCAGGCGATTCGCGAAGCTGATCCCATCCAGCTTGCCAGACGGATAACCCGCGTCGCCCAAATCGCAGAATGTCGGCAGGACGTCGCTGAAGTCGATCAGGTCATCAACCACCTGCCCGGATTTGATGTTACCCTTCCAATTGGCAATCATGGGAACACGCGTGCCGAGGTCGTTCAAGCTGCCCTTGCCACCGCGAACTGTGCGCCCGTTGAATCGGGAATAAACGGGCGGGCGGATGAATTTTCCATCAGGCCCAACCATGAGATACGACGCACCCGCCGTTCCGTTGTCAGTTGTGTAGAGGATGAGCGTGTTCTCCCGGAGTTTGAGTTCATCCAAGGCCTTGATCAGCTTTCCGATCTGAACATCCATATCATTGGCCATTTCCTCGTAGGTCAGCCAATGGCCGTTCGGTCCGTAGGGCACCGGCTTTCCGATGTCATCTGTCACGTCATGGGCAAGAGCCATCGAGTAATACGCCATGAACGGCTTCTCGCGATTCTTCTTCATGAAATCGATCAGGAATTCCACATAAAGATCCGGCCCATACTTCCCTTTCGTGTCGTTACGGACCTTTCCGTTCTGATAAATCATCGGATCGTGAAAACGCGGCCCTTCATGCCAACCAAACAGACTCCATTCATCGAATCCCATGCGAAGCGGTTGCATCACATCGTTCTTCATCAGGGCCAACTGCCACTTGCCTGCAATCGCAGTAGCGTATCCCGCATTGCGCAACATCACTGCGAAGGTGTTCGATTCTTCTGCCCTCGGATAACTCCCCCATTTGGCCCCGGCAATCCTGACTGGATACTTTCCACTCAGCAGACAGATTCGCGTGGGATAACAGACTGGCATGCTGTAGCAATGCGTGAATCGCATGCCGTCCGCGGCCAGCTTGTCGAGGTTGGGCGTCTTGTAACTTGAACCGCCGTAGCACCCAAGGACCTCCCGGCCCACGTCATCCGCGAGTATGAAAAGAATGTTCGGACGTTCGGATGCCTGGACCGAAAGGCAGATCCAAACCGTAAGGAAAAAAGAAAGGGTTCTCATGATCAGTTCAGATGCTTATCGAGAAACTTCTTCACCAAGGCAATCCGCTTCTCATCGTAGAATTCCCTCCCTCCGTGGCGCCCTCCGAATATCACTTCAAAGCCCACCTTCCGTTTCTTGCCGAGATAGCGGCCAAGGAGTTCGAGAGATTGATTGATCGGCATCTGCGGATCCTGGTCCCCATGGATCAACAGGAGCGGTGGATCCTTGGCGTCCACGTGGAAAACAGGACTGGCGAGCTTCGCGATCTCCGGATGCTTGTCAGGATGACCGCCCAACAGAAGTTCCAGGGCCGGCACGCGGACGCTCAGTCCGTGTGGAGTGGACTGGTTCAGGATCGTGGTGAGATTGCTCGCTCCGTAAAACGAGACGATGACATCAACGTCAGATGATTGATCGCCATGTGCGCCAATCGTCCCCTCAAGTTTCGGATGCCCATTGCTCACGCCCACCAAAGCAACAAGGTGGCCACCAGCAGACGCGCCCGCGATCGCCACCTTCTGCGCATCATAACCAAACTTCCCAGCATGCGCCCGGAGCCAGCGGATGGCCGCCTTGATGTCATGCACGTTTGCCGGGAACTTCGCCACCGGTGTAAGTCGATAATCCACGCTGGCAATTGCGAACCCCTCCTTCAGCAATGCGCCCAAGGGCATTGAGTTCTTGCTCCCCCGGCGCCAGGCACCGCCATGAATCCACACCAACAACTGTGCCCCCTTCTCCTTCGGAAGATACAGGTCCAACAGGAGACGGTGCTCGCCAGCCTTTGCGAACTCCAGGTCACGATGCGTGGGCATGACCTCGGTCTGCCCGTGCACAGTTGCCGCAAAACGCAGCACACAACCAACCGCGATCAATGAAATCAGCTTCATCAGTGCGGATCAAATCACGATTCGAAACAAAGGGAAAGTGTGCCCGCACTTGCAGCCTTGCGCTCACTTGAACGCTCGCTTTAAATCCTTTTGTGCCTGCAACTGTCATCGCGATCGCCAACCAGAAAGGTGGCGTCGGCAAGACCACTACTGCCGTCAACCTGGCCGCCTGTGTGGCGTCGTTGGGCACGCGCGTATTGATGGTGGACCTCGATCCGCAGGCCAATGCGACCAGCGGACTGGGCTTCGAAAAGGCAACCGGGGCAAGCGTATACAGCGCGCTACTGGGGCAGGGGACTGTCACTTCGAAGATTCAACATTCCGACTACGAGAACCTCGATGTCGTTCCGTCCGAAGTCGATCTCTGCGGCGCAGAAATGGAGATCGCCAAACTGGACAACCACCTCCAACGCTTTCGCGATGCCCTGCAGCCGGTAAAAGATTCGGGTGCCTACGATGTCATCATCGTGGATTGCGGACCGTCCTTGGGAGTGCTGACGTTAAACGTCTTTGCCGCGGCCGATCATCTGGTCGTTCCCTTGCAGTGCGAGTATTACGCCCTCGAAGGGATCACAATGTTGACCAAGGTGCTCAATCAGATCCGTGATTCCGGGGTAAATTCCAACCTCAATCTGCTCGGCGTCATCATGACGATGTTCGATGGCCGAACACGGCTCTCACGCCAGATTGTTGCCGAGGTCCGTGAATTCTTCGACGAAAAAGTCTTCGAAACGAACATCCCCAGGACAACCCGTCTCGCTGAGGCTCCCAGCTTCGGCAAGCCCATCATCTACTACGATCCCTACAGCGCAGGCGCAGCCGCATACGAGGTACTCGCCCAGGAATTGCTGGAACGTCTGGATATGGCGATCCCAGATGACGCCGATGATGGAACCGCCGGATTTTGCCGCACCCAAGCCAAGTCCATCCACTGACTCGATCGAATCGGGCGGCTCGACATCGAACGAAAGCGAGGCTTCGCGCGTTGCGTCAGTTGAGGAAACAGATGCACCGCATCAACCGATGGGCGCGGACGAATTCAAGGCCGCTCGTCCGTAGCTGCTGGTTCATGCGTCTCCACCGCAGAGTGGGGATGATCGCAGAGATCTTCTCAACCACCTCTGCGATCGTCCCTTCTCTGCGGTAAAAAAAGGACGAGCAGACTATGGCACCTGTTGGATACGGTAGAACGCGTTCCGATTGGTCGCGATGTTCTGATGGATAAACTGAATCGCACCGTTTGCAGGGGCAATGATGTTCGTCAATACAGCCCAACCTCCGGCCAGACTATCCGACCACAAGACCTGGTATCTCTCACCAGGCACGCCCGACAAATCGAAGCTGAAATCACCCTGCGACTGCACCGTTGCCGGGACTGGCAGACTCTGAAGCTGAATCGGTTCCGCACTTACCAACAATCCACTCGGGTTCGCCAGGCGTGGAGAAATCGAGAAGCTGATGTTGGTCTCATCGCGATTGATGACGCCGAAGTACCAATCGCCTTCGAGTGAGGTCTGCACAACATTCGTCCGAACCGCCACGCTTTCAGCAGCCGTGCCTGCATTCGCGCTGATTGCGTCTGCATTGCTCCCAACCGGAAACGCACCTTTGCGCACGAGCAAATCACCGTCTCCGGTGAGGTTGAACACTTGGAAAAGCACCGAACGCGTTCCCGCGGGAACAGAGGTCTTGAACATGTTCTTCGGCGCATTACCGACCACTTCCTCCGGATGAGCAATCGCCGCATTGGGCAACGGAATCACGTTGTATGGGGTTCCGTTGATGGAAGATGCTTTTAAGGTATAAGGCTGCTCACTCGTATCCGTGTTCTGCACGCCGACATACCACGTTCCAGGTGTCAGGCCCCTAACCGAAGCTGCATCGGGCACCACAAAGATTGTCTCCGGATCAGCACCTGACCGCAGGCTGCGATAATCAAATTGAGTAGTGGTTGGTACGGATCCAGAGCCATCATCCTTCCGGAGATAGAGATTCACGTCGCCAATCACTGGAGACAGTTCGAACTGCGCACCGGAGGCACCCTGTGGTACTTCAAAACGATACACCTTCAGGCTGCCGCTTGCGGGGATCTGGCCCGGCCGCGCTACTCCGTCCGCTAAGAGCGGGATCACCGGTGCCGGATCATTTCCATCGAACGCAACACTCAATTCGATCTGGGTGGGAGTCGCGACCTCGATCCCGGTCTGAACGGTGATGTAGTAGCGACCGGGAAGCAGATTGAAACCGGTGGCAGAAGAAAGCGTTATGCTCTGGCCGTGATCTTGTATGAACAGCGTCGTCGTTCCGGTCTCACCGAAAGCCGGCAATGAACCCAAGGCGATCGCCGCGGAGATCGGTTGCGACGAATTGAAGTTCAAGGTCATGCTCTGCGCTCCTTGCGGAACATCCACAAAGAAGCTCTTCGGTGTCCGCGACAGCAATGTTCCGGTGAACCCGAACGCACTATTCACCAGAGCAGGAGGTATGATACTCGCTGCGTAGGTCATATTGAGATTCCAGTGCAAGATCTTCGGCGTGACGTTTGTCACGCTGCCCTGGCCAAATCGATTGTCTTTCACCTCCAATGTCCAATCCTGATTTAGGGTATTGCCGTAAAAGAACCAAGTCGGCTCACCCAGGAACAGATTCAAGTCCTCTTCGGCTTGATAATAGTTCCTGATCCGGAACCGAGCGACTTCGGTGGTATTCAATCCGGCATTCCTGCTCTGATAGGTCACGTAGAGATCCTTGCCATCTGTGGTCAGTCCCTTGCCGATGTCGTTCTCCGTTCCTCCGCCGTTAATGACCACTGAGGAAATTAAATTCAATGAAAGAGAATCCAGCTCGAGTAGTATAGCGTCCGTGGAATTGTCAATATTGGTACGCGTTCCCAGGGCATAAACACGGTTTGGATTCTGAATGGCGAGCACCTCGGTCAATAAATCTTCCGGCGAACCGGCCACCTCGCTTAGGTTCGTAAACGACTGATTTGTAACCATGTTCCCGTTGAGGTCAAAACGGGCGACATAAGATGCCGTGGTCGTGCCATCTGTGGTGTAGCCCACCGCATAAACGTTTGTACGACTGGTATCACCTGCGTGAAACTGCCCGTTTACGTTCGTGTTGCCCAATACCCAATTGAGGTAACCATTTGTGGTGTAATTCCAGATTGCCGGACGGTCGCTGCTGCCACTGTTCGTGAAGCCGACTGCGAAGACATTCGAACCACCCATCACCATCACATCGTGTCCTGCGGACGCAAGTGAGTTGCTTAACCCCGGTTTCGCGATCTCAATCTTCGGCCTTACGTAACCAGTTCCTGCCGTGTTAATCGTGATGCCGGTCACATCACCGTTCGCCCCAACCGTTGCAGTTGCAGTTGCGCCAGACCCTTGGTCAAAAAGATCCACGATCGTGACTGTGGGCGGAGTAGCCACGGAATAATTCGTACCACCAAACAAGATATTGGCACTGCCGATGGTACTGCCCGACAGAGTGACCTCGGCATCTGCCTGTACCTGCTCAGTGGACGTCCAGATCGGCCTGCCATCCGGATGAACTTTTGACATGAAGAACTTCTCCCGTGTAGAGGCTGAAAAAATCGATGACCCTACAACATATAACCAATTGGTTTTCTCAATCCGCTGGAAGAAATTTGTGTGCTGAGGTTCCAAGGAGGTGGTAATCGCGAAAAGACGATCATTGCCGTAGAGCCCATACGGGTTGTTGGTAACACCACGCGAAAGCATTCGGGCGCCGCTCGCTGCCTCTCCGACGAAATTCGATCCGGTCACGTCATAACCCAATACAATCGACTGATTCGCTACGGGCAATGCAGCACCACCTGTTATCGTCACTCCATTATTGATCCACGCTGTCCCTATGTTTGTGTTGCCACCCTGATTGAAGACAATCCGAATAAAGGAACTCGTACCCGCAAAGGCCGCGTTGCTCGTCACGAATCCCCCCGTGCCAATACCTGGGAACGGCGCCGAGATTATTGGATTACCGTCATGGTAGACATGCAGATGATCCAGAACGGTGAAAGTCGTGAACTGAATTGCAAAATTTCCGGATGTGGTCCCCGCATCAAAATCGGTGATGTGTTCCTCGAAACTTCCGTTGTTCGGCCGGATTACCAGAAAGTAGTCCCGATTCAAGTCAGCAACTGCGTAGAGTTGCTGCCGCGTCACTGCAACGTCTTTCAGCCGAACATTGCCGCGATTGACGTTCCCAAGCGGGTTGTCGCCCGGCCACCAAGCCTGCCAGTTCGTCGGCATGAAGTTATTCGTCATTGGAGTCGGATAACTCAGCAATGATCCCTGATCGAAGGATGTCGATAACGCTGCCACGTCTCGCGTTCCCACGATAAAGATCGACCTGCCAATCGAATCAATCCCTTCCGGGCTCGTATTCTCGCCCACATTGAAAATGTTGCTATTCAATAGTCGAGGTGGACTGATGACGTTGGTAAAGATATTGGTGACCGCCTTGATCGGAATCAGGTTGGTGAAGTGCAGCATACCACCATTCGTACGATTCGTCACGAATGAGGTGGACAAGACCGGGTCTTCGGAAAAATTCGCAAACAGGTTTTCGTTCGTCCACCCGCGGTTCTCCGATAACAACACCTTGTTTCCGCTGGGCGATATCAGCCTCAGTACGAGGTCGGACGCACGTGGATGCTCGATTTCCACCCCGACCTCGACAGATGCCACCAATCTGAAGTCCGGCACAGTCACCGTCAGGTTCGTGGTCGATATATCGACCAGATTATTCGACAAGACATTCGCAAACGTCTCGAAGCCGCCCAGAGTGATGTCGCGATAGAAATCGACCAGTACGTTCAATGTCAGTGGACCGGCGGTATTATTTACCACTCGAATGAACCAGTTCCCCGGTTGGAGCGGTGGTTGAGTTCCGGCATTGATGAAATTCGTCATCGTGGCAGTCGCTGGCGCGTACAGAGCGGAGACATTAAAGTTAGTGGTTACGTTGGTTGTTGAGAAATTCGTGCCATTGATATTCGTCTGGAATACGTTCGTAGCAAACGGGTCTGGCGGAACTGCATTGAATGCGACAAACGAGTCTACACCTGGATTGCTGTTCGGGGAGTTTTGCACAAATACCCCCATGTTCGTCACCGTGGGATCCACGAACACCACATCCACAAAGGTCTCGCCTGCCCCAAGGTTGATGATAAACGATGTCTGGTCTCCCACTCGGTTTCGCGTGCCATTACGATCTCCGATAGTCAGTGAAGCACCGTCAATTCTCCCGGTGTGATTGAAGGCGTCATCAACAATAGTCAATTCCCAGACACCCAACGCGTCCATTTCAAGGAACGAATTAAGATCGTAGATTCCGTCCGGCCTATTCGTTGGATTGGTTGTGTTGAATATCCTTGTCCGTGTATTGAACGCACCCGGAGGGACATCGGTGTTGTGACTCCATAACAGAATATTTGTCCCATCCTTGCCCAGTGATACAACGAGATCACCAAAGTTCTCGTGCGAAATGGTATTGGAAACCACCGGGTTGATTACATTAGTCGGTTGCGTGTTGATTCCCAACAATGTCACCCCGCCTGGTGCGTCCGGTGTGCCATCCGGTATCTCCTGCGGAACCGGCAGGAAGTTGATCACAACGGCACCGTTCGGATTCGTCTGGGTAAAGGGAACATCCGAAGCCAATGCCACAAAGGAATATCGGCCGGCTTGCTGATCCTCGGATTTCACGCCGATCACAAAGCGTTCGCCAATGCTGGCATTTGTCATCGACAGCAATTCCACCCCTCCCCGGTTTGTCGACCTGAGCACGCTTGGATGCTCAATGGTGGCAACGTCCAAGTTTGTCAGAGAGTCAATGCCATTGGGAGGCGCGTTCCCTGATCGGGCCATATAGAGATCAATGTCAGCATCGCGATTCCTCGGCCGTCCAGCATTCGGCGGAAAGTAGGTGGCAAAGGCAACATACGGTCCAACATTGGTCAGCGGGCGCACCACATTGGTCGTCACATTCGTTGTGGTTCCCGTGATATTTGTCATAAGGTTGGTGATCGGCCCAACCGACACGTTTGTAAAATTGTAGAAGTTCCATTGGTTCGTGGAGCCGTGGAAATTATTTGTCAGCAGCTGAAAGTTGGCCCCGACGATTTGCTCCCGTTCAGGAATACCGTTTAAAATGGCTTCCACCGGCCGATTTGTGGTAAGCGCATTTGTCAGGATGTTATACGTCATCGTCAGCCGTCGTGTGCCCGTATTGTCTCCAGGACGTGGATCCACTGAGACCACCAACGCATAATCCTGAACAACCTCATTGGTATCGAGAATATCGGCATTCACATTGACCCGCGCTCCACTCACGCGAATATGATATCGTGCGGTACCTGAGTTGGTTACGGAAGGAATGATCACCTGCTCGACGTTGTTTACAATGTCGTGATTTTCAGTGAAATCGGAATTTGTTGAGGCGAAGAATGCTGTGTTGAAGTCCTCACCCTGTGCAATGTAATTGCCGAGGTAGACCTCGCTGTTTACAAATGCAGCATTTGAGACACTAAGGTCCAAATCATTGACCAACTTGATCCCAGAGAGCGGATTGGCGGGAGGATCTGTCCAAACCAATGTCACCCGAAGAGGCGCCAGCAATGCGTCACCTGTTATTTCCACGTCATAGTCATGGGTCTCACCAGTCTTGAGATTCCGCCTCACGCCGGCCCTCTGGTCTAGGAACACCAATTGTCCATTCGTAGTGGCCAGCGTTGCTAGCTGTCCGATTCTCGAAACGTCCGGAATGGCGTTTGAAAGGGAAGGCAAGCCCCAACCTTGGTGGTTGATGTTTGCTCTGGGACTAATGTCGTACTCTGTTTTCACGGAACGCGCACTATTGATGAGTAGAGCCTTGTTGAGAGCAGGGCTATTTGTCCGTGCGAAATTTTCGCGAAAATACTTTTCCATCAGAGCCAGCATTCCACTAATCGCAGGAGCTGCCATGCTCGTGCCTGATTCGTATCTAAACCCGGGATTGTTGGTATTAGGATATGCCGCTGCATCGATGCTTGTACGCGTCGAGTTCGTTGACGCAGAAGAGAGTATCCACGTGCCAGGAGCCACCAGATCCGGTTTAAACCTACCAAACTCACCCTCCAATCCGATCCCCACATTGCCACGGCTGGAAAAGTTTGCCACGTCGCCGGCCCGGTCGGTTTCCTCGTTCACAAATGGGTGTCCGGCGGCGGGAGCACTGGGGATATTTCTCTCAGATTCCACCGCACCGACGGTAATCACATTCTTGGCAGTTGCCGGTGAATCAAGGGAATCGGGAATTCCTCCCTCGCCCCTCCTCGTGCCAAAGCCATTGTTACCAGCCGCAAAAACATGATTCAATGCCTGCTCACCGTACCAATGCGGCATCGCGTCCCGTACCGAAGCATCATAGGTGGCTGCAACCGTATCGTAGCCTCCAAAACCGGTTCCCCAACTATTGTTGACGATGTGGATGGTGTTCGGCCAGCCCGCTATGTTGGTCAGTAATTGAAAATCTGACAGCGGCGGATCGATCACAATGAAAGTGTTGGTCGGATTGTAGTTGCTGCCAGAAGATCTGTTTGTAATCGCAGTGACCACTCCTTGGGAAATCTCCGCACCGTATGATGCCCCCGCTCCCGGAGTCAATTGCACGCCCATGGCATTGGTGGTATAGGGAGTAGAATCGAAAATATATACAATAGGTGGAACAGCGTACCCCCCTGATCCATACGTCACATCGACCGACGTAATCATTCCACCCGTGATGACTGGGTCCGCCTCCGCAGCCCCAATCGGGAGAGGCACAACGAACGCTTCGGGCGCTTTTCCATCATATATGTTTCCTGCAGACGAACCGTGCACGGGATTTAATCCCGCGTTCACTGGCACGTCGGCGGCTATAATGCCCGCAACATGTGTCCCGTGACCTGAGGCGTCTGACAATGGAGAGGAGTGCACAGTAGTCGCCAAGTTTGTCCCGTGACTGATCAGTTCAACCCTGTTGTTCAGGTGTGGATGGTCCGTTTGAATACCCGTGTCCATCACCGCGACACGAATGTCTGTGCCTACGTTTGGCGTCCCTTTCAAATCCAGATTCTCAGATGATTCATTCTCAGCCACTCCCATGCGCACGCGGGTAAGGTCGTTCAACAAGATTTTCGCATTATGTACTTCCAACAACTGCACTTCAGGGATCTGCGCTAATGCGACCAAATTCTCCCTACCCGGATAAACGGTGAGAACTTCTCCATATGGGAATTCTGTCTTCCGCAAGAGTCGGGAACCTGTACTTAAGACTTTCTGGAGTCCTTGTTCTTCCTGTCCGGGAAAGAGCGCAACTCGGATAAACCGGCGTGGTGGCATCTTTTCCTGATTTACTGCCAGGGGAAGCAAGTTGGAATCCAATTTGTAATATGGTTCAAACGGAACGGCTCTCCTCACTCCCGAGTTGACTCGCAGACCATTGATTACCTCCTCGCTCGCGCTTACCAGGAACGAGTTGTGCGGAATGTAGCTGACGATCTTTGCGCCCGCTTCTTCCAGTATCTTCCGGAATTCATCAGTCACAAATCCGTTGGCCTGAACGATATATGCACCCGGATCCCCCTGTGCCTTAAGATGCGCAGGGATCGCCAACCGCTCCAGCGGCTCGGTGGTTTCGATGTGTGCATTTCGCAGAATTATCCCGGTCTCGCTCCGGAACATTTCGGAAGGAGATTTGCTGGAATTCTTCAGGCGATAGGGAAAGCCGGGGTCACGCTGAATGGAGAGAAGGTTCGAGTTGGTGGCACCGGCCTGCCGTTTACCAGTAGCTGGTTCGGCAAAGAATCCGCCGTCCGATTTTGTCACCGTGGAAGATTTCGCCTGCTCCACTCGCACGTCATTCCGAGTCCGGGCCTGCCACAGCACGACTGCGGCAAGCAGGATCCCACCCAATATCCACAACGTACGATTCTTCATTCTGAGGCCATTTCTTTCATTCTTACGCTACAGTAGCGATTTGCCGGAAATTCAAGCAATACGGTCAATTCCCGAGCATTACAGCAGATCGTCCGCCGTTCTTACTGGTCGGTAGTCAGCAGGCGATGATCTTCCACCACCACCCGCGGAAACACGGTGGGCACGTAACTGTTGTTGTTCGGGAACGGGATCTGGCCGGGTTCGGGCAGCCCTTCAATTCGAATGATGGTCTTCGACGCCATCTCGCCCACCACCTGGTAATTCGTCACCATGCCCATGAAATCACCGGGAAAAAGATAAACGGACTGCTCGGCAGGGGCGAGTTTCTGCCCAAAGGCGTAAATGGCCACCCTTGGATACTCCTCCTTCTTCAGCAGTCCCATGATCTGCTGCGGCACCTGTTCCACCATCTCGTCGGTATACCCATAGAGCAATTCTTCAGTCGCGGCCCAAGTCGGAGCCCAGCGGGTTGCATTGGGCGGCTCAAGTTCCTTCGTCGCGATATGATTTGCGATACTCCGATATCGCTGTCCGCGGTGGTAAGCGAAGACCCCACGCGGAAAGTTTCCTCCCACTTGCCATAGCAACCCACCTGCAGTGAGAAACGGGGAACCTACGGATAGTTCCGGCACAGAGAGAACATGCCCCATTCGGCGGAATCCACCCTGTTGACGATGCGTTTCAACGATACCCTCATGGATCAATCGAAACGCATGTGTATTGGGTGTGATTGTGTATGATACCTTGTTCGGAAAAAAGTTCGTATAGTAGGGGGGCGAATTCCCTATCGCAACCACGCCCCCGAGAACAGCAGCCCAAGCAGCAGCGTTGGTCTGATTGACAGAGAGCAGCCCGCGGGAAGCGTTGTCATTCAGGTGGGCCGCAAAAGCGTCGAACAACTGCCAGTCATTCGTCGGGTGTGTCATGAAAGAACCGGCCCATTCGTCCCAGACGTTTGTGTTCGCAATGGCCGATTTCATGTAGATCGTCTGCCAAGGTGTGCCCCGATGCACTCGGCCCATCCAACCGATTGAAGGAAATCGACGTTCCGGAAAATTCCAGTATTCCGTGCCGTAGATCGCAGGATCTTTGATCGACAAATTATATTTATAGTCCCTGGCTTCGGATATGGTTGTTCCCGAAGCGCGCCTTGGATGACCACCCCAAGGCCGATAGGAATCATTGGTGTTACCGAGCGTCCCCAATAAAATATCTCTCGGTTGATTCGTGGATGAAAGCGCTATGATCTCATTGCCCAGGGTCACCTGGCTCATTGCCACGAAGACACCACTGCCGAAGGTCTGAATGTCAACGGGCAGTCCACCATAGGTGAGCGAGAAAGTAAGCCAGAACGGATCGGTGTTATCGACATCTACGACGTAGTAATCAACCCCGTTCGTGAGACCTTGTGGCAAGGTCCCGCCTTGCAGTGTCCGAAACCGAATCCGATCCCCCCAGGCGTAATTGTGATTGCGAATATATATCTGTTCTGTCCCCGGGTTGATTCCGCTGGGATAGAACCTGAAATCCGTTTCCGGAATATAACCACCCAGATCCTTGGTGGAGTAATGCACCAGGGGGTCATTTGCCTCAAAGGTCAGATTCTGCATCGCCTTCCGGGTTGGACTGAACGGCACCTGCATTCGCAATCGCCGGCTCGGCCCGTTGATCTGGGTGGCGAAGTTTTCAAAGTCTGCGGTACGCAACGCGTTTCGCGAATTGAATGAATCCAGGCTGAATTCGCGCCAGATACTTGAAATGGGCATTCCTTGAATCGGTGAACGGCCCATCCCTACCATGATCTGATACGTCTCGCCAGCGGGCGTATTGGATATCGTGATATTCGTCGACCCAGTTCCAAACGCTGTTCGATTCGTACGCCAAAACACGCCCTGCAACGGATCCCTTGCGTAACGGTTGGTCCGGCCGTTCAACATTTCGATGAAATTCACCCGCCCTGAGAGATTCGTGAGATTAACATGATCCACCACCAGGTTCAGGTCGGTGTCCACTGCCGAATAGGAAAACCAATTCGAGACAACCATTCCCAACTCAGCAGCCTGGAAAGAATTCGTGCCGGTAAACCCAGCCGTATTCGCCAGCGCGGAGTTCGCCGGGCGAAATCCTCCATTGGTCATGCCCGGCAATGGCGGGAAATTTGTCGAGTACGCCATGTTGCGCAATAGATCGACGTTTGCCCTGAACGGAGTGCGGAAGTTACCCGGTATGGAATTACTTCCCGCAGCCTGAAGCGGCACCCAGGTATTGGCAGGCACCACATCCACCACCCCGTTTGTGACGCGTGAAAACAGGACAGGTCCGTATTGATTGGTGATGACCAGGCTCAACTCGTTCGTGATCCGTAACTCCAAGTTCCTTGGATAGGTATATTGATACGGCAACCAGACCTCAGCTCCCATATCCACCGACACCGAGAGGATATACATAGAGTTGGTCATTCGAGGAATGTCCGCGGCATTCGTCTTGACCAGTTCCATCTTGCGAGTCACGCCAATAAATGGGCGATACGTCACCTCGTTCAATGCCGGCAATCCGGACGCCACAATTGCACCCGATGCATCTCTTGCAGGTCCCCGTGCACCTATTATTGCCGGAATTCCTTTGATATGCATATTGGTTCCGTTCACGAAAAGCGGATCCGCTGGAAGCCGCAGGAATCGAAATCGGTCGTTCGTGGTTGCTATATCCAGGTAAGGCAGCGACAGCCAAGCCGTGTTGGACTCCGCGATGAAGCCACTCAGGTAAACGATGTCGTTGGCGGAATCGAAGCGAAATGTCGGACGGAACACAGTCGGCGCACCCGGTTCATCAAACACCCAGACTCCTCCACTTGCCGGGTCAGCACCCGCCGAGGCACCACCGGGTGCATTGTAGTATCTGCTAAGTCTGCGCACGCGGCTTCCGGGAGGATAGGAAATGCCCGGATCCCATTCTCTCGCATTCCCGGCCGTCTCATATAAATTGGCCGCGACCTGGAAAAGACGGTGAACCTCCGGGGTAAACATATTGAACGGATAGACCATGATATTGCTGATCATGAGTTTGTTGTTCGTGTAGGTAATCGTGTTGGTCGTTCCATCGAATTGAGGAATGCCCAACTGGAATGCACCAGGCAGCCATCCGCCGGCGCCGTCCGGATTCCGGCTGATCAACCCCACACCTGAGAAGCGGTTCCCATTGGTTGCCAGGAAGTTGTTGGGATCGGCATTACCCAGACTATAATTGGTCACATATACGGTCTGGGCGCCAACCACTCGCGGGTAAACATTGGTTTCCACACTGGCGTCAAGGAGCGATTGAGCCACATTTGTGAAGAACCTGAGTGCCGACCACGATTTGAACGGTCCGTCCTGGATCTCGGAATTATCCGGCGACACGAAATTACCATTCGTGCTGATGTTATCAAAGTTGAGGTTCATACGGCCATTCTCCGGCTCGCTGTCCGTTCCCAATTGAGACATCAGGCGATAGAATGTGTAACGGCTATGAAACGCTTCCGCGTTCCTCACCCCAAATCCGCTTTGCAGAGGGTATCCCCCCTGAAGTAGGTCGTTCGTGTCTCCGCCCACAGCGTTCAGATACTCGGCAAACTCGTTGTAAATCCCGCCTCGCTGCAGCAGTTCGTTCGGATGTTGAAAATGGACGATGTCCGCTGTGTTCGTACCACCAGCCCAAGGTCTGTTGAGGATATTCTGATAGTTCAGATCATAGACACCACTCAGATTGACCGGCATGAGTTCAGAGTAGAGATCGAATCCGATGCCGAACAAACGGGACACGCCAACACCGCCATACATATTGGCAACAGATGCGACACCGCTGAAATTGTTGTTGTAGCGATACCGCAATACGCTGGCCGCGTGAGCCAACGCAACGTCCGGTGCGGGAGCTGGCCGGGCGGGTATCGGGAGGTTTTCATACGGGCCGTAGATCCAGTTCGTGTTCGCAAAATTGTTGGTGTTCAACTGGCTGATGAACGCACCAAGATTCAGATCCCAACTGCCGACCCCCATCCCACGCAAATATGCATCACGCGAAGGAGAGCCACCGAGTGTATAGCTGTTGGTGTTCTCTTTGGCCTGATTGTGGATGTAATTCAGATCCAGCGATTTTCCAATTGGGGCGATCAAGTAGCAGTAGCGTCCGACGAATCGATTCTCCCTGCTGTGCGGCCGGGTCGGATCCTGAAGAATTCCGATCCATTGCGGATCACCGACGAAGTGCCCGGTAACGGAACTGTTGGTCGGATTATATGAGAAACCCGGAAGGGCCTCGGCATAGAACGTGTGCCCCCCGGTCGGCATCGCATAACCCACACTGAAGGTCGGCTCGAAGAAACCATTTTGGTTAAAGTCGTAGTAAAACCGGCCATAGGCTTGTTCTATCCCTCCGTTGCCGTAGGCGAGATCACCAGAGGCATTGGTGAAGTCTTCATGCCAAACCGGAACCCACGGAAGGTGCTGCAAGTTGGCCAGGTTTCTCAGTTGGTGCTGCAAGGTATTGGTCGCAGCATAGGGGTAATTTGCGTCGGTCGGCTGATTCCCAAGCGTGGTCACCAAACTGGTTCGGTTGATGAAGTTGGTGGAAACGATGAGGCTGTATGACCAGGGATCGTCTGCGGTGATCAACCGCTCGATCAGATCGGTCTGCGCGTGTTCCAAGGCGGCATGCATCGCATCTCGTGCGTCACCCTGGCTCAATGTTGCTGAAACAGCTCGACGCTCACGCCGAGCGACACCGAGGAAGGCAACGGTCATGAATGTAACCAGTGAGAGCATGATCAGCGTTGCGACCAATGCCACACCGTCCGGTTTCCTGGTTGACGCATGCCATACCCGGGGCCATTGGTCCGGACTACCCGAATTGTCATTCAGCGTCTTCATTATCGCGGCGTCTTGATCGGCACCTGAAATCTAAACAGCGTCACCTTCTCGGGGCGAATCGCAACAAAGTTGCGCGCGGCTGCCGGCGAGCCCAACGAACGGGCGATCGTCGCAGTTTCTTCGTCGATGTATCCGATTTCCACTTCCAAAAGCTCAGGCAAGGCTTTTCCCACCAGACCGCGATCGACCTGCAGATTGGCGGAGATGTTGGTGATAATTCCGTCGGCATAAAAGTTTACCCGGAAATGCACGATGTTTTCGGCAATCTTGTGGACGTGATTGGAAACCGCGGCTTGGAAGAACTGATCTCGAAAATCTCGCGTAAAACGACTGGCGTTCGTCTCATAGCGGTAGAGCGATCCGAATCCATTGGTCGGTGGCAGGCTCGCGTCGGCGAAATGCGCCACGCGATATCCCAATCCCGACCAATTCGTTGGCGTGGCATCGGGATCGTAGGCGTTGAAAAACAAGGCCTCCATCTTGTTGGTATAGAAAATATTACTCGGGGTGTTATAGGCCATTTCCAGGCCTCCCGCTGAATAGTCCCCGTCAATTTCAAACGAAACCAGACCGGGTTCGGGTGGGGCGATCATCCGGGTCATGTCGCGATAGATGATGTCCATCATGGCGCGGCCGGATTCCAATTGATCCACCTGCTTGATCGCATTCCTCATTTGCGCCTGCGTGCGATCAAACATCTGGTAAAGGACCAGGATGATGAAGGACACCATGGTCATGGCGACGAGCAGTTCCAATACGGTGACACCTGAGCGGGAGTGATCCACACGGATACGATCTGGATTTTGCCTGCCATAAGGTTTCCGCTCCCGCACGTGTTGCTTCCTGGAATCAGACTCGCGTCCACGACAACTGGGTCGCTGGCTGTTTTCAGCAAATTCTTTCAGATGCAGAATCATCGCCCAATGAGTACCGGCTCTATGAAGTAGCCGTGATTGGCTGCGCCACCCGTAATATTCGTAAGCGCTGCGGTCTGGGCCGAAATGGCAACCAGACCGTTGCTGTTCATGTAAGGCTGAAGCCGACCGGCAATTTGTGTGCGCATCACCCTCTCACCCAAACCGATTACTTGACCGTTATCACGAGCAGGCCAGCGATATCGCAGCTTCAGGTTATACAGATTTGTCATCATGAAACGCGTTGCAAAGTTGGTCGTGCCAATCACATTCGTGATGGAACTCAATTCCACATCTACACGATATTGGAAACGAATGGCGTTTGGATCCGGAGCGATCTCGCTCAAGTTTCCACTGAATCCCTTGAACACAGCGAACACATGATTCGTCGTGGAGGTTTCGGCATCAAAGTTCGGCCGGCACATCTGCAGGATCACCTGCAAGGGATTGTTTACATTGGTGGCAACCGGCGCACCTACGGCTGGCGTATAAATGACCCCTTCGGGTGTTCCAAAGGATACGGGGAAATTGGTGTTCACGGAAATATTCGTGACGAACAGGCCAACAAGATTCTGTGTCAGCACATTCAGATTGCTCGACAGAGCGGCCGCTCGAATCGCTTCCATCAGGTATACGCCATCCTGGGCGATAATGGTCTCCTCCCGATTCTGCTGTTGGGCCTTCAACCCAGTTGGCAGAATGCCGATGATCGCAACCAATGCGAAGGCAACGATACCGAGGCTCAATGCGACCTCGATCATCGTGAATGCGCGCTCGGAACGCCTGGACGCGTTGCCGGTGGATTGCGGTTGTTCGATTTCCAAATCCATCACCTATAATTCCAGCTTCGGTGAAATGATCCGCCCACGCCCGGTGAGCCGGTCCAGCCTGACTCCGTTCACGAGAAACAAACGTGGACTACCTGCGATAACGACATAATTACTGGTGGAAGTTCCCATGAACGCGTCGCCATCGCGGTAAAGTATCCCGTTATAGGTAACTGAATTGGTCATCCCCGACGTGCCGGCCACCGTGTACATAAGGTTGTTGATGATCTCTCCATTCAAGATGGGCTTGGCCGTTACGATACCCGGAACTGTAATTGCGTCATTGCGATCCTTGAGCGTGGGATGCTCGGGGATCTGTACGGCTCCTTCCAGAATCGGGATCACCACGTCATTGGTGTTCGTTCCCCCGATGGGGCGACCTATCAGCCGGCCGCGCGTATCGAACCCGATGCATGGCAAATAATAGTTCGCCGTCTTATTGGTAAACTCAATCGGCATGGTCACGTCATTGGGTCCGGAACCGGCGGTGAAGCGTGACACGTTGAGAAATATGTTCGGGTTCATCAGAATCTGATGTGGAATGTGCACGCCTTCGGGGAGGTATTCCCAATCCGTGATAAACCTTGATGTCTTCCTCCCCGGTTGATCGCCCACGCTGCGGTCGGCGAAGATCGTATAACCAATCATCTGGCTGGATGCGATTTTGTTGGGAACGAGGTTGTTAACGAAGTCGTTGCTCCCAGGGATGGTAGAGAATGGGACTGGTGGGTTCAGGCTACCTTGTGACGGGCCGAAGGAGAAATACCTGAATTCCGGCATGAACATCACATAGACTTTGGTGCGCCCGGCTATCGCTTTCTGCCGGGCATACATCAGGTCGTCCAACAGCTTTCTGGTCCCGGCTGAATTTACGTTTCCCTTTCCAAGTCCGGTCAACGTCGGCAAGGCAAGGCCTGCGATGATTCCGATCACCGCGAGCACCACCAACATTTCCACGAGCGTGAACGCCCACACGCTCCTGCGCGATGGGAGTCCGAGCTCATTGGAAAAGTTTTGAGTGGTGAGATTCATTGGATCATTCGCTGTCCCAGCTTAGTACATTGTCACTGTTGGATACTTTCTTATTGGCAACGGTCGCCTGGGCTTCGGCGTTTTGATTGGGCACAAATCCCTTGTCCGGCCCCATCGACCAAACTGCGACTGCATCGCGAACCGCCCAGTTGTTTACCCCGCCACCACCTGTTCCCTGCTTGATCGCTCCAAAGTAACCCACGGCGCCACTCTTTTGGCTGACGAGGTTTCGGCGATAAATTGCCGGGTATACGTAGTCGTCGTAGTTCAGGTCCACGGTGACAATGTAGGGTAGCCCCCAAGGATCGCGATATATTGCGTCATAGCCCAAGCCCGGACCAGTCCCGCTATTCTGCTTTGCGTTCAGATAAGTGGTTTTCTTCGTGTTGCGCGCATTGTTTTCATTGACTCCGTTGGAGGCACCCGGGAATTGGTTGGTGGAAGTCGCGGTGAGAATCAGCATCAGCTCCTGGTTATTCGCCTCATATGCGCCACCGTTGGTGATTGTTGTTCCTGCAAAGCCGGCTGTGCCGGAATAACCCGCCACACCCCAAGTGCCAAAAACCATGTCTGTTCCGCGAGCCGCCGCAGCTGGTGAAGAGGGGAGAATACTATAATCCGCGCGATACGCCGAAATAGCTCCCTTGATATCGCCCATCTCAGTCTTGGCCTTGGCGATTTTGGCCTTGACCTTGGCCTTGCCGACGGCGGGAACAATCATGCCGGCCAGCAATGCGATGATGGAGATGACCACGAGAATCTCGACCAGGGTCATGCCCGATTGTGTGAAGCGTTTGGTGTGCATTTTCATAATTACTTGGTGTTCCAATTTCCGATCACGACTTTGTCTGCCTCGCCTGGTTTCTTGCCGCGAATTTCCGCCCAGAGATCATAGGTATTGGGATTGTGCCCGTCGTCGGGCTGGAGGCGATAATTCCAGTAGTTGGTCACCAGGGCATTGGTCCAATGGCGCGCGCCGACCTGAAAGAGAGCCACTGGTTTCGTGGGCCGGACAACGCCGGTCACCGGATGCCGGTTGGGGCTGACGGCATAGTCTTTCTCGGCGGAGACATCGAAGTAGGAGTTCACCCGCCCGCCGACTTCCGTGAAATTGGCCACCCCGGGAACTCCGAACGCATGATTCAAATCGTCCGATTCAAAGACCATTCCAGGCTGGATTCCCTCGGGATAGTAGAGCGTCCGTGAGGGTGCCGGAGGATTTACGATGTTGGTGTAGGTCACTCCGACGAGCTCATAGAACAGCGAGGTGTAATGCCCGTTGTTCGTGGTGTTGTAGGGCTTGAAAACCGGAGGCCAGTGTCCTTTGTCCAGTTTGTAGGTGTCGATTGCGGTGGTGAGCTTGGAGAGTTTGGATTCGGTGAGCCTGCGCTGCTTCGCTGCGCTGCTTCCACCCGCCAAGCCGACCACCATGCTGGCCACGAGCGCGATGATCGAAATCACCACGAGGAGCTCGATGAGCGTGAACGCTCCCCGTCGAATTCCCCTGAACTTGCTCGTTAACGTGGTCATGGATGACGCATACTGTCGAATCCTCAGCGGCTTCGCAATTCCTGTTCCAATCTTTCACCAAGCCACTGCTTGATCATGCTCTGGTAGTTGATGTAGCGGGAGCGCGCGAGGCGCTTGATGCGAGACAGCATCCGCGGGTCCATTCTCAGAGTAATGGTGACGGACTCAGTCGATTGAGCGCTGTCGGCCAGCGCGGTGTCGATCAGCCGAAGGTCCAGACGATGACCGCGCCAGAAATCGGCCTCTGCCTGTTCGGTTTCAAATTGGGGAATCTCTTCCCATGTCGTCAAAGTAACCATATCGATTTACATTAACGTTAATCTTAATTCAAAAGCTTCTTCATTCGGTGTTTGTAGAAAAACATCTCTTCCGGCTCGAACAAACGGGCGGAGATGATCCGAAACTGTTTCCCGTTGGTGCGGTACACACTAAAAACACCCTTTCCTCCAGCGGACCGGCCAAGGTTGAAAAAGCGGTTGGAAGCCTCAAAACGGGGGGAATCCGGCAACAATTTGGCTGCAAATGGGTCTTCGAATGATTCCTCAATCTCCTGAGCACTCAGCTCTTCGTCCATTTCGAACGGCGGATTGTCCCAGTCAAATTGCATTTCGGTCGGCGGATCTCAGCGTGAATTCAATGTGCACGGGCTGTGAATACATTGTATTTACCCTTGGACACCCCCCTAGGTCAAAGACTCGCGTCTAAGGTAAACCCTGCAAGTGGACCTGCATAAGTATGAATCGGGTGCTTTCCTGCAAAGAACTCCTGGCCGCGTTTACCGTTGGCGAATGCTACCATCCCGGCAGGAACACATGAGAGAGGCCTCCTCTGACGGTTCTCCTGACCGATTCAGGAGCGCAGCAGTAATACGTCTGAGAGCCGCCAGGAGCAAATCGCCGGGCGGGATCAGCAAATCGTTGATCTGGGAAGGCAGCTGGATGAGGTAACTCTAGAGCGCGACATGCTCTCACTGCAGAAGAAGTGGCTTGAGGCCAACCTTGTTGACGCTGGTCGTCGTGGGGAATTGCTACGCGAAAAGCTTAAATCGAAGAATTCGCCGAATTCAAAGACCCCACATGACCCCGCAAACCAAAGACAAGAAAATGGGCGTTGAAAAGACCAACCGAGAATCAAATTCTGGCGTCGGACACCCGATCTCACCAATCATCGCCGTTCTGGCAATCGCACTGTCCGTCTATTGGGCTGGCAAGGCAAAAGCGGCATCAAGCCACGAACAGAACCTGAAACAGACCACCGCTGTACTGAAGAAGACGCAGCCCGAGTTGGTCCAAACTTCAGATAAATTGGAAGAGATGACTCTCGAACGGGACCAACTGGCCCTCGTACGGCGAACGATACAGAAGGAGTAGCCCACATCGCAGAAATTGCTGCCTCGGTATCGAACAAGATGAACAAGCGGGAAGACGCGTCTGCGGAATTGGCAGAGCTGTTGCAGAAGCTGCGGAAGCATCACAAACACTGAAAGGTTCTGCTCAGCGCCTGATCCATCTTGTCGCCTCCGCGACCGTCCACTGGAACTTCCGTTCGTGTTCGCGAATGAGGAAGGGCAGATCAGTTCGATGGTCCAAGGTGAAATCCGGATTCAAGGCGGATTTAAGTGAATCCAGGGTCCGCACTTCCGCACCAGCACGTTCAATCCCCCCCAACCAATTCTCGCGGGGCGTGTATTCCTCCAGCCAGGTGCACGGCGTCATGATGAGCAACTGCCCTCCCGGGTTCAGCAAGCCCGACAAGCGCGCCAGACACTTCGCAGGGTCTTGCAGGCGACATAACAGGTTTGCCATCAACACCACATCGAAGCCCGCCAGGTTATCGCGCAGATCACAGGCGTCTCCCTGCTCGAAGGCGACGCGCTTGCGATCGATCTCTTCGTCCACTACCGCAACACCTGGTTCCCGCAAGTCCCCTTCGATCGTGAACGAGTAGTTCGCCTCCCCGTCCCGAACGAGCGCGTTACCCGCATCGACGAATTTCTGTGAGTAATCGATCCCGATAACTTCGTGACAATGCCTGGCCAGTTCGAATGTGGATCGCCCGACCGCACAACCCAGGTCCAAAGCACGTACATTCTCAGGAAGACGATCCAGGTCCAGGCACTCACTCACGCATTGCAGCGGGTAGTTCAATGCGGAATGCGGACCGAATTCCCAAGGAAGCAGTTTCGCCTGTTCGCCGTAGTGGAAGAGTAGGTATTCGGAAACCGCGCGGTCGGTGTCGTAAAAGTTCGCCATGATTCGGAGCCCAAGCAATGAGCCCGATATCACTTCTTGGCAATCAGTTTGCTGATCCGGACCTTGCGATCGTGATGCACGGTCGCAACTTGAACGCCATCCGGGTGCAAATCCATTTCACGCGCGTTGTCGCGGATCTTGAACTTGTGAAAGGGTTGTTCGTCGTCCTCCTTCCAGAACAACAAGTGCGCGCCACTGCTGCCACCCGAGCAGGCCAGGACATAGTCATCGCGATGAAACATCGTGCGCCACACGACACCCCGAAGCCCCTTCGCCTGGTGCTTCTTGACGATCTTCTGTGACCCCCAATCAAAGCGCAGAATCAATGGCTCGTTGATCGCGCCGAGCGGATTCGTTCCTTTGTGCAGTCCGCCACAAATCATCTGCGAATGATCCGCATTAAAGGCGATCGAGCGCACCCCACCGTAATCCACGTCCTGTCCCTTGTTGAAGGTATGCAGGTCCTTCGCTTCAAAACTTCTGACCAGCTTTCCGGCAGACACGTCCCATTGATGCACCTCACCCATCAGGTCGCCGGTGAGGAGAAATTTCCCGTTCGGATGAAAGGCCATGCTGTAGACGTCGCGCTCGTGGCCCTTCAGCTCGTGTTGAAGTTTCCCTTCGGACATGCTCCAGAGCTTCACCACCCGATCATTCCCGGCACTCGCGAGAATCTTTCCATCAGGACTGGTCGCGATCGCTCGAATCCAGCCCTTATGTGCTTTGACCGTGCGAGTCGGCTTCGGTTTCTCGCCCTCCGTTGGCCACCAGATTAGGGTGTCATCGAATCCACTGCTGACGAACGACTTGCCATCTTTCGAAAAGGCCAGGCCACGCACCCATGATTCATGTCCTTCGTACATCCCTCTCTTGTCCGTCTCCAATTCAATGCGCGTGATCGTCCGGTCTTCGGAGGTCACATATAGAAACTTGCCGGTAGCGTCGAAGCGACCGTTCATCAACGGACCCTCGCATTTGTATTCCTTGGCGACGTGGGCCTTCTTGGGATCCGTTTTCATTTCAATTCACGCAGCAGCCGACTAGGCCAGCAGTTCATGAATCGGTTCGACCGCAGGATCGGCGATCGGGAACCTGCGTCCGCCAATCTCAAAGTCCTTGTGGGAACGAATGCCCATCGCGCGAAGGTAAGTGTGGAAAAGGTGACCGCAATCGACCTCGCGATCGGTAACCTCAGTGCCCTTGTCATTCGTGGCGCCGATGATCGCACCGTTCTGAATTCCAACTCCACCCATGGCAACCGACCATGCTTTACCCCAGTGATCGCGACCATATCGCGCATTGATCTTTGGTGTGCGCCCGAACTCGGAGAGCACAACCACCAAGGTGTGTTCGTAAAGGCCTCGATCCACGAGGTCGCCGATGAGCGTCGCGAAGGGCTGGTCAAATTCGCCTAGTTGTTCGAAGTGGAAGTTGAAGTTCTCGTTATGCGTGTCGTAGTTTGAATGTGTGATCTGCACGAACGGTATATCGTTCTCAACCAATCGACGCGCCAGCAGACAATGCCGTCCAAAGGCATGATCACCGTAGCGTTCGTGATCCTTCTTCGACTCTTTCTCCAGATCGAAGATTTCCTTCTTCGCCATCAATTCCTTGGCCTGTTCGAAGCTCTGCACATAGGCGTCCGTCTCCGCTGTGCGACGCTGCATGGAGAAGTGATTGTTCGCGAGCATGCGGAATTCGTTTCGCCGTTGCGCCGCGTCGTCCTTCAACGAGCTGGACCGGGATGAATTCGCCGGCGCCTTTCCACCATTGAGCTGCATGCTGGAATACTTGGGCCCGAGGTAAGCCGAGTCTTTGCCACGGCTGCCGCTACCGCTGGCGGTCACCTTGATGTGCCCCGGCAGTGCGGATTCGCCCGCGTCCAATCCTTTCGCAACGACCGCACCCAGTTCCGGATAATCCGAGGCGGGCGTCTTCCGACGGCCGGTCATCATCATGTATGTCCCCTTGCCGTGATCGCCGTTGTTCGTGTTAACGCCACGCACGAGCGAGAGGTGCTGCATGATTTTGGCAGTGTGCGGGAGCAGTTCGCTGATGTGAGTGCCGGGCACGGATGTGGGGATGGAACGAAATGGTCCGCCGGTCTCGGTCTTCGGCTTGGGATCCCAGCTTTCGAGCTGGCTGAGGCCGCCCGCCATGCGCACGACGATCATGCGCTTCTGTTGCTTGAGCAGTTGGCTCGCGGCTGCGGGTTGGGCGAACCAACCAAGGCCGCCGATCACCGCGCCGGTTCCAGCAGCGACTGAGCCGAGGAATTGCCGGCGGGCGATTTCGTGTTCATGCGAACCACATGCGTAAGTGCATTTCATAAGATTCTGATTTTAGCAAACGTCATCCCGCGATGTTCTCGGGTCAATGTTTAAAGCGGAATTCAGTCGAGCAAAGGAGGCCCCAGGCCATTTCCTGTGCTGCGTTTTGGAGGTCTTTTTCCCGACCCTTCAGGAGCCTCGCGACGATCTCGCATTCTTCATCACTCGGATATCGAGTGAGCGTGGCTAGGTAGAGTTCGTCGGCAAATTCCTTCGGATCCGTGATTTTGCGGAGCCGGGCGACGAGGTTCGTCCCGCTCGGAGAAAGCCAGCCGCGAAGGTCGCCTCCGTTCTCGAAATAGAGCGCCTGATCCGCGCTGGCGAAGAACGAGGCGTCCGCTCCGCCCGCGTTGAACAGATTCACAAAGGTGGTCACTTTCCCCTGCAGGCGCTTGTATGCGTATTGCTCCATGTATTCCTCAAGGTTGTTGGGAACTGGTTTCTTCTTTGGATCTTTCTCCTTGGATTTCTTTTCAAATTCACGACGACCCGCGTCGCGTTGCTTGTCCACTTCTCCGGTTGCCGTCATCAGGCTGTAGGCAAGTTGTTCGGGTGACAGGTTGTTGAGTCCGGCGACGGCGAAATTTCGCGACCAGATCGTGGTGAGCTCGCGATGTGCGGATTCGATCTGTGCCTCAAGTTTCTTCCGGTCTGACGAACTCAGCTTGTCCTCGGCGGCTTGTGCCTTCAGCTCACCGAAATCCGCCAGGGCCTTGAGGTGACGAAGTTCCAAGGATGTGCTGCGGGCAAGAACTGTCTGTGCCTTGCGTTTCTCATGAGCCGAAGCGATCTCCGATTCCAACCTGGGCACTTCCGACTTCGCCTTGGAAATCTTGCTCTCAATCTCAGCAACTTTCTTGCGAGCCGCATCCAATTTCGCGAACGCATCGCGCTCCTTCTTCACTTCCCGGTCCAGCCTCGCCTGGTAGCTCTTCAATTGTTTCTCGTAGCTTGCCGCCCGTCGTTCATCCGCGGTCAGCTTGCGCTTGGGATCATCCTTGTTCGGATCCTTCTCTCGCGCGGCCTTGGCCTTCTGGAAGTGCGGTTCAAACTGTTTTTGGCGCTTCTCAAAGTTCTTCTTCTCGCGTTCAACTCTCGGGAGAGTCGCCTTGTGCGCCTGCTCCAGCTTGGGAACTTCAGCCTTTGCGGAGCCAAGCGATTTGTTCAATGGCGCGATCGAAGCATAAATCTCCTCCAACTTTCCTCGCAGTTGCACCGTCCGGTCCAAGGCCTTTTGCGCATCTGAGTCCAATTGTTTGCTTCGTGCCTGAACCTGACCGATGCGCTCGGTCAATTCTCCCGCCGACGAAACCATCTCTTCGGGCATTGCGAAGCTGCGTTGATAGGTCTTGCTCAGCGCGATTGCTCGAAGCAGTTGCCGAATGTCAAAATTCATCGCAGCAAATTCCTTGGCCAGCAGATCGAGAAGTTCGGGATGTGAAGGCGGGTTTGATGAATGATGAAAATCGACCGGCTCCACAATGCCGCGTCCCATCATGTGCGCCCAAAGCCGGTTTACTATGTTTTTGCGAAAGGCCTGGTTCGATCCGGCGGCAAGTTGCTTCGGCAGTTGCTGGCGACGGCTATAGGTCGGGATTGCGCGCTTCTTTTTGTCCTTCTTGTCCGGAGCGACCTTCCACTCCTTGCCCTTCTCCACCTTAGGTTCCTTGACTGGCGATTCACCGGGCAAGCGTGGCGCCGTGCTGCCTTCAATGTTTGTAAATACCGATTTGAAATCAGTCGCGCCCTCCGCCTTTTCCGCCAAAACGGCTTTCTTCTTCTTGTCCGGCTGATGAATCGAAAGCCGGTTTACGAAGGCGTAGATGCCGTAGTAGTCCCGCTGAAGATAGTCGTCGATGTTTGGATGGTCGTGGCATTGCGCACATTGAAGATCCATGCCGAAGAAGATGCGGCCGATGTCGCGCGTGAGAGCAGAAGGTTCTGCCTCTCGATCCAGATAAAACTTCGCCCGGGCATGCGCTTCGTCCTTTGCACCGTCAGAGGCAAGCATGGTGTGAACCAACTTGTGGTAGGGCATCTTCTTCTGGACGGCGTCGAACAGGAACTCTCGCCATGGATCCGATTTCACATACTTGTCGGCTCGCCTTTCCATGAAGATCAGATCCAGCCGTGATGCAAGATGGCGGCTAGCCTCCGTGCGCTTCAGGAGCTCATCGACCAGCTTGACGCGCTTGTCCTTGGATTTGTCCTGAAGAAATGCTCGTGCCTCCGAAACCGACGGGATGCGCCCCAACAGATCCAGGTGGATTCGGCGAAGGAAGGCTTCATCCGGCGCTTGCCCTGCGATCACGCCAATCTGGTTCTTCTCAATCAACCGGTCGATCTGGGATGAGAGATCACCGGCCTGTACGCTCAAGAGCGCGGAGAGACTGACAAGAACAACAAGCGGTCGCCAATGAATCATGGTCGGGTCGCGTATTCGACTCGATCAAATGTGCCAGAAATTCAATCGGATTGCTATGCCAAGACCTCGGGAATCACGTGGCCATGCACGTCGGTGAGGCGACGTTGGATGCCGTTGTGATAGAAGGTGAGCTCGGTGTGATCCATGCCGGTGAGATGAAGCATGGTGGCGTGGATGTCGTAAAACTGCGTCGGACGGTCGGCGACGTAGAAGCCGAGTTCGTCGGTGGATCCGAAGCGCGTGCCGCCCTTGATTCCGCCACCGGCCATCCACACGGTGAAGGCGCTGGGGTGATGATCGCGACCTTTGCCGTTAAGACCCTGCGTTACGGGTGTGCGACCGAATTCACTGGTCCAGAGGATGAGCGTTTCGTCGAAGAGACCACGTGATTTGAGGTCCTGGATCAAGGCGGCCACGGGCTTGTCGAGCGTCGCTGCCTGGCGTCCGTGGTTGTCGACGAGGTTTTCGTGAGCGTCCCAGTTCACACGCGGTCGTCCGCCGAATGCACCACCGTTGAACAGCTGGACGAAGCGAACGCCTCGCTCACTCAGTCGTCGCGCCAGCAGGCAACTGCGTCCGAAGCCGAGCGTCGCGCCATCGTCCACGCCGTAGAGTTCGCGCGTCGACTTGGATTCACGATCGAGATCCACTATTCCGGGTATGCTCAATTGCATCTGCGCCGCAAGTTCGTAGGAACGGATGCGGGCATCCAGCACATCATCGTGCGGGTGGCGTTCGGAGAAGTCGGCATTGAGTTTCGAAAGGAAATCGAATCCGGCGCGACGTGTCTTGCCCTGCACCGATTCCGGCGTCTTGAGATTTGGAATCGGTTCGACATCGGCCTTGGTGTTGAAGGCAACGCCTTGATGAACTGCGGGAAGAAAACCCGATGTCCAATTGATTGATCCTCCGGCAGGCAATCCACGGGCGTCTGGCAGCACAACGAATGCCGGCAGGTTCGCGTTCTCTGAACCGAGTCCATAGGAGATCCACGCGCCCAGGCTCGGAAAGCCGTTCATCGTAAAACCGGTGTTTTCCAAAAACGTCGCGGGGGTGTGATTCGAGTTCTTGGAATGCATCGAATTCACGAACGCGATGTCATCCGCGCATCGTTGCAGGTGAGGAAAGAGATCCGAGATCGGCACGCCGGACTGGCCGCATTCGCGGAACTCAAAAGGACTTCCCAAGATACGCCCCGGTTGACCGAAGAAGGGATCGTACTTCGGATCCTTGTATTCCTCGCCATGTCGTTTCTTGAGCACGGGCTTCGGATCAAAGGTATCCACATGCGACACGCCCCCGGTGCTGCAGATGTGTATCACCCGTTTCGCCTTGCCGGCAAAGTGTGTGGACTTCGCAGCGTACGGGGACTCCGATGCAAAGGCGTCGCGCTGGAGTATCCAAGAAAGCGCGGCTGCTCCGAATCCGTTGCCGGATCGCCGGAGGAATTCGCGTCGGGATGAAAAGGAATCAACGGACATAGATGAATTCGTTTGCGTTCAACAAGGCCCAGCAGAATTGGTCCAGCCCGTGGGTGTTAATGTGCCTGGTCGCGCGTTTGATTTCCGCCAGTTCCGGATACCTGCCCAAGGCCAGTTGGTAGGCTTGGACAGCGGATTGCGCGTGATCTTCGCCATACTGATTGCTCAGCCGTTCGGCGAAGAACTTCGCCTGCCGCTGAACGAAAGGATCATTCATCAAGGCAAGCGCCTGAATGGGCGTGGTCGTCGTCCCACGAACGGGTGTCTTCGTGGAAAGGTCCGGACAGTCCAGAGAATCCAGCAAGGGTTCGCGAAGGGACTGAACACCGATTCGATAAATTGTCCGGCGATTATACTCCGGTCCAATCTTGTCGCGCGTGTGATAGAAGTGCGTGTTGTTGATCTCCAGGTCGAAGGGCTGGTATCCGGGACCGCCGACTTCGGCGACATTCAGTTGACCGCTGATGGCGAGCATCGAATCGCGAACCGCTTCCGCCTCCAGGCGTTTTGGCATGACCCGCCAGAGCAATCGGTTGTCCGCATCCATGGCCAAGGCGTCTTTTCGTGCTTCCGAAGATTGAAGAAACGTTGCCGAGGTGAGGATCAATGAGTGTAGACGTTTGATGCTCCAGCCGTCCTTCATGAATCGGAGCGCCAACCAATCCAGCAATTCCGGATGACTAGGGCGACTGCCGCTCACGCCAAAGTCGCTCGGCGTATCCACCAGACCGCGGCCGAAATGATAATGCCACACACGATTGACCAACACTCTGGCGAGCAAGGGGTTGTCCGGATGGGTCAGCCAGTTTGCAAAACGCAGACGACGATCGGCATCAGGGGAATTTGGCAATAGCCCGAGCTCTGAATCCAGTGACCGAAATCCCTGCAACGCCCGGGGATTCATGACGTCCTGTTTCTTGGTGATATCACCGCGCGCAAGGAAATACGTGGGCTCTGGCTTGCGAGGTTTGGCCGCGTAGACCAATGGTCGTTCGCGCGCTTTCTTGAGTTCCTTGGCCAAGCGATTGACCCGCCCTCCAACCTCAATGAACTCTTCCCCTTCTCGCTTCGGAAGCGCTTTGATCATTTGCGGCCACGAGTAGAGGATCGGTCCCCGCTGGTACGAACTGAGGATTTCCTTCCCACTCAACGCGCGATCATAGACACGCACTTCCTCGACTTCACCTTTCAGATTCCCAGACGCGGTTCGTTTACCGATCAACACTCGTGCTTCGCCACGCTTGAATTCCTGCACGGGATTCTTCGGCGTGTATTTCCCGAGCAAAACTCCGTTGCGATAAACCGCCACGCTGTTGTCAGCCGCATAGGAAATTGCCATGTGAATCAGTCCTTTGTCGTCCGTTTCCTTGGGCGCATTGAGATCGATCGTGCGTTTGAAATAATCACTGCCCGCCATCCACATGAACGGTCGGCGTTCTGCGTAAACGATCGCGTCGAACACATGCCCGGCCGGACGATACAGAGAGACAATCGCTCCTCTTCGCTGCGTCAGGCCATCGAGTTTCACCCAGCCTTCCAAGGTCTTTTCGTTTATGTCCTTCCCAATCGGCAACGACTCCAGGTGGTCGTCTTTTCCGTCCAGGATTAGCCGCCCCTTCTCAATCTTCGCGCCCCTGCGCAAATGCCCCTCCAAACCCCGCATCTCATCGAGATTGGTTCCGTCAAAAGTCCAGCGCAGGTAAGGGCGGACATTTGAATCACCGGCCGCCTTCTTCGAGTCCAATTTGGCGATCGCCTTCTCTTTCAGTTCACGGTGCCTCTGTTGCGCCTTGGAAAGCTCTGCTCTTAACCGGCGCTCATCGGACTCGCGATTGGCAACTGTCTTCGGATCGAGATAGGTGCGTGTTCCGTGAAACACCCCTTCGAATACTGCCTTCACCGCATAGTAGTCCGTCTGCGGAATCGGGTCGAACTTGTGGTCGTGACAGCGGGCGCAATTGATCGTCACACCCAGGAAGGTCTGCCCGACCGCGCTGATGATATCCTCGACCTCCTCCTCGCGAACGCGCATCCGCATGACGTTGCTCTTCTGGCTATTGCCAACTTCATCCCACGGACCCGCCACAAGAAATCCGGTTGCGACGATTCTCTCAGTCGTGATCGGTTTGATTACGTCGCCCGCGATCTGTTCGCGCACGAAGCGATCATAGGGCTTGTCCGTATTGAAGCTGTGGATGACGTAGTCGCGGTAATGGTAGGCATCGGGACGAATTTTATCGCGTTCAAAGCCCTGGCTCTCACTGAAGCGAACCACGTCCAACCAATGCCTGGCCCAGCGTTCCCCATAGCGGGGCGAACGAAGCAGGCGCCAAACGACATGCTCGATCGCCAATTCTTCGTCGCTCTTCAGAAAGTCATCGACCTCCTTCGGCGTCGGCGGAAGCCCGGTCAGCGCAAAAGTGATCCTCCGTATCAAAGTGCGCCGATCCGCAAGGGGGTTTGGCTTCAATCCCTGATCAGCCAGGCGCTTCGCAATGAACTGATCAATCGGATTGCGGACCCAATCTGATTTCACCGTCGGCAGGTCCTGCGGCAATGGTGGCTGATAGGCCCAATGATCGGCGTTCTTCAACGCGCCTGCTGCCTCGGCAAGCGCAAAGGCAAGAATGCAAATAAACGTAACAATTCGCATGGTTTCAGTCGCAAGGTAGGCCAGCCCCATTGCGCGTTCGATTCTTTTTATCAATCGGCGAACGACGGTGTGTGATTATGAGAGGTGGCGATGGCAACGGAGACCTCAACCGAAACCGTGTGTCTTCTCCCTCACTCTCAAGCCCTCTCCCAGCGGGTGAGGGCCGGGGTGGAGTAGAATGCATCAAAAACCGTTTGATCGATTGGTCACTCGTGTCGGTGCTTCTGCCGATTACTCCAAGGTCAACGGATCGCGCAGGGGAACGTCGGTGATCTGGCCTTTGGAGAGGTCGGTCACCTTGGCCTTGTGATCGGGATGGCCTTTGAGGATGTCTTCCTTCTTGCCGACGAGCAGGATGATCGCGCGGTCGAGTTTCATGAGGCGCTTGGCGATGGTCCGGACATCCGATGCGTTTACCGCTTCGATCTTTTCGCGATAGTCCCGGTAGTAGTTGGGGTTGGATTTGTAGCGCCCTGTCATTTCCTCGGTCGCGAAAAGGCCGGCGACTTGTCCTTTGGTTGCGAATGACTGGGGAAAGGTCTCGATGTAGGATTTCTTTGCCGTGTCAATTTCCTCATCGGTCACGCGTGAGTCGGTAATCTTCTCAAGTTCCTCCATCACGATGGAAGTGGCGTAGGCCACGGTGGGTGACTTGGATTGGAAACCGGCAATGAAATACTGCGGATAGTAGATGCCACCGGGCAGCGCGCTGCCGGCCGAATAGGCAAGGCCTTCATCCGAGCGCACGCGGTTCATGATGCGTGAGGTGAAGCCCCCGCCACCGAGGATGTCGTTCATGATCTGAGATTGGAAATACTCAGGATCATCGCGGTGGATGCCCGGCAACACGACGTTCACCCGTCCTTGGGGAATGTCTTTCTCAACAATGTAAATGCCCGGTTTGGCCATCGTGTAGTTGGTCGGGATCGGGGAAGGCGTTGAGCCCTTGAAAGGCCATTTGGCAAACAGCTTCTCCAGCTTGGCGCGCATCTGCTTCACGTCAAAGTCGCCGTTGGCGGCCACGATGAAGTTTTTTGGCGCAAACCATCGACGATGGAATCTTTTGAGGTCGTCCTGGGTGATGGACTCGATGGATGCCTTGGTGGAGAGGCGATTGAGGAAGAAGTCGTCACCATAGACGAGGCGGTAGCGTTCGCGGCGTTCGATGCTCCGTGGGTTGTCATTGCGTTGCTTCATGTTCTGCAGCAACTGGTCCTTGCGGAGCTTGAGCTTGGCGGTTTCGAAGCGTGGGCTGGTGAGGACTTCGCGCAGGATCTTGAGGCCTTCATCAAGGTCCTTGGTCAGGAGATTGAGGCTCACGCTCCCGCTGGTATCACCAATGGAACTGCCGAGTTGCGCGGCGAGGAAGGCCATGTGTTCGTCGAGGTCCTTGGCACTCCAGCTTTTCGTGCCACCTCGGCTGAGAAGGTAACCGGTCATGTCTGCCAGACCTTCCTTGCCTTCAGGTTCCAGCCAGGTGCCGGCCCGGACGCTCACTGAAATGTTGATCAGCGGCAGTTCGCGGTCAGGGACCAGGTACGCAACGGGGCCGGCCTTGAGTTGGTGCCGAAAGTCGTCGGCCATTGGCGGCTCGAAGGTGAGTTTCGGATACTTGAGTTTCTCCGGCCGATCAGGGATGGGCTGGGCAACAGCGTTCAAGCCGAGGACTGCGAGCGAGAGGGTGAGGATTGCCTTCATCTTCATGGGATCAAAATGTTGAGCTTACTTGGATTCGAGTTCGGCGATGCGTTCCTGGATCTTCTTGATGATGACCTTCATCATCGCCTGGTTCTTCTGGTCGGTTTTCTCCAACTGCGCGCTCATCTGTCCGAGTTGCGCCTTGAGTCCTGCCACGTCCTTCTGTTGTTTCAGACGCGCGACGAATTGCCGCACGAAGGGAATTTGTTGCGAGGTGAGTCCGGCGAATTCCGTGTCCTTCTTGGAGCCCGGCTTGCGCGTGTAGATTGCAACTGAACGGTTGGTTTTCTTGAAGTATTCCTTGGCGACGCGTTGGATGTCTTCTGGTTTCACGGCCTGGATCTTTGGGCCGGCTTCATTGAATTCCTGCCAGCGGCCGGAGCCTTCGTAGCGCATCAGCTGATGGAGAATGGCATGGCTGTGTGCGAGCTTGCGGTACTCCGATGCGGCAAAGTTGTTCTTCACCTTTTGCAGTTCGCGGGCGGGAACCAGTTCTTCCTTGAGTCGTTCGAGCTCGGCCAAAACGGCCTTCTCGACGTCTTCGGGCTTTTTGCCTTCGGCAGCTTCGCCTCCAATCGTGAACACACCGCCATATTTCAAGGTGTAGTTCGCCGCAAAAGTATCCGTGGCCACCTTGTCTTCGACATCGATCAGCTTCTTGTAGAGGCGGCCGGTGCGGGTGGAGAGCAGGCGGGATACGACACGAAGCGGATAGGAATCCGTATGCCCAAAGGCCGGCGTGTGAAACATGATATCGATCTGGGGATTGGCATCGGCTTCTCCGTAGAGCCGTTTCTCACCGACCTGCTTGATCTCGGCAGTCACCACTTCGGGCACCTTGCGCGTGCCTTTGGGAATGCGGGAGAAGTATCGATTGACCAGCTTGAAGCAGTCCTGCCATTTGAAGTCGCCGACCAGGATCAACGTGATGTTTTCCGGTGCGTAGTAGGTCGCGTAGAACTCATCTGCCTGGGCCTTGGTGATGGCCGGGATGTCCGAAGGCCAGCCGACGGTTGGCCAGCTGTAGGGGTGTGATTCCCAGAACATCGCCCAGAACGATTCGTTCAATCGTCCCAGCGGAGTGGATTCGGTGCGCATGCGGCGTTCCTCGAAGACCACGTCGCGCTCGGCATAGAATTCGCGGAAGATCGGTTGAAGAATCCGTTCCGATTCCATCCACATCCAGAGTTCCAGCTTGTTCGCCGGCACGGTGATGAAATAGGCGGTCATGTCCATGCTGGTGTAGGCGTTCATCATCGAACCGCCCCCGCCGGTGTAGATGCGGTCGAATTCGTTCTTCACCAGAATCTCTCTTTGTTCCTCGACGAGCTTCTTGAACTCCTTCTCGAGCTTCCGATATTTCTCCGACTGATTTTCCGGCTTGGTGGGATCCTTGATGAGGCCGCGTCGGAACTCGTCGCGCATCTTCGCGGATTCCTGCCGCATGGCTTCGCGGACCTCTTCCTGTTTCTCAATGATTTCCAGGTCCTTGCCGTAATTCTTTGTTCCAAGAACCGGCGTACCTTTGAACAGCATGTGTTCAAACAAATGCGCAATACCGGTCATGCCCGGTCGCTCGTTGGCGCTGCCCACGTGGGCCACCCAGCCGCCGGCGACCATGGGTGCGTCTCGGCGCTCGACCATGAGTATCTTGAATCCGTTGGGGAGATATTTCTCGATGACTTTGAGCTGCTGTGCGGGCGAGGTGAGCACACCGGCTAGCAGGAGGAGGGTGATACGAAGCTTCATATGCGAATCAATTGACGGAGTCCGACAGAAGCGTAATTGCCGCGTGGCGTCAATGTCGGTTGTGGAGGGCAGTTTCGTGGCGCTAATTGCTTGGATTAGATCGATCAATCAACCTTGCCTTGGCCCGATGGACTGACCAACCTCGCGCTTAATGAATCGCCTGTTGTCCTTGTTCTGTCTCGCGGTGTTCGGCTTTGCGTCAGCCGAGGAACGTCCGAACATTCTGTTCATTTACACCGATGATCATTCGCACCGTACGGTTGGTTGTTATCCGGAGGCGTATTCGTTCGTGAAGACGCCGAATATTGACGCGCTGGCTGCAAAGGGGGTGCGATTCAAGTATGCCTACATCGGGACCTGGTGCATGCCTTCGCGCGCGTCATTGCTGACGGGGCAATACCAGCACGCGGTGGAATCCATGCGGATGGTGGGGAAGTATCCGGGGAGCGAGTACGATCCGAAGAAATGTCGGTTCTGGCCAAGCGTCTTCCGGAACAACGGTTACCAGACGGCGCAGATCGGCAAGTGGCATACGGGTACGGACACGGGATTCGGACGTGATTGGGATTTTCAGATCGTCTGGAACCGCCCCCGCCACACCTCAAACGCGGGCAGCTATTACAAGGACCAGATGACGGAGTTCAACGGAGGCGAGGCGCGGATGGTCAAGGGATACACCACCGACAATTACACGAAGTGGGCGGTCAATTATCTCAAGGGTGAAGGTCGTGATCCAAACAAGCCGTGGTATCTCTGGCTGTGTTACGGCGCGGTGCACGGACCGTATACCCCGGCCAAGCGGCACCTGGATGATTACCCTGATGTGCAAGTGCCGATACCCGCGGACATTTATCCTCCCCGCCCCGGCAAGCCCGCCTACATGCAGGAGATCAACAGCTGGTTCAAAGGCGAGGATGGGTTACCCCAATACAAGGGGCGTCGACGCGCGACCGGCGAACTGAGCGCAACGCGCGGGTTGCACGGCAGTGACCTGAGCAGTTGGGTTCGCCAGTATCATCAAGGCGTTTTGGCGCTGGACGAAGCCGTGGGGCAGTTGGTGAAAACGCTCAAGGAAACCGGCCAGTATGAGAACACGCTTATCGTGTTCACTGCGGATCAGGGCTTTGCCTGGGGGCAGCATGGCTTCCGCACCAAGGTGGCTGCATACGACGCGACGATTCGTTCTCCCTTGATCGTTTCCATGCCGAAACAACTTCCCGCAGGCAAAGTTTGCGATACGCCGGTAAGCGGTCCTGACTTGATCCCCACCTTCTTCAACTTCGCAGGCATGAACGAACCCTGGAAGCTGCATGGACGCGATCTCACTCCCTTGCTCAAGAATCCCGGAAGGAAGTCTGGTCGCGCGGCCTTCATGGTTCATACAGGACGTTCGTACGGCTCGGATACCGACACCATCCCAACCGATCCCAAGTTGCTGAGGAATACGGCGGGCGTGCCCTGGTATGTAATGTTGCAGGATGGGCGCTACAAATACGTGCGCACCTTGGTGGAAGGAGAGACGGAGGAACTCTACGACCTCGAGAACGATCCGGCAGAACTCAACAACCTGGCTGCTAGTGGGTCTCAAGCCGAGCGCCTGACCTCGCTCCGGCGTCGTGTGGTCGCGGAACTCCGGCGGACGGATGCTGGATTTGTCGATCACCTGCCGTCTGTTCGAAGACACTGACGTCTGAATCCAGGCGGGCGCCCCTCTGTTTGCTTTGCTTCGGCGCGACGATCTCGCGATACAATGAGGCGTAGTAGTTTGCCATTCGCTGCATGGTGAAACGGTTGAGGATGGCGCTTTCCATGGCATGACGCTGTTCCGGTTCCGAGAGCAGATCCATCGCGCGGTAGCAGGGCACGATATCGATTGAAAACCGACGAGATGAATCCGAACGCTGACCGGAGAATTCTTCGCGGCCTGTTTCACTTCCGCTTCGCAACTGCCGCCACCGCCGGCCACCAGCAGGCGGGAACTTGGAAATTGATTGGAGATTTGTTCGGAGGCATCAAACAGCACACGGTGTTTCTTGCCGGGGACCATGCGGCCGACGATCCCAATGAACTCCCCGTCTGCTGGAATGCCGAGCTTCGGCACGATCGCCGGGAGCGAAGCGCTCCACGTCCACGCCGTTTACGACCGCGACAATCTTCGACGGTTTGTAGCCCTTGCCGATCAACCAACTGCGAAGGTCTTCCGAAACGGTGTGGATCTTCTTGCAGGCGTGATAGAGGCGGCCTCGGAATTTCAGGCGCTTATCCGAACCTTTTTCGCCAGGGAGCACCCCATGTTCGCCCTGCAGCAGCGGCTTCCAGACGCCAAAGCCAGTCGCGAGGGCGGAGTAAGTGAGTGGCGCGAGATTGTGCGAATGGACAACGTCCGGCTCTACCTTGTGGATCACGCTGACCAGGCGCGCGACGGTCTTGATTGAAAAGCCGGGGTGGCGTTTCAACTCCACCACGTTTTCCGCGCGTTGGAGGCGATCGACAAACTCTCCGCCTGCCTCCAGACAGCAGAAATGCACATCAAATTCAGACTCGGGAAGACGATTGGCAACGTTTGCCATCCCGTTCTCGAGTCCTCCCGGCTCCAGACAGTTCAGCACCTGGGGTAGTGTAACTCTACCATCGCTACTCATGACCTCTTAACTGAGCAGGTTGCTTTTCAGCTGCGTGGCAAGGTATCGGGGAAAACGGAATCTGCCCGAGTGAAACTCCCTAGGTGTAGCTAGATTTGCGTCAGACAATTTCTGACACCCGGTTTCAGCAGTTGATCAACTCGCTTTCAATCCGCGCCAAATCCGCCCACCGTTGCGCATGAGTGCGAATCTCCGCAACGCTCCCGTTACCGATCCGGCGCAGATCCTTCGTTACCGCGATCGCCAATACGCGGCTGAACTCCTGGCTGCGGCCATCGTACATTTCGATTTCTTCACGTGGCTGAATGACAATGCGGGCGCGGACACAAAGGCGATTTGCGAGCACTTTGAATTCGCCCCACGCCCTGCTGATGTGCTGCTGACTCTGCTTCGCGCGAATGGATTCCTGACGACGAATGACGACGATCGTCACGAACTGACTGAGCTGGCTCGCGAACACCTCGTTCGCGGATCGGACTGGTTTCTGGGGCCATACTATGCGCCGATTCAGGACACGCCGATTGTGCACGAATTTCTAAAAGTCCTTCGAACTGGCAAGCCAGCGAATTGGCAGGCGAAGGAGGACGGGAATGATTGGCACGAATCCATGCTCTCAGAGGAGTTTGCCCGCGGATTTACTGAACTCATGAATTGTCGGGGCAAGGCGTTCGGTCAAAAGCTCGCGCAAGCACTTGCGCCTGAGCTCAAGGATGGCAAGCGCGTGTTGGATGTCGGGGGTGGGTCGGGGATCTACGCCTGCACAATGGTTGCGGCCCATCCCCATCTTGAAGCGATTGTGATGGAACAGGCGCCTGTCGATCAGATCGCACGTGAAGAAATTGTGCGTCACAAACTAGAAGGTTCAGTGTCCGTGACGACGGCCAACATGTTCGCCGATCCATGGCCGCGCGATGCCGATGTCGTGTTGCTTTCTAATGTCTTGCACGATTGGGACTTCCCGGAGGTTCGAATGCTGTTGGAAAGATCCGCTGAAACGCTTCCTGCCGGAGGTTTGCTCATCATTCACGAAGCCTTTATCAATGATGACAAGACCGGCCCGCTCCCCGTTGCGGAGTATTCCGCCCTGCTCATGAACATCACTCAAGGCAAGTGCTATACCCCCGCTGAATACGGATCGATTCTCAACGAGCTGGGTTTTGAGACGGGCCCCCATCGCAAGACGATTGCCGATCGCGGATTCATGACGGCGATCCGCCGATGAGCGTTTTCAAGCGATCGAATGCTTCCGTAACATTGACTTCACCGTGTCGAAAATGACACGTTCTCACCTTCAATAATTCGATGGGCGAATCGAAAGCAAAAAAGAAGAAAGGCGAACTGCGCGGCGAGAACGAAGAAGCCGAGGCTTTCAAGGCCCGTCGACAGGGCAAGTGCAGTGATGAAATCGAAGTCGCCGAAGCGACCGAGTTCCTTCTCTTTCGCTACTCCGAGATTGAAGGCCGGGGCGCATTTGCCCGTAAAGCCATTCCCTCCGGCACGCGCGTGATCGAGTATGTCGGCCGGCATATTACCAAGGATGAGTCTTCGAAGATGTGCGAGGACTACAACGAATACATCTTCTGCCTCAACGACGATTTCGATCTCGATGGAAACGTGGAATGGAATCCCGCCCGCCTGCTCAACCACAGTTGCGTACCCAACTGCAGCGCGGAACAAGACGAGGACCACATCTACCTCGTCGCAGACCAGGACATCCAGCCGGGTGACGAAGTGACCTTCAATTACGGATACAGTCTAGACAGCTACCGCGACTATCCTTGCAAATGTGGCTCGAAGGACTGTGTCGGTTACATCGTCGCCGAGGAATACTTCGATCAGGTCCGGCGCGAGAACGGCGTGCCCGTTCCCGCCTGAGCGATTGGTCATTCCAAACGGAGCGCCGGCCACTGGTCGGCAACCCCCTTCAATCCAATGGCGCCCGCTCAGGCCTTTTCAGGATGTGTCGTGTGGGGATGATCAAACTCAGTTGTGGAGCGGTCTCCTGACCGTTTAACCAGACCGACCGAAGGTCTCCCACACCCGAAAAGCCTTTTCCATTGAATCGACGCGTGTCTCCATTGTCACATGAAGTTCGTCCGTCCGCTCGTCTGCATCCTGACAGCTCTTGCCTGCCTTCAAACCCAAGCCGCCTCGAAGCCAAACATCGTACTTATTGTTTCTGATGATCAGGGCTACGGAGATTTTGGAATCCTCAAGCAACGCAACATCATCACCCCCAACCTCGACCGCCTTTGCCGGGAAGGAACGCGGCTGACCAGTTTCTACGTTTCCTGGCCGGCATGCACGCCGTCGCGGGGGAGTTTGTTGACCGGGAGATATCCGCAACGCAACGGCGTCTATGACATGATCCGCAATGAAGCGCCAGACTACGGAAAGAAGTATACCCACGCTGAGTACCAATCGACTTTCGAAAGGATTGGAGGCATGGACGAACGCGAGATTCTGTTGCCAAAGGCCTTGAAGACCGCCGGCTACACCAGTGCGATCTATGGCAAGTGGGATCTCGGAACCTTGAAGCGCTACCTGCCGACCTCGCGTGGCTTCGATGACTTCTACGGCTTCGTCAACACCGGCATCGATTACTACACGCACGAGCGCTACGGCGTGCCGAGCATGTATCGAAATCTCCAACCCACAGAGGAAGACAAGGGCACGTATGCGACTTACCTGTTTGAGCGCGAGGCGATGCGTTTCCTGAACGAGAACTGGGAGCGTCCGTTCTTCCTCTACCTGCCGTTCAACGCACCGCACGGTTCGTCCGCCTTGGATCCGAAAATCCGCGGGACCATCCAGGCTCCGGAAAAATACGAGAAGATGTATCCACCCGTGAAGAATCTATGGCGACAGGGAACGCGCTACGGGAAGGAAACCACTGTCCCTTCGAAGGAAAAACGCGTTCGCGATTACATGGCTTCGGTGACCTGCATGGACGAATCGATCGGGCGTGTGCTGAACTTCCTCGACGAAAAGAAGATCGCCGACAACACGATGGTGATTTTCTTTTCGGACAACGGAGGAGGAGGCGGTTCTGACAACCGGCCGTTGAAAGGTGGCAAGAGCAGGATGTGGGAAGGTGGGATCCGCGTATGCAGCGTCATGCGCTGGCCGGGCCGAATCCCCGCCGGCAAGGTGAACCATGAATTCCTCACCAGCCTCGAAATCTTCCCGACCCTCGCCAAGCTGGCCAAGGCCAAGGTGCCCGCCGACCTCATACTTGATGGCTTTGATCTGCTCCCGGTTCTTCAGGGCAAGAAGAAGTCACCCCGAAAGGAAATGTTCTGGGAACGCAAGGACCTGCGCGCTGCCCGTGTGGGGAACTGGAAGTGGGTGGACACCCCGACCTATGGCGGGTTGTTCGATCTGTCGAAGGACACCGGTGAAAAAAAGGACCTGTCCGAAGCCCGTCCCGACATGCTCAGGAAACTCAAAGGCCGGTTTGCGAATTGGAAGAAGGAGATGGAGGAAGCTGAGCCGCGCGGGCCGTTTCGAGATTATTAGTTCAGAGTTTGTCAGGTCGTCGTTCGAATTGCGTCACCTTATTGATCGCATCAATGATGCGCGAGTTCACCGAATCGGATCTTATCGTTCCGGCTGCCTGGATGGACACCAATCCCGAGGTGCCTGAAGGGCAATGGTACAAGTGTTTCGATGGCCTGATTGCCTGTGGGCAAGGCGAGTTGGTGAAGACTTTTTTGTTGCCTTCGCAAAGTTCGGTTGGGGATGAGCTTGATTGAAGTTTCGACCTACTGGCCAAGTTTGTTGAGCACTTCCTTCGGTGGAACCCATCCATACTCACGTTTCACATCCGGGCGGTAGGCGCAGGTGATGATGTACATGTTCTGCTTCTTCGCCTTCGCCGGTGGAATGTTGATCTTCATGTGGGTGTAGGCGTTGGCATTCCAGGTGGTCCAACCGTCGAGGAGGTCGTTCTTCAATTCGTGCCCATTGACGCGGACATCGGCGATCTTCGGATTTTGATAAGGAATGCGGAGGTGGAAGCCGATGCCGTTTTCGATGACCGCTCCGTCAGCGTTTCGATCGTGAGGCCGGAAGATGGCGAGTTTCACTTCCGGGCCGGCGTTCATGAACGTGTTGATGACTTCGACATCGACGCCGGGAACTTTTTTCAGGCGGATCGCGAATTCGTGAGGTCGATCATGAAAGACGCTGGCGGCTGTTTTGCCGACTGCTGCGACGTACATAATGCGGCCTTCGGTCTGAGGATATAGGATCGCCTGGTCGATCTGTTCCTGAAGTTTCCAAAGCTCTTCTCGGCTCGTTCGTCGTTGAGACGCCGTCTTTCCATAAGCCGTGATGAAGTGGCCGATGAAACCACCGAGGCGGTCGACGGGGTATCCGGGTTGGTTGCGCGTAGGCCAGATGCCGTTGCCGATCCGAAGAAGTCCCTTGGTGCGGGCGAGTCCGCTTTTCTCCCAGCCGACCTCAAGGCATGAGGTCATGGTGTGGTATTTGGCGAAGGCGTATTGGGAGGTATAGAAGCGTGGACGGCCGCGCCAGAAGATCTGGGTCCGGCCACGCAGATCGGGTGACCAGAAGGAGCGTTGCATGTCGGCTTCAAATCGATCGTAAGGATAACCCTCAGCTTCACCGGCCGCGTTCATGGCATCGGTCACGCGCCAATCCCACGGGCGCAGCGCATAGTTGGAATATGCCGAGCCGGAGATCTCGATCATTGTCTGTCCGGCATAGCGTTGACGCGTACCGAGGAGATCTACGGTGTATTCCTGCAGCCCCGTCCCGTGGAGGTCGTGATGCACCTCCGGTTTGTATTCGTCCACGACTTTGATGAAAGCCTTGATCTCGGGCACTTCGTCAGCCTGCTTGTAGGTGAGATCTTCGAGATTCCAATTGCGCGTATCGGCGCCGGTGTAGGGATCAATGCCGACGGAATTACCAAAGCGATCCGTCTTGAAGTAGGCGTAGGGATTCATGATCGGCATGAAGAGTACGATTTGTTTCCGTCGGGTTTCCTTCGCCTCGGCGTCATCGCTGAGCATCCACTCAATGCAGTGCATGGCGGTGGTTGTGCCGGAACGCTCGGGGCCTCCGTGCAGTGCCGAGATCAGCGCGATCTGTTTGTCATTATCCGGGAAATCCGGATCGGTGATCTTCAAGAGATACAGCGGTTCGCCTTCACGCGTCCTGCCGGGAACTTCCACGGTGAGGAGCTTCGGGTGCTTTTTCTCCCAATGCCGGATGGTTGCCTCGTATTCATCGGCACTCAGTCGATGAAGTTTCTTCACCCACGGTTTCGGGAGTTGATCGAGTTTGGCCTTCAGTTTGGCGGCTTCCTGCGCGTTGAGGACGAGGGTTGTTGCTGCGAGAGCCAGGATGATGCGGGTCATGCGGGGACTATTTGCGCCGCGTGGCATTATGCAAGATCGATCAGCGATTTCCGAATGTCCGACACAGTGATCGTTCGGGTCTGTTCAGTCGCTTCATTTCGTCTTAGCGTCCGGCTCAGCATGTCATTCAAGTGTCTCCCCCTGTTGACGTTGGCTTTGCTTTGCCACGTCAGTCCCTCGGTTGCGGAAGTGGTGCGCATTGAGATCAATTCCCGGAAACCTTTCGCTGACGGACATCGCTTTGGTCGAACGGGTGCCTACGAATCGATTGCGGGGCGTCTCTATTTCGAAGTTGCGCCGGGTCATGTCGGCAATGCTCGGATTACCGATCTCGAACGCGCGCCACGAAACGGCATGGGGAAGGTGGAATTCTGGTCGGACTTCTTTCTGTTGAAGCCTGTCGATCCGGCGAAGGGCAACGGTTGTCTCTTGTACGACGTTCATAATCGCGGCAACAAGCTGGCCTTGTGGACATTCAACGAGGGCGAGCGCACGAACGAACCTTCGACGATGGTGCATGCCGGCAATGGATTCCTGTTGGAACGTGGTTATGCCCTGTTGTGGACCGGGTGGAATGGAGACGTGACGGCGGATGGCACCGGGCGATTATTGGCTGGGTTGCCGATCGCCAGGCGAGCGGACGGCAGGTCCATTACCGGTCGCAATCACGTCGAAATCTCCGTGGATGAAGCGGCCTTCAGCAGGCCGTACTTCTGGAGCCCTTGGGGAACTTCGAAAGCTTATCCATCCGTCTCGCTCGATAATGCGGGCGCGACGTTGATGATGCGGGAATCCAGAAACGCTCCTACCCGTGTGGTCCCGCGCGATCGTTGGGCGTTTGCCCGATTCGAGGAAGGTAAGGTTGTGCCGGACGCCACGAGCCTCTACGTGAAGGATGGCTTCCGCCCGGGCTGGCTTTACGATCTGGTCTACACGGCGCGTGATCCGAGGGTATCCGGACTTGGTTTGGCGGGATTGAGGGATGCCGTCTCGTTCTTCCGATATGCGGATAAGGATCGAGATGGGCGGGTCAATCCAGTTCGCGGCGCCATCCGGCAGGCGACGATCTTCGGGATCTCTCAATCGGGCCGGCTCATCCATCACTTCTTGTATGAGGGGCTCAATGTAGATCTTGCAGATCGGAAGGTGTTTGACGGAGCGATCCTGCTGGTTCCCGGTGCCGGGAAGGGGTTGTTCAACTATCGTTTCGCAATGGCGACAGTTTATGGCACTTACCGTCGATCGAACCTGTCGCCGTCGGAATTCTTTCCCTTCACGCCGTTTCCCCAGACGGATTCCGTGACGGGGCAGGAGGGTGATTCACTGGCGCGATTGCGGGGAAAGGACGGGATCCCGAAAATGTTCTTTGTGCAATCCGCGACGGAGTACTGGTCCCGCGCGGCTTCGCTTTTACATACGGATGTGGAAGGCAAGCGTGACCTGAAGATCGCGCCGAACGTCCGCATCTATTCGATTGCAGGCGCGCAACATCTCGGAGGCGGACCAACGGACAAAGGGATTTGTCAGAACCCGCGCAATCCGTTGAAGCACCGTGGCCTCGTGTTGCGGGCACTGCTGGTCGCGATGGACAAGTGGGTGGAAGACGGAACCGAACCGCCAGCCAGTCGCTACCCAAGAATTGATGATGGAACCTTGGTGAACATGGAAACCTTTCAGAATCAGTTTCCAGAGATTCCCGGTGTCGGCGTGGTCAATCATCGCTATCAGCCCCTGCGCTTGGATCTGGGTCCGCGATGGCACAGTGATGGTGTGGCGACCATTGTTCCTCCGAAAGTTGGGTCGGCTTATACGACGCTGGTTCCTGCTGTCGATCGTGACGGAAACGAATTGGCTGGGATTCGCCTGCCAGATGTTGAGGTTCCGCTTGGGACTTACATGGGATGGAATCTCCGTTCGGAGAAGTATGGCGCCGGTGGAGTGCTTGCCGGTTTGCATGGATCATACATTGCGCTCGCGAAGAGTATGGCGGATCGGTTGCGAACGACCGATCCGAGGTTTTCGGTTCGTGAGCGTTACCCATCTCGCAGTGTCTATCTGCAAGCCTACACTGATGCTGTGTTGCGACTGGAGAAGGATGGATACCTGTTGACAGTTGATGCGATGGCTCTGTTGCGCCAGGCCGCGGAACGGGATTTGTGGGCGGATTAGTTTGTCCGCTGGACTCGCGCTCGCGCAGTTTTTCGACTTGGGATGGGCGCATGTTGAATTGCCGGTTTCTCCCTATTGGCATCTCAGTGCTCGGTCTGGTCGCCGAACTGCAGGCTGCTGGTGAACTGCGTCGGAAGGCGATGTTCGGAGCACAACTCGCCGGGTTGACCGAAGAACAACGTGAGGTGCCGGGATTGGAGAAGGCGGGGGTGCTGCTCAAGAAGGTCATCGCAGGGACTTCTGCGGCAGGAGGCGGTTTTTTTGATGGAGACATTGTCGTGAAACTGGGTGGGGCGGATGTGCCGGACGTCGCTACTTTCTTGAAAGTTCTATCCGAAAAGTGAGGTGCGCTAGATTCCTGGACCACCAGATAGGAGACAGTCGATAGTCATGTTAATGCCTCGCAAGCGATACACCAAAGAACTCAAAGCCCAAGCCGTTGATCTGGTTCGTCACGGCAAACCTGGCCAGGAATGGCTATGTGACGATGCGCGTCGAATGGCCGGGGTGTGGTGACAGTGAAGGAGGTCCGTTGCGTGACGTGGATTTTGAAACTGAGTTATCCGGAAATCGGGAAGTCCTGCGCGCGCTCAAACAGCTTGAATATGTTGATCCAGAGACCGTGATGATCTACGGATTCTCCATGGGCGGGATCATGGCTCCGCTCATCGCGAATTCGAAATCGCTTCGGGGCATTGTGACCTACGGCACGGCGTGCATTTCGTGGTTCGAAGGAGTTGTTGCAAGGCAAGACGTCGGCAGAGGTGAACCGCGAGATCGATGGTCACGTTCACTTTTGGTATCAGCTCACGGTCGAGCACAAGCCGGTTCGTGAGATCTTGGATTACAACACGCTCCCCGAACCCGTTGTCGACTTGTGGGCCATGAACGCGCCATACGTCGCCGGTCGCAATGACAGGTTCTATCATCAGATTTCCAAAACGAATCTTGCCGAGTCATGGGGGAACCTCGTCGGAGAACCTCGCGTATTGACGCTTTGGGGAAGTACGGATTGGCATGTGACCAAGGCCGAGACTACGGACTGGATTGTGCGGACGGTAAACAAAGCGAGTCTGGGGACCGCCACCAGTGCGGTTGTCCCGGATAGCGATCATTTTTCAAACGATGTGAAATCGCCTGAGAAGAGCTGTCGAATGCTATACGGCGAGCCACCCCGGCCGCCATCGACGTTCAAACGGTCGATTCTCACGGAGGTGTTAAAGTGGTGTGACGTGACCGTTGGTCGCGAATCACTTTGACCTTTGCCGATTCCTCTTCCCCGCTACATTGCGCGCATGCCGATGAGCGAAGAAGACCGGGCGCGTGGAAAAGAGGCGCTCGACAAGATTTACGATGAGAAGCCGAAGTCGGCGCGTGGGCTGACCTTGTTGTTTCCGCCTGCAGGCTTGGTGAAGATGTGGATCTCGCCCGGGACGGTTGGCTCGAAGATCTTTGGTTCCATCTTTGTTGCGTTCTATTCGGTGATGTACGCGGGCGCGATCATGTTCCTGCTGTTCAAGACGGGACACCTGCACTTCGAAATGCAGGGCAATCCGATACCGATTCCGACCTTCACTCCTGGCAAACCTGACTTCGCCAAGCTTGAGAAACACCGCATGGCACAGTCGGAGATGCCGGTTATCACCAATCTGTCGGGTGGAACTTATTGGACAGATTTTCGCGGGCCGAATCGGGATGGGGCTTATGACGAGCAGGAGATCAACGTCCAGTGGAGCAGCAAGATGCCCGAGTTGTTGTGGCGTCAGCCATGTGGTGGAGGCTACGCGTCGTTCGTGGTGGCAAGTGGCGTCGCCTATACCTTGGAGCAGCGTCGGGAAGAAGAAGCATTGGTCGCCTATGACCTGAAGACCGGCCGGGAAATCTGGGTGAACTCATGGGGTGGGCATTTTCAGGAAAGCATGGGCGGGAACGGCCCGCGAACGACGCCCCAATATCATGGGGGAAAGATCTATGCGTTGGGTGGGCTGTTGGAGTTCAGATGTGTGGACGCTGTCACCGGCGAAACGCTTTGGCGTCATGACTTGAAGGAAGAATACAAGGCAGAACATCTCTACTTCGGATCGGCAGCATCGCCGTTGATCGTGGATGACAAGGTGGTGGTATTGACCGGTCAGCCGATTGGGACCATCCGAGTTGGCGTGGTCACGTTTGACAAGGAGTCTGGGGAAGAAGTCTGGAAGGGCGTCCGCGAGAAGATTGCGTACTCGTCTCCGGTGTTGACTGAATTGCTCGGTGTTCGGCAGATGCTGGTGTTCACCGCGTACAACTTCACGGGGATGAACCCCGAAACCGGGGAGAAGCTCTGGGAGTTTCCTTGGAATGTCAGCCACGACAACACAATTGCTCAACCCGTTGTTGTTTCCACGAATCAGGTCTTCATCTCAGCGGGTTACGGTCATGGATGTGCGCTGTTGGAATTCTCGCTTGATGGAGACGATTGGGAGGTCGAGGAGGTGTGGAGGAACAAGATGATGAAGAACAAGTTCACCAGTTCGGTTCATTATGAAGGTCATGTCTACGGATTGGATGAGAACATTCTGGTCTGCCTCGATCTCGAAAGCGGTCGCAAGAAATGGAAGGACGGTCGCTACGGATACGGTCAAATTCTCCTGGCCGATGGTCACATCATCATTCTTTGCGGTGATGGTGATATTGCCTTGGTGGTGGCAGACCCGGAAGAATGGATCGAAGTGGCTCGCCTTTCCGCGATCAGGGGTAAGACTTGGAATCACCCCGCGATCGCTGACGGCAAGCTGCTCGTGCGGAATGCCAGGGAGATGGCGTGTTTTGACTTGGCTCCGTAGCAACGGATTTGGATTGCAGATGGCTTGGCCTCCGAAACTGGACATAGGCTTTCCAAGCTCACAGTGCGGCGGTAACACCGAATTATGAACGCCCCCGAACTACCATTGGGCGAACTTTCGCGCCGTAAGTTCATCAAGTCTTCAGTGGCCGCTTCTGCTGTTGCCGCCAGTGGACTGTCCGCGATTGCCAAGCAAGCGCGCAATGACCAACCGGAAACCTTGGTCGTGCAGTTGTACAAGAGCTTCAATGCCGAGCAGCGAAAGAAGCTGTGCTTTGCTTGGGAGCACGAGCTTCGTTCCAAGATCGACAACAACTGGCATATCACCCGCGAGCGGATCGGCAAGTTCCTCACCAAAGACCAGCAGGATCTCGTGAAGCAGATCTTCATGGGACTGCACAGTGAGGAATACGCGCAGACGGTCCATGACCAGGTCGTCCATGACAGCGGGAAGAAGGGATTCGGCGATTCATCAGTCGCGATTTTCGGCAAGCCGGGCACGGGCAAGTTCGAGTTTGTTCTCACTGGGCGGCACTGCACGCGTCGTTGCGACGGAGATTCGCTGGAAGGGGCAGCGTTCGGCGGACCAATCTTTTACGGGCACGCGGCTGCTGATTTTGACGAAGATCCAGATCACAAGGGCAACGCGTATTGGTTTCAGGCCGTGCAGGCCAACGAGGTCTTCAAGCCGCTCGATGGCAAACAGCGCAAGATTGCCCTCAAACCCAAGGGCCGCCCCGAGCGCGGATCGAAGACTATCAAATTGACCGGCAAGAAAACTGGATTAGATGGAATTCGCATGGCGGATCTTTCGAAAGACCAGCAGGGATTGGTGCGGGCGACCCCTGGCGACCTGCTTGCCCCTTCCGCGAGGCGGATCGGAGCGAGGTAGTGAAACTCGTCACTCGGGCTGGAATGGATCACCTCCATATGGCGTTCTACCAGAAAGGCGATATCGGTAACGATAAAGTTTGGGATGTATGGCAGATTGAAGGCCCGTCGATGGTTTGGTATTTTTGTGGTTCTCCCCATGTCCATGCCTAGGCGCACATTCGCAAATCTGCTTGATCAGTTCACTCAGATTAAAGTAGCTAAATCCCTTTGTTTACGGGGGTTGAACCTAAAAAACCATTGCCTAAAATCTTTGAATAAAGTTTACTCTTCCCAGTCTGGACACCCTAACCGAAACTACGTATCGAACATATGAGCAATAACTGGTGTAACTCCCCTGACCATCCTTGGAATCCTTCTCGTCGCGAGTTCCTGCAAGTTGGCGCGCTCGGCGCTCTGGGTTTGTCCCTTGGTGACGCGCTGAAATTGCAGGCATCCGAGAGCTTTCCGACACCCAAGGCCAAGGCTCAGTCTGTCATTCAGATTTATCTCCCCGGCGGTTGCGCCCACCAGGAAACTTGGGATCCCAAGTTTGATGCGCCGGTTGAATACCGCGGCCCGCTCGGCACGGTGAAGACCAAGACTGGCGAGTACTTTTCTCAATACATGCGCCGGACTGCTGCGATCGCTGACAAGATCACCGTCATTCGGTCGATGACCCATGGCGAGGCCGCTCACGAACGTGGCACACACAACATGATGACGGGCAACCGGCCCAGCCCTGCTCTGGAGTATCCGAGTATGGGTAGTGTCGTGGCGCACGAACAGGGTCCTCGCAAGAATCTTCCGCCGTATGTCATTATCCCGAATCAGACTCGCAACAGCGGTACGGGTTATCTTGGGTCTGCCTACGGACCGTTCAGCTTGGGTTCGGACCCGGCCAGCAGCAGCTTCCAGGTTCGCGACCTGAAACTGCCCAGCGGAATCGACGACAAGCGCTTCGACAAGCGTCGCAACATGCGCTCAATTGTTGACGCTCACTTCAGTGGGCTTGAGAAGGCTGACGCCCTCGATGGCATGGATTCCTTCTATCAGCGCGCTTATAGCCTGATCAGCTCGCCGGAAGCCCGCGCTGCCTTTGATATCAAGAAAGAAAGCAGCAAGATCCGCAGTGCGTACGGCATGAACCAGGCCGGGCAACGCATGTTGCTCGCCCGTCGTTTGGTTGAGGCTGGTGTGCGTTACGTCACCCTCACTTACGGTGGTTGGGACATGCACGGCGGCATTCAACGCGCGATGGAGCGCACCCTGCCTTCCTTCGATCAGGCGTATGCCCAGTTGATCACCGACTTGGATCAGCGCGGCATGCTTGACAACACTCTGGTGCTGGTGACTTCAGAATTTGGCCGCACGCCTAAGATTAATCGCACAGCTGGCCGGGATCACTGGCCGAAAGTCTTCTCAGTTGCCATGGCTGGTGGTGGCGTGAAGCGTGGTTACATCCACGGTTCTTCAGATCCGACCGGTGCCGAACCGGAAGAGAAGCCGTTCACTGTCGCGCAATACGCTTCCACGGTGTTCAACATGATCGGGATCAATCCTGAAAAACGCCTCGACTCGCCGGGTGGACGTCCTCAAGCGATCGTCACGGGTGAACCTGCGCTCAATAACGAAATCTTGGCTTAGGTTCACCACTCCCCGTACAGGCGACTGTGCGAAACCAAAATGTCCTTGCGGGGCAGCACTAAGAAAGGTGTTGCCCCGCTTAATTTAACCAGAAGATGAAAAAACTGTTCCTGACTTTGATCGGACTGACCCTCGCCTTGCCGGCGTCGGCGGTTGATCCCAACCTCAGCTACGTCCTCCCCAACGGTTTCCAGCGCGGCTCGGAAGTGACTGCCACGTTCTACGGTCGCCGTCTGGCTGACGTGGAAGAAGTGTTGTTTTATGACAAGGGCGTGAAGGTCCTCTCCATCGACAAGAAGGAAGACCGTTCTGTCGTTGCCAAGCTGAAAGTCGCTGCCGATTGCGAACTGGGCGAGCAACGCTACCGCCTGCGCGCCAAGACCGGATTGTCTGAGTTGAAGACCTTCTACGTTGGTCCGTTCAAGCAGATCGACGAAAAGGAAAAGAGTACCGAGAACAACAAGATTGAAACCGCGGAGCCGATTGGTAAAAACATCACGGTGATGGGCAAGATCGGCCGCGAAGATGTTGATCATTACGCCATCGAAGCTGAGAAGGGTGAGAAGCTCTCCGTTGAGCTTGAAGCGATTCGTCTGGGTCGTGCGAACGCCGGAGTCATCTGGGATGCCTACGTCGCCATCCTCGATAAGGACGGCAAATGGATCAAACGCGCTGACGATACCAGCCTGCACATTCAGGATCCGTTTCTCACTCTGGTCGCCCCCTACTCAGGCAAGTACTACGTGCAGGTCCGCGAATCTTCATTCCTCGGCCGCAACGAGCTCTATCGACTCCATGTTGGTAACTTCCCCCGCCCACACGCCGTGTATCCCGCCGGTGGTCGTGCCGGTCAATCACTCGACGTTGAGTTCATTGGCGATGCCGGTGGCAATTTCGGACAAAGCGTTCAGCTTCCTGAAGAGTTCGATACCCGCCTCGTTCAAGGTGTCTTTCCCGTTCGTCGAGGAATGACTGCTCCGTCTCCGAATCCCGTTCGTGTTTCTGACTACGACAACGTTCTCGAAAAGGAACCGAACAATTCATGGAATCAGGCCACCTTCAATGAAGAAGTTCACACCGTCCCGATCGCCTTCAACGGGCTGATCGCGGAAAAGGGCGATTACGACTACTTCAAGTTCAAGGCCAAGAAGGGACAGTCCCTGAACTTCAATTGTTACTCCAGTCGTCTGCGTTCGCGGCTCGATACCGCAATCTATCTTTACGACGGCAAGGGCAAATACCTCACCGGTCGCACCGACTCGGGTGGGGCCGATGCTAACTTCAGTTATTCGATCCGGGCCGACGGAGATTACATCGTTCGGATTAATGATGAGCTGGGTAATCACGGTGCCGATTGCGCCTACCGCATTGAGGTCACGGAAAACAAACCCGACGTCAGCATCTACCTTCCCGATACGGCGCGTTACGACACGCAAACTCGGAAGAATATCATCGTTGCCCGCGGTAATCGTTTCGCCGGTTTGTTCTACCTCCGCCGCGCCAATTACCGCGACGATCTGATCTTTGGCACGGAGAATATGCCAAAGGGGATGAAGATGGTGGCGGGTCTGTGGCCTTCCGCCACGACCACCTATCCAGTGGTGTTCGAAGCCGCGGCAGATGCGCCTCTTGCCGGTACGCTCGGCGATGTCACCGTGACTTCCCCAAAGGAGTCCAAGACTCCCGTTTCCGGTGGTGTCTGGCAGAATTTCGATCTGGTTCGGGATAGCAATCGCGGAACGTTCTACAAGACTTGGTGTGACAAGATTGCGTTCACCGTTGTAGATGAGTTGCCCTTCAAGCTGAATCTGGAGATCCCGAAGACTCCGATCGTCCGCTACGGAACCAAATACATCAAGGTGACCGTCGAGCGGAAGAAAGGCTGGGACGAACAGATCACCGTTTACAACCTCTACAAGCCCTCCGGAATTGGCGCGAGTTCTTATGTTCGTATCCCGAAAGGCAAAACCAGTGCGTCATACTACTTCAGCGCGAACAGCCGCTCGGCGATTGGCAAATGGAAGATGGCTTTCATTGGTCAGGCTACGGTTGATGGTGGGCGGGCCTGGTCTTCCAGCGAGCTTTACGATCTGGATATTGGTGACTACTACGTCAGCGGGAAAATTCCCCTGGTTACCACCATTCAGGGCAAGGATTGCAAGCTGGTCGTGAACGTAACACAGAAGACTCCCTTTGAAGGCAAGGCCAAGATCACTCTTGGCAGCCTTCCATCAGGTTGCACCGCTGAGCCGCAATACCTCACCAAAGACATGAAGGAACTCGTGTTCGATGTGAAGGTCAGCGACAAGGCGAAGATTGGTTACGACCGCAACGTCTACTGCGATTTTCTGCTCAACCAGCACGGCGAGGACATCCGCCAGCGTTTCGCTTACAGTGGACGCCTTCGAATTGATGCTCCCAAGCAGGAAAAGAAGCTCGTTGCTCAAGCTGACACGAAGAAGTAGTCCGGACATTGATCATTGAGCAAATGACCATGAACAAACTCATCGTAACTCTCTGTGGATTGACCCTTGCTTCAGCCAGCCTGATGGCAGAAGCGCCCAAGCTGGTGGATGTTCGCGTCTACCCCGCCGACATCCATTTGTCTTCCAAGATCGACAAGCAATCGATCGTGGTTCAGGGCTGGTATTCAGACAGCACCTCAAAGGATGTGACGGCTCAGGCAAAGTTGTCTGTCGGTGATGCCAAGATCGCCAAGTCCGACTCAAACTGGATTACTCCTTTGAAGGATGGCAAGACGGTCGCCAAGGTGAGTTTTGGAGGCCGCAGCTTTGATCTGCCCGTAACGGTCACCAATTCATCGGTCACACCGGCGTTGAGCTTCTATCAGGATATCGTTCCTGTGTTTACCAAGGCGAGCTGTAACACTGGCGGGTGCCATGGCGCGGCGAGCGGCAAGGACGGTTTCATGCTGTCACTTTTTGGATACGATCCGGATGGTGACTATCATCGCGTCACCCGCGAACAGGTTGGTCGTCGGATCAATCTTGCGCTTCCGGACGACAGTCTGATCCTTGAAAAAGGCGCCGGGCGTGTGACCCACACTGGCGGCAAGCTCTTCGACCAGGACAGCAAGCTTTACCAGACCGTTCGCGCTTGGATCGCTGATGGCGCAAAGAAGGATCCTTCCACGGTCGCCAAGGTGATTGGCGTGGAGATCTATCCGGTCCAAGCCGTGCTGAAGGGCAAAGGCTCGACTCAAAAGCTCACCATCCGCGCCAAATACTCCGACGGCACAGATCGCGACATCAGCGACATGGCCGCCTACATCACCAACAATGATCTGGCAGCAGACGTGAAACAGGACGGCACATTGGTCGCGGGTGAACCGGGTGAGGCATTTGTGATGGCCCGTTACGACGCGTTTACGGTTGGTGCCCAGGTTCTCGTGATTCCTGATACCGAAAACTTCCAGTGGCCGAACACCCCCGAAAACAACTTTGTGGATACCCTGGTTCACAACAAGTTGAAAAAGATTCGTGTGACACCCTCCGGTCTTTGCGATGACAAGACCTTCGTCCGCCGTGCATACATCGACATCGTCGGGCAGCTTCCGAAGCCGGACGTGGTCAAGGCCTTCGTCGAGAACAAGGACGCCAAGAAACGCGACAAGCTGGTGGATGAACTGATCGAGCGCCCTGAGTTCAATGACATTTGGGTAATGAAGTTCGCTGAACTCCTTCAGATCCGTACGGACAACAACCGCTTCCTCTATAAGTCTGCCTACCAATACTTCGAATGGCTGAAAGAACGGTTCCAGGAGAACATGCCGCTCGACGACATCGTCAAGAAACTTATCACTGCGAACGGGGATACTTTCGTCAATCCTGCGGCGAATTTCTACAAGGTCGAGCAGACCCCGCTGAAGCTCAGCGAAAACACCGCACAGATCTTCATGGGCATGCGCATTCAGTGTGCCCAGTGTCATAACCACCCCTTCGATCGCTGGACAATGGATGACTACTACGCGTTTCAGGCCTTCTTTGCCCAGATTGGCCGTAAGCGTGGTGTCGATACCAGGTCCTCCGTTGTTTACAACCGTCGTTCCGGTGGCGTTCGACACCCCGTTGGCAACAAGGATATGAAGCCGAAGTTTCTTGGAGCTGAAGTACCCGAGATCAAATCTGGAGAAGATCGGCGCGCCATTCTGGCCGAGTGGCTTGCTTCGCCTCGCAATCCCTGGTTCGCGAAGAATATGGCGAATGTTGTTTGGGCTCACTTCTTCGGCAAAGGAATTGTCGAGCCGGTTGATGATGTTCGAATCAGCAATCCGCCTTCAAATCCTGAGTTATTGGCGGAGCTCGGAAAGCGTTTCTCAGATTCAAAATACAACTTTCGCGAACTGGTCGCGAATATCTGCAAATCGCGTACGTATCAACTTGCCGCGGTTTCGAATGAATCCAACCAATTGGATACACGAAACTTCTCCAAAGGTTACATCCGCCGTATTCGAGCGGAAGTCCTGCTCGACGTGATCAATCAGGTAACCGACGCGCCGGACAAATTCTCTGGAATCCCACTTGGGTCACGATCTGTTGAAATTGTTGATGGTCGGACCTCAAACTACTTCCTCACCACATTCGGACGTTCCACTCGTGGTTCTGTTTGTTCGTGTGAAGTTTCAATCGATCCAAACCTTTCCCAGGCACTCCACCTCCTGAACGGGTCAACAGTGAACGGTAAGCTATCGCGTGCCCCCTGGCTTCAAGACCTCATTAAGAAGAAGGCCCAGCCGGAAGACGTTGTGAATGAAATATACTGGCGTTGTCTCAGTCGCTCGGCAACCGACAGGGAAATGGCAAAGCTCAAAGAGTTCTTCACAGATCCGAAGGAATACACCAATTCCTACTATGACATCTTCTGGGCGGTTCTGAACTCGAAGGAGTTCTTCTTCAACCACTAAGAATTCAGTTATGAAAACAACCATTGCTGCGACTCTTCTCGCTGCCGTTGCGTGTTCCGCGTCGGCTGCCGAAAAGATCACCTATGACGATCACGTTCTCCCGATCCTCAAGAACGCCTGTCTGCGTTGCCACAATCCGGACAAGGCACGGGGCGATCTTGATCTGGCCACCTTCGGGAACCTTCTGAACGGTGGCGGTTCTGGTCTCATCGTCGAGAGCGGGGATGCTGGAGCGAGTAAGCTTTACAAGGTGATCACCCACGAGGAAGAGCCCGAAATGCCACCGAACGGCAAGCTCGACCCGAAGGAGATCGATATCATCAAGCGATGGATTGCCGGCGGACTCCTCGAACGTTCCAGCAGCTCCGCGATCAAGTCGAACAAGCCAAAGATGGATCTCAGCCTCGCCGGCGCAGCGACCGGCAAGCCGGAAGGTCCTCCCCCAATGCCTGGTGATCTCCTTCTCGACCCTCCCAACATCTCGGAGCGTGGAACCGCTTCAACGGCATTGGTCGCCAGCCCCTGGTCTCCTTTGGTTGCCGTTGGCAGTCAGCGACAAATCCTCCTTTACAACACGGACACTTACGAACTCCTCGGCGTGTTGCCCTTTCCTGAAGGATACCCCTCCGACGCGAAGTTCAGTCGAAACGGCAAGCTGCTCATAGTTGGTGGCGGTCGCGGAAGTCATTCCGGTATGGCGGCAGTTTGGGATATCACTACGGGCGAACGCATCCTTACGGTTGGTGAAGATCTCGACTCCGTGCTCGCCGCTGACATCTCCTCCGACCAGAGATGGATCGCCATCGCCGGTCCGGACAAGTTGGTAAAACTTTACTCAACTTCAACCGGCGAACAGGTGGCTAAGATGAAGAAGCACACTGGCTGGGTAACTGCCCTTCAGTTCAGTCCTGACAGCAAGTACCTCGCTTCCGGTGACCGCGCGGGCGGCATCGTGGTCTGGGAAGGCGACACCGGTCAGGAGGTCAACGTGATCGGTAGCCACAAGAAGCAGGTGACTGCTATCGCCTGGCGAAACAACAAGCTCATCATGGCAGCGAGTGAAGACGGTTACGTTAAGACCTTCGATGCTATCGAAGGCGACGAAATCAAGAGCACTCGAACGCACTCCAGCGGCAACCTCCACGCCGCAATCCACCACAACGGATACGTGGTTACCGCCGGACGAGACAGCCGCATCTACACTTGGGATTCCAACATGAGCCGTAAAGCCAGCATCAGCGGTCTGCCGGATCTGCCGATCCGTGTGACCTTTACCCACGACTTCAAGAAAGTCATTGGCAACGATTGGACCGGCGGGGTCTCGGTCTGGGACGCTGCAAGCGGTAAAAAGCTTGGCAGTCTGACGCCTAATCCTCCGAAGCTGAGCGTTCAGATGGCCGCGGCAAAGAAACGCCTCGCGGACTTGCAGGCGGTCGTTCCCGCGCAGGAAAAGAAGGTGAAAGATACTTCGGCAGCCGTCGCCAAGGCCCGCGCGGACATTGCCAACACAAAGAAGTCAAAGGAAGAGGCGATCAAAAAGCTCGAAGCATCCTTGGTTGCTGTGAAGAAAGCCGAAGCCGATGCGAAGGCCGCAGTTAAGTCCTGGGAAGGCAAGGTTGCAGCCGCCTCGACCGCGCAAAAGACCTACAATGCGAAAAAGAAGGATCGTGACGCGAAGGCCGCAAGCTTGAAGAAGTTTGAAGCGTCACTTGCCACAAATCAGAAGACATCGAGCGAGAAATCTGCCGCATTGAAGAAAGCCAAGACTGATCTTGCAGCCGCTGAAAAAGCTCTCACGGCCGTGAAGACCGCTCGCGATTCTTCGGCCGCCGTGTTGGCGAAGGACGATGAAATCCTGAAGAATCTCAATGCGGCATTGGCCAAGGCCACTGAAAGAAAGACCAAGGCGTCCACCAGCGCACAGGGTTTGGAGAAGAGCATTGCAGCTGCAAACGCTGTAGTGAAATCCGCTCAAGCTGAACTCGGCAAGTTGCGCCCGACAATTGACGCAGTGAACACCGATTTGAAGAAACTGCAAAGCGCTGCTTCCGCCAAGGTTTATGCCGATGCGCAAGCCGCACTGAAGTCCGCGAAGGACAGTGCGACCAAGCAGGCTGCCGTAGCTGCCGCAGCGAACAAGAAAGTTCCCACTGAAATCGCCAAGCTGAAGAAGTCACTGACCGATCAGGTTGCCGCCCTTGAGAAAAGTATGGCCAGTTACGCGAAACAGGAAACTGACGCCAAGGCCGCGCTCGCCAATACGCGTGCCCAACTCGGCAAGGCGACCACCGCCATTGCCCGCCTGGATGCAGGCGAAGCCTTTGCCAAGTTCTACCATGCCAGGCAGGACTTTGAGTCCCGCAAGATCGATCACCTCAAGGCCGAAGCCCGTTTGAAAGACGCCCAATCTGCCTTTCAACGCGTTGACTCCGGACTCTCCGGCGTTGCCAAGGCCCTGGCCAAGAAGGAAGAAGAGAAGAAGGCCCTTGAAGCTCAGCTCAAGAAACTTCAGTCCCAGATCGACTCCGTCAAAGCCGAGGCCGAAGCCGCCACCAAGGCTGCATCGGAGATCGGCAAGGCGCTGAAGGACAAGGAGAATGAAATGTCCACCTTCGAAAAAGAGTTCAAGAAACGCAAAGCGACCATCGGTAAAAAAGTCGCTGCGAAGTAATCATTCGAACAAAACGATTCACGAACGCGCGGTTTGACACCGCGCGTTTTTGGTTATGCGGGATAGTTGATCGGCGGCATGACCTACGCTTGAAGCGTGCCATGCCATCGTTCACAGCAGTGATTCCATCGGCGGGCCTGACATCAGCCATTGAAAACGGGAGATTGGACGCACTGTGCGTTCAGCTGCGCGCGGGGGGCGATCCGAATGCGCGAACTTCACGTGGCTGGACGTGCATGACACTCGCCGTGTCCCGACAGAACGCGTGGATTGCCGAGACGTTGCTTGAGCATGGCGCGGACGTGAACGCAGGATGTGTTTAGCCGGAGAACGGGGCCTTTAAGTTAATGCTGCCTTCCGACAGGCATCTCAGATCTCAACCAGGGGAGAATCCGATTCGCAGGAACGGTTGGATTTCATTGATGGAGGCCGCGCGTGTCAGGTCGTACCACTTGATCGAATTGCTGCTCAGGTACGGCGCGGATTCGAATCACGGCACAGATCGCGGGCATCGCGCGTTGATGGAAGCAGGCGCACGGGGATACGAAACGATTGCCCAACGCTTGTTGGATCACGGGGCTTGCGTGGATGACAGCAACGCCGAGGGTGTGACGGCTTTGCATCTCGCGTGTGCCGGTGGTTTTACGGCGGTGTTCAATACGCTCATCAATGCCGGTGCCGATCCGAACCGAGCGGATCACCGCGGGATTACTTCGCTAATGCGTGCTGTAATGCACCGTGACATGGTTTCGAGACTCCTGTCGGTTGGCGCGGATCTTCGTGCCATCAGCAGGGACGGTGATTCGGCAATTCTTCGCGCGGCGCAGAATAGAGATCTTCACATGGTAGTGTATCTGCTTGAGGCGGGAGCTGACGAAATGATGAAAAGGACCCATGGCCGTCGTGTGGTGGAAGCCGCCAGGGCGGGTGGGTCCGCGGAAGTGATACGTCTCTTGGCTCCGTATCATTCGCAGGTCAGTTAACCTGCCGCTCTCTTCCCGGTTCAACCCAGATTTTGCCTTCCCATTTATTTGGGTGATCCGTATTTTCCCCGCCCTTAATTAAGAAAACGAAAGCAACGACTGACACGAAGAAAGAATCCTTATGGGAGCCGAAGTAACTGCAGATGCGGTGGAAGCACCACCATTGAAACCACTTGAATTGAAATCACACCTCGCTGGAAATCCGGCGTCCGGACCGAAATGGTCCGTGGATGTGAAGGCCGCGTCTGGTGCGGATGTGGCCTGTGCCGATCCGCGCGCAACCCGTGCTGCGGTCGCTTTGATGGATATTCACGCTGTAGTGGGAGGCGCTGCCTGTCACTGGGGCGGGCCAGCGGCGTTTGCAGAAGTGAATTCTGCGATTCACTCTCTCATGTTTGCCACGAATCCTTGGAACGAGTCCTACAACTTTGTCAACGACGCCGGTCATGCCGAGAATGGCATCTATGCCCTTCGGGCGAATTGGGGTTTCGACGGCCTCGGTCTCGACGATTTGAAGAAGTTTCGTTCCATCGAGAGCAAGCTTACCGGGCATGGCGAATCACATTTGAATCCCGAAGGTGTGCTTCTCAGCAACGGACCTCTCGGATCCAGTCTCCCTCAGGCACAGGGACTTGCGATTGCGGACAAGGTCGCCGGCAATGATCGGGTGACCATCTGTGTGGTTTCGGACGGCGCCTCGATGGAAGGGGAAGCCAAGGAAGCTTTTGCAGCCGTGCCCGGATTGGCCGCCAAGGGAATGGTAAATCCCTTCGTGATGGTCGTATCCGACAACGACACCAAGCTTTCTGGCCGGATCACCGCCGACTCTTTCTCGATGCAGCCAACTTTCGAGGCGATGGATGATCTGGGTTGGAACGTGATCAAGGTCGAGACCGGTCACGACTTGCAGGCTGTTTACAGCGCGGTCGAAAAGGCCGTAGCCGAAGCACGCGCCGATGCCAACAAGCCGGTCTGCATCTGGCTAAAGACGATCAAAGGTTATGGCATCAAGGCCACTGAGGATCACGCGGCTGGTGGTCATGGGTTCCCGTTGAAGAATGGTGAGAAGGCAGTTGACTGGATCAAGGAGATTTATGGCGGTGAAGCACCGGAAGAATTCAACACCTGGGCGAATCAACTTCGTTCTGATTGGGAAAAGGCGGAAGAAGCCAAGAAGGCCGCATCTGGCGGTTCCTCGGCTCCGGCGGTGAAGAAGGACAAGGTGCAATCCGGACTCGCAGCCGGTGCGGTGAAAGCCGCCCAGGAAGGTTATCCGGTCTTCTCGATTTCCAGCGACGTGCAAGGTTCGACCGGAATTGCCGCGTTTCAGAAAGCAATCGAAGGCCGTCATGTGGAAGTCGGTATCGCCGAGGCAAACATGGTCAGCACCGGTGCTGGGTTTGCGAAAGTCGGTTTCGTGCCGATCGTGGACACCTTTGGTCAGTTCGGTGTGACCAAGGGCAATCTCCCGCTCACGATGGCGGCTCTATCGCAGGCACCGGTCATTGCGATGTTCTCGCACGTGGGATTTCAAGATGCTGCCGACGGCGCTTCCCACCAGGCCACGACCTATTACGCAGCCGTCAGTGCGATTCCGCATACTGTCGTGATCACTCCTTCCTGCGCGGGTGAAGCTGAGGCGCTCATGTATGAGGCCATCAAGCGCTACGCCGAGGACCGCAAGGCGGGCAAGGACGGTGAGAGCTACATTTTCTTCGTCGGCCGTGAATCCTATCCGATCCACTGGCTCGAAAACCCTGATTACAAGTGGGGCAAGGCGCAGGTGATCAAGGAAGGCAGTGACGTTGTCATCGTTGGTTCCGGCGTTCTCTTCAGTCGCACACTCGAAGCCGCTGAGAAGCTGGCTGAGAAAGGCATCAGTGCCACCGTCATCAACAATCCTTTCACCAATCGCGTCGATGTTGAAACCATCGGTGGTGCGGTTGAGAAGTGCGGTGGGCGCCTGGTTACGATCGAGGATCACCAGACCATCTGCGGCATGGGCGCCCAAATCTCCCACGCGCTTTCCCAAGCTGGCATTGCGCACCGGGTAAAGTCGCTGGGCATCCCCGGTGAATTCGGCCAGTCCGCATACAAGGCCGCCCAGCTCTATGATCAGTACGGATTGAACGCGGAGAAGCTTGTCGAAGCTTCCGAAGAGCTGATGAAGTAATCAGGTCTTCGGGAATTGTGAAGAGGCGTCTCCGGGCGCCTCTTTTTTGGGCCGTGGAAATCCATCGATCGCTTCCTGGTCCGGCCTCTCCTGCTCGTCGTAAACGCCTTTCTGGCGCGCCCGATTCCGCACAAACCCTCCACACAGGTTGACGCCCAGGCAGTGCCGGTTTTCGCGCATCGCGTTCAGCAGGAAGTTGTACTTCTCCGGGTCGTGACGCGAACCCCCGGCCGGATCGCGTTTGTTGGTGCGCGTGGCGTCGGCCACGATGAACGGCAACCCGGTTCGCTCCGACCAGCGCGTCATCGTCGGACTGATGTCTTCCAACTTGCCCGCCAGCTGCACGGCGATTGCGTCGATGAACTCCGCGGCAGTGTCGATCACCGGTTCGGGCATCGGTGTGGCGAGGTTGTATCGGTCGCCAAAGATCAGGTGGTTTTTGTCGTAGCGCCGGATCGCGTCGCACGCCACTTGATAGTATTGACGCGTGTCTTTCGCAATCTTGGCGCGCCCGGCCGGCGTCTTCAGCAGTTCCGGATCGTGTATCGAGTCCTTCGCGGGGTAGCGCCTCGACTTGTTGACCAGCAGCGGCACATCGGTGAAGTAGTAACCGATGATGTTCGCATCGTCGGCCAGGGCCGCGCAATTCTCGCGCGCGACATAGTCGCACCACATCTCAAAGTCTCGCGAGTAGACGTCCGGCCATTTGCGCCCCAGCTTCCAGCGGTGCGCCTCCAGGAACGCCAGGTTGTGGAAGTAGGGCATCCCCGCCCAGTTGTAGTGGTCGCGTGTCCAGTTGGGCGAGTGCCAGTGGTAGTCGGGCTGGCGCAGCACGACCTCCTGGTTCCAGCCGATCGAGTTGAAGCCCCAGGCCTTCAGGTCCGGCGCTACGCGCTCCTTGATCCAACGCTCTTCGCTGGCGCCGTAGCGGTCCTTCCAAAGGTGAATATTTTCGGGGTACCGCATCGCCGACGAATCGATGTGGTTGAACGAGATGGCGAAGAACGGCTCGCCTCCGGGCGTCGCGAACAGGTGGCGTTCGTTAAATTCGTGCACCGTGAAATAGCTTGAGGCGGCGCCGAAAGCAGGGCGCCGGGCCACCCCGGCAACGCCGATCAATCCCGCGCTAACAAGCAGGCGGTTGAAGCCACGCCGTGAATATGATTGTTGGCCGATCATGAACGAGAACCTTTGTTTTGGATCTTCCGGGATCAGTCAACAATTCTCAGCGGTCCAAGCCTGGGGGTTGGGTGAAGCCAATTGCTCTGCCTAATTCCCGGATGCGAGTCCGCGTGTGATGACTGGATTGATCAATTTTCGGTCCGACCCTGAGTATGCAGTTAGCCGGCGCATCGTTCGTGAAGAACTACGCGCGCGTTCGGTGAGCGTTATTTCAGCGAGTGAATCGTCAGGCCATCAAGGCTCTTTGAAGGGTGTGTCAGTGCGAGGCTCGCCAACCACCCAACGATCGAGCACGTCAGGATGCCGATGCCGCCGTAGAGGAAGAAGTGGACTGCGCCGGTAGCGCTTGCCCAGTATAGGATTGCGGCGCTGACGGCAAAACCGATCAAGACTCCCTTTTGATGGGCGCGTCGGGTAAAGATTCCAGCAACGAACATCCCCGCCAGGCCGCCGCCGAACAGGCCCATGATCTTCAGGAACTGATCCCAGATGGATTTTGTTCCCAACCATGCCAGCCATATCGCCGTGAGTGTGCCGACGATTCCAAAAACGACGGTGGCGATTCGCGCGATACGCAGGCGATCAGCGTCGCTGGAGTCTTTGCGCAAGCGGCCATAAAAGTCGGTTGTCAACGCAGTCGACATCGAGTTGATGCTGCTGTCCAGACTCGACATCGAAGCTGCGAATAAGGCCGCAACCAACAGGCCGGCGAGACCGTGTGGCAGTTCATTGACAATAAACCAGGCAAAGATTTGATCGGGATGCCCGGTCGCATTCAGTCTTTCGGGAAAGGCTTGGTAGAACGCCCAGAGGCAGGTGCCCAGGGCAAAAAACGCGGCCCAAACCGGCGCGGAAGCCAAGGCGTTGAGCCAGATGCCTCGCGCGGCATCCCGCTCATTGCTCGTCGTCAGGTAGCGTTGGATTACGGCCTGGTCGCTGCTATAGGGAATCAGGAACTTGAAGAAGTTTCCCAGGACAACGACCCACAGGCTGGCCGTTGCCACGTCCCATGTCAGGTTCATCGCGTGTAGTTTTCCAGCGGCAAGGCCGGTCGAATAAATCTCCGCCGCGCCGCCGGGCACTTTCATCAGGATGACAACAAAGCTGACCGCAACGCCGCCCAGCAGCACAACGACCTGCACGACGTCCGTCCAGATCACCGCCTCGATACCGCCAAGGGTCGTGTAAAAAGTTGCCAGCAGTCCGATGGCCACAATGCACGCATAGATGTTCCAGCCGCTCACGGCCGACAACGCCAGGGCAGGCAGGTAAACCACAATTCCCATCCGGCCGAGTTGAAACAGCAGAAACGTGGCGCTGCCAACCAATCGCGTGGCCAACCCAAACCGCAGTTCCAGATACTCGTACGCCGAAGTGACTTTGAGACGCCGATAAAACGGCAGGTAGCACCAGATCACCGCCGGCGCGACGGCAACGATCATGAGGTTGCCGAGCAGGTAAACCCAATCGGTTTGAAAAGCCTTGGCGGGAATCGCCATGAAGGTGATGGCGCTGAGCGAAGTGCCCAGCAGGCTGAGTCCAGCCGCCCACCACGGAATCTTTTGACCGGCCAGGAAGTAGTCGCCGCTGACGCGTCGGCGACGGGCAAAATAGACGCCCATACCCGCGATGAACGCCAGATAGACAATCAGTACGGCGATATCGAGAGCGCTCAATGCAATCGCGGCAATCACGCTGCCACCCAATGTCGGTAGAGCGGCTTGACGTTCTCCGGCAGTCCGTCGAACACCTCGCGTCGAATCGGAATGGCGTCGTAATTCTTGCCGCCCGTTTCCAACACCATGCGTTCATGGTCCGGTGTCCCGCGCATGGTTGGCGTCAGGTTCAACCACCAGGGAGCGTAACGCACGACCAGGGCGGCTCGCGCCGCGTTGCTTTGATTTGGAGCCACCGAGTGCCACAAGCGGCTGTCGTACAAAAGCACGCTGCCGGCCGAACCAAGGGCCTGCTTTTCATCGGCGTGCGGCGCGTCCTGATCGACGCCGTCCATCCCACCCGCCGCCGGATTGTTGGGTTGGAGGTGACTTCCAGGCAGAACAAACGTGCCGCCATTCTCTGGCGTGAAGTCCGTCAACATCCAGATCGAAGCAAGATGCATCATCACGTCCGGATAAGGAGCCTTTACATGGGTCGAGTTGGTCGCGTTGTAAGGCCAATCGGCGTGCCAATAGCCTCGCTCCGTGCCCGGATGATTGATCACGCAGTCCGTGCAGGAAATCCGCACGAAGTCTCCGAAAAACGATTCCGCAATTGCGAGAATCCGCTCATCGGCCAAATAGGGAGCGAAACATTGAGTTGCGTTGAGGACCTGTTTCAACAGACCCACGCCCGGCACGCCGATGCGATGTCCGCGAGCCCGCGTCTTCGCCAGTTCCGCCTCGGCCTCAGCATGATGAGCCTGTTGAGCGGCCACGACTTGCAGACGTACGTCATCCACCTCATTGGCTGGAATCACATCCTCGACGATGCAATACCCTTTGTGTTGAATGTTGGCGGCTAATTCAGATACGTCCATCGGGTCTTGTCCTTGGCTCAAAGCGGAAAACTCGGTAACAAAAGCGCTTGGTGCAATCTTCGCAGTCAAGATGTGCCGTGCATTGAAAACGAACGATGACCAGGCATGCAATACGTTAAACTCACTTTGTCAGTTTTTTTGATCGTCTCGACGGAAACTGCGCTGGCTCAGCCCGGCCAGTCATCCACCGCGAACTTCGTAACGGCGGGGCGAATCGAGTCGGCCCGTGTCGACGAAGGCAAGTGGAAACGTGGCGCCGGATACATCGTCTCGACGGGAAGGCATTACCTGTATGCGGGTCGCGGACTCGACGCAGGCGACTTCACCATCTCGGCTACAGTCAGTCTTGAAAAACTGGAAGGGACGGCGGCTGCTCTCGTGCTGGACGGGAACCAGTTTGGTTTCGAAGGTTCTCACGGGAAGATGTTCGTTCAAGGGCCTCAGTTTGGCGGGAGCCGTGCGATTGCCGATCCTCATGAGTTCATTACCGCGGGAAAACCTTTCAGGCTGGAAGTTGCGCGTCGCGGAAACGAACTGACTTTCAAGATCGACGGCAGGAAGGTCTGGATGACGAACTGTGGGCCAGAGCAGGTAAGAACGATCAGCCTGCGTCCCTGGCGAGCCACGCTGCGGATTTACGACTTCGCAGCCACCGGGAACCTGACCGAAGCCGCACAGCCGCCAAAGCGGACTGAGTTGACAAAGTTGTCGATACCGCTCATCGACATCTCAGGGGAAACGCAGCGCCAGGTGATCGTCGCCGCCGGCACAAAATCGGAATATCGCGGTCAAGTGACCACCGTGCTCATGGCGGATGGCAAGACCATGTTCGCGACTTGGTCGAAGGGTCACGGCGGTCGATGCGGGCCGCTGATGAAAAGCGTCGATGGGGGGCTCACCTGGAGCGACCTGCTGCCAACGCCGAAGAACTGGGGCGCCATTTCGAGTTGTCCGTGCATCTATCGTATGAGCGATTCGAAGGGCGTCGAACGTTTGTTTGTCTTTGCCGGACGCGGAAAACATCACAGCTCGGTGTCGGAAGACGGTGGAACCACCTGGACGCCGATGAAAGCGACCGGCCTCTTCAAACCCGGCGGCAACACCGCAATCATTCCCATCGACAACGGTCGCCGTCATCTGTTGCTGATGCAACGCGGTCCAACGGACGCGCCGCGTGATGAAATGCCCAATGCGGTCTGGCAGGCCGTTTCATCCGACGGCGGGCAAACGTGGAAGGACTATCGGAAAGCTTGCGAAGTCAACGGAGCCACTCCGTGTGAACCAGATCTGATCCGGTCACCCGATGGCAGGCAGATCGCCTGCCTGATGCGTGAGAATTCGCGGCGTTTTCAATCGCTTGTGATGTTCAGCGACAACGAAGGAACAACCTGGACGAAGGCTCGCGAACTGCCCGCCAGCTTGACCGGCGATCGTCACGTGTCGTGTTACACCGCCGATGGCCGGCTGGTCGTCGTGTTCCGCGATCGAGCGAAGGGCAGTCCCACCTACGGACACTATGTCGCGTGGATGGGAACCTACGAAGATATTCGCCACGGTCGATCCGGACAGTACCGCATCAAACTTCTGCACAGCCACGCCGGCCCGGATTGCGGCTACTCCGGCCTCGAGCGACTGCCGGATGGCACGATGGTCGCCACGACTTACATCAAGTATCGTCCCGGCCAAAAGAAACACTCGATCGTCAGTGTTCGATTCAAGCCAGCGGAAATCGACGCGGCGTTTGAGTTGGAGAAATCCAAATGACGGCGGTGTGAGCTGGAATCGAACAAGCCCATTGCTCTGCCTAATTCCCGGATGCGGATCCGCGTGTAATGACTGGATTCTATCCGTCCGACTCCGGTTTGACTGACGCGTCGTGCTGACCGGCACACGCAGTCCCACTGAAGAAATCCCCGGACCGTATTGACCTCCGATCGGAAGCCGACGAAGGCCCGAAAACGAATTTGCGGTCGCAGCGGAAACGCCGACGTTGAAGTGAGTCGCAGGGGCCTGTTGACTTACGCCCCAATGGGCGACGGGTCAGCACACTCGCACAAATTCAACCAGTTTTGCAGACTCTCACTGATGTGCTTCCGGAGATGCATGATCAAATAGAGCTTTCGGTCGAGGTTTCTGTTCGGGGCATGGAGTTTCACGAGGTCTCCTCGGGCAAATTCTTCCTTCAAAGACAATCTGGATAAACAGCCGACACCGATGTTTTGCCTGACCGCCTGTTTGATCGCTTCGGTTCCTCGCAGCTCCAGAGGGATCTTCATCTTCGGGAGAAGGCCAACCATGGCACGGTTGAAGGTTTGTCGAGTGCCGGATCCTTGTTCTCGCAAGATCCATTCTGCGTTCAGCAAATCCTCGTCGTTGATGGTGCGCTTCGAAGCGAGTGGGTGTCCGGGACTGCAAAACAGATTCAATTCGTCATCCCGCCAGGGAATGATGTTGAGCTGCGGATGATGGGCCTCCCCTTCGATCATCCCCATGTCCAACTCGTAATTGAGCACTCTTTCGACCACCTGTTCGGTGTTGTAGATTTCGAGGGAGATGGGAGCTCCCGTATATTTTTCCAGATACTTGGAAACAATTTGGATCGCCAGATAATTGGCAACGGTCAAGGTGGCGCCGATGTTGAGCCGGGTGAATTCTCCGGAACGCAAGAGGCTTTGCTCCAATTCGTATGCCTGAGCCATCAGGCTTTCGGCCCGGGGCCTCAGCTGGTTGCCTTGTTCGTTCAAATGAAGGCGTTTGCCAATGCGATCAAACAACAGAACATCAAATTGAGTTTCCAAATCCTTCAAGGCGGCGCTGGCTGCGCTCTGTGACATCTGCAATCGCTGGGCGGCCCGAGTCAGATTGCCCGCCTTGGCGATGGCGAGAAACACTTCAAGTTGGCGTAAGGTAAAGTCCATATCCAATTGATTGAGCCTTTTCTTCCTGAATCTGCTGGAGATCGAGTTTTCGAACAGCCCCTAGGGAACTCTGAAGCATGGCCTTGATTCAGTCCCAGAAATCAGTGGCACTGCACTTCACCTCTTTGACGACGCCAGCCCGAATGACAAAATCACCGAATTCTTCATTGGCCGTCCGTTCTTTTGACCAGCGCTCGATCAGGCTGTCGGCTTCTTTCAGAATCTCCTCCGTGGTGGCATTTTCCAGATGCTGTTTGGGCACACGAGTTCCCGCGCGATTGCCGCCGAGGTACATGTTGTAGCGACCTGGGGCTTTCCCCACGAGACCGAGTTCGGACAGCATCGCGCGGCCACAACCGTTCGGGCATCCGGCGATGCGGGTAATGATATACTCATCTTCCATCTGGTGTTTTTTTAACAGAACCTCGATGTTGTCGATGAAGGTCGGAAGATAGCGTTCCGCCTCTGCCATGGCCAGGGGGCAGGTGGGCAGGGAGACACAGGCCATGGCTCTCTGGCGCTGCTCGGTGGTGTCCGCGATCAACCCGTGCTCTTTGGCAATCGCTTCGATCTGTGCCTTATCTTCCTCGGCGACACCGGCGACAATCATGTTCTGATTCGCGGTCAGCCGGAAATCGCCCTTATGGATGCGAGCGATCGCCGCTGCTCCCTCCTTCTTCTTGCCCAGCAGACGGCCATTTTCGATGAAGAGGGTCAGGTGGTGGAGGCCTTCCTCTCCCTTGATCCAGCCGATGCGATCCCCTCTCTCCGTCAGCTCGTAGGGGCGGATGGGTCCGAACTTGTGCGCCATGCGGCGTTCCACTTCCGCCTTGAACGTCTCGAGCCCGACCCGGGCGATTGTGTAGCGGGTTTTTGCATTCGTTCGGTCCACCCGATTCCCCCAGTCACGTTGCAGGGACACGATCGCCTCTGCGCAATCGAGCAGTTTCTTCACCGGAATGTAACCGAGGTCGTGGGCGGTGGTGGGGAAGGTCGTCTTTGAGCCATGGGTGAAGGATAAACCGCCTCCAACGACCGCGTTGAACCCGATGAGCTTTTTGCCGGTCTTGTTGGCGATGGCGACGAAGTTCATGTCGTTGGCATGCATGTCCACATCGTTGTGCGGAGGGATGATGACTGTCGTCTTGAACTTTCGGGGCAGGTAGGTTTTGCCGAGGATCGGTTCATCATCCTCGATGCCGTCTTCGGTGGAATGCTGTTTCTCCTTGTCCAGCCAGATCTCGGCGTAGGCGCGTGTTTTGGGCAGCAGATGTTCGGAGAGTTTTTTGGCCCATTCGTAGGCGTCTTTTTGCAGTTGTGACTCCACCGGATTGGAGGTGCAGAGCACATTGCGGTTTACATCGCCGGCGGTCGCGAGCGAATCCAGACCCAGCTGATTCAGCCATTGGTGCATCGGCTTGACGTTTTCCTTCAAGACGCCGTGGAACTGGAAGGTTTGGCGGTTGGTAATCCGAATGCTTCCGTAGTCCGTGCTCTCCGTAGCGAACTTGTCGATTCCGATCCATTGTTGCGGAGTGATGATCCCGCCGGGGAGGCGGCAGCGCAGCATCACGTTCTTGCGTGGTTCAAGTTTCCTGGCGATCAGGTCAGGCCGGATGTCACGGTCGTCCTGGCCATACATGCCGTGGAATCGGATCAACTGGAAATTGTCACCACGAAAACCACCGCTCAATTCGTCCGTGAGATCACCCGCGATGGTTCCACGCAGGTAATTGCTCTCGCCCTTCAAACGCTCATTGTCGGCCAGTTTACCTTGAACGATAAGCTCAGGGGCTTCGTCAGTCTGCTTTTGGGCTTTGTCAGTTGCGCTCATGTTGCTTGCTCGTATTCGGTAAAAGTAATTCTAGTAAACATCCCGCTGGTACCTGTCGGCCTCGCGAAGTTCATTCAGATATTCCACGGCATCGTCTTTACCGCCTTGTTGGGCGATCACTTCGAGAATGGCCGTCTCCACATCTTTGGCCATGCGGGAGGCATCACCACAAACGTAGACGTGGGCGCCTTGTTCCAGCCACTGCCAGAACTGTTCCGCTTCCTCGCGGATTTTGTCCTGCACATAGACTTTTTCGTCTCCATCCCGCGACCAAGCGAGTGAGAACTCATGAAGGAGTCCCTTGTCGCGGTATTCAATCCACTCCGCTTGATAGAGGAAATCGTTCCGATAATTCCGGTTGCCGAAGAACAACCAGTTCTTTCCTTGGGCATCCTCGGCATTGCGTTGCTGCATGAAGGCCCGGAACGGGGCAATGCCGGTTCCCGGCCCGATCATGATGATGGGCGTATCCTGATCTTGGGGCAGGCGAAAACGCGAGTTTGGTTCGACGAAGACCTGAACTTCGTCTCCCTCGTCCAGGCGGTTGCTCAACAAGCCGGAAGCGCTGCCGTGGTAGACTTTTCCGTTTGCCTCAATGTCGACGACCGCCACGCAGAGATGCACTTCTTCGCCAACTTCTTCCTGTGACGAAGCGATCGAATACAAGCGAGGCGCCAGAGCTTTCAGCCCATCATACAAACGCTGGGCTTCCAGCTTTTGGGGATGGTCGTGCAACAATCCAATCAAGGGAGTCCATGCTTGGAATTCCTTCAGCTTGTCATTGTCCTCGATCAAAGCGGTCAATGCATCACTGTCCGCAGTCCCTGCATAATCGGTCAAAAACTTAGGAGTCAGTTGATTCAAGTCGCACTGCTCGATCAAAGCCTCGCGTATCGTGACCGACCCGGCGCGTCCGTCGACGTTTTCCCCGCCCGACAAACCGCAAAACTCCAGAATCTCATCAACCAGCTCAGGTGGATTGTTGGTCACCACACCCAGCGCATCTCCTACTTGGTATTGGAGTCCGGACTCATCGAGGTCGATCTCAATGTGCGCGATCATTCGCCCGGCACCATCCGTGACGAGGGGATGATTGTTGAGCAAGGTGGCGGTGTAAGGGTTGTCCTTGTTGAAGGCGCTTTCAACCTGGCTGGAGGCGTCGGTTGGTATGACCGTCTCAGCCACCGCAGCGCCTCCGCCCGCCACATCCTTGAGTTTGACAACGACATCCTCAATCCAGGCGTCTGCCATGGCTTCGTAATCGACATCGCAATCCACACGATCGAGGAGCCGTTCTCCACCAAGTTCGCCAAGCTTGGTGTCAAAATCGATTCCAGCTTGGCAAAACAGGGGGTAAGAAGTGTCCCCGAGGCCGATGACCGCGAAGCTCAGCCCATCCAATTTCGGAGCTTTTTTTCCGAACAAATAGCCATGCAAAGGAACCCCCTCTTCCGGGGGATCGCCGTCGCCCTGGGTCGACGTCGAGATGATGACAATATCTTCCTTGGGGAGCTGACGCGCTTTGTAGCTGCCCGCACTGGTAAGAGTGGCGTCCAATGATTCACTCTTCAGCCTCTCAGTCAGTTTCTTCGCGATGCCGGCCGCGTTGCCGGTGGCGGAGGCTGAAATCACTGTGATCTTGCGATTGGGCGCTGCAACCCCAGCCCCCCCCGTGCCAGCCCCTTTGGTTTCTGACCAAAGGTAGCCCGCCAAAAACGCTTTCTGTTGCGCTGTCAAAGACGACAGCTGCTCAATCAGTTGCTCCGGAACTGGCAGTGGGAAATCAGGATCATTCATTTCTCGCGGTCAAAATCTTTCATTCAGGTCTGTCCGTCTGCGGTTACGGGTAGAGCGATATGTTAATAGAAGGGGAATTTGTAAATTAGTAAAACAGATAATTCAGATAATATAAATCGGAAAAACAGAACATTAAATTTTCTTTGCGCCAATATTGACGCATGACCCTTTTACCCCTTTTACGGTTTCTGCTACGCCGACGATCGCGCGACCTTGAAAGAAACGGACTGCGAACTCCGGGTTGAGACGCGTGACGGCGTCCTGCGCTTCCGCCTCGCGAACCACCGCGTGAACGCCGACTCCATGAACAATTTCCACGTCAACGTGCCTGCCGCGCAGTGTCGTCGTGGTCAGCCGCGGCAAGATTCTGGACCGGGCGGGAGCATTCCCGAAAAACCAATCGTTCGGAATCTGACGCTGTCGAAAGAGGAGATTTACGCAGTCGAGTGACGCCAAGACGGGCCAGGCGGGTTGTGTATCGGACAAAGGCGAGTTGCTCTGCCTCAATTTCCAGATGCGGATCCGCGGGTGATGACTGGATTCTTCAATTATCGGCGACCCCGAGTATGGCCGGAGGTTGTGGTGAGCGGCCAAGCGATGAGCAGGCTTCCAGAGAGAAGGCGCTTCATGCATAGGTGTATCGCAGGCCCACACAGACGATGGAAGGAAATGCTTGTTGAGGTTCTGCCCTTCGGATTGCGAACAGCAACCCGAGAGCGGGTCGAATGGGGTGCTGGTTGGAATTTGGCACGACTCTCAACACCCCTATCGCGCTCATCACGGCCTTCTGTAGTGGGACTGGACTCCATACGTTTGACACCTGCAACAGAGTGGGATGCGCCCAAGTGCTCCCCTCCATGGTTTGGCAGTTGACAATCGGCAGATGCTCGAACACGAATCTGTGCATGAAGATTCCTGCGTTCGTGATCGGTGTCGTGTTGATAGCTTGCCTGTGCCCCGATGGTTTCGGGGCCGATAAAAAGGGCGATTCTTCGGCTTGGAAGTCGTTGTTCGACGGCAAGACTCTGAAGGGATGGCATCACGTGGGAGATGGCAAGTGGGTGGTGGAGAACGGAGCGATCGTGGGGAAGACCCAGAAGGCGGCCAAGCTGTATGGGCTGCTGGTTTCGGACAAGAAATATCGGGACCTTCGGGTGAAGTTCAGCTTCAAGTCGCTGGAGGGTAACAGTGGCTTCTACGTTCGCGGTCATATCAAGCCACCGGACCGGGCGCACGGCTTGCAGGTGGAGGTGGATCCGCGCAACTACACTGGCGGCATCTATGAGAGCTACGGTCGTGCCTGGGTGAGCAGGCCGGACGCCGACAAAGTCAAGGAGGCCTACAAGCTCGATCAGTGGAACGAAATGGAGATCCTCGCCGATGGCGGTCACGTCGTCACCTGGCTGAACGGAATCAAGATCGCCGAACTCAAGAATGACCCGGTCGTCGAGCCGGGGCATCTCGTGTTGCAGATGCACTCGGGCAACAAGATGCTGGTGATGTTCAAGGACATCCGGATTCAGACGCTCGGGAAGTGATGAATCGTAGCGGAACTGGTTCGGCAAGCCCACCACGGGACGTGAAGTTTAGTGGCTGTTCCAGAGCAGGAATCGAAATTCTTACGAATTCCGCTACTCCGCGGTGATACCCCCGGTCAGTTTGTCTTTTCTTCGCTGACTGACGGTTTCAGGTAGGTCGGGTATTTCCAGTGACTTGTCTTGGGCTTTTGGTACGGAGTGGGCAAGGCGTCGTGCTCGGCGGTCAACCTTTGCAGGAGGGCTGGGTGTTGGAGGGGATCGGCGGTGTCCTTTTGCCAGCGTCGGAACTCGGCCAGCAGTTTCTCTTTGATGGGGCGGAGGTCTTCGCGGTCAGCCAGGTTTTGCCACTCGTGGGGATCTGACTTCAGGTCGTAGAGTTCCAACGGCGGCGCTTTCATCCAGGTGTCGTAGGCTTGTCGGATCTTGCGGGGCGCTTGGGCAACATCGGTTGCGGTCACGTAGGAGCCCCATCTGGGGTTTTCCTGACCGCTGTAGGATTGAGCCACGGGATTGAGGCGGTCTTGAAGCAGATTGACGATCAGCTTGTAGCGGTCGTTGCGAATGGTGCGTTGGGGGAAGTAGAGCGGCGGGTAGTGGCCGTGATATTCCGTGAAGAGATATGTGCGCCACGACGTGTCCGGCTTCGCTGCGCCGTTCTTCATCAGCGGCAGAAGCGACCGGCCGGGCAGCTCCGAGGTGATATCGCCACCGACGGCGTGAAGAATCGTCGGCAACAGATCCAGGGTGCTCACCAGTTCATTCCGGACCTGCGGATCGATTTGTCCCGGCTGTCGGATGATCAGCGGCACGTGCAGGCTGGATTCATAACTCGCCAGCTTTCCGCGAGGGAACTGCGCGCCATGGTCGCCCAGGTAGATCACCAGCGTCTGCTTCGCCTGGCCCGCTGCTTCCAGCGCCTTCAGCAGCTGGCCGATGCCTTCGTCCAGTCGCATCAGGCAGTTGTAGTAGTCAGCCTGGCTTTCGCGGAGCCGGGGTGTGTCCAGTCCGATCCAGGGCAACGGCCGAACGTCGGAGCCGGTCAGGGGAGACTTCGGCAGGCCATGCTGCTGACGCAAAAAGGGCAGATGAGCGTCGGCGTAGTTCACCATCAGCAAAAACGGACCTCCTTCCTGGGCAAAGAAGCGGGAGGCCAGTTGCGCCACGCGGCCAACGTCACGGCGCGAAAACGTGTTGCAGTCGGACACCTTTGGACGGTAGTCGAACGGAAACGCCGAGGCGGGATTCACGTGCAGCTTGCCGATCAAACCCGTGCGGTAGCCGCGCTGCTTCAGATGACTGGCGATGTTCGGGATCTTGCCAAACATGCGATGGTGGTGGGTCGCCAATCCGATCTGACCGTTCTGGTGTGGATACAATCCGGTCAACAATGCCGCGCGCGATTCGCTGCAACTGGCGGTTGGCACAAAGGCCCGATCAAACCTCACGCCCTGCGCAGCCAGCCGGTCTATGTTCGGCGTACGGACAAACGGGTTTCCGTAGCAGCTCAGGTCCGGTCCGTTGTCTTCGGAGGTGATCAACAACACGCTGAGTTTTTCAGACGCTCGAATCGTTG
>PBAL01000078.1 GCA_002715965.1 Verrucomicrobiales bacterium | reverse complement strand
GCTCCACGTCATCGAAAACAAGCTGCCAGTCAAGATCGGGATCAGCGACATCGACCGGTAAACGTCGGAAATCGAACAACGGATGAAACAAACCTTAACGATTGTCCTTGCGCTGGGCCTGCCTTGGCAAATGTTGGCCGCCCAACCATTGGCCCAGGACCATGTGGTCGTAACCGGGTCGGTTCTCACTTTTGCCACTAACGGGGTCGTAACGGGTTCCTTGAATCATAAATCGCAGGGATTTCGATTGCCGACTGCCGAAAGTTCAGGAATCAAGGACTGCCCCATTCTACATTCTACTGTTTTGTTCCGGGTTCGATTGATTTGGAGATTCAAGTTCAGCGAGAGGACTTTGGCGTGCTCGGCAACACCGTCGAGGCCCAGTGGGTGGCGGGCTGTCCGTTTTCGCCAGTTGGGAGCGGATCCATCCGCAGGGTCAGCGACCTGATGTCGAGCGGGCGATCGGCTTCGAGAATCAATTCGCGATTTGTCAGGCCGAAATGCAGGGATTCCACATTGGCCGACTCGCTGGCTGAGGTGAGGTGGAACATGGTCGCATCAACCGATTTCGGTTCGATTGGCCAGGAGAAAAACAGCGTCAGGGTCGAGCCATCGATCCGATGCCGGGTGATCCGTGGACGCTCTTCGTAGCCGAGGCCGCCAGGTGGGACGGTGACGAAAAATGGGGGACCCTCGATGCGCCGCGTTCCTTCGAACGCGCCGATGTCGGGCGCGGCGCCGCGATAGAATTGGGTAAATCCCTCGACCTCAATTCCGGCGTCGATGCAAGGGCTGCCGGGGCGCAGAACGAAATCGCCGCCGACCGCATCCACAAATCCAGGCTCGGTGTTTTCCAGCCCGTTCGCCTCCATTCCGGTGTTTCGAATCGCAGCGGGCCAGGGGCGATTGACGCAATCGTGATCGTAGCGGCTGCCATCGTAATCCGGCGCCGATTCAGCCCAGATTGTGTCCCATTTGCCCATTTGAAGTCCCTGCCGCGGGTGGGCGAACGCATAAGCGTTATTGAAATGCCGGACGTTGTGTTGATACCGCGCGCCTTCGCTGCTGGAGCGCATTCCCTGCGAGTATCGCCAGCTGTTGTGCAGAATGTGGATCGGTTCATCGAGGAAGAGCGAATTCTGCTCGAATTTTGGGTCGCCCGGCTGGCGCTGGAAGACGAATTTGAAGATCGAGGCGTCCATATTGGCCGCAGGATCGCTGAAATCGAAAAACCCGGTGTTGCCGTAGAGAAACATCGGCCCGCCGCGACAACTGTCGACGGAAATGACAAAGGCAGAGACGTTGTCGAGCTGGTTGTGATAGACGTGGAGGTTGTGAATGAAGTTCTCCGGCTCGATCGCGTTGTCCCGGATGTGGTCGAAGCGATTTCGATACACCTCGATGTTGGCGAAGCAGTTTCGCGCCCTGGCGTTGTACTGAAATGCATTGAAGACATAGTCGACTTTGTTGTCGCGAATCACGAAATGGCCGCGAGCGGTGTCGCCCGTCAAAATCGAGCCCTGGGCGAGACAACGGTATTTGCCGGTCTTGATTTCCTTCCATTGCCAGGACCAGATCGCGCGTCCGACCGGGTTCCATTCGCACCGTTCGATCAGCAAATGATGCGTCCCGGCGCCGGTGGCGTAAACCGCCTGGCCAGCGCAGTTGAAACGACAATCGCGAATCGAAATATAACTCGAATCCTCGACAGCGATGGCGCGGTTCCAGCAATTCTCGAAGGTGATGTTCTCGATTTCGATCCACCTCTGGCCAACGATGGCAGCGCCGTGGTTGTGATCGGATTTGCGCGGAAATTCGCCGCGCCAACCGCCGTCGATGATCGCTCCGTCTTCACCGCGCAGCGTGATCGGGTTTTCCGGCTTACCTGAAGTGGTGAACTCGACCGCGCCGCGATGGACTCCGCGCCGCAGCACGATGGTGTCGCCAGGCTTCGATTCCGTGATCGCCTTTTCGATTTCGCCGTCAGCAGCTGCCGGAACGTATCGAACCTCACCGCCAGCCGCCGTCATCGGGCAGGCGACGGCGATGGTGATCACGATCAACAAGACAGCAGCGGGAGATTCTGAGCAATTACGGCAGGAAAAAGTCGAAAACATCTCGAAGTGAAATCTGTTCTCTCAACACACGGATCTCCGATCTCGTGCTTTGCATTTCATCGAATCATAGGGGTCACTGAGATGCCACCGATTTTTGAACCGGTTTGTATCCTATTTTGAGTTGATTACTTTGGCTTCAAATTGATTGGGGGTGAGGTAGCCCAGAGGTGACTGGGGGCATGGTTGGGAATCGGAGTGACGGCAAGCGCGGGTGGTGACCAATGGTTCGTGCAGGCTCTGTTTTGCCTTGGTCCCTACAATGGGCTCGTGGCACAATCAAAAGAGTTGCTGGCGTGATTCGCACCTCGGGACGGCGAATTTACAATTCTGATTTCGCTCGTCCCCACGGAGCATCGACCAAATGAACAACGTGGATACTGCTCAAGGCATCTCCAACATTGAGGTGTATCGAAGACGGATCGAAAGCGGGATCACAGCCAATCTTGAGTGGCTGGTGCAAGGCCCTCTGTGTCAGGCATTCAGCTACAGTTTGTTGGAAACAAGCAGCAATCGTTTTCGTTCCATTCTGACGTTGATGACAGGAAAGGCAGCCGGTGGGGACGTCGATCTTATGGATGCCGCTGTGGGTGTTGAATGCCTGGTAACCGCGGCAAAGACGGCCGATGATCTACCCTCCATGGATAATTCTTCCCTCCGCGAAAGAATGCCGTCGGTCCATATGAAATTTGGGTCAGCGACGGGATTGCTTGTGGTTTTCAGTCTGATTGCGGCGGCAAATCGATGTTTTGCACGTCAGGCAAAAGTCTGTCAGGAACACTTGGAGGCCGGTTCATCATCCGTTGCTGAACGGTTTGTTGAGGTTGTCGATCTGGTGGGCAGAAAGATTGGGGCTTCGGGCGCCTGTCTCGGGCAGTACTGGGATCTTCATGTCGCTCCGCCTCAACCCGAGTCACGGATGGTGGAGATCATTGACGCCAAGACCGGAGCCCTCTATGAGATGGCCGCCGAGGTCGGTTGGCTGTTTGGTTTTGGGGAGCTATCACTCCGCGGTTCGGTCGGTGAGGCTGGCGAGCGGCTGGGACGAATCATGCAGATGCAGGATGATGTCGCAGATCGCAACGAGGATGCCGCGTTGGATCGGCCGGCAAATCTGGCTGCGGCTTTTGGGTGTGCGGCGGCGGAATCAAGGATTCGTGCCGAGATTCATGAGTTCGAGCTTTTGATCTCCTCGATGCCGTTCGATTCAAGCGATCTTCGATCGCTGTCCGGGCGTGTGCTTGCCCACTTCGATTCCAATCGGGCGGCCGCCAGTGCTGCGTGCTGAATTTCAGCGTCCGCCTTGCAGGGTGCCCGGATTACATCGCACTCAGGTTGTGCAAAAGATTGTCCATGGCTGTCCGCGAACGTTTTTCCATCAGGCGGGAAATCCATGGAATCAAAAACGGCCAGGGAGCAAACGGCAAAACCACGATCCAGTTATCGAAGTTGGGATTGTTTCGGAAGAGGATTCCAAAGAGCACGACGAAGAACAGAAGCATGCCTCCGATGAACCAGATCAGGAAGTTTCTCATCCATGCCACCCCGCCCAATTCGCCCGTCACATGGATTTCGTGCGGGGTCAGTTGAATGTTCAATTTGGAGAATCCAAGGAGCGGACTCTGCCGGGTATTTCGCAATCCCGGCCCGGTCAGTTCAAGTTCTCGCTGGCCCTTGTCGTCGATACGGAATCCCAGTTGCGAGAAGATGGAGACAATGAATTTGCGCACCTCTGAAGAATCCGTTTTGAAGTTGGTGGAGTTATTGTACCGCATGGTGTTATTGGCGACGTTTGATTCTGATGATTCAGGAGGCCTGACGTCGGGCCAATTCGCGGAACGGACCTTCTTCCGCAATCAGTTGTTCGTAGGAGCCGTTTTGTGCCACGCAGCCTTTGTCCATCACGTAGATCCGATCTGCGTCCATGATCGTTGACAGCCGATGGGCCACGATGATGCGGGTAATCCGACGTTCATTCAGGCTGTTGGTGACGGTTTCCTGGGTTCGGTTGTCGAGGGCGCTGGTTGCCTCGTCAAAGAACACGATGCGGGGCTTGGGGGCCAACGCCCGGGCGATCAGCAGCCGCTGCCGTTGCCCGCCGGAGAGAGTGGTGCCGCCTTCGGTCACGAGCGTGTGCATTCCCATGGGTAACGAACGAATGTCTTCGGCAAATCCGGCGCTTTCGGCGGCTTCCCATGCTTCGTCCAACTGTGTCTGGCAGGCACCAGCGATATTGTCGAAAACGGTGCCGGCATTGACTTTTCCGTCCTGAAGAACGACGCCAATTTGTTTTCGGGCGGCTGTCATATCGAGATCGGCCGCGTCTTTCTTATCGAACAGTATCTGGCCTGATTCCGGCACTTCAAATCCGAGCAAGAGTTTCAGCAGGGTTGTTTTGCCTCCCCCGGAGGGGCCAACGATGGCGATGAACTCACCGGCTTTTGCCTGAAAATCGATATCGTTCAAAACCAGAGGCAGGTTGGTCCCATACCGAAAATTCATTCCTTTCACCTCAATATTACCACTTAGAGTTCCCGGGTTGATTCGCCCGGCACCGCACTCAATCGGTTCTTCAAGAATGGGGCGGACGAGTTTACGTTTTTCCAGTTGCTGATGCAGGGTCAGGAAAGTGCCAAAGAAGCTATTGACTCCTCCGATGACAGCGGAAAAAGCGCCCTGCAAGGCGAAGAAGGTGCCGATCGTGATGAGAGGAGGGATCAGGGGGGACATCATCCTCAGTTCCTCGGTTTTCTGGGCCATCACTCCGGAAAAGTAGTACAGGCCAATGGTGCTCGTAAGCTGGATGAAGGTGCCGATCATCCCCGACCAGTGGGACAGGTGGGCGATACGGTATTGGAGCTTGAGATCGTATCCATACAGCTTGGTCCATTCATTGAACGCCCGGCTTTCGGCTCCGGCCGTCTGCAACTTGGAAACGCCCTGCACCATCTGGGTCACTGTTCCAAACAGTTTCCCGCTGCGGATCTCCAGTTCCAACGCCTTGGTTCGGATCAGGTAGCTGAAGGTGGTTCCGAATATTGCCGTGAGGGTTGCCGCGATCAGTGCCAGAAACGCCAGCTTGGCCGAGTAATAGAAACACAGTCCCAGCATGACCACAGTGGAGAAAAGGGAGAGCAGCGACGAGAGAACGGTCATGGAAAAACCCGCACTGATCTCGCTTATCATCATGGCACGATTCAACAGGTCGCCACTGGTGAATTTTTTGAAAAAGCGCGCGGGAAGACGCAACAGACGGTCGATGATCGCCGATTGCAGATGCGCCGTGAGTCCGGTCTTCATCCGCAGTGAGATCAATCCCTGAGCCATGTTGAAGAGAAAAAGACTGATGGACATGATGGCCATACCGATGCCGAGGTCGAAGAGCAGACGACGGTTGGCGTCGGGAATGACGTGATCGACCATCATCCGGTTGGCCAAGGGGACGACCCCTCCAAGCATCGAGGCGGCCAAGGAAAGCAGGATGACCAGTCGTATGTCCTTCAGGAACGGTTGGAAGGTAAATTTGGATAACTGGAAGAATGAGATGGGTCCGTCTGTTTGCGGCAACGGATTGGTGAATACGTACACATCCTCGTCCAATTCGGCGTTCAACTTCGGGTCAAACGGCAGTCTTTGTCCCCGCTCCGGATCCACCACTTCGTAACGCCGGGAGAGGCCACAATCTGCTCCGACGGAAATCAGCGCGATGGGCAGTTTGTCCTTGCCCTTAAACGCCAGCATGCTGCCGCAGTCGTAATTCCACCACTCGTCCTGCAGGCGGGCGCGGCGGACCCGGCAGTTGGAGATTCGGCAGATCTGTTCGATCTGCTCGTGGGCCGGCAGCGTCGGCTTGGGACCGGGATCCGTCTCCATCTGAATACCGGACGCTTCCGAGATGGCATCCAGACAGGTCAGGAGCGGAGTTTCACGCTGAGGGATGTGGAATTTCCGGTTCGGCGCGAACAGCAGGTTCTTGATGGAGTCCTGATGAATCGATCCTTCCAGCTTGGACAATCGTTTTAACCGATTCGCTTCCTGGGTTTCAAATTCGTCAACCCGCGTCTTTCCCGCAGTGATGAACAGTCGGACCATGTTTCGCGTGGCTTGTCGCAGGATCGCCACCGGTTCCCGAGGGCTGGCGACGGAAAAGTTTCCCTTGGTGTCAGTGCGGGTTGAAAACCACAAATCGCCGGTATGAACGAGCGGTGAGTCGTTCGCGACCAAGATCGATTTATCATGTCCGCACAGTGCCAGTTCACCTTCAGATAACAACAACAGGAACAACCCCGCCCCGGGCGCCCGAAATCGGTTGCCCGCGCCGATTGCGAATGCCTGATCAGATTCGGTTCGCTCGACAAAGGCCTTGGGTGCCTGCTCGACCATGTCATGGCACATGGGATCTATGAAAAATTTGATGGCCAAGATCCCCTGGTCGCCACACTCCCAGTTGTTGAGGTCGATTTCGTCGCATTCGCATTCGTCGAGAGGGGCGGCCACCAAAATGTAATCTTTGCCACCGATACCAACCGGTTCACCGGTCATCAGGGCACCTTCCGCGCAATTGAAAAGGAAGTGCCGTCGGCCGTACGGCTGACCGTCTTTGAGTTCGCTGAGATAGATGGAAAAGGCTCCGTCCCCGCTCAGATAGCCGGTCTGCGGATCCACGAGAGGGAGTTCGTGATGGGTGGAGAGTTTCACAATTCAGCAGCTTGAACGGTTACCCGGATTTGCGGCTCTGCAACAGCGCCGCAAATTTGCCGCCCTTTTTCCAGAGTTCGTCGTAGGAGCCGATTTCGGCAATTTCGCCCTGTTCCATGACCACAATTTTCTGACAGTTTTTGACCGTGCTGAGTCGGTGGGCGATGACCAGACAGCTGCATCCTCGCCGGCGGATATTGCCGATCACCTTTTCCTCCATTTCGACATCCAAGGCACTCGTCGCCTCGTCCAGAATCAGCAGCGAAGGCTTGCGAACCAGAGAACGTGCAATTTCCAGGCGTTGGCGCTGACCTCCGCTGAAGTTTCCCCCGCCTTCCGCGACGGACGCATCCAATCCGCCGGGCAATGCCAGCACCGTGTCCAAAATTCCCGCGTCTTCACACGCTTCATGCGCCCATGCTGAGGGGATGGTCATATCCCAAAGTGTCAGATTATCGAGAATGGACCCGGGAAAAAATGTGATATCCTGTTCGATCATCGCCACGGAGTTGGCGATAACTTCTTTCGGAATCGCGTCCCGCGGCTGACCCGAGAACAGGATTCCCCCGGATTGCGGAGTCAGCAGGCCGGCCGCCAATTTGGCCAGAGTCGATTTTCCGCAGCCGCTTTTGCCCACCAACGCGACGCGTTCACCGGGCAGGATCTCAAGGTCAAAGTTCCGAATCAAAGGCGCTTCCAAAGGACTGTAGCCGAAGGTCACGTTTTTGAATTCGATCCGGCCGTCCAGTTTGTTTTGGGAGGTGGCAATCGCGGGAGCGGCAGGATTGGATTCCGTCTCCGCAGGAGGGTCGGAGTCCGGCTGCGGCATGTCCGAACGCGAAGGATGATCCATGACGTCGCTCAGTCGGATCACGTTGCCCCGGATTTGTTGCATCTGAACGGAAAGACTCAACAAATCGCTCATGGGACCGAGAAACTGGCCCATGAGTAGATTGAAGGCCATCAGCGTGCCAAAGGTCATGTCGCCGCTCATGACCATAATTCCCCCAAGGATCAGGGTGACGGTGTTGATCACGGTGGTCGTCAGGGTCGGTAATGCCGAAAATATCCGGCTTTCCAGTTCGAGCTTGAGAGTGGCGTTTGATGCGGCGGAAAAGAAACCAGACCATTTGCCGTAGATGTTGTCTTCCAGTCCGGATGCCTTGATCGTATCGATGCTTTGAATGGCGGCAATCGTGACGGCCTGGACTCGGCCCTGGTCCTTGGATATGACGATGTTCGCCTCTTCCCGACGTTTGGCGACCATGCGAAGAAAGATGAAATTGAGAGCGGTGGCCAGCACTCCAATCGATGTGAGCAGGGGATTGTAGGCGAACAGCACCATCCCGAAAGTAACCATGGTCACCACGCCGACGGCCGCGCTCGTCAGCCGGCCGGATATGAGCTCAACGATGCTGCCCACCAAACGGGTCCGGTCCACCACGTCACCGACATATCGCTGGGAATAAAACTGGAAGGGCAGGTCCAACAGTTTTTTGAAGAACTTCGCCTGCAACCGAGCCGACAGGCCCATCTGCATCCGCCGGTAGAACTGTCCCGACAACGCGGTGAGGCTCAGTTGGAAGATCATGACAAGCGCCATGCTTGAAAGCAGCGGGCGCAGCCAGTCGTAATGTCCCTGCGCGATCACCGAATCGAGCAGCACCTTCGTCAGCGCCGCCGAGGCAACGGCGGGGGCCGTTGCCAGCAACCCGCAGATCATAACAAAGGCCAGCGCATGGCGACTGCCCCTCGTGTGTTGTAGCAATACGGGCAGCATCTTCGGCATCGTGCCGCCTTTCCTGAAGTCTTCGCCCGGCTCGATGGCCAGCACGACGCCGGTATAGCCTTCACCGAAAGTCTCCCAGCTCAGGCGGCGATGGCCGTGGGCCGGGTCGTTGACATAGACAAAGTCTTTGGTGAATCCCTCGACAACGATGAAATGGTTGAATTCCCAGTAGCATATGAACGGGGTCTTGACCTCCTTTACCTTGTTCAGCCCCTTGCTGTATCCCTTGGCGATCATACCGAATCGCCGGGCCGCCTTCAGGACGTTGGAGGCTTTGCTTCCGTCGCGGGAAACGCCGCATTCCTGACGGAGTTGGGACAGCGGAACAAAGCGTCCGTAGTATCCCATCACAATGGCCAGCGCCGCAGCCCCGCATTCCACCGCCTCCATCTGCATGATGAACGGAGTTTTCTTGCGTTTGGTGAATGCCGCTATGTCAATTTTCCCTGCCAGCATCGGAGATTGAAAATTATGGATTCAGGAAATGAAGGTGATTTGCGCGCGATACGCTTCATCAGGGCGGCGTGGACGTCTTGGGCTTCACCCGATGGGCTTCGCCAAGAATCCACTTCCGGAGCAACGGGATCGCGAAGGTGATGGGCCGGCGTTGTTCCACGGTAATGCGACAGGTGGTCGTGGTGCCGGCGGTAATTTCCTGATCGGGGCCCTTGGATGTCCATTGGAAACGCTCGGGATTCTCCTTCGACATCTCCAGTGAGGCCTCCACCAGGATGGTGCCACCTTGCTGCAGCAAGGCTTCGACCACTTCCTTGTTGCCAATCATATTGATCAAACCCTCCGAGGTGACGGGAAACACTGAAACGTCAATCACCTTGCCAATCATGCTGCCGAATCGCTGGCGTTCAATATTGGAGGGCGAGATTCGCACATCCATGCCCAGCTTCACCTTTTTGCCATCGGCGATGCTGAGAAAACCCAGATGTTTGAGGTCTTCGTGGGGAACCATGTCTCCAAGTTCCGAGACGATGCCAAACGTCGGTTCGCCGGTGGAGGTCTGCAAACCGGAATCCCGGATTTTCAGCGATTCACCCTCACCTGTATCTTCGTCCGCTTCAGTCACTTCTTCGAAATCCAAAAACAGGTTGAATTGGCGCGGAGTATCTCCGGGCTCCAGACGGATGGATTCGCGTTGCGTCCGGAGCGGGGGCAACTCCAGCAATCTGGCCAAAATGTCCGGCGCCTTCGCGTCAAAAGGGATTTCAGCGGTTTCATGCCCCTGATAGATCAGTTGGTAAGCCCCGCCACCCACATCATCGGCGAGTTCGATGCGATAAAACGGTTTCTGAGGTTCGATGTGCAGGATCGCAACCCGGGAGGCGCCACCTATGACCTGTCCCACTGAGACGGCGATTTCCAGAATTTTGCCTTGGTAGCGGGAGCGAACCACCGATTGGCGCCACATCCGTTCCTTGTTGAGCCGGATGGATGAAGCCATCTGCTCTAGGGTCTGCCCGTTGGAATAGACTTCAATCTCGTAATCCTGCTCGGCCTTCTGCAGTTGCATTCGGAACTGCTTTTTCTGGTTCAGCAAGGTCGCGAGTTCCTGCTCGATCCGCAGCATCCGTTGCTCCGAATCCGTCAGGCCCACCCGCATGTTCAGCCGCTGCGAATTGGAAGTGATTCCTTCTTCCACCAAGGCATCGATGCTCTTGAGCTGTTTCTTTTGTTCGTTCATCTGGACAACATATTTCTGCTTCAATACCTCCAGACTGATGATGGATTGCTCGTTGTCTTTCAGGTTCTGATTGGCCAGTTCGACCTCCAAGTCCCGCCTCCGTTTTGCGAGTTGAAGTATCTTGGTGTGGAATTCCTTCTGCGCCTGGTAGTCGCTGATTTGTTGCTGCAGGTTGCGCGTCAGTTCCGGCTGCTCAACGCGTATCAGCGGTTGGCCGGCTTCGACAAATTCGCCCACATACACCAGGACATCCGTGACGGCCCCCGAACCGGGTGATTGAATGGCCTTGATGCTCCTCGGTTTGAGCAGGATGCCGAAGCCTTGGACCGTGGTCGGGATCTGAGCCCAAATGCTCCATCCCAGACAAACCAGAAAGACGACACCCAATGTCGCCAAGACGAAGACCGCCCGGGGCTTCACGAGAATGAGCAATTCGTCCAGTGATTCGGGCGACTGCAACTTGTCGAGGGCCTTTCTTCTAAACATACCGTAAAGCGAAATTAAATGATCCGGCAGCGGAAGGTCTACGCGAGCATTGCGGACAGAAAAAGCAAAAATACGATTGGCATCCGAGGTGAATTCACGTGGCCTTCAGATCTTCCATGATACGTGGCTCAGCCGTGGCCAATGATACCAGCGCGCCATCAATCGGGAGGACATAAAATCGCTCCACGGCCCACTGGAGACTTTCGGCATCGAATTGGCGGCTGCCCAATAACAATTGGGAGGCCTTCTCGCGGGTCAGCAGATAGACCGTCTCCCTGCCGTTTCTGGTATCCGTCAACGAGTAATCGTCGCCCGCCTGATTCACCTGCAACATGGGAGGCGAACCCTGCGGCATCAACCAGCGCCGCCGCCATTGCTGGACGGCTCCGAACAGACGCAGGTTGACGGATGAATCCAGCGTCTCTGCCGTTTCGTAATCGCCTTGAAAGTGATAGGCAATCTCCGCCACCGGAGCGTCGGCCGGAAGGTAATCAAAATAGCCGGGCAAGGGACGCAGGTTGGTTATGTCGAACGTTTCAGGTTTGAAAAAATACGGTGAGAATCGACTGATAACGACTGGCACGGCCAACGCCGGAGGCGGCAAATGCACAATGTGGGGAATCATGCTCAGAACCTGCTCGTGCGATTCAAGCTGCTCGTTGGGAAACCCATAGAGCATGTTCCACTGCACTTTCAATCCATGGATCCGGCAGTACCTAAGCACGGCTAGGTTCTTTGTTGCGTTGGTTCCTTTCGCCATCAGTTTGAGCAGATCGGTGGAAAGCGATTCGATGCCCAATTGGACCTCCTTGACACCGGCTTTGACCAGGGACTCGATGTTCTTGAGGGTCAGGTTCGCCTTTTCTTCATAGAACAGATAGACACCGGGAAACTCCGATTCGACTCGGGGCAGCAGATTCTTGAAGTAGCCATGCGGCATGATGTTGTCCGTCATGGCCACCAGCGATCGCCGACGCCCGGCAGTCAAAGCGCGCAGCTCGGCAATGGCCCGGTCCGGGCTCTTGGCCCGAAAATTCATGCCGTTCCCGTTCAGTCCGCAAAAAGTACAGTGGCTCCGCTCCCCCCACCAACACCCACGGCTGGTTTCGTAGGGAATCCAGTGCGCGTCCTCTCCTGCATGCGGGCTGTCTGGAAGCCATTCCTTCAATTGGGATTCATATTCGACGAAGGAAGGGGTAGGGATTTCGTCCATCCGGGTTGCGGGGCGACCGAATATCAGATCGCTCTCCTTTGCCTCATTGTTGTCCGGTTTTTCCAGTCGTTGCTGCAGAAATTCGACAAATGTCTTTTCGCTTTCGCCGGAAAAGACGGCATCCAACGTGTCGCCGACCACTTTGATCCCCGCACCCATTTCTCCCTCACAGTTTGCGCCACCGATGCAGGTGACAATGTCCGGACGCAGTTCCTTGACGCGTCTCAACAGGGCTAGAGATGCACTGGTCTGGTCGAACATCGTGCTACACCCGACAATTCGCGCGTCGGTATTCGCGATCGCGGCCGAAAACGTCTCGGTCCATTCAAAGACAGTCGCTTCGATGTTCAGAACCCAATCCAGATCGAAGCGAACCCGATTCGGATCCAGTCCGATCAATGCCGCCGATTCCCGCATCTTGGCCGCTTCTCCCACCAGATTCGCCCCCCGATCGTGGCCGAGAGGCAGGAGTCCGTAAGCCGCCCGACTGAAAACCCGTTCCCCTAGAAAGAAGGAGAGTGGTGCGTTGGAAATCTGCTTGTAGGCACCTTCGCCGATGATCGAGGCCAGATGAAGATTGGCGTAGAGCACGTCCACCCCATAGCCTGCTTCCTTGCCGCATGCCTGCAGAATATGGGGACCCAGCACCGCTCTTTCAATCGCCGCAAAAGGCGGGACGATCAGCAGGACAGGAGATCGACAACGCTCTCGCAGGTCAACAGCGTGAAAGGAACCAACCACGTGGGTGCATTAGGCGACCACGGATGACATTGGCAAGTCTTTTTGAAGAGCCGCTTTAACCTTGGTTGGTGTAAAAGTCCTACCGTAAATGTTCTGTTGGCATGCTTCCCAGCCCCTTCCGGAGCCGGGCCCCGAAGCTGGCCGGGTGGCTGGAGGAAAACCTCCTCGAAGGCTTCACGGTCTTCGATCTGCCGCCGGATCATCGGCGACGGATGCGCACCAGCAATCCGCTGGAGCCGGTGAACAAGGAACTCAAACGCCTTACCCGCGTGGCGGGCATCTTTCCCAACGAAGCCTCGCTCCTCCGACTGCTCAGCGCCCGGCTGATGGAGTTCAGCAAGGATTGGGAAACCGCAAAAATCCGCCTCCGCATGCAGAACGATGAACCCACCCAAAAAGCCAATACCTGAACACGCTTTTACAGAAAAAAACTACGCACTCTTGGCCTTGACCTTTCCGTTGAATTCCTCAACGATCGCCCATCGTTTGAATTCAGGCTACCAATGAGTGTTGCAAGCCAATCCATCCGGTCGGTATTTCCCGAAGTAAACAGCGGTAATTCCGGTCCCACCGCACAACCGTCCGGGGAAATCGGCACCACTGCCAAACCATCCCGATACAATCTTTTCATTCCTCTGACGGAGGGACGCAGCCTTGCCTACAATACGGTCAGTCAGGCCTTTGCGATCTGGTCGGCACAGGATCGTGACATTTACGACCAGATACAGGAGGAGCCGATCTCGATTTGGGACAGCAGGGTGAAGGACTTCCTGTATGGAGGGTTCGTGGTCTGCGACACCACCGATGAGCTGAAGGAGCAGGAGTTGCGATACAACGGAGCGCGCTTTGATCCTGCCCGCATGACTTTGACAGTGGCCCCCACCATGGCATGCAATTTCGGTTGCGACTATTGTTTTCAGGGCTTGAACAAGCCGACCACCAAGATGTCGCAACTGGTGCAGGATGCCTTTGTCAACTATCTGGAAAAAGCGTTGGAGGGCGTCAAGCTGCTGCACATCGCATGGTACGGGGGTGAGCCATTATTGGGGATTGGCATCATTGAGTCGCTCTCCCATCGGGTGCATGAACTGTGCCGGACTGCTAACGTCAACTACAACGGGTTTGTCGTGACGAACGGCTACGCCCTGAATCGTGCGATGGCGGAGAAACTGGTGTCACTGGGAATTACGAGCTGTCAGATCACCTTGGACGGCGCCGAAGAGTTTCACGACCAAAGGCGCGCTTTGCTTTCGGGCCGGGCGACCTATCGACGGATCATCGACAACATGTTGGAGTGGATCAACGACGTTTCTCTGAGCGTCAGTGTCCGTGTCAACATCGATGATCGGAATCAGGAGAGTGTGATCGCTTTGCTGGAGGATCTGAGGGACGAGGGCTTCGCAAACCTCAAAAACTTTTCCATCTATTTCGCTCCGGTAGAGGCGATCACCGAGGCCTGCCACGGATGTGACGAAGTTACTCTGGGCAAGAAGAAATACGCCGATTTGGAGACGTCTTTATACCGGGTGGCATTTGAAATGGGCTTGGCGCCGCTACCCCGTCCGCCGGTGCACTTGGGGCACTGTCAGGCAATTCGTCCCAACGGGCTGCTGCTGCTGCCCAATGGGGATCTTCATAAATGCTGGGATACCGTGCACGACGCCGGGTTGAAGGTGGGGTCCATCTTTGCGGCGGACAAAGTTCCGCACAACCCATTGTACAAGAATTGGATCGAATGGTCACCGTTCAGGAACAACACCTGCCGCAGTTGCAAGATCCTGCCAAATTGTGCTGGAGCCTGTGCGCACAAGTTTGTCAATGCGGAGGTTACCAAGGGGGAAGCCGGATCCCTTCCCTGTCCGAGTTGGAAATTTAACATTGCCGAACGGCTTCTCCTGCGGGCGGAAAAAATGAATGTCATTACCAGGGACGATATCCCGCCGGAATTTCAGACCTCGTCTGAAGTGGTGGGCAGGAACCACACGTTTGACAGCGTGCGGGCCGCCGGCGAATTGCAACCGGCGTGAAATCATATGATTTCTTGAACTGTTAAATCGCAAAATCAGAACCACATACACAACGCTCAACTTGAACCCATAGTAGCATCATGGAATACGTAGATCGACCTTACACCAATGACACCCCGATAGTCAGCCCGGAGAACGCCTTCATGACCGGTGCCATCAAGACGGACAATCTAGAAGATCTGAGGCGCTTTGAGCGGGCGTTTCCGCTGGACCCCCACGTCATCATGGACAAGGCCAAAGAAATGCAAAAATGCTATCAGGAGCGAGGCTCCCTGCCGACGGACAAGGAAAAGATGGATATTTTGTTTCTTGATCTACCGGAAAAGATTTTTCGCAAAGATCAGGCCGAAGGCTGGGATGCCAATATCCACTTCAAAATTACGGGCGGAGGTGATTACACCATTACGGTCAGCGGCGGTGAACTGAAGGCCCATGTGGAAGGTTTGCAGGGCGAAGCCACCAGCACTGTGACCGCCACTTGCGATGATTGGAAGAAGATCCTGCGCTACGAAATGTTGGAAGACAGCGGCCAGCTCAAGACGGAGACATTGGACTCGTGGCAATCCGAGGAGGCTCTGGATGCCGATCTCAGCGATGAGATGCTCGAGCAGGTGGCCGGTGGCAAAGGATGCGGAGCGGAGGCGTCGGCCGCCACAGCTTGTGGCGCAGATTCATGTGGTGCGGCAGCGGGTGTTGCCGGTGCCTGTGGTGCGGCCGCCTGTGGCGCTGATGCCAGTGCCTACGGCGCCTGCGGTGCTGCTGCCTGCGGCACTGCAGTCGGTGCCTACGGCGCCTGCGGTGCTGATGCCTGCCCCGCGGCAGCAGGGGTTGGCACCGCTTGTGGAGCAGCGGCCGGGGTCGGAGCCTGTGCGGGCGATGCCTGTGGTGCGGCGGTCGGCGCAGGAGTCTGCGCCGGCAATGTATGTGGCGTTGATGTATTGGGCGGCGTTGATGTTGGCCCTTGCGCGGTCAATGTTATTCCGATTGTTCCGGGTTGCTAGGATCAACGGGCTTCGTTGTGCCATTGCCAGCGGTGGCGGGTTGCCAAAACGCGCGGCAACGGGGAGGTTGGGTGATTAGAGATTGGCGCAAACGTTGAACGAGGAACGGGCCATCGCGATCGTCGGGATGGGGTGCCATTTTCCCGGTGGCGCTCATGGCCTGTCGGACTATTGGGCTCTAATTCGACAGGAGCGGAACGGTATTGTAGCGACCCCTCCGGATCGCTGGAGCCTGCCGGCATTCCGTTCCGATTCTGGGGTGACACCCGGCAAGACCTACAGCTCGCACGGCGGATTTCTCCAGCGGCCGCTCGACGAGTTTGATGCGTCGTTTTTTGGTTTCTCCGCGAGTGAAGCCGCTGCACTCGACCCTCAGCAGCGCCTCCTGCTGGAAACCTCATGGGAAACGTTGGAGAGCGGGGTACAGGATGTGGATGTCCTTCGGGGTTCCGACACGGGGGTCTTTGTCGGGGGCTTCTGCATGGATAACCAATTGCAACGTCTGGGGAGTGGTAACCGGCACCTGATCGACGCATTTACGGCCACGAGTTCCAGCCTCACGCTGTTGGCCAACCGATTGTCTCACTTCTACGATTTCCAAGGCCCGAGCATCGCTGTGGATACCGCCTGCTCATCCTCCTTGGTGGCGCTGCAACTAGCCTGTCAAAGCATTCGCAATGGCGAATGCTCCGCCGCCTTGGTCGGAGGGGCCAATTGCATGATCCGGCCCGAGTACACCATTGCCATGAGCAAGGGACACTTTCTGTCTCACCGAGGTCGCAGCATGCCGTTTGATGAATCTGCCGATGGATATGTCCGGGGAGAAGGGGCGGGAATGGTATATATCAAGCCGCTTGAAGCGGCGCTGGCGGCAGGCGATCCCGTGCATTCGGTGATCTTGGCCACTGGTGTCAATCAGGATGGTGCCACCTCCGGTATCACGCTTCCCAATCCGGAAGCCCAGGCAAGTCTGATCGAACGCGTCATTCGTCAATCCGGGCTCGAGCCGGCCAATATCAAATACCTCGAAACCCACGGAACCGGAACGCAAAGCGGCGATGCAGCGGAGTTTCATTCCCTCACAAAGATCCTGAATCGTAACCGAACAGCCGATAATCGATGTTGGATGGGATGTGTGAAGGCCTTGATCGGGCACTTGGAGGCGGCCGCTGGAATCGCGTCGGTGATCAAGACTGCGTTGATTCTGAAATCCGGTGAAGTGCCGGCGGTTTCACACGTCAAGCATCCCAATCCCACGCTCGACTGGGAGGGGAGCTGTCTCACACTTCCAAGTCGGGCGGTTGCCCTGCCGCCGGAGCAGGGACCATGGTTTGCCGGCATCAACTCCTTTGGCTATGGCGGGACGAACGCTCACGTGATTCTCAAAAGTCCTCCATTTCCGCGTGCGGATTCCGACACGTCCGGGCATGTGCACCGGATTCTTCCGATTTCAGCCGGAGATCAGGCATCTTTGCGCAGTCGGGCAGTCTCCTTCCTCGAACATCTGAAATCGGATGAAGACCCCGGGACGATCGACCGACTGATCGCCTGCGCCGCCGAACGGCAGGCTCATCTGAGCCATCGTATCGCCGTTCACGGAAACAATATTTCCAAAATTGCGGCGAACCTTGAGAGCGCAATTGAGGCGGAGTCTCCGACAGACGGCCAACCGCCCACATATACGGAGCCCGTTTTCGTATTCTCGGGAATGGGGACACAGTGGGTGGGGATGGGACAGGGGCTGAAGCGGGCCTTTGAATGTTTTGATCGCGCCCATGCCGAGGCCTGCGAAGCACTGGCCGATCACAGTGGATGGCATTTGGATCGGAGGTTACACGAGACCAGGGATGATACACTGATTCATCAGACCTGCTATGCCCAACCGGCCATCTTCGCACTGCAATGGGCGTTGTCTGCGCTGCTGGCGGATTTGGGAATCAGGCCGGCGGCTGTCATGGGGCACAGCGCGGGAGAGATCGCCGCCAGTGCCGTGGCCGGCCAGCTTTCGCTCGATGATGCGGCCTTGGTTTGCACTGTCAGAAGCCGCCTGCAACAGAGAACTGCAGGAATGGGGGGGGGGATGCTCGCAGTGGGTCTGGCCGAAGAATCCGTCGCACCGCTGTTGCGCGACTATGCCGGGGTCGTCATTGCCGCGGTGAATTCCCCCGGTGCCATCACGCTCTCGGGAGATTCGGAAGAACTGGGGCAGCTGGAATCAAAACTTCCCGCTGCGGTATTCAGACGATTCCTGCGGGTGGATATTCCCTACCATAGTCCGGCGATGGATGAATTGCGGCCGGAGATCATTGCGGAACTGGGTTCCCTTGAGTCGCGGCATGAATCCCTGCCCATCTATTCGACCGTCACGGGGACCCGCGAAAGCAAAGTGCCGGAGCCTGCCGAGTATTGGTGGGCCAACGTGCGGCAGCCCGTCCGTTTTATTGATGCCACACATGCCGCGTTGGCCGATGGCAGGCGTTTCTTCGTTGAGGTTGGAGCGCACCCGGTGTTGCAGAACAGCTTGCTGGAGACGTTGCTGAACGCCGGCGTTGAGGGAATGGCCGTCCCAACGCTTCGCCGGGATGAGGATGAGCTGTCGTCGATGGGCGAAACCATGGCCCGGCTCTACGTTTCGGGATGCCGGATTGCATGGGGACGTTGGCGGCGTTGGTCCGGCGTGGCGGTTCCTCTGCCGCCCTGTCCACGGACTCCCAAGCGTTATTGGTTGGAATCAGAGTCCTGCCGTAACGATCGTCTTGGCTCACGGGGCAATCCGTTTCTTTTCCGGCGGGTCAATAGTCCAACCCCGACTTGGGAGGTTGAATGCAGCAACGCTTTTTTCCCCTTTGTCGATGATCATCGGGTAAACGATGCCATGATATTTCCAGCCGCCGGATTCATTTCCGCGGCCGTCGCCGTGCACTGCGAATTGTTCAAGTCCATCGGCTGTGAATTGGGTGATTGGCGGTTTCACAAGATGCTCAGGGTGAATTCTGATTCACCGCGCCGTTTGTTCAGTCAATTTGATCCGGACACCTCCCATTTCACCGCCACCAGTTGTTCGGTGATGGATGATGCTGCTTTCGTTCGTCACGCTTCCGGGTCCCTGCGGCACCTCGTGGATCCACCGGTATCTCAGGTATTGTCACGGAACGCCTTGGACTCGGAATGCGGCCGGCGATTGGAACGGACTGAAATATATGAATTGCTGAAGCGTTTCGGACTCGACTATGGACCGGAGTTTCGCCGGATCGAGGAAGCGTTCGTGGGGGCGCAGGAATGCACGTTGAGAATAACATCCAAGGAATCATTGGATGCCGATTCCCTGTTCGATCCGCGTCTCCTGGACGCGGTGTTTCATGGCTCCTTGCTGCTTTTGCGTCGGAACACCAACGCACCGTTCGTTCCCGTGGCAATGTCGCGACTGACAGTTTGGGAGGAGATGCCTGCGGCCATCGTTGCCAAAGTCAGGGTTGCTCGGCAGACCGAGCACAGCATTCATTTGGATATCGGTGTCCACCGGGAGGATGGAACGGCCATCATGGCGATCTCGCGGCTGGAATGTGCGAGGGTTCCGGTCGCGGACGAAAGCACCGGTGCGGCTCCGTTGCTTTATCGGAAGCACTGGGTCGAGCATCCGGTCACGGACTCTTGCCGGGCTTCGGTACATTTTGCCGGGAAGCTTCCAGAGTGGGCCAAGCACAGCCACGCCGAGCTTCAGGCCAAGGGCATCGAAGTCATCGAACGAAAGGAAAACCTGCCGTCGGGTACCCGCATCGTATATTTTCCTCATATCCGCACCCAAAATCCGGTTGCCGGCACAAGCGCCGCTTGGTTTGCCGCCATGCGGGATATCGTGGATTTCCCCCAGGGAAACCGCTTCAACTGGCTGATCGTCACTGACGCAACCCACTACATCGCCGGAGACGAACCCAACCCACCGAATTATCAGGTATGTATTCGGGGCACTTCGGCAGTGCTGGCCAATGAGGGAATGGTGAAGAATTGTGGTTCTATCGACTTGGACTTCCGGGATGCCGAAGGCTGTTCCAAGGCTTTGCTTCACGAATTGTCCCATGAGGCACTGGATCGTGAGGTTTCTTACCGTGGCGGCATCCGCCGCCGTGCTCAGATCCATCCGATTCAATTGGAGACGCAGGTGTCGCCTTACCTCAATCTGAGACCGGGAGCCTATGTCGTGACCGGGGGGATGCGCGGCTTTGGACTGCGACTGGCTTTGTGGTTGGCCCGGAACGGCGCGGATCACCTCGTTCTGGCAAGCCGTTCGGGTGGCAACTCTCCCGAGTTTCAGGAGAGAAGCAGCGAATTTGAAGCATTGGGCGTGCAAGTGGAAGCGATCGCCCTCGACGTATCGGTTGAATCGGAGGTATCCGATCTGATGAACCGGTTTCGAAAGGACAAGACCGTGGTGAGAGGAATTTTTCACGCTGCCATGGTTTTGGAGGACGGCTTTCTCAGTGGGCTGAAGCCCTCGTCAGTGGAGAAAACTTTCGCTCCCAAAACCATGGGGGCGCACCTTCTTCACCGGCATTCGCTGGAACTCGATCTGGATCACTTTGTGATGCTTTCCTCGGTTTCGCCGATTCTCGGCAATCCCGGCCAGGCAGCCTATTCCGCCGCCAATACATTTCTTGATGAACTTGCGCACTACCGGCACCGGCACGGCCTCCAGGCCACGTCAATTAACCTTGGACTGCTTCGGGACGCGGGCGTGATGAAGGGCCGGCAAAAAACACTGGACACGCTCATGAGTGCCGGTGTCGCCGGTCTCACTGCGGACGAAGCTCTCGATGGCATTGGCCGGGCCATCAATTCCAATCTGCCCCAAGTGGGCGTTTTCAGAATGGATTGGAGGATGTGGCGGAGCAACTTCACGGCAGCCTCGAGAGATACCCTGCTGTCACGTTGTTTCGGGGATGGTGATCCCATCCGCGACCAGCACTCGCGGCCCGCCGTTGCGAAGATTCTCAGCCGGCCGGCAGGCCAGCAGAAGGCCGCCCTGACACAATTGATTGGCAAGCAGGTCGCCCCCTATTTGAAGGCCTCCGGCACGACTCTGGATCTGGACTCGCTGTCGGTCGTTGAGTTGGTGCTGCAACTCAACCGAAATTTTGGCGTGGGCCTCGGCCCCGCTGATTTTGCCGCGAACCCCGGCATTCCTGATTTGGCCGACCTCGTGCTGGCCCGTTTGCGCGAGCAGGCCGACGCCCGGAAACTATGATTCAAAGCTTCTTTTGGATGCTTTTTGAAACCGTCTCGGCGTCAACGTATGGGAACATAAAACGCTGGTTAAACTCGACCATGGCAGTGTGTCGGGGATAGACACCCCATTTGACCCGCCTCCAGTGGCTGCCCATTTTTGCAAACGAGCGCGCCCACAATGCCAGCATCGGAACATGCGTCCGGGCCTCCGGAAACACATAGCTGCACGAAAAACGCACCGTCGAATCGTTGATTAGATGGGCGAAGTGCCAGCCCACCACTTCGCCTTGGAACAGGCATGCGAGATTCAGCTCCCGAACCGGGGGAGCCTTGTCCATCCCTTCCGCTTCATGCAGGAAAGGAATCACATCCTGCGAAACCGTATCGGTGCTGTTGGATATTCTTTCCGACAACTTTCTCCGCTGCCCGGGTGCAAGCGCGTCCCAGCCCACGATGGAGTAACCAGCAGGAAGATGTTCGAACCAACGCATCCATTCCGCCTGCATCAGTCTTTCGATGGATGCTTCAAACAGGTACATCCGGACAATCGGCCGGGACCAACCTTGCGTGGTCAGCAAGGACTCGAGAAACCGCCAGGTTGAGGTGCCAGTCGTGTAAACGGCACGCACGTCGCCCCCCCCCACTCCCCTCATGTGGGTTTCGAATTCAGTCAAAAGTTTCTTGGCAAGACCTTGGAATCGGTGTTTGGGATCAACGTACACGGAAAGCAATTCACCCGTTTGCGGTTCGCTTCCGGATACCGATCCGAGAATCAGACCAATGGCTGTTTTGCCACCGCTTCCGTTCCGGTACAATCCGAAAGCCACGAATTCCTCGGCGCAACCAAGTTGGGACAAGACCGGTCGGTAACGTGGAAAAGTCATGCCGAAAAACTCCCTCCCGACCGATTCACCCTCCGGACGTGCCACTGAATACCACTCCACGATTTACAGATTCAGTTCAGTTTCACTTCGGCGTAACCCAGTTGTGCGCCCGTGGCGTAGGCCAGTTCCACCTTGGAAATCTCGAACTCCGAAATCGCCCGGACATGCCTGACCTGGGCATGGGCCATCGATTGGGCCGCGTCGAGCACCTCCGTGCTGGTCCGGAATCCGCTTTCGAACTGCTTCAGCTCGCCTTGGTAGATTTGCTGTGCCAGCACGGTCTCCCGGATGGCGGCCTGGATCTGCTGCCAGCTTTGGATCAGGCGATCGATGGCGTCGTGCACCCCCTGCTGAATTACCAGACGGCGTCGCTCAAGGCTATTCAGGCTCAACGCGTGTCGCAACGCCGCTTGCCGGTGTCTGGCTTTGGCGGCGTCATTGCCCAAGGGATACGAGAACGTCAATCCGACCTGCCACGAGGAACTGTCCGGATTGTCGAGCTCTCTGAACGCCCCCCCAAACTGTTCATTGAGTGCTCCGGACGTATAATTGAAGCCGAGCGACACATCCGGCAAAAGCTGATTGCGCGCGACGTCCTTGTCCATGAGTTCAATGGCCACCTGCAGTTGCGATTCAAGCAAGTCCATCCGGTTTTTCAGGGCCGCAGTCGTCAGCTCGAATCGATCCAACTCCAAGGGAAACAAGGTCGGGTCCGACTGCAAAACAATCACCGATTGCGATGTCAGCGGCAGGTGTTTGAGATTCATGATTCGCTTCAACTCGCGATCGAGAATCTTTCGTGACGTCTCGGCAGCGATAATCGTATTGACACGTTGGGAAAGCCCGACCAGGGAGCGTGTGATCTCCAGTTTCGGCACAATTCCGGCCTTCACCAGTTTGCTGGCATTCGTGAGCTGTTTGCTGGCAATCTTGTATTGTTCATGCCGCACCCGCAATTCCTGCTCGGCCGACCAGAGGCGCCAGTATCCCCGATCGACGTTGGCGATCAGATTGTTGATCAGAAGCCGGCTCCTAGCCGTGGTTTGTCGCTTCAACAGGCGGGACCTGTTTATCGTGGCGTGGTTGATCCTCAAACCCGCTCCACGCAACAGGGGTTGACTCAGCGTCAGAGTCGGATCCACGCTGTAAAAGCGGGGAGGAACACCGAGCGGCAACGGCCGGATCTCCCGACGGGAGGCACGCAATGACAGATCCGCCGACGCACCGGTTCCAAACACCCTCCTCAATCCCAGCGAACCGGATGCCGAATCGGTTTCAGGAGCAGGCGACACCGGACTTTCCTCCTCCAATGCCAGATTACCAGATACGACCGATTGGAACCGGGCTCTGGCCTCTCGAACCTGTTCTTCCGCGATTTTGGGTGGGATCAGTTCTGCCCGAATATCCAACTGATGGAGGAGTGCGAACTTTCTGGCCGATTCCAGTTTCAGTGAAAAGACGTTGGTGGGATGAATCGGTTTGGTGGGACTCCCGACGAATTGACCGTCCAGTAGAAAATTGGTGCCGTTCGCCGGTGCCATGCCTGAAACTGGTACGGAAGCATCAAGATCGCCACCGAGATCCAAGGCGGACTTCACATAATCAGGTTTCGACTTCGTGATCAGGTCAATGACAAGACCATCCTCACTCTTGGGAATCTGGACGGAAACCTCCCCATCGTCCGTCTGTGCACGGAGCTGTTGATGGCTCAGGTGCAATACCAGTAAAACAACAATCGCTTTCACTCCAGTTTTCTGTTGAGTGATGCATCCGCTACCCTGATTCTAGGATAACCGAAACAGGCCTTATATGGCATCCAACCGATCCATGATCCATTTGAAGCGATCACCAGCCAACGTGATTTTTTCCAGAAGTTCTGGGTCGATTTCTTCCGCTTCGTCAGTCTCTTCGGTCAAATCGATTGACTCGTCGAGTCCGACAGCCAGCTGGATGTTCGCTAACCGAAGCCGAACTGCAAGGAAAATACCGAGCGCCTGATACATACGGGCGGCGAAGCCGACATCCCGCGCCAGTTTCTCCTGAACTTTTTCGAAGGGAATAGCTAGAACCGTGGAAGTTTGACTGGATTCCAAGGTGGCGGAAGCCGGTCTGGAATCCAAGAGAGAGATCTCTCCCATGAACTCCCCCGGCCCAATCGTGGTGATTTCACGTCCGCGAACTGAGACCCGAACCTGTCCGTCAAGCAATAATAAAATCTTATGGTTCTGATTGCGTTCCCTTACTATTACCTCTTCCGGAGGTATCACCTGTTTCTGCCCGGCCCCAACCAACCAATCCACATCTTTGTCCTCCAGCAACCCGAGGATGTACAGTACTTTTTTCATATCTGTTCAAAGTCTTCGTGGTTAGGTCCCACATTCTGGCCCATTCCTTATGAGGCAGTATCCGGAGGTTTCGGTTAGTCTGTCTTCTTCTGTTTCTCTTGATGGCTCCGGCGTAGGGAGGCCTTCAACGGCTTGACTCTCGGCGAACTTCGCCGGGGTTTGCAAGCCCAATGAACGGTGCGGTCGCTCATGATTGGAGATTTGTCCGAAAGTTGTGGATGAGCGGTTGTGATCGGCAGCCATCAAGGAGTGCATTGATATGATTATGCTGCTTGTTGTTTCTGCTCGTCGCCGTCGATGAATATCACTCCGGCGATGATCTTGTCCAGTTGGTGGGAGCCGTTGAGTTTGCGCCACTTGCCTTCGGCTTGGCGACTGCCGTTGCCTTTGGTCTGCCGGGTGCGATGACGCACGGTGGCAAAGGTGCTTTCGATCGGATTGGTCGTCCGCAAGCGGGTCCAGTGTTCGGCCGGGAAGACGTAAAAGGTGAACAACGCTTCCTGATCCTTGGCCAGACATTGGCAGGCTTTGGGATACTTCTTCTCGTAGAGTTCCATGAAGTTCTTCCAGGCGTGGTCAGCGGCCTGGCGCGTAGGTGGCAGGCAGATGTCGTGCAAACGGCTCTTGGCTGGGGGCTGCACGCTCTTTGGGCAGCTTGTCCAATACGTTGGCCGTCTTATGGACCCAACAGCGCTGACCACGG
>PBAL01000077.1 GCA_002715965.1 Verrucomicrobiales bacterium | reverse complement strand
GTGGTTCCATAAACCGTGCCACCCTGAATCCCACCTCCGGCCAACAAAGCCGGAAAGCAGGTGCTCCAGTGACCACGCCCCCAATTCTTGTTTGCCTTGGGTGTCCGTCCCATTTCGCCGATGGCGACCACCAGCGTTTCATCGAGCAGGCCCCGGGAATCGAGATCGTCGATGAGTGCGGAGGCAGCCTGATCAAATGTGGGCAACAAATGATTCTTCACGTCGTCGCTGTTGCGATGCGAATCCCAACTGTAGCCATCCACACAATCGTAATGCACCGTCACGAAACGCGTACCCGCTTCCACCAAACGACGCGCCATGAGGCAGGATTGGCCGAAAAGATGTCGACCGTAGCGATCGCGCAGGCGCTCTGGTTCCTTCTGAATGTCGAGCGCACCGCGGGTGCGATCCGATGCGGCGAGCGCCAAGGCGCGTTGACGGTGACGATCAAAGGATTCGCCGGCGCCGTTATCGAGTTTGCGCTGCACATCTTCAAATTGATTGAGCAAGGAATTACGCTGACGCAGCCGAGGTGGGGCGAGTTCACCGGACAAGCCGTCGATCTGAAAGGTCAATTCCGCGTCCGTGCAATCACGCCAATAGGGATTATCCTCCAGGTCGCGCTTGCTGACGGCCGTGGTGAGCGGGTTATAGCCGTTGCCGAGCCAACCGCCGTATTCTCCGGGGCGTCGGTATTGTCCCTCCTGTTGCAGGCGGCCCAGCCAGTTCGGAACGCAGGCATAGGCGGGCAGGTCACTTTCAAGTCCACCGGGCGCGCGTTGGGACAGGTATTCGACGATGCTCCCCATGGATGGCCAGTCCTGCGGAGTGGCAAGGAAACCGCCCCCAATCGGAATGTGCCAACGTTTGCCGGTCTGCAAATAGTGCCCGGCACCACTGTGGTCATTGAAGGTATGCGTCATCGTGCGGATGACCGAATACTTGTGGGAAATCCTGGCAAGCCCGGGAAGTTGATCGGACATCAACAATCCAGGGGTACGACACTTGGTCGGCAGAAACGGGCCGCGAATCTCCGCCGGCGCTTCCGGTTTCATATCGAAGGTCTCAAGCTGGCTGGGACCTCCGAAGAGAAAGAGAAAGATCACCGACTTTGCCCGGGCATTTTGAAACGGCGCGGAAGCGTCCTCCGCCGCAAACACCTGCGGCAGGCTCAAACCAAACAGGCCCGCGCCGCCGATCTGCAGCAATTCACGACGCGAGAAGCCGGAACAAGTTCCACGGGTTCGACCATTAACGGTGAGCATGCGACCATACTGCTCGCGTTCGTTTCGATTTCAAGCCCGATAATCTTGAGAGATCGTGCTCGCCTCGGCTGTAGCCCGCGCTGACATCCGCTTCACATGCATCTCCTCCGCCGAGTCCTTGTATTCTTGCTCGCTGGCAATTGCCTTTCCCCGGCGACGGACCGGCCAAACATCGTCTTCATTCTCACTGACAACCAAGGCGCATGGCAGCTTGGTTGTTACGGCAATCCGGACTTCAAAACACCGAACATCGATCGGATGGCGGAGGAGGGAGTGCGCTTCACTCAGGCCTTTGCGAACAACGCGGTTTGTTCCCCCACCCGTGCCACTTACCTGACCGGGCTGACGCCAAGTCAGTACGGCGTTCATCGTTACCTTTCCGCCGGGCGATTGCAGATTGGTCCGCAGGCCAAATACACGTTGGAGGAATTTACAACCTTGCCCGAGGTCCTGCATCAGAACGGTTATGTCTGCGGTCTCTCCGTCAAGTGCCCTCGCCATGGTCAGATCCGTATGTCAACCATGGCCTGCCTTCGTTCCCGCGGCCCAAAAAGATCCATCCCTGGCAACGCAACCAACACGACCTCATCGAAGACATTGAAGCCGGCCGCAATCTCGCGGGACAGGTCACTGCCGTTGATGCGGGTGTGGGGCGCATTCTCAAGACTCGCACCGGAACTGCGGGGGCATTCTCAGGAAGAAGGAACCCTTCGATCGACCTCACTCCACCCTCAAGAACAGTCAGGCCTTCGGGGTCGGTGGCCGGGCGGTCCGCGCTCATCCTCGCTTCGGCGGCCACTTCGTCCAGATGGCCGGCTCAAACACCATGTGGTTTGCGCTTTGTTGGATCATTCCCGGACACGACATGGCCATCGTCGTTGCTACGAATTCAGACGACCCCAGTGCTTTTCAGACCTGCGACAAAGTCGTGGCCAAACTGATGGCGGAATTCAGGTAGTCGCACTGACCATCTCACTTGACGATGAGATGTTGCTGCGACTTCGGGATACGATCGTAGCGCAACTCGCCACCAATCAGCCGCATGAGGATGCGCTTCTGCCCCCGTTTTGGGTTTGCAAACTGATAGTCCACCTTCATGGGAGCGAACGCGGGAACCTGTGCGGCCATCCGATCGAAGACGGCCTTCAGGCGCTTGACCTGATCCGGATGCTTGCTGGCCAGGTCCGTCTGTTCTGCACGATCGTTGTCCAGGTCGAAGAGCATCATCGCCTTGGAAGCATCACCGGTATCCGGACCCGGCAACTGGTCTGGTTTGGGTTGCTCGAACGGCGCGATGATCGTGACGCCATCCGGTCCGCGGGGATCAATCCAGTTTTTGGCTGCATCACCTTTCAGTCCCAGCATGCCGTTTCGTCCGGGACTCGCCACATGCAATTTCCATTTCCCGACGCGGACGGCGGCAAGCTTCGAGCCCTTCATGACAAAGATCGCCTCGTGTGGACTGGGAGCACTGGCGTGCTTCAGCATCGGAAGAATGTTTCGTCCGTCGATCGTGCGATCGCCCGGTGGCTGGATTCCCGCCAAGGCACAAACTGTCGGCAACATGTCGATGGTGCCGGCCGGGTGGTGATTGACCACGCCCGATGGAATCGTGCCGGGCATGCGCGCGATCATCGGCACGCAAAATCCACCCTCCCAGGTAAGGCCCTTCATTCCCCGCAGGCCGCCGGAGGAACCGCCATACCACGGACCATTGTCGGACGTGAAAATCACCAGGGTTTTCTCATCGAGCTTCAACTGCTTCAACCGGTCGAGGATTTCACCGACACAGTGATCCAGTTCGGCGATCGTATCCGCGTAGAGGTTGTCGCGCGTTTCAGGCGTGTAGAAGTTGTCCGAAGCGGCCAGCGGCTTGTGCGGCATCGCATGCGGCAAATAGATGAAGAAGGGACGGTCTTTGTTCTCCTCGATGAACTCCAGGGTGCGATCGGTGTACCGTTGTGTCAGGTTCGACTGCGGAATCGGATACTCCACCACTTTCTCATTCTCCACCAATTGCACGGGATACATGTCGTTCGAGTAGAGAATGCCGAGATATTCATCAAAGCCCTGCTTGCGCGGCATCCATTGCGGGCGATGGCCGAGGTGCCATTTGCCGAAGGCGGCCGTTGCATAGCCTTGTTCCTTCAGCAGCTCCGCAATCGTGATCTCCGATTGTGGCAACCCGATGTTGTTCACGCCCACGTCCGGGGCCGTGTTCCGCACCACGGTGTGTCGAAACGGATATCGTCCGGTCAGGATCGTCCCTCGTGAAGGAGCGCAATAGGGCGTCGGCACGTAGAAGCTCGTCAGCATTGCACCTTCACACGCCATGCGATCCAGGCGGGGCGTCTTGAAGGGGGAATCCTGATAGAAACAACCGACGTCCCCGTAACCCAGGTCGTCAGCGAAGATGAGGATGACGTTGGGCTTGTCGGCGGCGCATAGCGCGATCGGCAACAGGAACGCACTGCGAACGAGGCGTGTGAAGTTGTGCATGCGGGCGATGCAAACACAGCGTCATGGTTGAATCGAGGCTTCAATGATTTGCGTCCGAACCGGTGAGGATTCACCCTGCTTCTGTGAGTACTAAATCGCCCGGCCAACTCGTCGAACTCCTGCGAAGTTCAACCAAGATCTTGATCTTCACGGGCGCGGGAATCTCCACACCAAGCGGCATTCGCGACTTCCGCGGACCGCAGGGGATTTGGAAGGAGCGGCAACCGGTCTACTACGATGAGTTCATGAGTTCAGAAACCTCCCGGATTGAATACTGGGATTACAAGGCGGAGACCTGGCCGACCATGCGCGACGCCAAACCCAATGCCGTGCACAGATCGTTCGTCCGGCTGGATGAGAAACTCCTCGTGGTCATCACCCAGAACGTTGACGGACTCCATGGTCGCGCGGGACTCCGTCGCGACAAGCTGATTGAACTTCACGGCAGCAACGGCCGCGTGGAATGCCAGACCTGTCATGAAGAGTCCGATCCCGATCCACACTTCGAATCATTCAAGCAAAGCGGCAATCCTCCCACCTGCCACTGTGGGGGATTCCTCAAGCCAGCGACCATCAGCTTTGGGCAGAGTCTTCACCAGACGGACTTGGAAGCAGCCGACCGGGCAGCCAAGAACGCCGACCTCGTCGTTTCACTCGGCTCAAGCCTCTCAGTGTATCCTGCATCGCAGGTAGCGCTTGTTGCCGCACAGCGGGGCGCGCCCTACGTCGTGATCAACCGTGGCCCGACCGATCACGATGGTCTGACTGAGGTGACCCTGCGAATCGAAGGCGATGTATTCGACATCTTCCCGCCGGCTGTCGGTCAGGCCCTCGATCGCTCCTGAGCATTCACCCGGATCAAAGCGCGCAGCGAAAACCCATGTGACACGTCGCAGAGTCCGGCGTGTTCTTGGATCGCGCGCCCACGCGATACCGATTGCAGTAAGAATCGTGGCAAAGATACGAGCCACCGCGAATGACCCGTTCGATTCCATTGCCCGGTCCCTTTGGATTGGATTTTTCTGCGTCTACATGCCAAGTCGGGTCAAACCAGTCCGCGATCCATTCCCAGACGTTTCCGACAGCATTGTAGAGTCCGAATTCGTTGGCGCGGAAACTCTTTGCGGGTGCCGTTGAGGTATAACCGTCGGCACCGGAGTCATGCTCGGGAAAACTGCCCTGCCAAATGTTGCAACGATGTTTGCCGTCAGGCGTCAGTTCATCTCCCCAGGGGTAACGAGCCTGATCCAATCCTCCCCGGGCAGCCTTCTCCCACTCCGCTTCGGTCGGCAGCCGTTTCCCCGCCCATTGCGCGTAAGCCGCAGCATCGTTCCAACTGATGTGAACGACCGGATGTTCTGCGAGCTTCTTGATATTCGTTCCCGGGCCTCCCGGTTTGCGCCAGTCCGCCCGATCGACACGCGCCCACCAATCCAGATCCATGACCGTCTCCAGCCGCGCCCGCTTCCGATGAACTTTCGGAATCTGATTGTGAAAGACGAACGACCAGCCAAATCGCTCAGCCTCGGTCTGGTATTTTGTCTCTGCGACAAAGCGCTCGAACTGCACGTTCGTCACGCAACACCGATCAATCCAATAAGCGTCCAAGGCAATTTCCCTCACGGGACCTTCACCATCAGCCGGCCAGGTTTCAGGTCCTTCGGCCCCCATACGGAACGATCCGGCGGGAATTTTCACCATGCCCTCCGTGCTCCCAGCATCAGATGGCAATGGCAATTCCATCGAGGGAGATGATTTCTCTCGATCGTGATCCGCTGAGGGCGCACAGCAGGATTTGCCATTCATCGGCCCAAGAATGCGATCTTCGGTGAGAGATGAGCAATGAGGATTCTTCATTCCATCGCCCTTTTTGATTCAAGTTATTGATGGTCAACGGTTACCAAGCATCCCGGAACCCGAGCCCGACTGTAATCGGGGAACTCACAAGTAGTCTGCTGGACTAGATATTCCCGCTATTCGCCTTCGAAAAGCTGGGCTAAAAGTCAGCCTTCCAACCACGAACCGATGCACACAGCTAACGCATCGACCTGTTGGTGACCGACATGCGAATGCCCGACGGTTCCGGCTGGGATCTTGCACAGCGCCTGCGAGGCGAACGTCCGGAACTCCGTGTGCTTTTCATAACCGGCTTCAGCGATGAACTCCTGCAATACGGGAAAAACCTGAAAGAGAAGGTGGATTACGTCCTGAAGCCATTTCTGCTGGCGAATTTTCTCGATATCGTGCGCCAAAGGTTGAAGTCGGCCTGAGGCCCGGCACAAAACAAGAAGTGTGAACTCACCGCCTCATGCCACTCACGGCATGATCGGGATCTCGCCCGAACTTGTAGATGAGTTTTGCCCGTGTTTCTATCGCACATGCGATTCCTTCTCTGTATCGGTATCTCGATCGTTTTCATCATTATTCAAGCTCGTGGGGCAGAGTTGATCGGGCACTGGAAACTGACTGAAGACATCAAGGACAGTTCGGGGCGAAGACACCAGGCGATCAATCAGGGTGTCACAGTATCGGAGCACGGGGCGAAGTTTGACGGGCGAAGGAGTCGTCTGGAGATCAACACGCCTCCATTGAACCTGGGGGCCAAGCCATTCTCAATCTCGGTGTGGGTCTATACGGCAGAGAAGTTAAATGATGTGCTTGGTGACATCCTCAGCCACTACGATGCACAATCGCGGACAGGGTTTAATCTCGGTATCCAGAACTTCGCAGGTGTGGCTTCTTCTCAATCGAATTATCGACATCTCTATTTCGGCATCGACGACGGACGAATTGATGAGAAGTGGACTGATTGCGGCAGGCCTGGGGAAAGTTTGTTTGCGTATGGGATGTGCACTTACCGGGGCGCATTGTATGTGGGCAGCTTCGAAGCCGGCGCCGGACAATCGGGGCATGTCTATCGCTACGCTGGAGGGACGAACTGGGTTGACCTGGGCGCGCCGGACCGCTGCAACGCAGTGCAATCGCTGGCTGTCTTCGATGGAAATCTCTACGCCGGAGTTACCCGCTATGAGGCAGGCGGCTCAGCCATGAAGCGGTCGCCGAATCTTCACGATGGCGGAACGGTATATCGTTACGCTGACGGGAAGCAGTGGATCGATTGCGGAAAGTTGAAGAACGAAGAGACTGGTGAGGCATTTGCGGTGGGTGGAATGGCGGTGTTCAACGGGAGGCTCTACGCCGGAGTCACCAAGAAGCCGGGCAAGGGACTCTATCGATACGAGGGCGGGAAGCGCTGGACCTATTGCGGCAATCCGGATCGCCGGGTGGTTTTCCCGGCGGTTCACAATGGCGCGATGTACCTGGCCTCACTGGACCGCGCCCACGTAAACCGCTACGACGGAGATGGGAAATGGACTTATGTCGGCGTCCCCATTGGTGCAACGCAGACATACGGATTCGCCATCCATCGCGGTGAGCTTTACACCTCGACTTGGCCGGAGGGAAAAGTGTTTCGCCACGGAGGAGGCACGAACTGGATCAACGCGGGTCGACTCGGCACGGAAAAGGAAGTGATGGGGATGCTCGTTTACAATGGAAAGATGTATGCAGGCACACTGCCGCTGGCAGAAGTCCACCGCTATGACGGAGACCATCGTTGGACCAATACCGGCCAACTCGATACGACACCCGATGTCAAATACCGGCGCGCATGGTCCATGGCTGTGCACCAAGGCAAACTCTACTGCGGCACGCTTCCATCCGGGCGCATCTACTCGCTGGAAGCCGGCAAGTGCGTCACCTACGACCACGCGCTTCCCGCCGGTTGGAAACACCTGACCGCGGTGAGAAGCGACAAGGACCTGAAGTTGTATGTGAATGGAAGCCTCGTCGCGCAAACCAGCCTGGGGCGTTCAAGCTTCGATTTGTCGAACGATCAACCGTTGCTGATCGGCTCGGGGCCGAATGATTCGTTCAATGGGATGATGCGCGACTTGCGGATCTACCGGGGAGCCCTGGTTCAGGAGGAGGTTTCGAAACTGTCCGGCATGTGGCCGTTCCTTCGGAGTCCTTAGGGGCTGTGACGAAATACAGATACTCCACTCCTGATCTGACAGAACAGAACTCGATCAACAGCATGAAGCGACTCCTGACTCCCTTGCTTGCCCTCATCGGCTGCTTCGTTGCCGAAGCCGGCAAAGCCCCAAATTTCATCCTGATCTACACCGATGATCTCGGTTACGCAGATACCTCCGTCCAAATGATGGACAAGGATCCAAGCACCAAACACGATTTCATCCAGACCCCGGGTCTCGAACGACTCGCCAAGCTTGGCGCACGTTTTACGGCCACCTATGCACCCACGCCGACTTGCACGGGATCACGCATCAGCATTCAGTTCGGCAAGACCTCGGCGCGGATGCAATACCGCAATGTTTTCGACGTTCTTTCGTTCTACCAACGCCCCGATGGTTACGAAGATGAATCCACCATGGGCGAAATGCTCAAGGAGGCTGGTCGTAACTATGTAACCGCCATGTTCGGCAAGGGCGCGAGTGCTCTGGGACGTTTCGAAAACGCGGGGTACGACGTGACCGATGAACTGCCCGGCGAACCTGGCGGCAACGGCAACGGACACGGTTCCTACTGGGATCCCAAGAACAGGACTCCTTTCCCGCCGGACAACCCCAAGCGTGTCCATTCGCTGCGCAAAGACTCTGTCGCTTTCGTGAACAAGTACGCCAGCAAACAGCCTTTTTTCGTGATGGTGAATCATTACGTTCCGCACATTCCGCACATGGCCACCAAGGAGGCCTTCGAACGTTGCAAAAAGCGTTGGATTTCCCAGGACCGTGACACCGATAAAATCGACATCCCGAAATCAAGCGTGCATCGCGAAATAACTTACGCGGCAATGATCGAAGAGATGGACCTCAACATTGGCGCCCTCATTGACGCGCTTAAGGCCAATGGTGAACTCGAAAACACCTACATCATCTTCACCTCCGACAATGGTGGCGGTCATTCCCGCAAAGAAAAGATCGACGGCGAAAACCGGCGCTTCAACGGCCCGTTGCAGGAAGGCAAGCGTTCCATCTTTGAAGGCGGCATACGCGTGCCGACTGTGATCGCCGGCCCCGGCATCAAGGCAGGCTCACAATGCGACGTTCCCATCGCGCAATGGGACTTCCTTCCCACCTTCCACGACCTCAGCGACAGCAAGGCGCCACTTCCCAAAGACGTTGATGGCGGAAGTCTTCGTGACGTCTTCGTCAACGGAAACAAGGGCAGGGTAAAACGTGGTGCGCCCGGTATCATTCATCACTACACCTGCCACTACCACCCGCCGATCAGTTCCATCATCATCGGCGACTACAAACTCATGCGGCATTTAAACTCCGGTGAAATCCGGCTCTACAATCTCAAGGCCGATTACCGGGAGGAGCACGATCTCCACACCGCCATGCCGGACAAGGCCGCCAAGATGGACGAGATCCGTCGCAAATACGTGGAAGACGTTGACGGTGGCACGGCCGAACAAGTCCGCGAAGCCCTCTACAAGACGATGGACCGCTTCAGTCGCCAGTCGAAGGATGGCTTCCGCAAGAAACTGGCCGAGCTGAAGAAGAAAAAACCGACGGACTTTGAAGCGCAGAAAGCAGCATTGCTGAAAGCCCTGAACGAGAAGCTCAAGAAGAACGAACTCAACAAGGAGAAGACTCGCCAACACGCTGAATTGCATTCATGGCGCGAAAGCACGCCGAAGAAAGACGCTGAGGCAATCGTCGATGCCAAATGGGTGGACCTGACTGAGAAGGATCTGTGAGGCGCAAACCGTAGCATCATTCATCCCATGCGAGTCCGACGTCCTTCATTTATTCGGCCATTCGTCATCCTCTGGATAATTGGGGGCTTTGTCATCGGTCGTTCCCCGACATTCGCGGACACACGCCCCAACATCCTCTTCTTCTTCGTCGATGATCTAAGACGCTACGCCGGCGTGTATGCCGATCCGAACCGTCGCTCGCTCAACGACATCGTCAAGACACCCAACTTTGACCGGATTGGTCGCGAGGGTGCGGTGTTCAATATTGCCTTCGTCCCCATTGCCTCTTGCGGCCCCTGCCGGGCATCACTGGCCACCGGGCGACATTTCTGGAATTGCGGAAGTGGTGCGTTCCTCAATGGCAAGGCAAGCGATTGGAAGGGACATGAGAATCCTTTTCGAACGCTTCCCAGATTTGTCGATCGACTGAAGGACAGCGGCTACTTCACCCAACGAAGTCTTAAGACCTTCGCCTTCGCGGGCGGATCAACACGGTCATGAAAGAGTCCAACGATCCTCGGCTACAGGACGCGTTCGATGGGCCACCGTGGGGCGCCCAATAACGCTTCAGGAAAACCCAAACAGGAACGGCAAGCCAAACGTGAGGAAGGCGGCCCAAGCAACGTAGATGGGAAGGTAACCTGACACCGTGCGTTTCACGGCTTCCACTTCGCACTTTCCGCGCAGAAGGCCGACACAGGCCCGACAGGTCCACGCCAGGTGCGCCATGATGACGAGATTCGAACCCAGCACCACCACCCGGTTGGGCGTGAGGCCATAAGAAGTCAATCGGAAGACAATCGCCGAAAATGCTGCGCGCACGTGTAAGAGAAGTGCTGACAAAGCACGAAGGGACCTCGGGAGAGGGCTGGTCCTATTGCGTCGGAAACTGGCTGGAGAGGGACTCCAGATTCTTCTTCATGTTGGCGAGCGCGACTTCCTTGATTACCTCGGTCACGTTTTCGCGCTTGGTGAAGTTGGCGGGAACGCCGAAGACGCGCGGGTCGAGCTGGCGTTGCTGGATGTTACGAAACGTAAAGGTGAAGTTGCCTCCGTTGGCGTTGTTCACCGAGAGCTTGACCGGCATGTGGTCCATACCCGGCGCTTCCCAGACGAAGGCGCTCTGGTTGTTGGTGGAGGAAGTGGCAAGCCGGTACCTCTTGGCTGCAACCCCGGCAGCCACTTCGTCAGCCACAAAAGTCTTCTGAATGCGCGCGGCCTGGTTGCCCGTTTCCTGCTGAATGGCAGTGGTGTTTGTGAGCGGTGCCTCGACGTACATCTTGGTCGAAGGAAACACCACCCGCAATGGATGTCCGGGGTAGTAGATGAGCATCACCCGGTCGAAGCCCATGCTCGACAGCTCTTTCTTCATAGAGGGATCGACAAACTTAGACGGGTTGATATCCATGCGCATCTTCCCCTGATCCATTGCAATGCCGAAGGGGATCTTGGCCGAGCCGGTGGTTGGATTGGTGACCTCAAGTTCGCCCGCGCTGGTAAAGGTGCGCGTGTCGCTGATAAAACGGGACAGCGCTGCTGCGAGAAAAGGGGCGTCGGTTGAGCCCGCCACAATGGCGCCCACCCCGGTCATCGCGGCAAAAACAGAATGGCCGCCCGAAAGGACGGCCATGATGAGAAATAGTTGGCTGTATCGCTTCATCCTACTCGGCTTTCTTGGTGTTCCAAGTGAACTCCAAGGTAACCTCGTCCTCAGTCTTGATCAACCCGAGAGAGATTGCAGGCGAAGGCGGCTTGATGCCGAAGTCTGTCATCTTCACCTTGGTCGATCCGGAGAAGCTGACCTTGCCTCCGTCGGCATTCTTCATCACGACGTCCATTACGATCTCCTTCTTCTTGCCGGAGACGGTAAGCATGCCGGTCGTCCCCAGCGTGATTCCGCCATCCTTGGCCTTGTCCTTCACTTCCGCGGCAGTCATCGAGTAACGAATGGTGGGGTAGTCGCTCGTGTTCATGGCCTTGCGCATCACTTTGTCCATTGCAGCGCCACTACTGCTGGCGAAACTGCTGGCGAGAATCATGACGGTGCATCCAGCGTCGATCTTCCCCTTCTTCGCGGACTCCACCTTGTCGACGGGGAAGTCAGCCGCAATGCTGAACGAACCACCCAGCAGTTTCGTGCTGGCATGCCAGTCATGAATGGTCGAAGTGCCGACGATTTTCATCGAGCCACCGCCAGGGACGGCACGCAGGCGCACCTTGTCCGCGGCACTTGCGCCTGCAACGCTGAGGGCGGCTGCCAGGACGATGAGATGGGAGAATACTTTGTTCTTCATGAGGGAATTACTGGTTGGTGATTTCAGACTTTGAACAGGTCGGGATCCAATTCGACCCGTTTCTTGGCGTTGACCGCCTCGTTGGCCTTGAGAACCGTGACGGTTGCCTCAAAGCCTTCCTGGTAACCGGCGGCCGGCTTGAGATTCAGGGTCTTCGCGTAGTCCACGAAGGAATCCTTATCCATGAATCCGAAGGTCTCCTTGAAATTCTTCGCCGCGCCGGCAACCTCGTTCACGTTGTGCAAGAACGCGCCCATGGAATGCGACAGGGGAGTGTTCGTGTACTTCTCGTCCACTGCGTCTTCGTCGCGTGCGGCAACGAGCTTGGTGGCATTGGCGACCAGTGCGATGCCGGTTTCCTTGTAGAACGCATCTTTGCGCGCATAGACCTCCCAGCCGAGCAGGGGTGAATCGACTTCCTTGAACATCCATGCCTTGGTGTTGCGCATCATGATCGCGGCAAAAGTTCCGTAGATCATCTCGTAGTCCGAATCAAAGGAGTTGGTCAAGGCCGCGTCATAAACGAAGTTGCCCTTCTCCGGATACTCGAAGATGGCCTGCACCGTGTCCGGCACAGTCCGTCCGTCACGGTAATGAAGAATGTCGCCAAATCCTGTCACTGCGGACGGCAATGACTTGAGGAACCAGGAATTGTTGTCCACCTGTTGGATGCCCATTTCGCCGACGAGACCGGGGGAGATGCTCTTGTTGAGACGCCAGTTGATGGCCTTCTCACGGTCGCGATTCGGGGAGGCGTAACGCCAACTGGTCTTCTTGTGCCATTGCGCGCGTGACATGACGGTGTTGCCCGCCGCACCGGACCAGAAGAAATCGAGGATGAAGTGTCGTTGGGGATCGGAACGATAGTTCAGGCCGGTCTGAAAGACCTGCGCGTAGGCATCGCGTCCGGCGCGGGCGATCTCGCGTGCTTCATCAATGGTGTTGGAAACCGGAGCTTCGCAGTAGACGTGTTTGCCGGCCTTGAGCGCGTCAAGGACGATCTGCTTGTGCTGATGCGTTCCGGTCGCCACGCACACCGCCTGAATGGAATGGTCGGCAAGAATCTCTTTGTAGTCTTCCACCTTCTTCGCGTCGGGCGCGTAGCGACGCATGCGACGAAGCATCGCGGGGTAGGTGTCGCAGAGGGCAGCCACGTTGGCCTCCGGAATCTTCAGAAGCGTGTGTGCGATGTCGCGTCCCCAGGGACCGAGTCCGATGATGCCTACGTTGACCTTGAACGCGGCTTCCTTCTTCGGGGCGTCCTGTGCGGGTGCGTTCAGGGGCACGCCACCCATCATGGCGATCATTGCCGACAGCGAACCGCCCTTCAAAAAGTCACGGCGATCGACGTTCTCAATGATTTTCTTGGCTTCGTCTTGATTCATAAGATCTCTTGCAAATTGCGAGCGGGGAATATGTCAAAATCCAATCGCAACACAAGTCCGACGTGGGGAATAAGGAATGATTCGAATTACCAATCTTGGCACCGACAGCTTACCTACGAACACGTAGAACGTTGGATCGCCCCGTCTCGCTACGCTCCACTTCACAAATCCATTTGACTGTCCCTCGCGCAAATCGACGTGGTAGAGTCAGGCTCCTGTTCCCAGCAAATACCCTTTGGCATGAGCGATTAATCGGCCCGCAAGCCCGTGATGAAAATCCGGGCGCATCTGTTGCTGGCCATCCTGATCGCCTCGGTCGCTGGCCTGGCCTTGGGCTCTTTTCAGATGCTGGAAGGCAAACGCCGGGCGACTCTTGAACGCGAGCTGGGTATGGCTGAAGCCTATCTCGGACGCCTCGAACTCACCACCGACTCGCTGGAATCATTCCTCGTAGTCCTGGATCTCTCCTTCTTTTCCGATCACCACCACCATCAACGCGTTTGCTGCTTCATTGGAAAAGCGAGTCGCAGATCCGCTTTTCCCACTTTTACGGTAAGTCTCGCGCCGACCTAGTACTCGAAGCCGGACAATTTGTAGACGTGCTGCGGATTGAACATCCAGGTGCGTGCATAGGCGCCTGATGTATCGCCCGGAAGCATGGTCGTTGGATAGCGCTGCAGATCAACGGCTTCAGCCGTAACGCCGAGCGTGCATGCCAGGATGGTGAATAGCGTCGTTTTCATTTCTTTCCTTTCTCAAAGTTGTTCATGTGGAACTGCATGATCTGCGGCGCTTCCGCTTCATATACCTCCTGTGCGCTGTGCTTCGCATCGGGAACCACCAGTAATCGATGCGGGATGTCCAAGGATTTCAGGAATTCGCTGTAGGCCAGATTGTTTTCATAGTTGAACCCTTTGTCGCCAACGTAGGCAAGGATGTGAATTCGTGGCGACTTGTGCCTCGCGTAGGCCCGCGCACGGTCGTAGGTATTGGCATCTTTGAGGAATTTCAGCTTCTCGTTTTCCCAACCGCCCGATTCGGAGTTCTTCCGCTCGGTCTCATGCCCACCGCCCCCGGGCGCGCCGCTGATGAACACGTCCGGATACTTGAACATGATCCGCGCCGTGCCACGCCCGCCCTGTGAAAAGCCTTCAATGCCACGCGCCGTCCGCTTCGGGATGGTGCGATACTTGGCGTCAACGTGTGGAATCAATTCCTCGACAATGGCCCATTCCCCCCACGATCCCAACTGCGGCATGTTGTAGTGACTCACCTCGCCTCCGTTCACGAACACGTAAATCGACTCACCAACTTTCTTCTCCTCATGCGCCGCACGAATAAACTTCACCAGCTTGATGCTCTTCAATTCGCTGCCGGGCCGGCCACCGTGGAGGTAATACACGACCGGAAAGCGTCGGTTGGTCTGCGACTCGTAGCTGGGTGGAAGGTAGATGCAGTAACCGATGTCCACGTTCATCGAGGGACTCTTGAAGGTCTGATGCAACACGCCTTTCGGAAGCTCACCCTTCGGCGGGTTGACCCACTTGAACAGCTCGGGCTTCTTCTTTTTCTTTTTGTCGTGTTTTTCAGCGGACTTGTTCTTGGCCTTGGATGAAGGCTTCTTGTCCGCATGCAGGGATGTGCGAGGACCGGACAGCAGGGCAAGTGCTGAGAGTATGAATGCCAACGTTTGCATTGCGGGAATGTATGGGGCTTGGGCGGGTTTGGACAACGCTGCTTGGCCGAACAGATTCAGGGTTTCCTAGGACGCCGATCCCGTTAGTCTCTAGGCGTGGCCAGCGAATCGGGCAAAACGGTTTGGATCATGACGGCGATTGCGGGAATTGGACTCGCCGTGTTCGGGCTGCGAGAAACCGAAACGCGTGTCACACCCCCTCCCGCTCCAGTTGCTCCCGGCAAACCCGTCCTGGTTGAGCCGCCACCATCGACACCTGCAACCGCCAAGGCCACGACTCAACTCCGCGAGCGTGATGACGTTCCCAAGCAGGTTCAATCCGATGGCTATGTTTCTACCTCAGCATGCATCGAATGTCATCCTGACAATCACCAGACCTGGTCCAATTCCTACCACAGCAAGATGACCCAACTGGCCTCACCGGAAGCTGTCTTGGGTGACTTCAACAACACGGAGCTGACACTTGGTTCCCACCGCTTCCGTCTGTGGAAAGAACGTGATGAGTTCTGGGCTGAGATTCCAAATTTCCCCGAACTCGGCGGAGATACAAACCAACCCTATGCCCGTCTTCAGGTCGTCCTCACCACGGGTTCGCATCACAACCAGATGTATTGGCTGGCCACCGGTAATTCACGCACCCTCTGTCGGCTGCCACTGGCCCATCGCGTGGAAGACAATCGCTGGGTGCCCGTCCGCGCGCTTTACCTGACTGAACCTCGCCCTGGATTTGAACATCAGATCGGCCGCTGGAACAACCGCTGCACCCAATGCCACACCACCAACGGCAAACCCAACGAGCTGGGCGACCATCTCTATGACACGACCGTGGCGGACTTCGGTATCTCCTGCGAATCCTGTCACGGCCCTGGCAAGGCGCATGTGGATGAGGAACGACGCCTCAAGGCCGAAGGCGGACAACGGGATCGGTCCGCACCCTCCATCATCAACCCCGCGCGCCTGCCCCACGATCGTGCTTCCCATGTATGCGCCCGCTGTCATGGATACAGCCTGCCCATCAGCATGGACTTACCGGCCACGGATTTTCGGCCGGGAGAGGAACTCAGCAAGACACATCACATCTGGAAACTGAACGACGCCTCACGCGCCCACATGCGAATGATCGATCCGACCCTTGATGAAGCTGAGTTGGACCAGATCCTCGTTGATCTTTTTTGGTCCGACGGCGAACCCAAGACCGCCGGACGTGAATTCAGCGGACTGGTTCAAACCGCCTGTTTCACCAAGGGCGAAATGTCCTGCATGACCTGCCATCGACTTCACCAACGCGACACCGACAGAACTCCAAAGGAATGGGCCGACGACCAATTGCGCCATGGCTTCCGGCACAGCAACGCAGTGTGCGTGAAGTGCCATTCCGAGGAGAAATTCGGAACTGCACACACCCACCATGCAAAAGGTTCCAGTGGCAGCCTCTGTTACAACTGTCACATGCCACACACGACTTACGGACTTCTGAACGGCATCCGGAGTCACAAGATCACCAGTCCCAGCGTGCAGGTGAATCTCGACACGCGACGCCCCAACGCCTGCAACCTTTGCCACCTCGATCAATCCCTTCAATGGACCGCCGGGCATCTGAACGAGTGGTACAAACATCCGATCCCCGAACTGGACAAGGACGATCAGTCTTACGCGGCCGGCGCACTTTGGAGCTTGCGTGGAGATGCGCTGCAACGCGTGCTCACCGCCTGGAGCATGGGATGGAAACCCGCGCAGGAGGCCTCCGGGACCGATTGGATGGCGCCTTACCTGACAAAGCTGATGACGGACAACTATGACGCTGTGCGCTATGTGTCCGGTCGCTCGCTCAAGCGTTTGCCCGAGTTCAATAATGCCAGGTGGGACTACATCGCCCCCCCGCCGATCCGTGACCGGATGGCCAAGGCAGTGGTTCAGGAATGGCTGAATCAACCCCGCGCTCATCCGGACAAGGAGCGGTTGATCTTCAATGAAGCCGGGCAGCCGAATCAACGCGAGTTCGAACGCCTCTTGGAAGATCGCGACCACACCGTCTTCAACCTCCCGGAATAAACACTGCGGAACACGCGAGGAACCTCCTCGCCCAGCTTCACGTCGGCGCGCACCTGGGTCCGCTTGAAACCGCGGGAAATCTTGCCTCAGATTTCTGCAAGGAGGAGGGATGTGAACGATTCCAAGCCGACGTTCAGTTTCATCGACGAATCGATGCCTTTACCGACAGCCATCCGATCACGGCAGAAGTGCGGGCACTGTTCGAGGGAAAGCATCTCCAGCTCCCGCGTAGCGGTCACGCGCTGAGACGCCTTCCTTCCACCAAGATTCAAATGAAAAATCTCGATGCAGGCATCACCTCGATCCGTCAGCCCCTTCAACTCTCCGTTCGACTGCACTTCCGGGTGTGCTGACCGATCCTCATGGAGCGGATTGATCAACAAGGGTTCTTCGCGATTCAGATCTTCCTCAGGACCCGAAACACGGGCTGCTTCGTTTTTCAATGGAAAGCAATTGCGCTTCCCGGTCTTCTCACCGGACTTCGTGCCCGGCTGGTTGCAGATCTGGCAGGAAGGCAGGAGGTTGTTCAAATCGTAGGCCAGCCAATAGTATCCAGGGTGATCCTTTTCTCGTCCCGTCTGGTCCTTCACTTTTACCGGGGTGTTGTCGTCCACATGCCGTAGCGCCTTCTTGGGCCGGAAGTGCTCGATGTCTCCATACTGACTGCCGATGGAGCACTCACAGCAGGCGCACTTCCCGTGGAAGAGACCGTCTTCGTCGGTAAGCAATGCTTTCTGTTCCCGATAGAGTTTGTCATCGACGTCCTCGCTGCAGGTCAGTTTTTTGGATTCGGTCCCGCACTTCTCCAGCCACTTTCCCCACTCCTTGGAATCGGTCTCCATTCGCTCAATCCGAATCATCGCATTCCCTCCAGCTTTACAGGTTCAACAGATCGTCGCGATCGATCGCGACGGGTTCACTCAATTTCCGATTGAACCGTTTCTTGAGCACCTCGCCGATCGCAGGCTCCAAGTCGCGTTCATACTTGCTCTCGCCCAGGGCTGGCAGAGGGCTGGCCCGTTGAGCCGGAAATTCAGGCAGAAATTCCGCTTCGCTGGGTGCCGATCCAACTCACCAAGTGATGAGCGCTAATCATTTCTTCTAAGGTCGGCATCTGCCCTGCGCTATCCGTAGAACCATCGTTGGTTTTTTTGTCTTACCGCCAGGATTTATCGCTGCCTGATTGGGCAACTGAATTTCTGGGAGTTGGGAGCGAGGCATTCGTTTGTCCTCGATTCGGTTGTCCAATCTTGCGGCTCTGCCGCCATCCGCGGTTTCCCCACCGAATCGTCACGACCAAGAAAGTTGGAATCGAAGGCACACGTCTGCGAAACGTCGGTGCGACAGTTGAAGAGAGATCTACCCGAGCGAAACGGCTTCAACGCAACGACCACACAAGGTTGGGTGCTCGCCGTTCTTTCCGACATTGGTTTCCACGTGCCAGCAGCGCTCGCACTTCTCACCTTCAGCCGGTTTCACCGAGATTTCCGCTTCGCCGTTGGCGCTCTCCTTGAGTTCCAACTGTGAAACATTCAGAAGCTCGCGGGTGGACTCAAGATCGGCCGATGGCAAGGCAAGATCTTCGGGTTTGAGGCCGATGGTCACGGATGCCTGCAAGGACTTGCCGATCTGTTTGCCCTTGCGCGCTTCCTCCAGCTTGGGAAGCACCTGTTCGCGCAGTGCGAATAATTGCTGCCACTCGTTGTTCTCGGCGAAGTCCTCCGGTTTCCATTCTGTGAGGTGGATGGAATCACCTTTGCCAGGGATGAATCCCCAGGCCTCATCCGCGGTGAACACAAGGATGGGTGAAAGCATCTGGCAAAGCCCTTGCACGAGTTGATGCAGAACGGTCTGCGTGGACCGGCGTCGTTGGGAATTCGCAGCGTCGCAGTAGAGCCGATCCTTCACAATGTCGTGATACATTGCGGAGAGTTCGACCTCCACGAAGCGTGTGATGCGTTGGTAGACGACGTGAAATTCGTAGGCGTCGTATGCCCGGGCAACCTCTTTCTGCAGCTTGCCGAATTCACCGAGGATCCAGCGATCCAGGCCGTGGAGTTCGTCCGGCGAGACAGCGTCCTTCTCCGGATCGAAGTCGAACAGGTTGGAGACTTGGTAGCGCAGGGTATTACGAATGGCCCGGTAGGATTCAGCCACCTTCTTCACCCGTGCTTCACTCAGGACGATGTCATTCCGGTAATCCTGGCTGGCCACCCACAGGCGGATGATGTCCGCACCAAAGTCGTTCAGCCACTCAGTGGAAGATTTGGCGCCGCGACTCTTTGATTCCTTCTCCCCGTCGTCTCCCACGATGAATCCATGGGTGAGGACACTCTTGAATGGAGCTGAGCCATTGCCGGCCAGGGAAAGCAGAAGGGATGACTGAAACCATCCCCGATGCTGGTCGGATCCCTCCAGGTAGAGATCCGCCTGCCACGGTTTCTCATCTGAGCGCAGTTCGGGACGTCGACTGGTCACGGCTCGGGAAGACGAACCGGAATCGATCCAGACGTCCAGCGTGTCCGTGGATTTCTTCGCAGCGTCCTTCCCAGACCAGTCCGTCGGTTTGACTGCGGCCCAAAGATCTTCAATTAATTTCTCAAACCAGGCATTTGAGCCCTCCTTCTCGAACAGATCCGCCGTGTTGCGAACCACCTGGGCGTCAACGATTGCTCCGCCGTCGGCATCGTAAAACACAGGAATTGGAACACCCCAGGAACGCTGACGGCTGATGCACCAATCCGGCCGACTCTGTACAGCACCCTTGATTCGGTTGATGCCCCAATCGGGAACCCAGGTTACCCGATCGATTTCTTCAAGTGCCTGGTCACGGAATGATTTGCCTTCGACCTCGTGGTCCACCTTGATGAACCATTGGTCCATCGCGCGGAAGATCACGGGCGTCTTGCTGCGCCAGCAGTTCGGATACTTGTGAACGTATTTCTCCAGCTTGCAGAGGTCGTTCGTTGACTTGAGCTGTTCGATGACAACTTCGTTCGCTTCGCAAACGCCCTTCTTTTCCAAGATGGCTTTGCCAACCATTGCTTCGGGCATCTGTTCTTCCACTGGCAATTCGTCCGTGTGCGCCAGGCAACCGTTGTCATCGACGGGCGAATAGATCGGAAGTCCTACGCTGCGACCGAGATTGTAGTCATCCGCGCCGTGTCCGGGCGCGATATGGACAAAGCCAGTACCGGCCGTGTCTTCGACGAAGTCAGCCGCGTGGAGTTTGCCCGTGCGATTGCAGAATGGGTGTTCGTAGACGATCGATTCCAATTCCTGCGGTTCGACGGATTTGACGATGTGCCAGTTTTCCCACTCACACTTTTCAGCGATCTGTTCGATCAAGGTGTCACAAACGAGGTATGCGCCGTCGTCCGCCATGACGAGGGAGTAGAGGAGCTTGGGATTGAAGGCGACGGCGAGATTCGCGGGAAGCGTCCACGGCGTCGTCGTCCAGATCATCAGGTAGGTGTTGGGTTCGCCTTCCAGCTTGAAGCGGACATAAACACTCTGGCTCACGTGTTCCTCGTCGTATTCGACCTCGGCTTCGGCCAGGGCGGTACGACAGGGGATGGACCAATAGACCGGCTTTTTGCCACGATAAACGAATCCCTTCTCGACGATGTCGGCAAAGAGTCGAAGTTCTTCCGCTTCGTATTCCTTCCTGAGGGTCAGGTAAGGATCCTCCCACTCGCCCAACACACCCAGGCGTTTGAATTGGCCGCGCTGGATGTCGATGTACTGGCGGGCGTATTCCTCACAGGCCGTGCGGATCTCCGCGGTGCTCGCGTCGCCTTTGCCGTCCTTGCGCAATTGCTGCGTGACCTTGTGTTCGATGGGCAATCCGTGACAGTCCCAACCGGGCGTGTAGGGAGCGTCGAAGCCACGCAGATTCTTGTATTTGACAATGATGTCCTTGAGCGTCTTGTTCAGGGCCGTGCCAATGTGCACGTCGCCGTTGGCAAAGGGAGGTCCGTCGTGCAACACGAACTTGGGTGCACCCGCGCGCGCCTCGCGGATCTTCTGGTAGAGGCCCTGCTCTTCCCAGTCGGCCAGCCGCTGAGGTTCACGCTCCACCAAGCCGGCCTTCATCGGAAAATCCGTGCGCGGCAAATTGATTGTCTCTTTATATTCCATTTTCGGCCCCAAAAAAGGGGCAGGAACGTAGCAATGGGCGGTTGGGGTGGCAAGCTGGTTGGTGGATGCACGATCCGTTCGATCGGTCGGCTCAGACCGATCGCAAGAGTTCTGCAATACGTCCTTCGTTCGTGGAATTAGTGCTTAAATTCCCGGGAATATCTGGCATTTTCCGACCTCTCGTTTTGAACAACCGGCCGGAATCGCCAGTCGGATGAACGAATCCAGAACACAAAACTACACTACACTATGAAAAAACTCCTCACTGCTGCACTCGCACTGACCTGTGCCTTCGCTCTCACCACCAGCGCTGTCGCTGAAGAGAAGAAGGCCAAGAAGGCCAAGAAGGAAGGCGCTGCCAAGAAGAACAAAGAACGCACCGTCAAGGGCGAGCTCATCTGCGCTCACTGCGCGCTGGGCAAGGGCGACTCCTGCAACAACGCCATCAAGGTGACCAACAAGAAGTCCGGCAAGGAAATGATCTACTTCCTCTCCGGAGATGCTGCTTCCGCGCTCGGCAAGGGCAAGGGCCAGAAGGTCATCGCCAAGGGCAAGGTCGAACGCAAGGGCAAGGGCAAGGAAGCCAAGATCACGCTCGTTGCCTCCTCGCTCGCGGTCGACAAGAAGGCCAAGTAATTCCTCCGAACAAACTCGGATTCACAAATCGTCGCCCGCAAGGGCGACGATTTTTTGTGCACTTGGAAAGAGTGTATCCGACCGATTTGTCAGATCAGACGAAGGTCAGGGGAACGTGACGACGGCTGTCCTCCGGGATGACCACGACTTTTACCGCCACGTCCAGCTACATGCGCTTTACGTATGCCTTGCGTTGATTGACTGCCGCAGGATTCGGCGGATGACAGGACGTTTTCGGGATTCTTCAAGCACCGCTTCCAGTGCTTGGTGCGTTCCGTTTGAGAACGATCCGTGACGGTCCTGTGTGATCAGGTGCGAGCGCAAGAGTCTGCTGGAAGAATCCAAGCTCCAAGCCTCAAACTCCAAAGAAGCTCCAGGCTGCAAAACTCAAAAAGACCAAGGGGATTTCGAACAGCTGAGACTGGGGTTGGAATCTGAAGCTTATTTGCGGCTTGGAGATTGGAGTTTGGAGATTCTCTGCTCACATCCGCGTTCCAATTGTTTCGCCAAACGCACTTCGACTCCACTCACCCGCCGGTGTCCCAATAACGGGACATTCAAATCCCGTTTCCGAACCCAATCGAAACTGAATCCGTTCGAAACTGTGATTTCCTGCCGATAATTCGGCCTTTCCAGCTGGCGCGCCCCCTGCGATAAGGTCCGCCAATGGACGTCGCACGACCAGACATTGCACGCAAGAAGAAGCGCAACCGCTTCATCTGGTTTGTTTGCTTGGCCGCGGGAATTGCCGGAATCACGGTGGCCCTCGCCAAGCTCGAACCAGCCCTTCCCAAAGTGGATTCCGCGGTCATCTGGACCGACGAGGTCAAACGCGGGGAGATGCTCCGCCAGGTCCGCGGCAACGGTTCGCTTGTGCCGATCGACATTCAATTCGTTCAGTCGGAAGTTTCCGGGACGATCGAGAAAGTCCACGTCCTCGCCGGCGCCGAAGTCGTGCCAGACACGATCATCCTTGAAATGAGCAACAAGGATCTGGAGCAGGACATCTTTGATCGCGAATGGGCGATCAAGCAGCAGGAGGCCCAAAAGGTTCAGCTCGATGTTCGTCTGGAGAGCGAGCGCCTGAACAAGAAAATCTCGCTGGACAAGCTGAAGGCCGATTACGAATACGCGGCATTGGAGGCGGATGCCTACAAGAAATTGCAGGAGGATGGGCTGGTCGCTTCGCTGGAGGCCCGACGATTCCTGCTCAAAGCCGAAGACTTTGGCGCGCGCTACAGCAACGAGGTTGCGAGCGTTTCCATGGACAAGAAATCCGCTGACGCCCAGATCGCGGTCAAGGAAGCGGACATCCTGAAGATGAAGGCCCAGTTGGACATCAAGAGGGAACAGCTGACCAATCTGGTCGTTCGCGCCGGGATCACCGGCATTCTTCAAGAAGTCGGCGACAACCGTAAACTTGAAGTCGGCCAACGCGTAGGTCCCAACACCACGCTCGCCAAGATAGTTATTCCCGGGCGTTTGAAGGCAGAGATTGAGATTGCAGAAACGCAGGTCAAGGACGTGACGCTTGGTCAGGTTGCCGAGATTGACACGCGCAATGGCATCATCAATGGCAAGGTCGTCCGCGTGGATCCCGCGGTGAACAACGGCACCGTTACCGTTGATGTGCAACTCGAAGGCGAACTCCCCGATGGCGCCCGTCCCGATCTCAGCGTTGACGGCACGATTGAAATCGAACGCCTCGACAATGTGCTTTTTGTCGGGCGGCCAGTGCGGGCCACGCCCGATGCCGAAGCGAAGGTGTTCAAACTCATCGAGGACGGCGGCCAGGCACAGCTGGTGCCCGTCAAATGGGGACGCAGTTCCGTCAGTGTCATCGAAATCGCAAATGGGCTTGAAGTCGGCGACAAGGTCATCCTCTCCGACGTTTCCGATTTCGAAGAATACGAGAAGATCAGGATCGAGTAACGAAACAACCCGTCATCACATGAGCGACGAAACCACCAAGCAACCACTCATCGAACTCAAGGACATCACCAAGGTGTTCTACACCGACGAGGTGGAGACCCACGCCCTGTCCGGCATCCATCTCAACATCAACGAAGGCGAATACGTTTCGATCGCCGGCCCATCCGGTTGCGGCAAGTCCACCTTGCTCTCAATCCTCGGCCTCCTCGATACGCCTTCAGACGGAACCTACACGCTCAATGGTCAGGCCGTCGCGGGAATCAATTTTTCAGACCGCGCCCGCATCCGTAATCGCGAAGTCGGGTTCATATTCCAGAGCTTCAACCTGATCGGCGATCTGACCGTCTTTGAAAACCTGGAACTGCCCCTCACCTACCGCGGCATGCCCAAGTCCGAACGTGCCGATCGCGTGTTGTCCGCCTTGGAACGCGTTGGCATGGCTCACCGCATCAAGCACTACCCATCCCAGCTCTCCGGTGGTCAGCAACAGCGCGCAGCCGTTGCCCGCGCCCTCGTTGGCAAACCCTCGATCCTCCTCGCAGACGAACCCACCGGTAACCTCGATTCCAAAAACGGTGAGGCCGTCATGGAGCTCCTCAAGGAACTTCATCGGGACGGCGCAACCATCTGCATGGTTACCCACGATGACCGCTTCAGCCGTTACGCGGAACGCACCGTCCACCTCTTCGACGGCAAGGTCGTCGATGAACACACCACCAGACCGGAGGTTGACTCCGTGGCGGCCGTCGATAAAGACTGACTTCGCATGACAGTTGCTTCTCCACCGCGAAACCGCAGAGCGGGTGCTTTTGGATCTCGTTCCTCGTTGGCGCTGACCACATTGATTGCGCTCCTGCTCACGTCGCCACGCATCTCAGCTGCGACGAATACAGTCCAGAGGTTGTCCCTGGGCGACTGCATCCAGCTGGCGCTGAAGAACAACCTCAGCCTCGCGATCAGCCGTTACTCACCGCAACTCTCGCGCAACCAGCTCCGGCTCTCGCTCTTCGGCTATGACCCCAGCGTCAGTCTTTCGGTGAATGCCGACACGACTTCCTCACCCGGCGGTGTTGACGATCAGAACCGTGCCTTCGCTGGAACGGAAACCGATTCCGAACGCTACAACGCCAGCCTCAACGGCTCGGCCGTCACCGGCTTGCGTTACACCATGAGCACCTTCCTCTCACACCGGCAGGGCTTTAATCCGGGTGAATTCGAGAATACCGCGGGCAACATGAGCTTCAACCTCACCCAGCCCTTGTTGAAGAACTTCTGGATCGACTCCACCCGCCTCTCCATTCGCGTTGGACGCAACGATGTCCGTGTTTCCGACCTCGTGCTGAAGCAGTCGATCATGGATCTCGTGACCGACGTCGAGCGTGAATACTACAATCTCATCCTCGCCCAGGATCGCCTGAAGGTTCAGCAGGGCGCGCTCGAGTTGACCGAACAACTGCTCCAGGCGAATCGGCGTCGTGTCACCGTCGGCGTGATGGCGCCCCTCGACGAAAAACAAACCGAATCCCAGCTCGCAGCCCGCCAGTCTTCCGTGCGTTCCGCCGAGCAGGGACTTGTCCGCGCCGAATACATCTTCAAACGCCTCCTGACCTCCGACATTGCAACCTGGGCCGAAATCGACATCCAACCCATTGACCGCCTCATCGCCATTCCACAGGAATTCGACCTGCACCGGAGCTGGGGCGTCGCGTTGCGCAAGCGCCCGGACATTCTTCAATCGCAGATCAACCTCGAATCCGACGGGCTACGATTGAAATTTCGCAAGAATCAGCTCTTCCCGCAACTCGACCTCACTGCTTCCGCCAGCTTCAGTGGCAATGCCCGCGAATACCCCAGCGTCCTCGCCCACGTGGCCGACCGCGACAGCCCGCGGTACGCGATTGGTGCGCGAATGACCATCCCTCTGGGCAATCGAACCGAGCGCCTTCGTTACAAGAACCAGAAACTGAACAACGAACGCGCGGTCCTTCGCCTGAAACAGATGGAGCAGCAGATCATGACTTCCGTCGCCCTGAACATCGAAGCCGCCAAGACCGCGCTCGATCAGGTCGCCACCACCAAGAAGTCGCGCGAGTTCGCCGAAATCGCCCTCGACGCCGAGGAGAAGAAACTTGAGATCGG
>PBAL01000076.1 GCA_002715965.1 Verrucomicrobiales bacterium | reverse complement strand
CAGCTGGAACTGCGCGCGGACGACAGTTCATTCGAGTTGGGAGGCGAACACTATACCGTGCCAATGGTAGGAGAACTGAACGTCCGCAACGCCCTCGCCGTCGCAGCCTGCGCACGACATTGTGGACTGTCTCGCGAGCAAATTCAGTCTGCGTTCGACTCATTCGTCGGGATCAAGCGACGCATGGACATCCGGGGAGAAGCCGGAGGAATCACGGTGATTGATGACTTCGGCCATCACCCGACCGCGATTCGTGAGACCTTGAAGGCGCTTCGCATCAAGTATGGCAGGCGGAACATCCACGCGGTGTTCGAACCGCGTTCGAACACCACCCGGCGCAATATCTTTCAACAAGATCTGGTGGACGCGTTTGCCGATGCGGATGGGATTGTCCTCTCCCAGGTCGCGCGACTGGACCAATTGGATGCGAGCGAAAGACTGAACCCCGAGAAGTTGATGGAAGACCTGCGCGCGTCAGGGAAATCCGCGGCCTATCTTGCTGACGTTGATGCCATCGTCTCGCATCTGGCCGGTGCCTGCTCTGAGGGGGGCGTAGTCTGCGTTTTCAGCAATGGCGGATTCGGTGGAATCCACGACAAGCTGCTCAACGCTTTTTCGGCGGAGACTGTTTCCTGATCCCGCTCGCGCCGGGCGGAGGTGAGGTCGAGAGATTGAACAAGCCGGGGCCGGCGGTCGAAGTACTGAAGCTCACCGGAGACATCTTCTTGGGAATCTTCGCCATCAGTTCCTTCTTCAAGTCCAGCATGAATTCCACCTTCACGCCGTTGAGGTTGATGCGCGCCGCGTCATAGTTCTTCTCTTTGATGTGAATTCGCGCGAGGTGGATCATCACACCCTCTTTTTCGATCCGCGTGCCGGCCAGAACAAGCGCCCGCTCCCAGGCATTGGTCGCTTCCTGATAGGGGAACGGCCGCATCTGGTAGTAAGTTTGAGCAAGCGTGCTCTGCAGAAGGAAATCGTCCGGGTTCAGCGATACGGCTTTCTTGAACAGATCGATCCCGCGTCGCAACACACCCTGCTTGTCCGCGATGCGAAAATAGGATTGCGACTCCAGCGGGTGAATGATCATGACGCTTGCCAGGTTCCGGTAATACATCGATTGCTTTGGTGCGGCCTTGCTGGCGCGTTGGTAGTATTCGAATGCCTTTTCGGGTGGTCCGAACTCGCCATGAAAATTGCCCAGGTTGTTCAACGCGACCGGATCGTTTGGTGCAAGCGTTAGCGCAGTGTCCAGGTGGGATTTGGAGTTCTCCCGGTCGCCAAACTCCTGAAGAAAACTCGCCAGGGCAAGATGTGCGCGCACGTGCTTTGGATTGCGCTGCAGGAAGGCTATGTACTGTTCGCGAACAGGATCGATAATCTGCCTCACCTTCGTGGCCATGATCGCATCGGACAAACCGGCACCTTCGGCCTTGAAGGCATTGTTGCTGGCAATCAGTTCATCCACGCGATCCTGTGCGTTCTGATCATCAATCAGGATCGAACGAAGTTCGCGCCCGATCGGGTCGTCCTTCTCTGCAGCTGTCGAATCAAACGCAGCAATCGTCAGCAGTAGAAGCATGCAGCAGTAGCGGCTCATGGCTCGCCCGGAGAGTAATGGAATCGGAGGGTGGGTCAATGGGTTGAAGGGTTAAAAAGGTTGAAGGATTGCTCCGCCCTATGGACGTAGCTGCGTTCGAAATGCCTCCGTGTAACGCCATGCGCCCCTTAAACCATTTTAACCCATTTATCCAACCACCTACTGGAATTACTTGATTGTTTTTCCGTTCCGTTCGTCAATTCCCTCATGCAATCGCTTTCAACACTGCGGACCGTTCTCCTTCTTGCCCTTGGCTTGTCGCTTGTCTCCAATGCATCTGCCGCGGACAAGAACGAACTGCCACCGGAGATAAAGAAGGAATACACGCACGTTCCGCTCAAGCCGGACCCGCGCATCAAAAAGCTCTTTCCCCTCGGCAAGGCGGTCGAGTTCTTCAACGGCAAGGATCTGAGAGGGTGGAAGGTCACGGACTTTGCCGGTGGCGGGGAAATCGAGGTCGACAAGAAATTCAAGCCGAAGAAGGGCAAGCAAACAGCGGTGCTGATGATTCCCATGGGTGAGTTTCTTACCGGCGTGAACTACACCAATCCAATCCCTCGCACGAATTACGAGGTGGAAATGGAGGTGATGAAGGTGGATGGAAACGATTTCTTCTGTGGGCTGACCTTCCCGGTCGGTGAAACTCACGCATCGCTGATACTCGGCGGCTGGGGTGGCGCGGTCGTCGGCATTTCTTCGCTCGATGGCAGTGACGCTTCGGAGAATGACACCACCGACTATATCCGCTTCGACACCAGCATCTGGTACAAGGTCAAACTCCGGGTCACACCCAAGAAGCTGGAAATGTGGTTGGACAAGGACAAGCTGATCGACCAGGAACTCGAGGGACGTCGCGTGCACATGAGATTCGGCGAGATCGAACTCTCCGCGCCCTTTGGCCTGGCGACGTTCCAGACGACCACCGCCTATCGTTCCGTGCGCGTGACGCGCATCAAGTAGCGCATGCGCATCATCGGTGGCACAGCCGCGGGCAAGATCCTCCGCGCGCCCAAGGGGCTGAACGTCCGCCCCACCCCCGACCTCGTCCGCCAAGCCATCTTCAACAGCCTCGGCGATCGCGTTGAAGGCGCGAACGTGCTCGAACTGTTCGGAGGCACCGGTGCGCTAAGTCTTGAAAGCCTCAGTCGCGATGCGAAATCCGCAGTGGTGATCGAACTCTCCGGAAAGCACGGCCGTTTCATCGAACAGAATCACAAGACCTGCAATCTTCCGCCCGGCTCAATGAAAGTCCGCATTCAGGACGTCTTCGTCAGCATTCAAAAACTCCTCGAAGCCGGCCAGCAATTCGACCTCATCTTCGCCGATCCGCCCTTCGGCGAAAAGAACGTGGGCAAACGTTCCGAATCCCTCTCACAAAAATCACTCGACGACGAATCGCTTCCAAAACTCCTCGCACCAGACGGTTTCTTCGTGCTCGGACATTGCAAGCGCGACACTTTGGAGGTTCCATCGCATTGGAACGAACGCAAAGAAATGAAACACGGCGATTCCTGTATGAGATTCCTTTCACCGACCGAGAACACCCGGCCATGACCCGCAGAAGTTTCCTCCAATCAACCGCCTGCCTGTCCCTGGCACCATCGCTCCACGCAGCCGGCGCCAATCGAAACGTTACCGTCATTGTTGCCGGAATGGGCGGACGCGGAACCGGATTGGCACGCGAGTTGGAGACGTTTCCCAATGTGTCCGTCAAAGCTGTTTACGATGTCGATGAAACCCGCGCCCGTTATGCAGCCCATGTCGTTGGACGCGTCAATGGCCGGACCATTGGGCACGGGCAGGATTTTCGCCGTGCATTGGAAGCCAAAGACGTCGACGCGTTGGTCATCGCCACGAGCAATCACTGGCACGCACCCGCAGCCATCCTCGGTGCATCCGCAGGCAAGCACGTCTACGTCGAGAAGCCCTGTAGCCATAGCCCACGCGAAGGCGAGTTGATGATCGCTGCCGCGAAGAAATATGACGTGCGCATACAGCACGGAACGCAGCGCCGGAGCGTCCCGGGATCGGTCGCCGGGATGAAACGACTGATCGAAGGAGCGATCGGTCGCATTTACTTCGCACAGTGTTACTACCGGAATGCGCGCCCCACGATCGGGGTGGGCAAACAGACGAAGACACCCGCCTACCTGGATTACGATTTGTGGCAAGGCCCGGCGCCTCGTCGTCCCTACAAGGACAACCTCCTGCACTACAACTGGCACTGGCATTGGCACTGGGGCAACGGCGAGTTGGGCAACAATGGCGTGCACAAGGTCGATGTCGCCCGCGCAGTGTTGGGAGTGGATTTCCCCGTTCAGGTCACATCCAATGGTGGAAGGTTTGTTTATCCGGAGGACGACCAGGAAACACCCGATACGCAGACCGCCACGTTCAAATTCGCCAACGGGACTGCCATCGCCTGGGAAGGATTGAGCTGCCATCCACGCCGTCCGTTTGCAGACAATTCCGACATCGTCTTCTACGGTGAAGGTGGCATCGCCCGGATGGACAACAGTGGCTACACGCTGCTGGATGAGCGAGGGAGGGAATTCGAAAGCAAGCGCAGCCATGGCGGGCAGAAGGAGCATCTTGAGAACTTCGTTGCCGCCATTCGGGGCGAAGCGAAATTGAACGCGGAAATTACTGAAGGTCACCGAAGTGCACTTCTCTGCCACCTCGGGAACATTGCCTACCGGACGGGGATTACATTGAAGTGTCGGCCCACTGACGGACAGATCGTAGACAACCCCGCTGCGGAAAAGCTTTGGGCGCGCGAATACGAATCCGGTTGGGAGCCAAAACTCTGAGGTCAGAGCCTCCTCACGTCGGCTGCTGCGAGTTCAATAATCGTTTCCGTTCAGGCTTCCTACCACTGACTTCAACCAGCTCTCGAGTCGCCCGCGGTAGTGGCGGACACGTTCTCCTTCCGTTCCGAGGATGTCCTGCTGCTCACCCTTGTCGACGGCGAGGTTGTAGAACTCCAAGGTGACCTTGCCTTTCTTGTCCTGTTTGCGAATCAGCTTCCAATCGCCGTCGATCCACGCTGCGTTGCCGGGAAAGGAATCGGTTGAATACTTCGGATCGGGCAGCTTGGCAGACGCTGGAACCTTCGCTGGCGTGGGCAGGTCCTTGCCCTGTTGTTGCGCTTCGTAAAGCTCCTTCATCCAGGCGGCTGCCGGTGTTCCGATGCCCGGTTTGGTCATGTCCCAGAAACCCATGCTGCGTTGCGGGCTGACGTTTCCACCTCGAATGACCGACGCGAGGCTGATGCCGTCCAGTCGCGCCTGGTTCTTCACCTTCACTCCGACAATCTCCAGCAATGTCGGATAGATGTCGCTGGAATTACAGCGGCCGGCGATGACGCGATGGTTCTTGATGACCTCCGGCCATTCCAGAATTGCCGGCACGAGTAGACCGCCTTCATAAACCTGTCCCTTTAGTCCACGAAACGGTCCGGCCGAACCAACCTTTTTCAGCGCACCATTGTCGCTCGTGTACCAGAGGATCGTGTTGTCCCGAATGCCCATCTTTTCCAATCCATCCCGGATCATTCCGAAGGCGCGATCCATCCCCGTGACTTCGCCGAGAAAATGCTGATTCGCCTTCGGCTGGCCTTCATACAATTTGCGATCCTGTTCCACAGCCACATGCGGACCATGCGGCGACCCAAACCACACCACTGACAAGAACGGCTGCTTCGTCCTCGAGATCTTCTTCATCCATTCCAAGGCAGCCTCGGCGGCCACGATCGAACTCTCACCCTTGATTGGCACGGCCTTGCCGTTGTGACTCAGGATTGGATCGTTGTCGTAAAAGTTCGGCGCACTGAGGAACTCATCAAAGCCGTTGACGCCAGGATGCGCATCACTCTGCCGGCGCACGGATCCCAGATGCCACTTCCCAAAATGCCCGGTCGCGTACCCAGCCGTTTTCAAGGCCTCCGCAATCGTCGTCTCCTGCGGCCGCATTGGATAACCCCACTTGAACACGCCCATGCGATTCGGATGCCGTCCCGTCATCACCGACGCCCGCGTTGGCGAACAAACCGGCGCAGCCGCATAAAACCGATCGAAGCGCAAACCCGTTGCAGCCGCCCTGTCGAAGTTCGGCGTCTTCACGTGGGGGTGCCCGTTGTAAGCCATGTCCCCCCAACCCTGATCATCTGCCATGACCAAGACGATGTTCGGCTTGGCCGCGAAGAGCGAAACGGAACTGGAAACGAGCAGGAACAGAATCAGCCGCGCGTGGATTTGCATGCCGCGATCAAAGCGACGATTTGATAGAAGTCAACCGTGCGAAACGCACACACCGCGGCATGATCTTTCGAATGGGCTATTTCTCAGTGGTCAACGGGTTCAACCGGCTGTTTTCTGGGGCCCAGTGGTGGCGGGGCGATCCTCCGCGGAGGTGTTCTCGGTGGAGTCGTTCTACTGAGAATACCGAATTCACCGGGCCTGCGCTTGCGACTCCAAGACCGGCAGACTGTCATCACCCAGCGCCCACCTCAGGGCACGGTTTGCGTGCTGAAATCGGCGGCCAGTTTTTCCGGGCCAACGATCCAATGGCAGTTGGAGCAGCAATTACCACAGGTGGTCAATGGCGAATTCCAAGTTCGGCTTCCACCTGTCCAAGGAATTTGTTTCTTCCGTTTGCGCCCGCAGTAAAGCTCGACCTGGGGAAGGCCTCAAGAAGCGCAGAGCCGAAACAAGATCAGCCGTGGGTGAGCAGTGCGAGCCCACGGTTGGTTGTGTTACCTGAGCAAGCCGGTCACTGCACGCTCGCGTAGTTGGAATCGTTGGCGAGGTTCACGGCTTCATCGGGATCGGCCTGATAATCGTAGAACTCGATGAATTCCGGTGTGTTGAAGGGTTTGACGTCTCGATCGATGAAGCTGCCGTTAAGTTGATCAGTTGTCTTTGTGCGCCACCACTCGGTGTAGCGATAGCGATCGGTTCGAACGGAATAGCCCATGCCGTAGCCGCTTCTAGCCGTGTGATCAAATGATCGAGAGTGTCCAGCCATTAAGTCTCACTACGTCCGCGGGGGGGCTCTTGGATGCGGGCTGCAACATCTTGCTTCTTCATGTCATTGGATGACTAACCAAAAACCTTCGGCGTCGCATGGCCTTCGTTCAGATCGACGCGTTCGGGGCGGCCTTTGTGCATGTAGACGACCTGGGTGTGGTCGAGACCGAGGAGACTGAGAATGGTGGCGTGGATGTCGTGGACATGGAGTTTGTCCTCGACGGCGAAAAGGCCGAGTTCGTCGGTGGCGCCGATGGTCTGTCCGCCTTTTACTCCCCCTCCGGCCATCCAGATGGTGAAGCCGGTGGGGTTGTGATCGCGTCCGTCTCCTTTTTCGCTCATGGGCGTGCGGCCAAATTCACCGCCCCAGATGACGAGGGTTTCGTCGAGCAGACCGCGTTGCTTGAGATCGTGGATGAGACCGGTGATGGGGAGGTCAACGTTCTTGCAGAGACGGGTGTGGTTGATCTCCATCTTGGAATGGCTGTCCCACTTGCTGCCCGCGCCGTGGTAGAGCTGGACGAAACGGACACCGCGCTCGACGAGCCGGCGCGCCATGAGGCATTGCTTGCCGTAGGTCTCGGTGTCCTTTGAGTCGATTCCGTAAAGCTGCTTGATGTGCTCGGGTTCGCTGTCGAGATCGATGGCCTCGGGCGCTTCGGCCTGCATGCGCGCGGCAAGTTCATAACTGCGGATGCGCGCGTCGAGGTCGGTGTTGGACTCGCGCCCGGCGTAGTGACGGCGGTTGAGTTGATTGAGGAAGTCGAGCTTGCGCTGTTGGCGGGTTTGCGTGACGCCCTTGGGATTGTTCAGGTTGTTGATGGGTTCGCCGTTGGATTCGAAGAGCACGCCCTGGTAGGCGGCCGGCATGAATCCGGAACCCCAACAACGAACCCCATTCACCACCATGGAAGAAGTGTCCTTGATGACGACGAAGCCGGGGAGGTTCTGGTTTTCCGTCCCGAGACCGTAGGAAACCCAAGCGCCGAGCGAAGGACGTCCGCCGAAGACGGAGCCGGTGTTCATCGAGCAAACGCCACCGGCGTGATTGATCCCGTCGGATTGGCAGGAACGGATCACGCAAAGTTCATCCGCGATGCTGGAGTGATGGGGGAACCAGTCGGAAATCCAAAGGCCGCCCTGGCCGTGCCGATCCCATTGACGCTTGTCCGCGAGCAACGGGGAATTCACTTCGCCCATCGCGGTGACGGGGCGTTCGAAACTGTCAGGAAGCCGTTGACCGGCGAGTTTTCGAAGCAGGGGTTTGGGATCGAAAAGATCGAGGTGGCTGGGACCGCCTTCCATGAACAGCCAGATCACGTTCTTCGCCCGGCCGAGGCGATGGGGGATCTTCGCGGTGGTGGGGTTCTGGGATTTGGCGAGCAGGGATTGGCCGCTCAGGGCCGAGAAGGCGAGTGCACCGAATCCACTTCCTGCGGTTTGCAGGAATTCGCGCCGCGAGCGGGGATGATCGATGTGGTTGCAGGCCATCGTCAGTGAGTGTGGCAGGGAAGGAGTTTAATGGAGGTAAAGAAACTCATTCGAATTCAACATCGCGTGGCAGAGATCGGTGACGGCCATCACGAGTTTGGAAGGCGCTTTTGATGATGTGCCCGCAGGAGGAAGCCAGGCGCTTGCCGGTGTGGGTTTGTTCCCGTTGGTTCCGTTGAAGGAGAGATTCACCAGCCGTTGCAGATCCCTGGACGGTTTGTTGATGAGCAACTCGGATTCGGGCAATGCGCCTCGTGTGATTGCGAGGCGGGCGAGTTGGCCGTCCCATTGATGACTCTTGGAATCGCGGCCTCCGATGAGGGTCTTGGTTGCGGAGTTCTGCAACTTGGCGCGAACGATGGTTTCCACCACGGCCTTCTGCAGCTTCGCCTTCGGATCGGAGAGTTCCTTCATGTAGAAGGTGACCGAAGCCGGCTTTCGGCTCTCCACCGACTTGGAGGTGGAGATCGCAGCTGCGATGTAGACCGGCTTGCCGAGGGGAAAGCGGAGGTTTGAAGGAACGACCTCGTATTTCACCTTGCCGCCAAGCTCTTCGCCCACGAGTTGCATGATAAAGTTCCGCGGTTGATAGGAAGAGCGCTGGCTGGTGATGCCAAGCGACCAACCGCGACTGCCATGGGCGTTGTTCCAGCGGGAAACCAGGGTGCTCACCTTTGCGTCCGAATACATCCGATCGAGCACAGCCACCGCTTCGATCGTGAAATCTCCTCCAGCCAGATCGAAGTCCTGTAAATGTAATCGTTCGAAGCGACTGTCCGGTTGAATCCACAAGGCCTTCTCGCCGAGAACCGGGGACTTGATGTTCTTGAAATACTGTGTGATCGGACGCAGTCCGGTTTCGTTGGGGAACTTGTCTTCCGGAGCAACCGGCGCGGTGACGTCACCGGATTGTGCGCGGACGAATTCGAGAGCGCCTGAGATTTCGTCGGCATGAGGAGAACGGCCGTAGACACGTTGGAACAGAAGGCTCACGTCAGACTCGGAGAGGTATGTTTTCTTTTGCACCACACTCTTCGCCAACGCCGTGGCGCGCTGAAGGATCCAATCGTCGTTGATCAGCAGCAGTGATTGAAGCGGGGTGGTCGTGGAAATCCGGTCAGGCGCAGAATCGAATCCAGCGGGAGCGTCGAAGCCATTGAGAACGGCGTCGGGTTTGTTGCGGAGTTTCTTCACGTAAACGCTGCGATAGGTGGAGGTTCCGCTCTGCGATGAACCGCCGACGCGATGCCGGATTTCAGCGGACGCGGTGAGCATGGCATCGCGGATTTGTTCGGCGTCGAGACGCTGGGGCGGGTAACGCCAGAGCAGGTGATTGCCCGGGTCCCTCATGGATTCGTCGTTTCCGGGTTCGCGGCGCGCGGTCTGGCGATACGTTGCGCTGTTCAGGATCAGTTCATGGAGGTTTTTAAACTTCCATTCACCCTTGAGGAATTGCTGCGTCAGCCAATCCAACAATTCGGGATGACTTGGAATTTCACCCAGACGGCCGAAGTCATTTGGTGTTGCAACGATTCCTTTTCCGAAATGGCGCTGCCAGATGCGGTTCACAACGACGCGGGTAGAAAGCGGGTTTTTCGGATCGGTGATCCAGTCGGCCAAGGCGGTGCGCCGGCCGGTGCTGTTTGCGCGCGCTTCAATGGCGGGCGTGTCGTGCCCGAGCAACGTGAGGAAAGCCGGCTGCACTTCGCGTTTGCCGGTGCGGCTCTTGATGTAGGTGCGAGTGGGAACGCTGTCGATGTCGCGCGCAACCAAAGCGCTGGGGGGCGCCTTGGGTTTGAGATGATCGAGTTTCTTCAATTCGGCCTCGAGGGCCTGGTATTGCTTCAGCTGGCTAGGTTTGCTCTTGAAGACTGTGGTGGCCTTGACCGTTCCTTGTTGCCGAACCACCTGCCGCTCGACGAGATAGCGGAGTTGCCGTTCGTATGAAGTAAGGTCTGCTTCCGGCTTGTGATAGATCGCCTGGATGTCGGCCGGGAACTGCTTGACCATGTATTTCTCCTTGCTGTCGTAAGACGCCTTCAACATCGCGTGCATCTGGGCGCGGACAGTCTTCGCCTGCTCCTCCCACTTAGCCAGTTTCGCCCGGTAGTCGCGCACCTCGGAAGGCGAGGCGAAGTAGGATTCCAAGGGCCATTCAACCGTCGAGATGAAAGACTGCAACGCGTAGTAATCCTTCTGCAAAATCGGGTCAAACTTGTGATCGTGGCATTGGGCGCAACCGATGCCGATGCCGAGAAAGACCTCGCCGGTCACGCGGGTCAGTTCGTCGATGATCAATCCCCAGTGCATGCGTGCATTGCGCTGGTTCCACTCGTAGATGCCGTGTCGCAGAAAGCCGGTGCCGACAAAGACGTCGGGATCGTTCGGATCCAATTCGTCGCCGGCAAGCTGCTCGCGGACGAACTGATCGTACGGCTTGTCTTCGTTGAGCGAGCGAATGACGTAATCGCGATAACGATAGGCGTCGGGCCGGAAGGCATCCTCGCGATAACCGTCGCTTTCAGCGAAGCGCACCACATCCAGCCAGTGCTGCGCCCAACGTTCGCCATAGCGCGGGCTGTCGAGGAGTGATCGAACCAGGCGTTGCCAGGCATCCGGCCGTTTGTCCTGCACGAATTCCGCAATCTGTTTCGGACTCGGTGGCAGGCCGAGGAGATCGAAATACGCGCGACGAATGAGTTCCTCCCGCGAAGCTTCTTTGGCGGGTTTCAATCCTTCCTCTTGAAGCTTGTTGAAAACAAAACGGTCAATTTCGTTTCGCGCCCATTTGCCGGCAACTTCCGGAACAGTCGGTTTCGTCACAGGCTGAACAGCCCACCATTGCCGGTCTTCTTCCGTGAAGCCGTGCTCATCAACTTCTTCAGACTTGCCTGCCATCTCCGGCCAGGGTGCGCCCATCGAAATCCACTTCTTCAAATCAGCGATGGCCATATTCGAAAGGGATTTCTTCGGAGGCATCTTGAAATCCGGATCTGTTCCAAGCACAGCCTGAATCAACAGCGATTCGCTCGCCTTGCCGGGAAGGATGGCCGGCCCGGATTGGCCACCCTTGAGAATGCCGGCGCGATGATCAAGCCGGAGACCCGACTTGGATTTCTTCGGTCCATGACACTCGTAACAATTCGCTGCCAGCAAGGGCCGGATACTCCTCTCGAAGAACTTGATCGCCTCACGGTCCGCGCCCTGCATGTGTATCACTCCCAGCATGCCAACGAGGCACGCCATTAGGAATCGCCGGATTGTGCGAGCAAAAGTCACGTCAGGCAGATGAAAACTCAGGAGGATGTATTCGGCAATTCCAGAGCTGGAAAAAAGTGCGTTGTGCTCTGGACTTTTTGTTTGGCTCAAGTCAGAGCGTCTCGAATGATCCGCGCATGAATCGAATTCATGTCCTGTGTCTGGCCGCCGTCACCCTCGCTTTCGCTTTCCCGATCCGCGCAATCGATAAGTTGCGCATGGTTTCCAGTCCCGCGGTTTCTCCGGATGGATCTGCAATTGCGTTTGCTTGGAACGGAGACATCTGGGTGGTGTCATCGAAAGGAGGAACGGCGCGGCAGCTCACACAGCATCCTTCGGATGATCGCTATCCAAGCTTCTCTCCCAATGGAAAATACATCGCGTTCTCCAGCACGCGCAGTGGCACGCGACAGATTCACTGGCTGCCGACCGCGGGTGGACGGCCTCACCAGATCACCTACCATACTGAGGGGTTTCGCTTGGAAGGCTGGCATCCGGACGGGAAGCGTTTGCTGACGTCGATCACGCGCGATCACTACTGGCGTCATGGCGAGCGCTTCAGTCTGGTGCCGATCAACAAGCGCGGGCCGGAGAAGATTCTTTTTGATGGTTATGGCTCCTACGGTGAGGTGTCGCCGGATGGCAAGCGCCTGCTGTTTACACGCGAAGGCGAACGTTCGTGGCGCAAGGGATATCGTGGGCCGCGAGCCACACAGATCTGGCTATATGATCTGGTGAAGGATTCGTTCAAACAACTCGTTGTCGAACAGGAGGAGTCGCGCTGGCCACTCTGGAAGCCGGATGGGAAGGCGTTCTACTACGTCGCCGAACGAAACGGTGTCGGCAACTTGCGCGAACGCGACCTTGCCACGGGCAAGGAGAAACAACTCACCAGCTTCAAGGAAGACTCGGTCATGTATCCCGCGATTTCCAAGGACGGTTCCACGATTGTGTTTCGGAACTTGTTCGATCTCTACGTCTACCGCACGGACGGCAAATCGAAGCCGACCAAGATCGAGATCAAGAACATCGCTGACAGCGGATTGGTCCGAAAACAGCGTCGCACGCTCAAGAGTGCAACGGAAATCGCGTTCTCAAAGGATGGCCTGGAGGTGGCGTTCATCTCCGGCGGTGATTTGTGGGTGATGGACACGGAATTGCGCGAGCCCGTGCAGATCACGCGCAGTTCCACCTTCGAACGCAATCCCGTCTTCTCTGCCGACGGCAATGCGATTCTCTTTGTCACCGAACACAACGGGCAGCCGGACATCCTGGCTGCTCTGCGCGCGGACCCGAAACTGTTTTGGTGGCAGAACAAGTCCTTCAAGTTCTCGCAACTCACAAAGGATTCGGCAGAGGAAGGCAACCTGAAGCTCAGTCCCGACGGCAAACGCCTGGCATTCACGAAAGGACGCGGAGATCTGTGGATCATGACGCCGAATGGCAAGGACGCGAAACTCCTCTTCAAGTCCTGGAATTCCCCGCAGTTCAATTGGTCCCCCGACAGCAAGTGGCTGGTCTATGCGCAATCGGACAACGACTTCAACCGCGACATCTGGATCCGGCCGCTCGACGGACATCGAAAGCCCTTCAATCTCTCGCGTCATCCGGACAACGACTACAATCCCGTCTGGTCGCCGGACGGAAAGATGATCGCCTTCACCGGACGCCGGCGTTCGGACGAAACGGACATCTATTTTGCGCTTTTGCGGGAGGAGGATCACCAGACCGGTTCCCGCGACAAGAAACTCAAGCGCGCCATCGACAAGATGAAGAAAGCGCGCGCGAAGAAACCGTCTCCCAAGCCAGCGCCAAAACCTGTGCCAGCCGAGGAGAAGAAACCGGCCAAGCCGGAAGAGAAGCCAAAGGATGAAAAGGCAAAGGAGAAGAAACCCGAGGCCAAGCCCGCCGACGCAAAGAAGCCAGCACCAAAGAAACTGGGCTTGCAGATCGACTTCGGCACCTTGAGCGAGCGGCTTCGGCGCGTGTCGATTCCCAATACCTCCGAGGGCAGCCTCTTCTGGTCTCCCGATTCCAAGCGTCTGGCATTCACCGCCAAGATCGATGGCAAGTCCGGTACCTACTACATCGAACTCCCCGACAGTCCGCGCCCCAAGCTGCTGAATACCAAGACCGGCACGCAGGCGCGTTGGCTCCGAACCGGTAATCGCATCCTGTGGTTGTCGGGTGGCGTCCCGGCGTCCCTGGTTGGCACGGCTGCGTCCGCCTACACCTTCAATGCGAAGCAGGAAGTGCGCGTTCCCAATCGATTTCGTGAAGCATTCAATCAGGCATGGCGCGCCATGAGGGACAACTTTTATGACGAAAAACTCGGCGGCCGTGACTGGAACAAGATCCGCGAGAAATACGTGGGCATGGCCGCCGAAGCACCGGATGGCGCGACCCTCGCCAACGTCATCAACCTCATGCTCGGCGAACTCAACGGTTCGCACCTTGGCTTCTACTATCGCGGTCCTTCGTACTCACCGATCGCGCAGGGTAGTTCATGGAGCCACACCACGGCTCATCTCGGCGTTCGCTTTGAGCCGGATCACAAGGGCGACGGCCTGCGCATCCGCGACGTGATCAAAGGCGGCCCGGCCGACCGCAAGGAGTCCCGGCTCAATGCGGGAGAAGTGATCACCTCCATCGACGGCAAAGATGTCGACGGCAACACAGACCTGACGGCAATCCTGAATGGAGTTCCCGATCGCGATATCGTGTTGAACGTCAAGGAGAGCAAGAAGAAGAAAGCCAAAAGCCGCACGGTGAAACTCCGACCAACCAGTTACGCGCGCATCCGCTCATTGCTTTATGAGAAATGGATCGATGACAACCAGGCCAAGGTGGACGCCGAGTCTGACGGATCCTTTGGTTACCTTCATATCGCCGGCATGAACATGACCAGCTTCTATCGTTTTGAGGAGGAACTGTATTCAGTCGCGGCCGGCAAGGACGGCATCATCATCGACGTGCGCGAAAACGGTGGTGGTTCCACGACCGATCATCTGCTCACGATTCTGACCCAGCCGCGCCACGCGATCACCATTCCTCGTGGAGGCGGACGCGGTTATCCGCAGGACCGGAAGATCTACGCATCATGGCACAAGCCAGTTGTCGTTCTCTGCAACCAGAACAGCTACAGCAATGCCGAGATCTTCAGTCACGCCATCAAGCATCTGAAGCGCGGCAAAGTCGTCGGCGTTCCGACTGCCGGGGGAGTAATCAGCACGGGTTCGAAAACGATCATGGACCTGGGCTACATTCGCATGCCCTTCCGCGGCTGGTATCGGATGGAAGACGGACAAGACATGGAACTCCAACCGGCCCAGCCACATTACGTCGTCTGGCCGGAACCCACGGAACTCCCCGCCGGCAAGGACACACAGTTGCAGAAGGCGATCAAGGTCCTGCGCAAGGAAGTGAAGAAGCACAAGGCCAAGCCGGAGTTGAAGCTGATCAAATCCAGCGAACGCTGATCGAACCAACCAAATCTTTACCCACGTAAATGGATCGGTCTGTATTCAAAGTTTAGCCGAGGCTAAACTTTTTAATTGACACAATATTTTTGATTCTTAAATTGCAAGTTATTGACGGGATTGGCCCCTCATACAGCTATCGGCGAATTTAAAATGAAACTGAAAACTCTCCTGATCGCACTGGGATTGGCCCTTCTTGGTCCGGCTTTCCAATCCAACGCTGCCTCCAAAATCAAGGTCACCACGACCATCGGCATGGTGGGCGACCTGGTTAAACAGGTGGGGGGCAATCGGGTGGACGTTGCCGGATTGATGGGGCCGGGCGTGGATCCGCATCTCTACAAGGCAACGGCCGCGGACGTTTCGAAACTGCGCCGCGCCAATGTGATCTTCTACAACGGCCTCGATCTTGAGGGCAAAATGACGGACATCCTCAAGAAACTGAAGCGGTCCAAGAAACACGTCTACGCGATCACCGAATGGGTGAATAAATCGCGTCTTCTCAAGCCCGAGGATTTTGAAGGCCACTATGATCCGCACCTGTGGTTCGATGTCTCGCTCTGGTCGGAGTGCGTGGATGCCATCGTCGATGGCCTGGGTGCGTATTCGCACAAGGATGCGGCCTACTTCAAAAGCCAGGGCAACGCCGTAAAGGCCAGACTTGCCGGACTGCACAAGTGGGCGGCTGGGCGTGCGAACGAAATCCCGAAAGACGGTCGGATACTCATCACAAGCCACGATGCCTATAACTACTTTGGCCGTGCTTACGGCTTTCAGGTCACTGGACTCCAGGGGATCTCAACAGTCACCGAAGCTGGTTTGAAGGAAATGGCTTCGCTTGTTGACTTCATCAAGAAACACAAGGTGAAGGCGATCTTTGTCGAGTCCAGCGTTTCACCGGCTGCAATCAGGCGCATCAGCCAGGATGCCGGCGTGAAGATCGGCGGGGAGCTGTTCTCCGATGCCATGGGCACGCCGGGACAGATGGAGAACGGCTACGATGTCGGCACCTACGAAGGCATGATTAAGCACAACCTAAACACGATTGTTGACGCGTTGAAGTAATCGCAGCGCTCGCGCAATCGCGTGACTTAGAACCACGATTCGAATCGCCCGCACATGAGTGACGGTTCCAGCGAGTCTCCCCTGGAGATCCACGACCTGACGGTTTCCTATCACAAGAAGCCCGTATTGTGGGGTATCGACCTTTGCGTGCCCAAGGGGAAACTCGTGGGCATTGTCGGTCCGAACGGTGCAGGCAAATCCACCCTGATCAAGGCGGCCATGGGCCTCATGCCCCTGAACAGCGGCTGGGTGAAGGTCTTCGGCAAACCGGTGAAGAAGAATCTGCGCCGGGTCGGATATGTTCCACAGCGCGAATCGGTGGACTGGGACTTCCCCGTCAGCGTCATGGATGTGGTCTTGATGGGTCGCTACGGACACCTCGGCCTGGTCAAACGCCCCGGCAAGACCGATCGTGATAAGGCGCGTGAGTGTCTCGACAAGGTGAAAATGCTTCCTTACGCGAACCGGCAGATTTCGAACCTCAGCGGAGGCCAGCAGCAACGGGTGTTTCTGGCCCGGGCTCTGGCGCAGGAGAGCGATCTTTACTTCATGGACGAACCCTTTGTGGGCGTTGATGCCGCAACCGAGACGGCGATTGTCGACCTGCTGAAGGAGTTGAAGGAACGCGGCAAGACGATCCTGGTTGTTCATCATGATTTGCCCACGGCCAAGGAGTATTTCGACATGCTTTTGATGTTGAACATGCGGGTGGTCGCTTTTGGCGAAACGAACGAGGTGTTCACCAGCGAGTTGCTGCAGAAGACGTATGGCGGGAGGTTGACCATTTTGTCCGAGGTTGCGGAGGCCGTTGGGAAACAACAGTGAAGCCGAGCTTCCATCGTTCGGCGTTCGTGCCGGTGCTGTTCATGGCGCTGCTGCTGGTTCCCTTCAGCGCACAAGGCGCACGCATCAGTGAACTGTCCGAGGCCACGATTTGGGAACAGGTCGTTCGCTTCTTCCAATTCCGAGATCCATCTGTGCGCTATGCCGTGGCCGGTTCCATCCTGCTTGGCATTTCGTGTGGAATCCTTGGGAGCTTCATCGTGGTGCGAAAGATGTCGCTCTTTGGTGATGCGCTTTCACATGCGGTTCTTCCCGGCGTCGCGCTGGGCTTCATGTGGAACATGAGCAAGGACCCGGTGGCGATCTTCATCGGCGCAACCCTGGCCGGATTGCTGGGCGCCGCGGTGGTGCACTGGGTCAAGGAAAGCACGCGCTTGAAGGAGGACACGGCCTTGGGTCTGGTGCTGGCCAGCTTCTATGCCGTCGGGGTGGCATTGACGACGATGATCAACCAATTGCCTACGGGCAATCAGTCCGGCGTGGACAAATTCATGTTCGGTCAAGCCTCCGCGATCGGTGCGGATGACATCAAGCTGATGGCCACGATCACGGTGTTGGTGTTGGTTTGCATGGCGCTGCTCTACAAGGAATTTCTCGTGACCAGCTTCGATGTCAACTTCGCCCGCGTGATCGGTTTCCCCGCCCAGGTGATTCACTACATCCTCATGATGCTGCTGGCGTTCTCAGTCGTGACCGCGCTTCAGGCGGTTGGCGTGGTGCTGGTTTCTGCGATGCTGATCACGCCTGCCGCGACAGCGTATCTGCTGACCGACCGCATGCATCGGATGGTGGTTCTTTCGGCGGTATTCGGCGTGCTCGCCGGCGTGGTTGGAGCCTTCGTGTCCTTTCTTGATGATCACCTCGCAACGGGTCCGATCATCGTCCTGGCCGCAAGCCTGGTGTTTCTGGCCGCGTTCTGTTTCGCGCCCCGCCATGGCGTGGTGGTGGCCTGGTGGCGTCAGCGATCCAAGTCAGCACGCGTCTCGCGCGAAAACACGCTCAAGTCGATTTATCACGTCCTGGAGGCCCGCGACTTCGAAGGCGAAGGTGTTTCAATTCGCGAACTGGCGCAGCGGCGCAAGGAAACCCTTGAGGAGAGCCAGAAACTTTCCCACGCCCTGGTCAATCACCGGCTCGCGACGATCACGGGCGATGACATTCTGCTGGCCCCGGCGGGTTGGTCGCGCGCCTGCGAGATCGTTCGCAATCATCGGCTCTGGGAATTGTATCTGACGAACGAAGCCAAGATCGCATCCGACCACGTGCATGAAGACGCCGAGATCATCGAGCATGTCCTCGGCGAGGAAGTGGTTCGCGAGCTGGAACGCAAACTGAAATACGCGCGGCAGGATCCGCACGGCAAACCCATCCCGGGGCTCTCGGATATTCGGCGTGGCACAGGTGTCTATCGTCGCGAAGATCTGGTCGGTTATGGAAAACGGTGAAAGACCTGATTCCCAAGTTTGATTACGAACTCGTCGTCACCGGACCCTGGACGACAGACTTCGACATGTACGGCTGGATGATGTTGATGGGCTTCCTCGTCACACTCTCCTGCGGGCTGGCGGGCAACTTCCTGATCTGGCGGCGCATGGCTCTGGTGGGCGACGCGATCAGCCACAGCATCCTGCCGGGACTGGTGATCGCCTTCCTCGCACTGGCAGCGGTCGTTCCGCATGACGCCGATGGCGAACACAGCGCGGAGTTCATGATGCGCTGGCGGACACCGGCGATGTTCGTGGGGGCGGTGGCGGCTGCGTTGGTGACCGTCGTCATCATCGAGGTCATTCACAAATGGACGCGGGTGAAGCAGGACGCGGCCATCGGCATTTCGTTCACCAGCCTGTTTGCCATCGGTGTGCTGCTCATCAACCGGTTTGCTTCCAACATTCATCTCGACCAGGAATGCGTGCTCTATGGCGAACTGGAGTACGTGCCGCTGGAACCGATGCTCAGCCTGGGCGGAACCAACATCGGCCCGCTCCCCTTGGTGCGCATGGCCCTTGTCACGGTCATCGTCATCGTCCTGCTCCTGTTGTTCTACAAGGAACTGCTGGTGACATCTTTCGACCCAAACCTCGCCTACTCCATCGGCGTGAATCCCAGCGTCGTTCACTATGGCCTGATGATGACACTGGCGGTCGTGATCGTGAGCGCGTTCGAATCGGTGGGTGCCATTCTCGTGATTGGAATGCTCATCCTGCCGGGAGCAACAGCCGCATTGATTTCACAACGACTGGAAGTGTGCCTCTGGCTTACCGTGCTGCATGCGGCCTTGAGTGCCGTCCTGGGAATTCATCTTTCGCTTTGGCTGAATTCCAACAGCGCAGCCGCGATGGTGATTGTGGGAACGGCCTTGTTTGTGATGGCCTGGGCGTTTCACGGACTCCAGAAGTTTGTCCTCCTGCGGCGCGCCGTTCGTTCGGATGCAGACGGTCCGGAGGATTCGATTCCAAACGCGGCTTAGATCAGTTCGTCTCGGGAATGCGCAGGCGGGTGCCGATCTTCAGGTTTCTTGGGTTGATTCCCGGATTGGCGCTGAGGATTTCGTTCACCTTGAGGCCATACACGCGCGCGAGCTTGGCGGGGTAATCGCCATTGCGCACCTCGTGGTAGCGAGGAGCAGGATTGCCCAAAGCAGCCGGAATGAAACTCGATTGCTCGGTCTCGATTCTGGCCTGCAAGGGAGGTGATGGCGGTGAGAGCGGAACCAAAGGCGGAAGACCGGTATCTTCGTCGGTGGGCATCGGTTCCAGTTGCGGTGGAAAATCCTTGAAGCGCCGGATCTCGCTCTTCAGTTCGGCGTTCTCAGTTTGCAGCCGTTTGATCTCGTCCTTCAATCCGTCGAGTTCGCGCTGCACAGTGGGAATCACCGGAGCGATGAGGAATTGCTTGGCCAACTCCATCTTGCAGTTGTCCATGTGCTGGCGGATCACCTTGGACTGATCGTTTTCAGGGTCGATTTCGAGGTAGCGATTGAAGTGATGCACAGCAGCGGCCGGATTCGATGCGTGATCCATGTAGAGGTATGCAACTTCGAGATGCGCCGGCGCGGAGTTGGGATTCGTCAGCAGGGCCTTGTTGAAGGACCGGATGGCACCGGAATAATCCATCTTCGAGACGAGTCCCTGTCCCCGGCGAAAATCAGCATCGGCTTCCGGCAATTGCGGCTGGTCCCCATGCGGCGTGCACGAACTGAGAGCGGCCAATACCGCCACCAAACCCACGAACAGGTTGCCCTTTGCCATCCGTTGCTGCATTTGCGGACGATACCGATCGGGAGATTGCTTGGCAAACATATGTTGGGGTATGAATGGAAGAGCCTCACAACATATTGTGGTTCAGGCGTTTGAGAGCAGAATCACATCAAACACCGAAGACGCAGCGCCGACATCAACTTGATGAGATTCAGATGTTCGTTGGCCTTAACGCCGGTTTTTCGCGGATTCCCATCTTCCCTCCACCATTGGATTCACCTACAAACGGCTTGAGAGATTGTAGTTTTCACCTGAATCCCAAAGTTCACCATCCCTGCCATGACATACCTGCTCCCCTTCTTGATCGGTGTCGCGATTTACGCGGTCATCCGTGTGTTGATCACCGGTTTCTATACCGTTCGTCCTGATGAACGCGCGGTCATTACCACCTTCGGCCGGGCCGAACGAATGCCCGGGAGTGCGACAGAAGATGACCCGCATTTGAGCGACGACGAAAAGGAACGCTACAACTTTCCAGCCGTGCGCGTGGTTCGGCCGGGTGGCCCGTATTTCAAGATGCCCTGGCAAAAAGTGCACAAGGTGAGCGTCGCGACAGAAGGCCTGGACCTGACCTGGGACCCGACCAAGCACCAGGACACTATTGAGAGCGTGACCAAGGATAATCTCACCACCGGCGTCAATGGCCAGATTCGGTATCGCGTGAACGAGAACAATCTCTACGCCTACCTCTTTGGAGTGACGAGCCCCTTGGAACACGTGATGGGCTACTTCATCTCGGTGTTGCGCGAACGCATCGCAACCTTTGTCGATCCAAAGGGCCAGAGCCTCGTCGCGGACGGCGAAGTCGAAGGAGAGGATGAATCATCGGTTGAACTTTCCGAAGGGGTGTCGATCAACGACCTCCGCAAGAACCTTCCGCTCCTCAATGAATACATGGAGCAACAATGCCGCACCACTGCCGGACGTTACGGCATCGAATTGGACGCGGCATTGATCACGGAGATTGACCCGCCCACCGAGGTCGATCGCGCCTTGTCCGCGATCAACAGCACGCGCAACCAGGTCGCTGCGGATATCAGTACGGCCCACGCGGATGCCGAGCAGCAGATCACCATGAGCAATCGCGCGGTTGAAATCGCCTCGAACAATTCGCAGGCGGAAGTCGCTCCATTGAGGCTGCTGGCCGAGACTCTGGCCAACATCAAGCGGGAGGGAGGCGATGCAGCCCTCGACGTATACCTGAGAAACATGCGTGTGCCATTGCTGGCAAACGCTGAACGCATCGTGCAATCCCCGCAATCCAACTAAGAAAGGACCAGACCATGAATCCAGCTCTCTTTGCATTATTCCTCTTCCTGGGCCTGATCTGTGTGCCGTTCCTGTTGGGACTCGCCCGCTTGTTCAAACTGTATTCCATCGTGAACGAATGTGAGGTGCTCGTCTTTACGCTCTTCGGAAAAGTGATTGGCACGATCGATGAACCGGGGATTCATTTCACCATCCGGCACTTTGGACTGCGCGCAATCATGCTGCCGTTTTTCGGCAAACATCATCGCGTCAGCACGGCCATGCGCCAAAGCTACCTTCGCAACCAGATGGTCAATTCGGAAGAAGGCACGCCCATGGGCGTCGGCATCTGGTATGAGATGAAGGTCATCAATCCCGTTGACTACCTGTATGTAAACGCCAATCCCGAAGGTTCACTAGAAGCCAACGTGACGAACGCCACCATCTCCACCCTCAACAACCTTGAGATGGAAAAGATGTTGGAAGATCGTCATGCCCTCAGCCGCACCGTGCGAAAAACCGTTTCTCCGCTCTCTGAAAAATGGGGCTACCAACTTGGCTCGGTCTACATCCGCAAAGTCGCCTTCACCGATCGTCAGATGGTTCAGAACATCACCGAGAAAGTCGTGAAACGTCTTGTCCAGGTCACGAGTGCGATGAAGCAGGACGGCGAGAACCGCGTGGGACTGATCAAGAGTGAAACGGCCAACAAGGTTTCGCAGAAGATGGCCGAAGCTTCCGCCAAACGGCCCGAGGTTGTTGGCGAAACGCTGAATGCCATCGGCAAGGCGGATCCCCGGATACTGAATGCCGTATTGGATGTGCTGGAAACCGAGAAGCTTCTCGAATCCGGCGCCCGGGTGGATGTGGTGCCGCAAAACGCCTCCTTCATGGTGCAACTCGGGGAAGCGCATAAAGGTCCACTGACCAATCCGCCCGAAATTCGCAAGCGACGCTGATGGCGGACACCGATTGGGAGAACTGCTATCGCACCGGCGATACGCAGTGGGACAAAGGCAAGCCTTCACCCGGCCTGGTGGATTGGCTGGCGGCGCATCCTGACCTGCCGCGCGGATCGGTGATCAATCCTGGTTGTGGATTCGGTTACGACATCCGCGAATGGGCCAAGGCCGGATTCGATGCGGTTGGTTATGACATCGCACCAAGCGCGGTGGATGGTGCGACGGCGAAGACTTCCGAGCCGAATGCGACCTTCAAGCTCGGGGACTTTCTGGAGGACGAACCCACCGAGCAATACGACTGGATCTTCGAACACACCTTTTATTGCGCCGTCAATCCGTCGCGCCGCCCCGATTACCTCAACGCCATCAAGCGCTGGCTCAAACCCGGCGGTCAGTTTCTCGCCGTTCACTACTTCATCTCCGATGAAGACGGTCCCCCTTTCGGCACGGACCACGATGAAGTTCATGCCCGATTCTCAGACGACTTTGAGCTCCTTGAGGATTGGGTCCCACGATCTTACCCAAACCGCACGGATCTTGAGCGAATGTTCTGGTGGTGTCGGAAAGACCGGGTGTTGTAGCCTCGGCCCGCTTGCTCATGAACATCAGATTTCTCGCTCTTCTCCTCGCGCTCTTTCTCGTCCAACCGGCCCCTGCGGCAAAGCGACCGAACATCCTCTGGATCGTCATTGACGACATGTCGGCCAACTTGTCGTGCTATGGAGAGGAACTGATCCAGACTCCCGCAATGGACCAATTGGCGGAGGAAGGGGTTCGGTTTACCCGTGCTTATGCAACATCGCCCGTCTGTTCGACTTTTCGCTCTGCACTGATCACGGGGATGTACCAAACATCGATCGGATCACACCATCACCGGAGTGGACGTGTGAAACATCGCATTCAACTTCCCGATGGCGTGCGTCCGGTACCGGAGTATTTCAAGAAGGCCGGCTATTGGACCTGCAACGGCAGCGGGCTGCCGGGCTTCGATCGCCGATCGCTTCCGGTCAAACGAGATACGCCGGGTAAAACCGACTATAACTTCGATTGGAACAGGTCGATGTACGACAGTCACGACTGGGCGGGGCGCAGGAAGGGGCAGCCGTTCTTCATGCAGGTCCAGCTTCATGGTGGAAAGCTTCGTGGTTCATCCACGCGTCAGTATGACGCGTTCGAGAAGCGGGTTAAGAAAGAACTCGGGAGAATCACTGATCCGGGCAAAGTCTATCTCCCTCCCTACTATCCGCGTGATCCGGTGATGCTGCGTGATTGGGCAACTTATCTCGACAGCGTGCGAATCACCGACCGGCACATCACGCTTGTCATCGAGCGATTGAAGAAGGAAGGCCTGCTCGAAAACACCCTCATCGTCTGCTTTACCGATCACGGCGTCAGCCATGCGCGCGGCAAGCAATTCCTTTACGACGAAGGCACGCACATTCCCCTGATCATTCGCGGGCCGGGCATCAAGCGCGGTCAGACGCGCCGTGATCTGGTCGAGCACATCGATGTCGCGGCACTCTCGCTGGCCGCTGCGGGAATCCAGATTCCCGATCACGTGCAGGGTCGTGACATCCTTGCACTGGACTACGAACCGAAGCGGGCCGTATTTGCCGCGCGAGATCGTTGCGGTGAAGCTGCCGACCACATCCGTTCAATTCGCACTGACCGTTACCTCTACATTCGAAACTTTTATCCTGGGCGTCCGCACCTGATGCCGAGCCAGTACAAGGACGGTAAAATCATTGTCCAACGATTGCGCGAGTTGAATGCCAAGGGTGCGCTAAATGACCTTGCCACGAAACTCCTCTTCTCACCCACACGCGCGCCTGAGGAGCTCTACCTCTACCAGAAGGATCCTTGGCAGACGCGCAATCTGGCCGCCGATCCGAAGCACGCCAAGGCGCTACGGCAAAACCGTGCCCGCCTCAGGCAGTGGATCAAGGACACCGGCGACATGGGGCCTGAATCGCCGAAGGTATACGCCCTCGAAATCGCTGACGAATTGAGTGTCGCGAAGAAAAACAGCGAGCGCTATCGTACGTTCAAGGCGAATTCCGAGACCTACAAACGCTGGTCGGCCGAAGGTAAGTAGCACGCCATCAACGGGTTGGTGATCACACGAAGCGAAGGATAGATCGCCGGCAGCCGAGCAAATCCCACGCTCACGCTTCAGGAACTTCCTGAGTATTTCTGAGCTGAAATCCTACAAAGATTCCCGTAGATTTTGCCCGTGGGCAGCGGTGATCAACGCCTGAACGTTCAGCTCAAACCCGACCGGGATCGACGCGAACTCCTGTTGTTGCTCACGCTGGAGAAACCATTATTCGATTTGGAGATCATGATTGATGAATTTGGACGTGAGTTCCAGCTGACCCCACGCGAGGCCGAAGTCCTCTTCTGTCTCGCCATGGGCAAAACGAACCCGGAAATTGCCACCATCACCGACAGTGCCGTGCGGACTGTGGAAGCTCATTTGCGCCAGGTTTATCCCAAGATCGAGGTTGAAAACCGACAGGCTGCGGCCGTTTTCGTTCCAGACCACTTCCGCAGCAAGAAACGGGATCTGCACGAATCAGGAACTGGCTGAGCCGAAGCGCACTTGCAGTCTCGTGTCTGTAGCTACGTTCACCTATTTCGCATCCGCAACGATCATGTGACGATCTGCCCGCGAACCCCGAACAAGCATCTCACACCTCTCTCACTACGTCGGCGTTTCCCATTGGTATCTGTGGGTATTGATCCCGCGTGGCGCTGCCCCCATTATTTGGTCCCGATAACCAACGACATGAAGATCTGGACAACCATCGCTGCAATAGCCCTTTGCCTGTCACTCCGTTCTGCGGCAGAGGAACGGCCAAATATCCTCTTCTGTATTTCCGATGATCAGTCCTACTCTCATACCGGCGCCAATGGTGATCCTGTGGTGAAGACACCGGCCTTCGATCGTGTGGCACGCGAAGGCCTGCGATTCGTGCATGCGTTCTGCAATGCACCAACCTGCGGACCGTCACGAAGTGCGATCCTCACGGGGCAGCCGATCTGGCGGCTGGAAGAGGCCGGGAACATCCACAGCACATTGCCTGCGAAGTTTGCGACTTACACCGGACTCTTGCAGACGGCCGGTTACAAGATCGGATTCACCGGCAAGGGTTGGAGTCCCGGACGTTTGGAGGCCGGAGGGCGCACGGTGAATCCCGCGGGCGAAGCGTTTCAACGACGCCGAACGAAGCCGCCTTTTAAGGCAATGCGGAACACCGATTACGCCGGCAATTTTGAAGACTTCATGAAGCAGGTGAAGAAGGAACAACCGTTCTGCTTCTGGCTGGGGACAAGCGAACCGCATCGCGGCTTTGAACTCGGCGCAGGGAAAAAGACCGGGAAGGACCCGAGTCGCGCGGTCGTGCCACCGATCTTTCCGGACAACGATATCGTTCGAAACGACATTCTCGATTACCTGGTGGAAGTGGAGACCTTCGATCATCAGGTCGGCCGTGCGATCCGCCTGCTTGAAGACATCGGCAAGCTCGACAACACCATCGTCGTTGTCACCAGCGATCACGGAATGCCGTTCCCTCGCGCGAAGGCCAGCCTTTATGACGCCGGGTCACGCGTACCGCTGGCGATCCGCTGGCCGAAGGGCATCAGCCAAGCCGGACGGGAAGTAACTGCCTTCGTAAATCTGAGCGACCTTGCCCCAACCTTTCTCGAGGCAGCCGGCGTCAAGCCACCCTCGATGATGATCGCTCGCAGTCTGACGGATATCTTTGCGAGCAACGACATCACCAAACGTCCTTCAGCATTCATCGCCATGGAACGCCACGACGGCTGTCGCAAGGGAGGCAAGGGATATCCCTGCCGCGCGATCCGGACGAAGGAGTTCATGTATATCTACAACTTCGAACCCACCCGTTGGCCCTCGGGATCACCGGACGCGACCGTTTGTGCCCGCTCGATTCCGTACGGTGAAATCGACAGTTCACCGACCAAGAAGTACATGATGGAGCATCGCAACGAACATGGCGTTGCACGCCTGGCCGAACTCGCCTTCGGCATGCGCCCGGCTGAGGAACTCTACGATCTGAAGAAAGACCCGGATCAGATGAACAATGTCGCCGGCAAACTCGATTACCTCACCGCGCAATCACGTCTTCACGAACAGCTCTTCGATCACCTTCGTCAAACCCGGGATCCTCGCGTTGTCGGTGGCGAGGTCGATTGGGACTACTATCCTTACTACGGTCGCATCAGCACGAAGGGTTGGAAGGTCGATCCCAAGCCCGAATGACGCAGTTCACTACGAACATGAGAATTCACACCCTCATCGCTGCAATTCTGCTACCATCCACCATGGCATTCGGCGCGCATCCTGTGCCGACGAGTACCAACTGGCTGACTTTTGAAGGTGAATCAGGTCCCGGCGAGGGAAAACACGTCATTCTCATTGCAGCCGACCAGGAGTATCGCAGCGAACAATCCATGCCGATGATGGCGCGCATCTTGTCCGAGCGTCATGGGTTCAATTGCACTGTTCTGTTCGGGGTAAACGAAGACGGCCTGGTTGACCCGACCATGCCCGTCTATCCGAAGCGTCGGAAAGAGAACGAATTCAAGTCGCACAACATTCCCGGACTCGAACACCTGAGAACTGCCGATCTCGTGATCTTCTTTCCACGCCTCCTCACCTTGCCGATGGACCAACAGAAGCGGATCGTGGAATACCTCGACTCCGGAAAACCAATCATCGGATTGCGAACCGCCAACCACGGTTTTCGCCGGCCATTGCCCTACAAGATCGATGGCAAGCAAGTGCACTTCGGTCAGTTGCTCGGCGGGACCTTTCGCGGACACCACGGAAACTGGCATCGTGATTCCACTCGGGGTGACATCGTGGAAGCAATGAAAGATCATCCAATTCTTCGCGGCGTGAAGGACATCTGGGGGCCTTCCGACGTGTATCGCACCTACAAGGAAGGCGAGAGTTTGCCCAAAGATTGCACGGCGCTCGTCTACGGACAGCCGCTCATCGGCCGCGAGTATGGCGGAAAATCGAATCCCAAGAAGATTTCCCTGCCAGTCGTGTGGTTCAAGCACTGGAAAACCAGCGAAGGCAGGTCCGCTCGCGTGTTCCAATCAACCATGGGAAGCGCGAGGGACCTCCAATGCTCGGGACTGCGCCGGCTGGTCATCAACGCGGCCTATTGGTGCCTGGGCTTGGAGAAAAACATTACCGCTGATCGAAGCGTCGATTACGTCGGTGACTACAAGCCGCTCGCCAGCGGATTCAAATACGTAGAGCTTGGTGTGGTCCCTCAACCACCGGCTGCCTATCGACAATAGAAAAAGCCGGGCGTTTGCCCGGCTTGAGAAATCATCTTTCGTTGGATTTACCGCCCCCCGGAAATGACCACCTGCAAGCGCAACGCGATTTGCTTGTCGATTTCCGATGCAAGCGCGACGTCGCCCCAACCGGCTTCCGTGCGAGCCTGAGTCACGACTTCCGAAACGGTCGGCTCCAATTCGCGAACCCGAACCCACACGGTGCGCTTATTGACCTTGGCGATGAGCGACCCGTTGATGCGGTTCTCGGCTTGCAACACGCCAAGTCCGCCCTGCTCGGAAGCCAGCACGTATTTGGCCGCGTTGACCGCGTCCTGCACGGGCACCTGATAACGGCTGAAGACCTTGTCCTTTCGGAACGGCACAGCGGCACGCTTCCTGCCATCGACAGTGTTGATGCACCCGGTGCCCAAGGTGCTGAGAGTGACGGCGCAGACGAGGGTCAAGATCACTTTTTTCATTTGCAGATATGCAACTCCGATTGATGTGCCAGCGTCAAGTTAAAGCTGTCAGCGGGCAATGATTCCGGCGGGTGGGAGGACCAGTACGGCGCGGTAAAAGCAGAGCTTGGAGCGGGATGCGTTCTGATCCGTGAAGACAAATTCCCCGTTTTCGCGCTTTGCAAAGCCGATTCGCTCCCAGGTGTTCAGCGTGGTGGAAACTTCAATCATGTATTGCGCGCCGACCAGACCACTGAATCCCAGCCGGAACGAACCGTCATCCAGCCGCGAGAATGAACTCAGGTTGAAGGGGATGACCGTGCCCACGTCCGGCAGTTTCGTGCTCGCCAGTGGCGGACGCGTCGCCTCCACGTAGCGGCCCAGCTCGGCCGGGTTCAGCAGGACCGCCCTGCTTTGCCCGCCCCCCGGTGGGATGGCAGAGGCGATGATCTGGCCGCGATTGTTGATCGCCGAAGCGGTGATGAGCTTCCAGCGGGTGCCCACCAGCAGATCGCGGAGGGTCGTCATCTGGCCGTCCTCGTAAAGAAACGCGGCATATCCTCCACTGTCGGTGCCGGAATACCCAACGATTTGTCCGGCATTGTTCAGTCCATACGCTCGGCTGGTCTTTCCGCCCAGACCACCCAGATCTCGAATTCCGTCTTTCTCACTCCAGACAAAGGCATGTGCCTCACGTAACGCGGCATTCGTCGGCAATGCCCAACCAATCACTGTTCCGTTGTCATTGATCTCCGTCGCGCTTGCGCGCTTGCCGCCGAGTGAACCGAGATCGACAAACTCGCCATCCTTCCAGAGAAACGGACGCGAGTACGAGTTGGTGTCGAATACCTGCCCCACGATGTGGTCATGGTTGTTGATCGCCAGCCCATAGCAGATGCGTCCGTCGTCAAGCACACCGAAGAAGGCCGGATCCCCGGCGTGCCAGAAGGCCGTGCGTTGATTTCCATCCGGAATGGTCAGACGTGTGACGATCCGTGAATTGTCGTTGATTGCCCCGCCAGCGACGAAGTTCCCCGGTTTGCCTAGGCGCGTGAAGTTGTCGATCTGCCCCAGGTCGTCGAATCGGTTCGAGCGATACAGAAATGCATGCCGCGCTCCCTCAATCCGAAACGCCCCCACCACTTCGCGCTTGTTGTTGATCGACGAAGCCACGCTCTCCAGCCACCCGTCGTCATTCAGCAGCTTCATCTTTCCTGAACTCCAGACGAATCCACGCGAAACATTGTCCTTGGTTTCCACCCACCCTACGACATCCCCACGATCATTCAAATCCGTGCCCTTGCTGAACACGTATCCTGACGGCAGTCCGAGGTCCTGGACGGAATAGCGCGCGGCCTCGAGATGAAGCGCGCAGCCAAACAGAATGGTGAAGACGATGGTTCTCATATCAATCGGGACAATTCAGAACTAACAGAGCCGCCCGGCCATGCGAAGCCGGATTGCGTAAGAAATCTGTAAGTGGTCCACACTGTCAGACGGGGGAATTCGTGGATTGCTCCCATTGTTTCGACACCAGACAACCCACTCTTGAATAATCGCAAAATGAAGGCACTCTCCCGCTTTCTCGTCACCTATTCAGACATGCGAATCATGAACCAATTCCTTGGCGCTGTGTTGTTGGCCTCGACCGTTGCATCCGCGAACGCAGCCGCTCAAAAGCCGGAGCTCGTACCCCCGAAAATGTTTTCCGTTCCCGGAAACCTGGAAGTCACGGTGTGGGCGAAGTCTCCGATGCTCCAGAATCCAACCAACCTCGACATCGACAAGGATGGCCGGATCTGGGTGGCCGAAGGGGTCAACTATCGTCGGCACATGGGGCGCCGTGAAGCAGGCGATCGAATCGTCGTCATCGAAGACACGAACCAAGATGGCAAGGCCGACAAGAGCTGGACCTTTGTGCAGGAGAAGTTCCTCGTCGCACCGCTGGGCGTGGCGGTGTTTGACAACAAGATCGTCGTTTCCCAAACGCCCGATCTCATCGTCTACACCGACGTCAATCGCAACCTGAAGTTCGACAAGGGCGACAAACGCGAGGTGATTCTCACCGGTTTCAACGGGCGCAATCACGATCACAGCCTTCATTCGGTTTACGCCGGTCCCGATGGCAAATGGTATTTCAGCGCAGGCAATTGCGGTGCGCTCTTCACCGACAAATCCGGCAGGCAGTTCAAGGTCGGCGGCCCGTACGGTTTTCGCAGCATGGTTCCCGGCAAGGAAAAGCTCTTCGACAACGTCGCCATCGGCGGACAGAAGAGCGACGACGGCCACGTCTACATCGGCGGCTTCGTGGCGCGCATGAATCCGGATGCCTCGAATGTCGAGATCATCGGACACAACTTCCGCAACAGCTACGAGCAGACCGTCACTTCTTTCGGTGATGTCTTTCAAAACGACAACGACGACCCGCCTGCCTGTCGGGTTGCGTATGTGATGGAATACGGCAATGCCGGTTTCGCCTCGCGCGATGCCAAGCGTTCATGGCGGGTCGATCAGCGCCCCGGGCAAACCACGCCCGTCGCGGAATGGCGCCAGGAAAACCCGGGCACTATGCCCGCGGGTGACATCTATGGCGGTGGTTCGCCGACCGGAGTTGCCTGCTACGAAAACGGAGCGCTGGGTGAGAAGTGGCAGGGCCTGCTGCTGAGCTGTGAAGCGGGTCGCAATGTGGTCTTCGGTTACCAACCCCAGTTGCAGGGCGCCGGCTTCAAGCTCGATCGCTTCGACTTTCTGACTTCGAACAAGGAGCACAAGTTCGCCGGTTCTGACTTTCTCGGCGGCAACAAGAGCGTCTCGGACGAACTCCACACCTTCTTCCGGCCTTCCGATGTCTGCGTCGGGCCTGACGGCGCAATCTACGTGACGGATTGGTTTGATCCCCGCGTGGGTGGCCATGCCGATCTCGACGACGGCGTCCATGGCACGATCTACCGAATCGCGCCGAAGGGATTCAAGTCACGTCCGGCAAAGATCGACTACGGCAAGACCGCCGGACAACTCGCAGCCTTGAAGAGTCCGGCCGTGAATACGCGTCACGTCGGTTTCGTGAAGCTGAAAGAGCAGGGAGACAAGGTGCTGCCCCAGGTGAAGAAGATTCTGAATGACAAGAACCCTTACGTGGCCGCCCGCGCCATCTGGCTGATGGCGCAACTGGGTGAGAAGGGTAAGAAGGAAGTGAACAAACTCCTCCGCAGCAAGAACGCCCAGCACCGGCTCATCGCCCTCCGCGCCCTCCGCCGTGCAGGCGACGATCCCGCTCGCCTCGCCCGCCGTCTCGCCAATGACAATTCGAGTGCCGTTCGACGCGATGCAGCGCTTGCGCTGCGCGATGTGCCCGCGAAGAAATCTCGCGACACCCTGAAGACTCTTGCAGGCGGTTACGACGGCAAGGATCGTCACTATCTTGAAGCACTGGGCACGGGCGCCACGGGCAAGGAACAAGCGCTGTTCAACGCATTGGCAAGCGACGCAGGCAGCGATCCGACGAAGTGGAAAGATTCCTTTGCCGATATTGCCTGGCGCCTCGGTGTCCCCAGCGCAGTTGCGGGCATGAAGGCCCGCGCCGCGTCAGCCGATCTCAGTCTCGCCGAACGCAAGCAGATGCTCACCGGCATTGCCTTCGTGAAATCACGCGCCGCAGTCGATGCCATGGTCGCGCTCGCTGGCAATCCCTCGTTTCCCCTGAAGAGCGATGCAATGTGGTGGCTCTTCAATCGCAAGAACAACGAATGGAAAGACCTCGGCCTCGATAAGATCCTCAAGGACAAAGGCCTCTACGATCCAGCCAAGGTCACCATCTCGCCAGTTCTGATGCCCGAGATGCCGCCAATGAAATCCAACCTCCCGCCCATCGAGGAGATCCTCAAACTCAAGGGCAATCCCGACACCGGAAAGCTGGCTGTCGTCGTCTGTTACACCTGCCACCGGATCGCCGGACAGGGAATGGATTTCGGCCCGGACCTCACGAGCTTCGGCAAGACGCAATCGCGCGAAGTCATCCTTCGCTCCTTGATCGATCCCTCGGCGGACATCGCCCACGGATTCAGCTCCAGCGAGCTTGTGGGCAAGGGCGGTGAGATCGTTCACGGCATCGTCATCGCGCAGGGCGATCCCGTGATCATCAAATCCATGGCCGGCCAGATGCAGACCATCCCGCGCTCCAAGATAAAGCAGATCAAGAAGCTGAAGCGCTCCCTCATGTTCTCCGCCGACATGCTCGGCCTGACTGCCCAAACCCTCGCCGACATCACCGCCTACCTGCAATCCGACCTGTAAGAACTCGGGACGAAACACTCGTCACTATACAGTGACTGTGTATTGGGCTGTCTACGCCAAGCAACGGCTACCAGCCGCAGCTACTTCAGCAACAATTCCAAATACGAAACGTCCGCGGGCGAAGTTGCTTTCGGGTTCGGCGTGGTACTCGCAACCAGCTTTACAGCTTGTCCGATCGTTTCACACGCGGCCGTGTCATCTGTCACATGGAGTCCTTGCTCCTGCACATTCGCGAGTGCCTTGCGAATGACTTCCGCTTGGAAAACCTGGGGCGTCTGCACCGCACGTAAACGAGATCGATCGATGTGTTTCGAAATCAATTCGTCAGACTCCGTTTCCTTGATCGTATCCGTCACCTGACTCGCGGCCACTGCAGCGCCTACCTCCCTCGCTGCTGCAACGCAATCATTGATGATCTCCGCCGTAACACACGGGCGAGCGCCGTCGTGGATTGCAATGACCTCTGAATTCTCGCCCGCAGCTTGAACGCCGTTCCACACCGAGTCCTGCCGCTCCTTCCCTCCCGGCACCATGCGATACGGCTTCTCGAATCCCGCCTGATCAGCAATCTCCTTGAACGCATCCTGCATCCCATCCCGCACTACCAGGATGATCTCATCGACCGTCGCACATGCATCAAAGCGACTCCACGTGTGCTCGATGATCGTGCGGCCCGCCACCTCAAGGAACAGCTTGTCCACATTCGGACCCATACGCGTTCCTCGTCCGGCGGCCACTATGACAACGGAAACCATACGCGGATTGTGTCTTTTGCTGACCCGTAACTGCAAGGCTCGACCGGGTCGTAAGGGTTCCTAGTGGCTGCCCTCTTCAATCTTGGATGACGCGGTTCATTAGAGAGTTGATCGAAAGCTGGCTGGTGATCCTTGGATGTAATCTCCCTTAATCCGCGAGGATCTCGCGAAGCACGCGGCCGTCCGTGTTCTTCATCTTCACACCGAGCACTGCGGCAATCGTCGGGGCGACGTCCATGTTGCTGACTTCATCCAGCACGACGCCTTTCTTGATACCCGCGCCGGAGACTACGAAGTTCGCATACATCAACGGATGCGTGGTCAGGTAACCATGCGCCCCCTTCGGACTCGACATTGCGGATACCACGTCATCGCCCTTTGCCGAGCCGGAGAACGAATAGCCGTCTTTTGCGGAAAGGAAGAGGTCGGGGCTGCGTGGGTCATCTTCTGGTGTCAATTGCCCGACGGAGTCAAAGTCCTTCGGTTCAATCACGGCAGCCATTCCGGGGATCTTTTTAAACTCGTTCTTCAGTTGCTTCGCGATGCGCTGCTTGTTCGCTTCATCAAGGATGTAAACCATTGCCGCACCACCCTGCACCTGCGCGTACGCCTTTTGTTCCACAATGCGTGGCCCAGCGGACTTGAGCAGCCCTCTTTGACGCAACAGGACGTTCGGCTTGATCTGATTGGTGTAGGTGATGAAACCGTGGTCTGCCGCAACGACGAATGCCGTGTTTTCATAGATCCCCGCCTGCTTGGTCGCCTCGATGATCTCGCGGACCCGGTTGTCCGAATCGTTGCAGGCCCAGTAAGCCTCCGGCGTGTTGCGCCCGGTCGCGTGTTCGAAGGAATCCACCGTCACCAGGTGAATCGCCAGGAAGTTCGGCTTGTGGGTTGTAATGATGTGCTCGGCGATCCGCGTATACATCCAATCGCGCTGGGCCTTGCCGGCATTGCCCATCTTGCACCATTCCATCTGCTTCTCGATCGGAATGCCCTTCGCGCGAAGCTCCTTCAACAGACTCGGCGTGCTCGCGCTCTCAAAAATCTTCTGGTCGAACACATCCGGCAGCTGCCAGTCCAGATGCTTGGCGTTTCGCGAAGCCGGCCAGATCACTCCTGCCGTTTTCAAGCCCGCCCGATGCGCCACGTCATACACCGTCGGCACCTTCACGATCTCGTGCTTGTCGAACAGAGGATCGGGAATGAACGGCACGGTCTTCTTCGTCTTGCGATCGAAGTAGTTGTTCGCGATCACACCGTGAGTCCCCGGCTCCACGCCGGTAACCAAGGTCGTGTGATTCGGCCAGGTCACCGATGGGAACGAGCACTTCATCCGCTTGGCCCGAGCGCCGGACTCTGCAAGTGAACGAATTGTCGGCATGTGCGCCTTGGGGTCGTCGAAGTAATACGATGCCAAGCCATCCACACTGATGAGGATGACATGCCGGTCCTTGCGGGCGGCTTGGGTGGTTGCAATCGCGAGGAGAAGTGAAACGAGGAGAAGATGAAGTTTCATGTGCAAGGATTGAGACTGGACGCAAGGCGTCGCTTTGTCATTCGTATTTCCCAAACGGCTAACCCATCGACGCACCAACCTGCCCTCCGGGGCTCAATTGCTCGCCGCTTGTCATTTGCAAACATCGTAACGATCTCCGCCAGAAACCAGCCAAGGAAAATCAGACCGATTTCAGCCTGAAGCTCTTTTGTTGACCGCCCGCCTCCGAACCCCACCAAGACCAGGACTACGGTGAACCCCAACGGCACAGAGTCCCTCAGGAACGCCTGTCGATACGTAATCGGTTGCTCTGTCTCCGCATCGACCACTCGGATTCTGGTTGTGATTTTGCCCACTGTGGCGCCGTATGTTCCATGCATATGGATTGAGTAGATGAAGTACAACGCGGTCAACGACAGTGAGGCGAACAGCGACAAATCCCCACCGGATAGGGCCACCGGTATCCCAATCAACACTGTCGGAAGCCAGAGAATCAATTCATCAACAACAGGCGCCCAGAAACGCGGCCAGAATGTGAGGTATTTGTGAGCCTCAGGTGCGTAATAGCTCATCTACGAAGCCCAGACCACCAAGGGAAACACCAACGATATGATTAAGTCAGACATCCTTCCAAACCAATGTTCCAAATCCCAGACCCACTACACCAGATTCAAACAGAAGTTTCGAAGAATTCGATTCCAAAACGCGAACAGGCTCAATTGAAGCGTTGCTGGAGTGCCATCAATCGTGCGTCCCTCTTGGGAGATCCATTCGATACTTCCCAGGAGTCTTCCCCATTCGACCACGAAACAGACGGACGAATTGGGAAGCATCACTGAATCCGCAACGGCCCGCGATTCGATGAAGCGGTTCGTTCGTGCTTCTCAGGAGATGCGCCGCGTGTTCGACGCGTCGGCGATGAAGTTCCTGCAGCGGGGAACGGCCGATGTGCGCCTTGAAGAGGCGCTCAAGTGCGCGTCGACTCACACCGACTTCGCGAAGAATCTCCTCAACGTTCAATCGCTGGTCGAAATGCGCGGAGATGAAACGCAGCACACGATTTACTGTTTCATTCGGAGTTTGGTTCAGGTCCGTGGACTGGCGGGCGATGACACCTGTGGGTTTCAAGAGGAGGGCTTTTCGATTGCGGCGAGTGTTCTTGCTCAGGAACGCGGCCAGTCGTTCCGCGGCAGCACGACCCACTTCGCGGGAGGGAACTGCGATGCTGGACAGGCGAGGTTCGGCGAGTTCGCAAATGAGCGTGTCGTTGTCTGCACCAAGAATTGCGAGATCATCCGGAATCGTCATGCCTTCGTCGCGGCAAAGCGTCACCAAGCGAAGCGAACACTCATCGTGCACGGCAAACAAGCCAGTCGGTTTGGGAAGCTTCTTCAACCAGCGTTTGAGTCGTGACTCGGTGTCTCTATCCAGCACCCATACGTTTCCGGGCAGGATAAACGAATGCACCGTACGGCCCGTCTCTCTCAGGCGATCGGCAAACGCGAGTTGACGCGCATTGGAAAACGCGGCTTTGCGCAATCCCACGAAGGCAAAGTTTTCACAGCCGCGCTCGCACAAGTAATCCGCAGCCGTCTGACCAATGGTCGAATTGTCGAGTCCCACGCATGCGACCGGCAGTTCATCGCTGGAATCGGAGACGTGCACGACCGGGCACGAGAGTGCGCATAATGCTTTCAAACTGGACGGGGACACGCCGGCGGACTGATACAACACGCCGTCCGGTTTCCAGTCATTCAGGAATCGTCGCACGTTCCGGCCAGGAAGTTCGAGGCGCAGCACCCAGTCGGTTTGGCGCGCCGCGAATTCGCGAATGCCGAGCAATACCTCGCGTTCGTATCCCACCCGGCCTTCCATGATGACTGCAATTCGTTTGCGCATGTCTGGCGTTAATCACAACGATGCATGGTGGATTTGCGCAAGTGGAATTAACCGCAAAGAGCGCAGAGATCGCAAAGATGTGGGTGAGGAACAGTTTCTCACCCAATTCACAATCTTTGCGATCTCTGCGCTCTTTGCATTTGATCAAGCCCCCTGAACCGCCACCCAATCCACAAGTTCTTCAGGACTGATCAGTTCATCACCGGGTTGTTCGGCGCGAATCTTGCGAATGCGGGTTGCGCCTTTCTCGTAGAATTGTTCGAGGAGAACAAGGTCGTGCAAAGCCAGTTCCTGACTGGCGAAGGGCAGGCTTTCGTTCGCCTGTTCGGATTCGAACTCCGTCAAGAATCCCGACGAGCGGCCACTCAGAAATTCCGAGAGCCTATCGGCCATGCAATCGGCAGAGGAAACGGAAAACTCACGTGCATGATCCGTGCTGAACCAGTTCAGGGGAGTCGCGTCATTGTGATAACGCGCATGAAGGAGCCGGCACATCGCGTTGAAAGCCTGAATGGCGAAACTCTTGTAAGCGCCGTGCCATTGGAACTGCGGATCCAACTCTCTCCCGACCCGCAGATGGACTCGTTCATCTTCTTCACGAACGCCGATATACACCGCGGCCCAGGGCCAGACGTTGGCGCGATTGAATCGAGGCCGATGTTCGCGCAGCAAGGCGTTCTCGCGTAACAGAGCCGCGGCATGGGACTCGCATTCCTCCCAGGTGATTTCCCGGATTTCATTCACCAACCGCCAGGTCTTGCGCGAGTCGCGATCCGGATGGACGTAGCGGTAACTGTTCAGTCTATCTCGGAGCGACTTGGCCTTGCCGACGTAAATCAGCGTCCCTTCTCCATCGCGGAAAGAGTAGACGCCCGGCTTCCTCGGGATGGCGCGAAAGAACTCCGCGCCGAAGCGTTCGTTCATGGGCTTTGCGGGAGGGAAGAGCCAGAGTTGGCTGCCGCGTTCGGCGGCTGCCTCAGTCAGTTCCGTTCCGGGTGATTCGTCGGGCATGGATCGAATACGGCGTCGTGGTCGAACATCGAGGCCCATTCCAGAGCCTCAAGCCGATCGTCGCGCGATCCGCCACGGAGTTCAAACCTTCCATCCGCACAACGAAACAACGCGGCTTTGCCACAGGTCCACAGGTGTTTCGATCCGATGCATTTCCAGTCAGTCGCGAGTAGTTTCATGCGCGCATCCTGCCCGGCAGGGTTGGACACAGGCTGTCCGAGGGAAGAATTTGGAGACATTTTTTCGGCCCGCCGAAAACACGAAATACCCGAACTACAAGCAACTCTGAGTTTGACAGAAGTCAGATCAAACGGTTTTCGATGCGTTCTCCCGCACCCCGGCACTTTCTCACAGGGAGCCCAACGGGAGAGTGCCATGGAACAAAAGCTGACCAGCACAATCGCGACGAATGAGAGTAAAGACCAATACGATTTTATGGGATGACCGGGTCGCTTATGCGGCAACGCGCGCGCCGTGCCAAGTCCGGCTTTGGCCGGTGGCCTATCTCTTCTTGCGGTTGGCCGGCTTGTTCGGATTGGGTTCCGGTTCGAGCGCGCCGACCTGCCTTCGCCATGCGTGAAGTTTGCTGCGCAAACTGGAAGCGATCTCCGGACGGCTCTTGGCGAGATCGGTGGATTCACCTGGGTCCTGATCCAGATCGAACAATTCCAGACGATCTTCACCGTAGTAATCCAGCAACTTCCAATTCCCGCTTCGAATCGCACTCACCGGTGAGGTGGTTGAATAGTAGTGCGGATAGTGGAAGTGAAGGGCTTTGCGATCGAATCGCGTGTTCGGATCGCGCAGCAGGTTCTTCAAAGTGCGTCCATCGGTCGGGCCATCCGGTCGTTTGCCGATTCGCGCCGCATCGAGAAAGGTATGGAACAGGTCGCAGGAAATGACGGGTGTTTTACAGACCGAGTTGGCCGTGACACCAGGACCGCGAACGATCAGGGGCACGCGAATACCTCCTTCGTAGCACGAGCCTTTGCCACTGCGCAGCGGTGTGTTGTCGGCAACCTGCAGGCCTTTGTTCAATTTGCAGAAGCGCGTGAAACCGCCGTTGTCAGATGAGAAAACGACAAGAGTGCTTCTCCGGAGGCCGAGCTCATCGATCTTATTGAGCACGCGGCCGACATTTTCATCCAGACTGTGGACCATTGCAGCATAGTGCGGATTTCGTTGTCGGCGCTCTTCCGTGATCTTCTGCTGATAATGATCCACCAGCCCGGGTTTGCCTTCGATCGGGGTGTGGACGCTGTGATACCAAAGATTGATGAAGAAAGGTCGCCTGGCAGCCGCCCGTTCTTCCATGACGGCAAGCGCCTTGCCCGTGAGAACGTCGGTCAGGTAATCGCCTTCGAGGGAAGGTTCAAGATCCGGCACGTAGCGCCAATCGCGGAAGTAAGCATCGCCATTGTAAGGATGCCAAAACGATTGTGGCGCGCCCCAAAGCGTACCACCGATGTTTTGATGAAAACCATGGGCCTGAGGATACGCTTCGGCCCTGCCGACATGCCATTTGCCCAGGTGAGCGTTGTAGTAGCCGGCGTCGCGAAGCAGTTCCGCATAGGTTGTTTCGTCCACTGGCAACGAATCCTTGCAGATCGGATGCAACAGCTTTCGATTGCCGCGATTGAGCGCGGCTTCACGCCAGATCGTCATGTGCAAACGAGCCGGATGCTTGCCCGTCAGCAGGGAGACCCGGGTCGGTGTGCAGACCGGGCTGGCGGAGTATGCGTCTGTGAAGCGCATCCCCTCCTGCGCCAGCCGATCGAGGTTCGGCGTCTCATGGAGGTCGCTCCCGTAGCACGCAAGATCGGCCCATCCAAGATCGTCGGCCAGAATGAAAACGATGTTTGGTCTGGCTGGCGCGGCGTTCACTTCCATCCGATTGCATGCGAGGCTGCCGACGGTTGCTACGAGCCAAATCAGTTTTCGTCTGTTTTTCATGCCGAATACATCATCTGATGCCACCCCAATAGTCAATGGGCTGGAACGGAGCATCGGATACGCAGACCACCGGATTGGAGTCGAAAAGCTGGGCAAACCGCATATCGCCGAAGAGAGCATTGAGGATCGCCACAGAACTTACAAGAGGCCCCGTTTTCTCTCGGAATCCGCTCGCCGAACCCCGGTGTAAGCGTGCCGAAATTCGCTCTATCCGGTTCTGGGCGAATCGCCAGGTCGTTCCGGTGTTATTGATCTCATGCGATTGTGATCACCATCGCGATAGATCATTTTGTTTGGTGTCTTGGGGGCGTTGGAAAGGTATGTCGATAGAGCCCTCGCGACTGATTTCTACTTCGCCTCGCCCGCGTTAATTCTGGACCACCATTCTGCAAGACATCGGGGTCTGCGCCGTCCAGTGAGATGTTTCGCTGCGTGCAAAACCGTCACAGTTGCTGCTCGTCATCGCGTCAGCTTCGCGAGTTTCTTGCGGATCATGGCTGATTGTTTGCCGTCGAGGATCTGCCAGCAGGCGAGGCCGTTGCCGACGAGGTCCCATTCGTCAAATTCCCAGACGACTTTCTTGTCTTGGGTGACCTCGAAGATCTGCGGGTTCTTGTCCCCGGCGTGGCAGTTGCCGATGACACGATTGCCGTTGGGGAGTTCCTGCAACATGGTCATCCAGCCGAGAGTGATGTCTGTGCCGGGAACCTTCTTGGTGATGTCCCAGACGACTTTTTTGTCGGGAGTGACTTCGACGATGCTGTTGCCGCTTCCGGATGCGATGAGGGTGTTGCCGTTCTTCAGACGAATGGCGCCATAGACCCGCGTGCCGATCTCGTATTCCCAGACGATCTTGCCCTTGCTGTCGTATTCGGTGACGACGCCGGGACGTTCGGCGCAGGTGAGGTAGTTTCCGTTGTCGAGGATGCGCATCAGCCGGGTGTTTTGGCGGCCGCCTGTGCCCAGCGGCACGCTCTTGGTTATCTTGCCTTTGCGATCCACGTGAATGATGCGGCCGACCGCGCTTTCAACGATGACCGTCTCGCCATTGGGCAGGCGTGCGAAGGCGTGTACGTTGACGCGCTTGCCCTTGTTGCCGTTCTTCCTGGCGCTGTCGTATTCCCAGACGACCTTTTTGGCGAGGGTGATTTCCTTGGTGTTGGTCCAGGTATCATGGAAGAGGATGTTGCCGTTCTTGAGCAGGTGAACATCGTGATGTCCGGCGTGGCCTTTCTTCGGACCGCCTGTGTCGTATTTCCAGAGGACATCTCCGTTGGCTTCACAGATGGCGAGGACGTCCTTGCCGTAAGATGCACTGACCAGCACGAGCCGATCTTCCGCGCTCGTTGTTGAGGTGAAGGCGAGAAGAACCGCGAAAGTGAGTGTGAGGATTTGTTTCATAGGGTTGCGATAGAATTGGATGATTTTGCCAGCGGGTCGAATGATAAGTGCGTGCAGCTCAGCATTTCAAACACTTGAAGATGTCGCGGTAGAAGTCGGCGTGGCTTTCCCAAGTCTGGGCGGTGACGAGGTTGCCGTCGGTGATACTTTGTTTGTTGATCCATTTCGCACCGGCTGCCGTGGCTTCGGTTCGAACATTGATGTAGCAGGTCATCTTGCGGCCTTTGAGCACGCCCGCCTCGGCGAGGATCTGCCCGCCATGGCAAATGGAGAAAATCCATTTCCTTTTCTGGTCGAAATCCTTCACCAGTTTGATGAGCGTCCGGTTGTAGCGAAGGAATTCAGGCGCGCGTCCGCCGATGAGGATCATGGCGATGTGGTCATCGCCCTTCACCTTGGACAAGGCGATGTCGGCATCAATGCGGTAACCTGGCTTTTCAACGTAGGTGTTCCCATCGGGATCGAAGTCGTGAACGACACTTTTCTTGCTGGCCGCAATGACGGGCCTGTATCCGGCTTCGGCCAAGCGAAATGGGCTTGGGTTTTGAGCCGATTCATCTATCTCTGAGGCATGCCCAAGAAGATCAAGGTTGGATTCATCACGAATTCCGACGGCGCGCATGTAACTGCCTATTTCACCGCCTTGGCCACCACAGACGCCTGCTCGGAAGTCGTGCTTTCCGATCCCGGCCAGCGCTGGGTGCCGGAGGCGAAGAAGCGAATGGGAAACAAGCTGACGCGCCTCTACGAATCCCACGACGAACTGCTCAAGCGTGAAAAGCCGGAGATGGTCATCGTGACCTTGGAAGCGCGCGTGGCTCCACCGGTCATCGACGCGGCATTGGATGCCGGCTGTCACGTGTTTGCCGAGAAACCATCGTGTGTGCGCGCCGATGATTTTCAGCCGCTGGCGTTCAAGGCGGAGAGCAAGCATCTGAATCTGATGCTGGCCCTGGCAAATCGGTTGAATCCGGAGTTTCAATTCGCGCGCGAGCTGATCGCGTCAGGTCGAATCGGGGAGATCTATGGATTGGACCTGCACCTCGTCGCCGACCAGACCCGCCTGACCCGCAAGAGTTATCAGGATGCCTGGTATACCGATCGGAGCCGGTCGGGTGGCGGTCATTTGATTTGGCTCGGCATTCATTGGCTCGACCTGGCGATGCATCTCACCGGCGCATCCATCGAACGGGTCACGGGCATGATCCACAACACGGGCGGGCAGCCCATCAAGGTTGAAGATTCCGCTGTGGCCACGATGAAGTTTGAGGATGGATTTCTCGGTACGATGAATTCCGGTTACTACCTGGACCGGCGCTATCATTCTGGAATCAAGGTCTGGGGTTCCAAGGGCTGGCTTCACCTGCAACAGATGCTGGACAAGCCCCTGCACTGGTACGAATCAACCGGGGACAAGGCACGGCAGATCCAGGAATTCAGCGGCTCCAAGCAACCCCGTGGTTACACGCCTTTTGTCCAGGCTGCCGTTGAAGCCTGCGCGAACGAGACCGAGGCGCCGATCAGTGTGCAGGACAGCCTGCGCGCCTTGAAGACGGTGTTCGCGATCTACGAGTCGGCTGAAAGCGGAACGGCGGTCTCTCTGTAAGCCCGATCGCGCAGTGACCACAATGATGTAACGTATGTTTCATCGTCGTACTTGTATCGGTGGCTGGATGCGACCGGAGGTGGGCTTTACTTCTTTTGAGTTCGTGCTCTGCTCAGACACATGAGTATTGGCGAGTTCATCGATCAACTTCCGATCTTTGATGTTCATGAACATCACATGCCGGCGACGTTCTTAAACCGCAACGTTGGGTTGCTGGATCTCCTGAGGCAGAGCTATGCGGGCTGGACGCAGGAGCGGCCTTACCCACTGCCGTCCGAGAATCGTGAAGAAGACCCGATGTTGACCGAGTCGGCGAAGTCGACCTGGGAAGAAGTGGCGCCGTATGTCGAGCACAGCGGGTCGAATCACTTTGTGCGAAATCTGGTTCAGGGACTCGATGAGTTGTACGATCTCGCCGGCCAGGGAATCACCGAGAAGAATTGGCAGACACTGGATGCTGCGATTCGCGAACGGCATCTGGATTCCAACTGGCCGCATGAGGTGATGCGGCGCGCGGGCGTGCGCGAGATCGTGACGGACATCTACGCCGCGCCGTTGCTGAATGCAAAACGTGAGTTGGGCGACCACTATCGATCGGTGATGCGAATCAACGGACTGGCCATGGCGTGGCATCAGGATCGGCGTGATCACAACGGCAACGGTGTCGGATACTTTGCGGACGAAGTGGGAATGCGGTGTGGGACCTTTGCAGATTTCTGTATTTTGCTTGAGCGATTGGTCGACACGATGGAGGAGCGCAATCAAGTGGGATTGAAGAACGCCCTTGCATACGACCGCGACATCCAGTTTGACGAGCCGGATGAGGACCTGGCCAGAAGGGCGTGGGGCAATCCGATGGCGAGCGCTGAAGAACGGAAGGCGTTCGGGGATTTCGTGGTCGACCGCATGTGCACGTTGGCCGGGGAAAGGGACATCCCGATGCAGATGCACTTGGGAACAGCGATCATCAGAGGTTCGCATCCGTTAAACGTCGCGGGCCTGATCGAGCGTCATCCGAAGACGCGATTCCTGCTCATGCATCTGGCCTATCCGTGGAGTGCTGAGTTGCTCGGCATGGCCTTTGTCTACCGAAACATTTGGATCGATCTGACCTGGTCATTCCTGCTGAGCCCAAGTCACTTCAAGCGGGCATTCCACGAGGCGATTGAAGTCTTGCCGGACGAAAGCCGAATGATGATGGGTGGCGACAACTGGCACGCCGAGGAATCCTTCGCGACGTTCCGGACGGCGCGAAATCTGATCGCCGAAGTGCTCCAAGAGAAGATTGATTCAAATTATTTCAGGCTCGAGCAGGCGCAGGGATTGGCGGAGAAGATCTTCGTGACGAACGCCAAGTCGTTCTTCAACGTGGATTTTTAAGGAGGATGGATATGCCAATTTGGTGCTAATTTTTTTCGGGAAACTACCCGTATGCCAGCCCATGGGGTGTTGATAACCTGTTTTTAATCAACAACTTAGGTTGATTGCGATTCAGAATATCCAAGTGCTGGGACTCGAATTCCAACTCTATCGTTACGGATATACGCATAATTGCGTGTGTCGTAGTTTCTTGCGATCGCGCTTATTCAGCGCGTGCCAAGCGCAGACAACGACATCAGGAGGTCGCCCGGACGGTTCCTGGTTGGGTCACCAGAGGCCGGAGGAACCCGGGCACCGATGTTGAAGGGGGCGTTGTCGCCCTCGACCGCCGTACTGCGGGATATGAGAGATACCCCGGCAGGATAGGGATAAGGAACGCACGATGGGAATGGCTGCTCTGGGCTTGGTTCGGAGCAGCCTTTCGTGCCTTCAGCTACTGCTTCGCCGGCAGATCGGTCGAAATCCAACGGAAGAATCCAAGGAAGGTGTAGTAGTGATGGTGGGATTTTCCGAGCAGGACTCCCGTGGAGAATACGTGTTTGCGCGTCTTCGCATCAAGCACCAGCATTGCGATCTTGGCCACGGAGAACTGTCGCTGGGCTTTGTAGAATGGGACTTCGGGAGACTGGATCGTTCCGGTGAAAGGAATCGGGAACGGAAGCTGGGGAAGACCCACCAAGGAGTCGCCACTATCGATCGACAAGGCACCACTCCGAGGCTCAGCAATGAGCTCAGCATCTTCCGGTTTGTCGACGAGTAATCCGCCCGCCTGGCTGATCGCGTCACGAACGGTTCCAATGACATACTTGGCATCCTCTGAATCGAAATACTGTGGGTCGACGTAAACCTTGCGCTCACGGAGCGGCGCGAGTTCGGCGACGGAAAGTGCGTGGTCGGCCGCGCGGCTGAGCAGGAGCTGCTCGACTGCGGTGCGCTTGGGTTCCGACTGGCGGGTCTGAACGCAGCCAGTCGCGAGGATCACAAAGAGGAGGCAGAATGTCGGCTTGATGCTCATGAAATGTCCGCGCGGACCTTCAAAGATTTGAGAGGAATTCGCAAGACATTGAATGATCTGCAATGGGCGTGATTGCACGTGGGTGGTAGTATTGCGTCAAACGTGTATTGACGGGTTGCTCTTAATCGTTGTCTTCATCCTTGTCTCAATCTCCTTCCGAATCCGAGAATCAGGCAAACTGTCATTTCATTGCTGACGGAGTAGTAGAAGGGTGATGCAGAGTTCATCAATTTCCTTCTCCAAATCGTCAATCTGATTGTCAGCGATCTCAACCGAGCAGGCGAGGTCATCGTCGCGATCGGTGAGTGCATTCACGGCATTGCGGGTGGTGGCGATGGCCAGGCTGGCCATGGTCGACAGCTATTCTATGAGCGCTGCGAATTCTGCGTCTGCGGGAACATGTCTGGTGGCTGTGGTCATCCGAAGTCGTATGAGGACAAGAGCCGTCTTGACCGCTCCCAACCCGCAGGATCGGCATCTTGATGCGCCACGCATCGGCATTCCATTCGAAGACGTAGACCGCACCGGAATCTGTTTTCGAATCGTCGTGTTGATGAAGCATCTTCTTCAACAGCTTTCCGAATCTCAGCGGCCATATCTCAAACCGGTCGAACGATAAAAAAATCCGGTGACAGGCCAGATCTGATAATGGTGCCCGCGACAAGACTTGAACTTGTACCCCATTGCTGGGACTAGAACCTGAATCTAGCGCGTCTGCCAATTCCGCCACGCGGGCAACCAAGCGAGGGCGGAACGTACACAAGGGGCGGGGTGGTGGCAAGGGCTGTTGTTCCGCCAAAACGAAAACCGTTCCATGTACAATCTCAATCGTTATCTGAATTCTCAGAGATTCGGGCAACGGTTGGGACAACGATTAAGAATCTAAGCCACGCGAAGGCTGCCAAGGGTCCGGCCATCACCAAATTCCCATCGTCTCCAACTGGGACGTCGCCTTGCCGGCCCAGTCTTTGTTGGCCGCCGGACTGGCCGGGCTCGGATGCAGAATCGTCCCGGTCTTGACGTCCGGATTCTCGTTCACGCGATCGATGCACTTGAGTGCGAAGGCTCCGACTCCGATCGCCCACTCGGGTTTGAGAATCTCGATGATGCGCCGGAGATGTGCGTCGCAGAGATCAAACAAGGGCTTGGCCTCGGCCTTGGGCAGTTTGTCCGGTGTGACGTTTTTGCCGCCCGCTTCCATAAAAACCAGGGGGCAGTAGTTGCACACGAAGTGCGAATCGAAGAACTCGGTCGCCGTTTCGAAGCGCTCGGAAAACAAACCCCATAGACGACGTCCGCTGACTTCGGATTTCGAACAATCAAATCCTTCGATGATCCGTTTCGGGTTTTCCTCAGGCGGTTTTCCGATCGAGGTGTGGATGCCCATCCAATCGCGAACTGCTGCGATTTCACCAAAGGGTACGCCCGTCTGCGCCATACCGAAGGGTCCCGGATTCATTCCAAGCAGGATGGTTTTCACCGGCGTGCGAGCGAACTTTTTCAGGTAGGTCTCGTGGGCAGGCCAGGCGTAGTTGAGCGGATTGTAGACGTGGGTGACTGGATTGGAGAATTGAAGTGAATCGACAGCGGTGGACAAGTCTGTCGCTGCGTCGATCATGAGTTGGCCGGTTTTGGTGGGGCGCATGTCAGATTCCGTAACACAGGCGGCTCGCCTGGGTGGCATTTGGTTTGGATACGTGAGAGGGTCGAAACGTCCAGGCGGGCCGCCCGAGCTGCGATTTCGGATCCGAGTTCAAGCGCTCGTAACCAGCGACTCTCGTGGCGGAGCAAACTTGGTCAGATCAATGCCGTTCACCGCGGTTTTGTATTCCTCAAAACTTGGAGTCCTTCCAAGGATGGCGGAAAGGACAACCACGGGTGTGGACGAGAGCAACGATTCGCCTTTCTTGCGCTCCGAATCTTCAACGACCCTGCCTTGGAAAAGCCGCGTTGAGGTGGCCATCACCGTGTCGCCCTTGGCCGCTTTTTCCTGATTGCCCATGCACAGGTTACAACCGGGGCGCTCGAGATACATCATGTTCTCGTATTCAGTCCTCGCTGAATTCTTCGGGTCATCATCATCAAACTCGAACCCGGAATACTTCTGCAACATATCCCAGTCCCCTTCTTCCTTCAGTTCATCGATGATGTTGTATGTGGGCGCGGCAACCACCAAGGGCGCGTTGAACTCCACTTCGCCCTGCTGTTCTTCGAGGTTCTTGAGCATTTTGGAAACGATCTTCAAATCTCCTTTGTGAACCATGCAGGAGCCGACAAATCCCAGATCCACCACCTTCTCGCCACCGTAGAAGGAGAGCGCGCGAATCGTGTCGTGGGTGTAGCGTTTGGAAACATCTTCATTATGGACATCAGGATCGGCAATCATCGGCTCGATCACCTGGTCCAGATCCACGACGAACTCAGCGTGATACCTGGCGTTTGCGTCCGGGGTTAGTGCTGGTTTCTCTCCTGATCGAATCTCCGCGATTCTTGAATTGGCGCGATCAATCAAGCCCTGAAGGACCTGCTGCTCGTTGTCCATTCCCTTGTCGATCATGATCTGGATCCTGCCTCTGGCGATCTCCAGGGATTCTATCAGCGTTTCGTCTTCGGAAATGCAGATCGACGCCTTCGCCTTCATTTCCGCAGTCCAGTCGGTGAAGGTGAACGCCTTGTCCGCCGGCAAAGTTCCGATATGGACTTCGATCACCCTTCCTTGAAATACGTTCTCGCCAAACTTCTTCAGCATCTGGGCCTGCGTGGCGTGGACCACGTCACGAAAATCCACAAAGGGTTTCAGTTCTCCCTCGAAGGTCACCTTGACCGATTCAGGAATCGGCATCGAAGCCTCACCGGTGGCGAGAGCGAGAGCGACGGTGCCGGAGTCGGCGCCGAAGGCCACACCCTTGGACATCCGGGTGTGCGAATCACCTCCAATGATGATCGCCCATTCATCGACTGTGAGATCATTCAAGACCTTGTGAATCACATCGGTCATGGCGTGATATCCGCCGTTGGGATCACGGCCGGTGATCAGGCCAAATCCATTCATGAAAGTCATGAGCTTGGGAATGTTCGCCTGTGCTTTCTTGTCCCAAACGGACGCGGTGTGACACCCGGATTGATAGGCCGCGTCAACGATCGGCGAAATCACAGTGGCCGCCATGGCCTCCAATTCCTGGGAGGTCATCAAGCCGGTCGTATCCTGCGAGCCCACAATGTTCACTTCGACGCGAACATCCGATCCGGCATGAAGGGTCACCCCTTCAGTGGTGCCGACCGCATTCTTGTTGAAGATCTTTTCCACCGCTGTGAGTCCTTGTCCTTCGTGAGAAATCTCGTTGGATGCCGCAAAGACCGGTTTCACTTCCGTGCCCAGAGTTTTGGCCGCAAATGTCTGAAGTTTCTTTCCGAAGACAACTGCGTAAGATCCCCCCGATTTGATGAACTCGACTTTTTGCGGGGTCAAGGCTCGTGAGATATCCACCAACTCCTCTTCTCCCTTGTAGAGCTTCTTCTTCCCGGTGTTGATGGTGAGGACGGTTCCAGTGGCCACGGAATAGGCCTGCTCAAGAACCGCGTCGCCATTGTCGTCCACTGCCGGATTGCCTTCTGAGTCCAGCTTCTTGACCCAATTCTTCAGGTCGATTCCGATACCGCCGGTCACGCTGACCGTCGTCAGGAAGATGGGGGAGATACCGTTCGTGCCGGCCACAACCGGGAAGATGTTCACAAACGGAACATACGGACTGGCCTGCTTGCCGGTCCAAAGGGCGACGTTGTTTACGCCGGACATTCTGGATGATCCCACGCCCATGGTTCCCTTTTCGGCGATCAACATCACGCTCCTGCCAGGATGATTCTTCTGCAACTCTTTGATTTCGGCCTGAGCGGTCGGTGAGATCAGGCACTTGCCGTGAAGTTCCCGATCCGATCGCGAATGCGCCTGGTTGCCCGGGGAAAGCAAATCGGTGGAGATGTCTCCCTCACCCGCAATGTAGGTGACCACCTCGATCTCTTCCGGCACGTCCGGGAGCTTGGTGAAGAACTCGGCCTTGGCGTAACTCTCCAAGATTTCCTTCGCGATCTCGTTGCCACCGCTGAGCGCATCTGCGAGACGTTCGGTGTCTGCCTCATACAGAAACACCTGGGTCTTCAGAACCTTCGCAGCTTCGCCCGCAACGGAAGCATCATCACCCAATGCGAGGTTCAGAAGCACTTCAATGGAAGGCCCGCCTTTCATGTGGGACAACAGCTCAAACGCAAAGGCGGGTGAGATCTCTTCGACCACAGCGCCCCCCAGAATGATCTCCTCCAAAAACTTGGCCTTTACCCCGGCCGCACTGGTCGTCCCTGGCAAGGTATTGTAGATCAGAAAATTGAGAGAGTCCTTCCTGTGCTGGTTTTCGACATCCTTGATCTGCGCGACGATCTCAGCCAACAACTCACCGCTATCAATGGGTTTCGGACTTAGATCTTGAGTCTTACGATCCTCAATTTCTTGGATGTATTCTGAATACAGGCTCATGTTCAACTGGTGGTTCAAGTCTGGCTGCAGATGAATCTGCTCGAGGTGCTCGCCGCCCGAGGTGGGCTTTTCAGCCGAGTCCGAAGCGTTTTCTCGACGAAACACCCTTGCCCCAAATGTCGTCTCTTGCGCCAAATGGAGTTAACCAGATTGAAGGCCCGACCCTAAGGTGTCAAGTGGTGCGGGCACTTTCAACGGGGCCTCCATGAATTATACGACCGATTGGCCCTATCTCACCCGCCCGCATCGATCGCGCGTTCGATCGCTTCAACGTAGCGCTGCACATTGGGACTGGGTCGAAGTTGCTGCGCCCGACGCAAAGGTGACAAGGCCGACTTGAGATCACCGCGGGCAACCGCCAGGCGGCCGAGTGCAGTGTAGGCATCGGCCGCGTGATCGGCCACGGAGGTGGCACGCTCGAAGTAGTATTCGGCCTTCTCGTAATTGGGGATCCGCATGTGGTATTCGCCGAGGAGAATCAGGCTGGGGCCATCGAGCGGATCTTGCTGGATGGCCTGTTCCAACATCCCGGCGGCTTTGCCGGCATCACCGATTTCCATTTCAATACGGGCTTCACCGACGCGAACTTCACGAGCGGTCTTGGCATCGAGTTGACCGGCAATCCGGTCACGGATCAGGTCGAGATACCCGCGGGCCTCAGTGAAAAGATGGCGATCGAGCAGGTAGTTCAACGGGCGCACCGCATCGGACCATTGCCTGGGTGTGAAATTCTTGACGGCACGTGTGTAGGTGGCCAATGCGAGGTGCGCAACGTCGTCGTTCAAATACAGATCGCCCAGCAGGATCAGGCTGCTCCAATCGGCTTTGCCGGCGTCGGCAATGATCTGGAGATTTGCGATGGCTTCATCGCTACGGTCGAGGGCGAGATACGAATTGGCCTGCGCAAGCCAGAATCGCTGTTCCTCCGGGTTCTCGGCGATGAGTTCGTCGAAGAGCCCAATTGCTGCCAGATGTTGTTCGGTCATGAGCAGGCATTGCGCCTGGCCACGGCGAAAGTCGAGACTGTCCGGCTTGAACATACGCGCCATCCGATAAGCGGAGAGCGCGGATTCGTATTTCTCGGTCAAGAGGTGGCAGTAGGCCAGCAGTCCGTAGGATTGATCGTCTCCACCGCCGAGCGTGATGACTTTCAGCAGCGGGGCAATGGCTTCCTTGAACATGTCGCGTTGGACGTAGGTGAGCGCGAGGGTACGCCACGAGCGTCGCAAGGAAGGAAACTTCTCCAGAGTTTGACGCAGGTATTTCTCCGAGTTCGAGAAGTCGTTGATCTGGTAATAGAGATTTCCAAGGATGGCGAGAAAGGCAGGATTCAATTCCGGCGTGAGCGCCTGTTCGATGAGTTGAATGGCCTGCTGTGGGTTGCTGCGCAGGTGCGGAAGGATGGCTTCCTGGAGCGGGCGATCGTCGATCGTGAGTTTTGGCTCAATGGCCTCATTAACCCCGTAGCTCGCCATGAAGCGGGCGCGGAACTCGGGGCTGTCCGGATCCGAATCCGACAGGCGAAATGGGACGGCTCCCTGTGCTCCAAGGACTATGACGAAGACGAGCAGTATGGTTGGAATTCGCATCGTCATCTCGGTGCCTGCAGGGTAAGCGGAAATCGTCCGCGGACTTCAACGGCACGGCCGTCGACCTTCGTGATTGTGAATCGGATCTGCGCCGCTGTCTTGCGTGCGGACTCACGCAATTTTGGGTGGTCGTAAGATTGGCTGAGGAATTTTTCGACGCGCACCCGTCCTCGCTTGTCGATGAGGATCTGCATGACCACCTCGGCCTTCCGCACTCCCCGGCGCGATAATTCACGTGGAAACTCCACCCAGATCATGCCCTTGTTGATCACCGTGGGTGGCTGGGCCAGTTCGTCAAAGTTGAAGATTTTTTCGATTTCACCAACTGTGTCGACCTTCTGCACCTTGGGCATGCTCGGCACGCCCATCTGCAATGCCACGCCCATGCCGGGACTCAGGCTCAGGGAAAGCTGCTGGATGGGCACCTCGTTCAACTGGTGCTCGAGCTTGGGTGGCTCAGGTTTTACCTCTTCTTCGTAGGCCTTTTCTTCCTCGGGAGGAGGAGGCATCTGCGGTGGGGGCGGGGGAGCGGCGTGCGCCATTTGGCGATACGTCACCGGATCGAGATCACCGTGATTGAGCGCCTGTGTGAGCGGAATAATGAGGAATAGTCCGACACCCAGTGCAAGCGCACCCAGCATCGCAAATACGCTGGGCCAACGTGAACTTGATTGTGGAAGGGATCCGGGCATCACTCGTTCCGGGTTGCGAGATTGATCTGTTTGGCCCCGGCCAGCGCGGCTTCGTCATGGACGCGGGCGTACAGGCCAACGGGTGCGTCCTTGTCCGCCTGCACAATGACAGGCTGCTCCTTCTGCTTGAGCAGGCGCTTCACAATTCCGCGCACGCCGCGCACGCCGATTTCGTTTCCGCCATAAACAATGCGCCCATCCGAGGTGATGGCGATGAGGATGGAATGCTTCTCCAGGTTCGTCGCGGATGCCGCCTGAGGGCGTTGGACTTCGACTCCGGTTTCCTCAACGAACACGGTGGTGACGATGAAGAAGATGAGCAGGATGAAAACAATGTCGATCAGCGGGGAGACATTGATCTCGCTCCCGCGTGCGTCGTCAGAAAATAAAAGTCTGCGATTCTTCATCTTATGCGGGAGCCGCCTCGGCGGTCATTTGCGGACTGATCTTCAGGATCAGGCAGGTGTTGAATCGTTCGAGTCGTGCAATGCAGCGACGCAGGTGGTTCCGGCGTTGAACGACCAGTGCAAGAATCACCATGGCCGGGATGGAGATGATGAGGCCGGTTTGCGTGGTGATCAGTGCTTCGGAGATTCCATGCACCACGTTTTGGAACTTGTCGCCTTGACCAAGGATGAGGCCCTGGAAAGTCGACAGCATCCCGGTCACCGTACCGAGCAAGCCCATCAAGGGACCAATTGTTATGATGATGCCAAGGAACCTGATCCGGCGATTGACGGCCGGCAGGTATTCGTTCTCCACCTCGACAAAATGGCGCTTCACCTCATCTGTGTTCTCCGCGTCGTGCAGGATCAATTGACCGAGTGCCGGTTGATCGGTCCCGGCGCGCGCACTGATCTCGGAATCTGACATCCGATGGACGCCGCTGCGAATCAGGAAGTGAAACTGCAGACGGATCCACAGATCGAGCACGGTGTAATACATGAACACCGTCAACGCTGCCAAAGGCACCATCAGCCAGCCACCGCCGGCCCAGATCAGCATGGCCTCCTCGTAAAGCGTGTCGATTTCAGCGTGCATTGCCAGCGGGGACCGGGGAGTTCTGCGGTGGATTGGATGGCGACGGCGGATTCGCTCCACCGGCTGGACGACGTGAAAGTCCGTTGACAAACGCTACGGAAAGTTTTTCCAGGCGGGCCAGAACGCCGGCGACCCGGCGGGACAAGAGTGCATGGGCGATAAGAGCGGGAATAGCGAGCACCAGACCGAGCTCCGTCGTGATCAGCGCTTCCGATATGCCTGAGATCAACGGTTTGGGATCACCTGCGCCAAATATCTCCATCAGCTTGAACGTCTTGATGATGCCCGTGACCGTTCCGAGCAGTCCGAGCAGCGGCGCGGTCGCGGCCGTCACGGCGATGACGTTCAAAAAACGCTCCAGCCGCGGTTGCGTATTGAGCATGGATTCATACATCACCTCTTCCACCAACTCGATGGACTCGTCCGAATGCTCCACGGCGGCCACCAACATATCGGCGGCCGGTTGTGGTTGCGCCCAGGCGAGGCCTCGCGCGGCTTCCTTGTTGCCATCACGCAGGAAACGGACGATTTCGTGAACAACCATGGGCTGTGGTTGCCGAATCAGAAAAACCTGCAGGAACTTGAATATCGCAGCCAGCGTGGCAATCACGGCAAAGCCCACGATCGGATAAACCCAGATGCCACCCTTTTCCAGATGCTCGCCAAGAGTCTCCTTCGTCTCCGCCAACGCGACGGCATCCCCGAGGCTGGAATCGATGGGCAACAATCCGGATCCGCTCGTCGCGACTCCTTTGATCAGCGCGCCTTCTGCTTCTTCGACCGGACGCATGCGCGGTTGGAAGGTTTTGGTCTCCTCAACCCAACCCGCTTCACCGGCGTCGGACGCGAAATACAACAACGGGCCGACCTGCACGAACTTTCCGCCTTGCTGCCTTCCATCTCCGGTCAGCGCATTGCCCGGATACGTCTTGCCACCGAGCAGGTCATCGAGTCGTTCCAACGATTCGCTCAACAGATTCAAGGATGCGTCCAGCTTCTCCGCCTCGCTGGCTTCACTCCGCTCCAGGAGAAGATCATGTTCCCGAATCGTTTCGCCAAAGGTCGTCATTTCCGCTGGCGAAAGTGCGGATTTGAACGAGGACACGAATTCGCTGAACAACGCGCCGGAGATGTACTCATACTCGCGTCGCCCATCCGCAACGCGCACGCGCAGCTGTTCCAAACTCACACTCGCGCTGTCGCGAACACGACGTCGTTCAGCGAGCTGGGATTCCAGAGCCTTCGACTCAACACGCAGTTCGCTGAGAGATTTCGAGAGGGGAATCTGTGTGTTCTGAATCTTCGTCCGTTGCTCGTTCAATCGCCGAATCGCGTCTTCGAGCTTCGCCTGTTGTTGCCCGGCGATTTGATCAACCTGTTGCGCCGATCCTTTTGCCGACGCCCACAGGAGGCTGACTGCAACGAGGAGTAGGATGGGCAATTTGCCCGCCTTACGTGGGGTTGAGCGTCTTGCGATTCGCGAGAGAACACTCACTTCTCCACCTCCTTCGTCGAGACCGGCAAGGACAAGAACCGGGCTTCTCGTGATTTACCCTCAGCAGTCGCGATGGCTTCGCGGATGGTGGCGGCCAATTCTGGCTGGGATTCCCAGACCCAACCATCTTGCGTCACCTTGCCAAAGCCTGCGTCTGAACCATCCGCCGAGACGTAATAAGCCGCTCCGAGTCCAAAATAAATCGTGCGGATCTCACGCATGTCTCCATTTGGCGCTTTGTGCAGTTCCTCGCCGGTGGGGGCCGTCGTGTTAAAGCGCTGCGCTTCGGCGATGATCCCCATCACCGTCTGCATGCGCACGGCGATGCCGAGTTCCGTGTTATCCGGATCAGCGGGCATGCGCTGCATCAGTGGGCGAACATTGTCCCGCAGCGGCTTTGGCAGACGTGGCGCGAGCTTTCTGATCTTTGCCTCAATGCCCACCAAAAAAGTCTCGATCTTTTCCGCCAAGGCCGCGTTGTCGTCGCGCTTCTTGACCAGATCCGCCCGGCGCTCTTCTGCAGCTCCGGTTGCCTTGTCTGCCTCTGCGATTCCATCTTTCAACGTCTTGATTTCGGTTCGCGCGACTTGCAGCAGATCGTTGAGCAAGGTCTTCTTCTCCTTCCACGCAATTGCTTCGCGCGAAATCGTGCGTTCCACATCCACCCACTGCGAAACGGCCGCCCGGGCATCCGTCAAGCGATCGTCCGCCGATACAGCGAGACAAATGACAAAGACAACGATCACGCTCCATGCATGCCAAAGATTTCGGCCGAATTTCATTACGATAAGAAAGCCGAACCGAAGTTCGGGGACGGGTAGTTAATGAGATTGGATCTCAGTATCAAGGATTTGCTGCCGCGAAAAACAAGTCGATTGAAATATTAGTCCGTATTCAATTTATTAGTCGAGACTAACTTTAGCCGGTTTGGCCGTCGGTTTAGTGCGTGCTGAATCACGATGGTTGATTCGGGAGCTCGGAGGCCATCGCTACACGGCTCTCAATCAATCACCACTTCCTTGATCCACCCCGTGCCTCTCTTCTCCCGAAGCTTGCCTGGTTGCCGATCTTTGTTGTCAAATTTGGCGGCCTTCATCTCGGGATACTCAACGAAAATCGCGCCAAGGAGTCGTTCGTCGGCTGGGATCCCAAGGAACTCGAACGCGGTCGCCGATCCCAGGTCACCCCCGCTCGACCAATAGTTGCCCATTTCATGCGCAGTCAACATCAGTAGAAGATTCTGAACCATGGCCGAGGCAGCTGCGAGGTGTTCGGCATTCATCGCGTCCAAGGCATTATTACGGGATGCACCTTCGTTCGGTTCCTGTGGAATCCATGTCGCCAGCACCAAGGCGCTGCACGCTGCGCAAAGGCGAGGCAGTTTATTTTGCAGCTTCAATTCCGTGGACAGGAAGTCCGTCACCCGCGTTACTTCCTTGCTCCACAGGATGTGCGCCCGCCAAGGCTCAAGGATTTCCTTCCGGCGCGGATAATGAAAAGGAGCCCATCCGGCTGCCTCAAGAGATTCGAGAACGAGTACTTTGTTGCGTGACTCGATTTCCGGGGGCACTTCTCGCCGTTCGGAAACGTCGCACATGACTTTCTCTGTCCTACGTGCGCGCATGACCGTCTCAAGCATCATTGAAGAATCTGACATTACTGAACTTTTTTCCTGTATCACTACCGATTACGTCGGAGAGCTGGGAGAATGCACGAACAAATTATGCGTGTGGATCGCACAGAAGTAGGATGGGAACATTTCCTACTTCAGCTCTCTGGCATTGCATGCAATTGGCCTGGGTGTTGTCATCCGCGTCCAGGTCGGAGAGTGATGAGTGCCTGGTGGCCTCCGCGGTCTTCAAAACCGTTGTCCCGGCAGTCGCTGTCGGGTGGTGTGTTCGATTCGCACCCTCTCTGCCAATCTACTTTCCGTTTGAAAACCTCAGGGCGATTCCCCACCGATTCATGGAATTCTCCGGTTGTGTGAAGACTGCGATCGGGATAAAAACGTCTCTTGGCAACCCGTGATAACTCGCCAACTCAAGACCACTCGAATTTTGCAGGCACTCGTCGTTGGCATGTTGGTGCCGGCCGCGAATTCACGGGCAGTGGACTTCGGGCGCGAGGTGGAACCGATCTTGGCCGAGCACTGCCTGGATTGCCATGGCCCGGATCAGCAGAAGGGAGAGTTTCGCGTAGACCGCCGATCGAAGCTGCTCGCCGGCGGTGATTCCGGTGAACCCGCAATTCAACCGCGCAAAGCCGAGGACAGCTACCTGATAAAACTGGTTTCCGGGCGGGAAGCCGATCTGGTGATGCCTCCCAAAGGCGACCGCCTATCGAAGAACCAGATCAAGATCTTGAAGGACTGGATCAACGAAGGCGCGAAGACGCCCGCGTCCTATGGGGAAGCCAACGAACGCCCGCAGTTGACGCATTGGTCTCTGCAACCGGTGGTGAAACCGGACCTTCCGAGTGGTGCCAATGCGATCGATCATTTCGTTCGTTCGAAGCTCTCCGAGAGAGGACTGCAATCGTCTCCACGCGCAGAAAAGCGGAAGTTGATCCGGAGGTTGTTCATGGTCACGCATGGAATGCTTCCCACCCCGGAACGAGTCGAGTCGTTTGTAAACGAGCAAGGTGGGTCCGCCTGGGACGAACTCGTGAATGAAGTTCTCGCCAGCCCGCGCTACGGCGAACGCTGGGCTGCGCATTGGTTGGACCTGGTGCGCTACGGCGAAACGCATGGTTTCGAAACGAATCGCGAACGCCTTCACGCCTGGCATTACCGCGACTGGGTGATCGACGCGTTCAATTCGGACAAGCGCTACGATGAATTCGTCCGCCAGCAAATCGCCGGCGATGTGTTCGGGTCTGAAATCGGGACGGGCTTCCTTGTCGCCGGCCCTTACGACCTGGTCAAAGGACAGGATCCGAATCTCCGCATCATGCAGCGCATGAATGAACTGGACGACATGATCAACACGACGGGCACCACCTTCCTCGGACTCACGCTGGGTTGCGCCCGTTGCCACAATCACAAGTTCGATCCGGTTACCCAGAAGGATTACTATTCGATGCAGGCAATCTTTGCGGGTGTTCAACATAAGGATCGCAACTTGGCGATACCGAAGGAACGGCAGGTCAAGATTGCTGCACTGGACAAGGAGATCGCCTCGCTGCGAAGCAAGCTCACCCCCTTCCTTCGCAAGTCAAGCGGGGCGATGGTGGCGATTGATGATGAGAAGGCCGATCACCTGTTGAAGCCGCGCGGCAACGGAACAAATCCGAAAGGAACAGCGCGTGGCTATGCGCAGGATCCGGGCACGCACGAGCGTGCGCCGAACGTCAGCGGTGGCAGATACACCTGGTGGACAAATCCGCCCGGCAAGCAAGTGGCCGCCTGGCGTCCGCATCTGGAAGGACGTTACCGGGTCTGGCTTTCATGGGGCGCGGGTTATTCGACGCACACCAAGGACGCGGTCTACTGGCTCCAGACTCCCACTCGAAAGCGAACCTTCGTGGCCCGGGTGAACCAGCAGTTGTTTGCCGGCGGTTCCGGCAAGGTCGTCAACAAGGCCTTGTGGAGCGGCTTCTACAATGCCGGCATTCACAAGTTCGAACGCGGAGACTCGCTAATACTTCTCGGCGGACAAATCGGCACGGCAATCACCGCGGATGTTGTCCTGTTTGAACGGGTCACCGGCGAAGCCCTGAAGACCAAGCCGCTTCGCCCCACCATTCGCGAAGCCGTTACTGCCGCGCACAATCGCGAGACCTTTCCTCCGACCAAGGCGAAGTTTGTCCGCTTCACCATCGAGCAGTCGAGCAGCTCGCAGCCCTGCATCGACGAACTCGAAATCTTCTCCGGCAAGACCAACGTCGCCAGCGCCAGCGCCGGTGCCAAGCCGAGTTCCAACGGCGACTTCAAACATCCGAAGCACAAGCTCGCCCACATCAACGACGGCAAGTACGGCAACTCCTACAGTTGGATCGCTGCCCAACGTTCGGGTTGGGTGCAGATTGAGCTTCCACGGGAAACGCTGATCGATCGCATCGAATGGGCGCGCGATCGGGAAAAGAAATACAGCGACCGCATTCCGATCGCCTATCGAATCGAGGTGGCAACCAAGCCCGGGGAGTGGCGTCAGATCGCCGGCTCCGGTGACCGGCTTGCCTATGGTTCGGGCGACAAGGACTCCGGTCCCAGCTACGACTTCGATTCGCACCCACCCGCCAAGGCCGCCAACGGACGGAAGGCGCTTGCAAGACTGAATGCTGTGCTGAAGCAACGCGAACAACTGGCCAAACCGGTGAAGGTTTACGCCGGCGCCTTCACACAGCCCGGACCGACGCATCGCCTGTATCGCGGCGAGCCGGACCAGAAACGGGAAGAGGTCAGCCCCGGCATGATTTCCGCACTGACGCCGGTCTCACTCCGGCGCGACGCACCCGAACGCGATCGCCGCAAGACCCTGGCGGAATGGGTCAGCAATCCCTCCAATCCACTCACCGCGCGCGTGATCGTCAACCGTCTCTGGCAGTTCCATTTCGGTGAAGGCATCGTTGATACTCCGAGCGACTTTGGCGCCAATGGTTCAACGCCCACCCATCCCGAGCTGCTCGACTGGCTCGCTTTGGAGTTGATGCGCAATGACTGGTCACTCAAGCACATTCACAAATTGATTCTCACGTCGGAAACCTGGCAACAGGACAGCCGGCCGAACCGCAAGGCCATGTCCTTGGATGGGGCGACCCGCCTGCTCTGGCGTTTCCCTTCACGCCGCATCGAGGCGGAAGGCATCCGGGATGCCATGTTGCAGGTCACCGGAGTTCTTGATGTGAAGATGGGCGGGCCGGGATTCAGTGCCTTCGAGGTGGAGATGGAAAACGTCCGGCACTTTCATCCCAAGAAAAGCTATGGGCCCGAGGATTGGCGTCGCATGATCTATATGACGAAAGTCCGCCAGGAACGGGACCAGGTATTCGGAGCATTCGATTGTCCGGACGCCAGCCAGGCCGTTGCCAAGCGAAGCCGTTCCACCACGCCCTTGCAGGCGCTCAATCTCCTGAACAGCAGCTTTGTTGTTCAACAGGCAGAACTGCTTGCCAAGCGATTGGAAAGAGACGCTGGCGAATCCGTGCCCGATCAAATCAACCGCGCGTACAAACTTGCGTTTGGAAGAGCGCCAACGAATGCCGAACGCGACGACGCAAAAGCGTTCATTGAATCGATCGGCATCCAGCAATTCGCACGCGCGATGCTGAATGCGAATGAGTTCGTCTTTATTCCTTAACCACAGATAAACACAGAGATCTGAACCAATGCGTGAGCGTTCATGCCCACGCTGTCAGCCGATGAACCCGCTCCTTAATCGTCGCACCTTTCTCTCTGATTCCGCATGCGGTCTCAGCGGCATCGCGCTCGCATCCCTTCTTCAGGAATCCGGCCTGCTTGGAGCTTCGCCCATCCGTCCGAAGATCGATTCCGGCCAGCCTTTCGCTCCACGCGACACGCATTTCAGCGGCCGGGCGAAGAACGTCCTCGTCATCTTCTGTTCGGGCGCATGCAGCCATGTCGATACCTTCGAATTCAAACCTGAATTGTTGAAACGCCACGGCCAGCCGATGCCTGGTGCTGAGGGTCTGAAAACCTTTCAAGGCGATCAGGGCAACCTGACGCGAAGTCCCTGGGAATTTCATCCGCGCGGGCAGAGCGGCAAGATGGTTTCCAATCTTGTTCCGATGCTGGGCGACATGGCGGATGAGATGTGTTTCGTCCATTCGCTCACCGGCAAGACCAACACGCACGGTCCCGGCGAGAACTTCATGTCCACCGGCTACACCCTCGATGGCTTTCCCAGCATGGGGGCCTGGGTGACCTGGGCATTGGGTTCGGAAAACTCAAACCTCCCGGCTTACGTTGCGATTCCGGATCCGCGCGGAACACCGCAATCAAGCGTGAACAATTGGGGACCGGGATTCCTGCCAGCCGCGTTCCAAGGCACGGATTTCAATGCCACCAAACCGCTTCGAAATCTCGATCGCCCCGTAGGTGTGGATGCCAAGACTGATCGCGCCACCCGTGGGTTTCTCCAGCGCCTGAACGAACGTCATCTCGCGCACTACCCGGGTGACAGCCAGCTGGCCGCACGGATTTCGAGTTACGAACTGGCCGCGAAGATGCAGTTGAGTGTTCCCGAGGTCAGCGATCTTTCGACGGAACCGCAGAGCATCGTCAAGATGTATGGCGCGGACGACGCAACCAATCCGCTGAAAGCCTCCTTCGCCAAGAACTGCATCCTCGCCCGTCGCCTGATCGAGAAGGGCGTTCGCTTCGTTCAGCTCTTCAACGGCGCCTACCAGACCGGCGGTGAAGGCGTGAGCAATTGGGACGGGCACAAGAAGATCGTCGAGCAATACAGCAAGCACGGCCCGGTTCTCGATCAACCCGCGGCCGCCTTGTTGCGCGATCTGAAACAGCGCGGTTTGTTGAAAGACACGCTGGTGGTCTGGTGCACGGAGTTCGGCCGCATGCCGACCTTTCAGAAAGGCGCGAGCGGACGCGACCACAACCCGGATGGATTCACCGGCTGGCTTGCCGGCGCCGGGGTAAAGAAGGGGTTTTCGTACGGAGCAACCGACGCCTTCGGTTGGAAGGCCGCGGAGAACGTCTCAACCATCTACGATTTCCACGCCACCATACTTCACCTCCTCGGCCTCGATCACAAACGCCTCACCTATTACCACAACGGCTTCGAACGCCGGCTGACCGACGTTCATGGGCACGTCATTCAGGACGTTTTGGCGTAGTCGGTGCGGAGCTTCACCTCGGGTGCGTTTTTGCACGCAATCGATTCCCAAGCTCGCCTGCTTCTGGGCTTTCCTCCACTCTTCCCCCGTGCCTGAGATCAGCGCTGAAGAAATCACCGCAGCGGTGCGAGCCGCGTTGGCGGAGGATGTGGGACGTGGCGATGCCACCAGCAACTCCACCATCCCGGCGGATGCCCTTGCCTCGGCGCGGTTCGTCGCGCGTGAGGCAATGGTGGTTGCCGGGCTGGCGTTCGTTGAGTGCGCGTTCCGGGAGCTGAATTCCGAGATTTCATGCAGGAAGTTGAAACGCGATGGTGACAACTGTGATGCGGGTGAGGTCATTCTCGAAATCTCCGGTTCGGCGCGTTCAATTCTGACCGGCGAGCGGGTGGCTTTGAACTTTCTGCAACGATTGAGCGGGATCGCCACCGCCACCCGTGAGTTTGTGAAAGAAATCGAAGGTACGGACGCGGAGATCCTGGATACACGCAAGACGACGCCCGGTTGGCGTCGATTTGAGAAATACGCAGTTGCCTGCGGTGGCGGAACGAATCATCGGCTCGGCCTGTTTGATCTCGTGATGATCAAGGACAACCACTTGGCCGCCCTTCGCAGCGAACAACCCAGTGCCATCCATGCCGCGGTGGCTCGCGCGCGCGAACAATACCCGGAGCTGAAGGTTGAAGTGGAGGCCGATGAACTTTCTCAGGTTGAGCAGGCGGTGGACGCGGGTGCCGACATGATTCTGCTGGACAACATGTCACCGGCAGAACTTTGTGAGGCTGTCACGCTGGTGGCAGGCAGGGCCAAGACCGAGGCCAGCGGGGGCGTGACCTTGGAAACGGTTGCCGAAATTGCCGCGTCCGGTGTGGATTTTGTTTCAGTCGGCGCCATTACTCATTCCGTCCGCGCCGTGGACATCGGACTCGACTTCATCGACTGACGTGACGCTGGACACCCTCATCCTGAAATCACTTCGGGAATCGGAAACGGTTTCCGGTTCCGATCTGGCGGAGCAGGCCGGGGTGAGTCGCGCGGCAATCTGGGCGCGCATCAAGGCTCTGCGTTTGGTGGGATACGAAATCGATGCCAACCCGCACCAGGGTTATCGACTGACCGCGGCACCGGACGGACTGCATGCGGATGACCTGTTGGCACGACTGAAACCGGTGAAGACCATTGGCCGTGAAATCCGCGTTTTCAACAAAACCGCTTCCACCAATGACATCGTCGAAAAGATCGCGCGGGACGGTGCCCCGGAAGGCGTCGTTGTGTTTGCGGAAACACAGACGCGTGGCCGCGGCCGCATGGGACGGCGCTGGGTTTCGCCGGCAAAGAAGGGCCTGTGGTTTTCGATTCTTCTCCGCCCCAATCTTCGCACTGAATCCGCCACGCAGATCACGGTGTCCACGGCCACCGCGCTCGCGCGGGCGATCAGTTCGGTGATCGATCGGAAAGTGGAGATCAAGTGGCCAAACGACCTTCTGATCGACGGCAAAAAAATCGCCGGGATTCTGACGGAAATGAGCGCCGAACTGGACGGCATCAAGTATCTCGTGGTCGGGATTGGGGTGGATGTGAATCTCAGCGCCTCGGAACTGCCTCCCGAACTTCTCGGAATCGCCACCTCACTGCGAATGGTCGCCGGCAAGAAGATCGATCGCCCGGCGCTCGCGGCCCGCATGCTTGAAGAGTTGGACCATGACTACTCGCGCATCGTTGCGGGACAATTCCGGGAACTCGCCGAGGAATGGGAGAACCAGTGTGTGACATTGGGCAAGAACGTTTCCATTTCGATCGGTGACCAGAGAATCTCCGGGCGCGCGGAATCCCTTGATGTGGACGGTTCGCTGATGGTGCGCACTTCGCACGGCCGCCTGGAACGCATCATCGGCGGGGACGTCGTGGTGGAGAAATGAAGATCCTGCTCGACATCGGCAACACCCACACGCACGTCGGTTTGGCGGACGATGAAATGGTGGTATCGCAGACGACGATCGCCACGCACGGCTCGACCGTGCCTGAGATTGAGGAACACTTGCGCGGGTTCGGCAACCAGATCAAGTGCGCGGCAATCTGCAGCGTCGTTCCCGATCGTACTTCGGTGATGCAGGTCGCGCTGCAACAGGCCTTCGGATTTCACGCGGAGGAATTGACGCACATGAACTTGACCGGTGTGGGGCTGGATTATCCCGAGCCTGCCAGCATCGGACCGGACCGATTGGCGAACGCAATCGCGGCCTACCATCGCCTGGGCGCGCCATCGGTCGTGGTGGATTTCGGCACGGCGGTGACCTTTGACGTGGTTGACAGCCGCGGGTGTTACGTCGGTGGAATCATCGCACCCGGTGTTTCGGCCATGACGGATTATCTTCACGAAAAGACGGCGCTCCTTCCCCGTATTGAAATCGAGGAACCGCAAAGCGTCATCGGAAAGAGCACACGTGAGGCAATGCTCGCCGGGGCCGTGCACGGTTATCGCGGATTGATCTCGGAACTGGTGCGACGTCTTCAAACGGAACTTGGCTCCACCTGCCTGCCCGTGATTGCCACGGGTGGTTACGCCGGCAAGATTGCGGCCAAGATTCCCGAGATCGCGTCGGTGGATCCGCGGCTGACCTTGGAAGGACTGCGCCTGTTTCTTGAGAGCCGTTCGGCGTGAGTAACTTTTCCTCCCAGTCGCGAATCGATTCTTTACGCTTCCCGCGATGAACCGGGTCCAACTGCTCTCCGAGCAGGTCGCCAACCAGATCGCCGCGGGCGAAGTGATTGAGCGGCCCGCGAGCGTGATCAAGGAGCTGGTTGAGAACAGCATCGACGCGGAGGCCGGTCGCATCACGGTGGAAACCCAGGCCGGAGGTCGCAGCCTGATTCGCGTCACCGACGACGGCCTGGGCATGAACAAGGACGATGCCCTGATGTGCCTCGAACGACACGCAACCAGCAAGATTCGACAGGCGTCGGATCTGTTTGAGATCGGGACGATGGGATTCCGTGGCGAAGCGCTGCCGAGCATTTCGAGCGTGAGCCGCTTCACGCTTACGACGCGCGAGAGGGAGAGTGAAGAAGCGACTCAAGTTATTATCAACGGCGGGAAGATTCAGGCCGTCAAATCCGCGGGCGCTCCGATCGGAACGTCCATCGAGGTGCGCCAGCTGTTCTTCAACATCCCGGCGCGTCGGAAGTTCCTGCGGACGGAAGAGACTGAACGTGCGCACGTCCAGCACTACCTGACACTCGCTGCCCTGGCTCATCCGCGCATCGCCTTCACGCTGATTCAAAATGGTCGCACAACGATTCAGCTTCCGGCGGTCAAACACGACGGGGAGGCCGATTGCCTGAAGGAGCGCATTCGCAATCTGCACGGCAACGACCTGAAGCTGCTTTCGCTCGATCATTCCGGACACTACGAGGTCAAGGTCCGGAACCCGGCAGAGGAAGAATACGTGACCGAAACCGAGATTCGTAACCTGCGACTCTGGGGTTTCATTGGTGCTCCCGGCGTTTCCCGATCAACGCGTTCTGACCAGAACCTCTTCGTCAATCGCAGGCCGGTCGAAAACCGCGGCATGAACGCGGCACTCATCGAAGGTTATCACACTGCCTTGATGAAAGGTCGTTTTCCGGTTTGCTGTCTCTTCCTTGAGATCGATCCCATGGAGGTCGACGTAAATATTCACCCGGCCAAGCGCGAAGTGAAGTTTCACCAGGAACGCAAGGTCCGGAAGTTTGTCGCCGATGCCGTTCGCGAGGCGCTGATGCGTTTTCACACCGAGCGCCAGGCAATCACTCCCGGTGATTCCCCGTTGGACAACACACACACGACTGAGATTGGTTTTCCGGTTGCCGAGCCGGTTTCAGTCCCGCATGCGCCGGATCTGTTTCCCGGCACGAAAACCAAACCGGATTGGCCGGCGCCGGCGAGGCAGGAAACTCTGCCCGTGGGGTTCAACCGCGCGCCTGCAACTCAGCCGCACTCGGAATGCTCCACGCCGGCGCGAGAACCGTTGCCGGATGATCCACGGGTCGAACCACTGGAGACTCCGCTCCACCCCGTTCCATTGCTTGCTGTTCCGCTTCGCCTGGTCGGCGTGATCGGCCGGCTTTATGTCGTGCTCGAATCGGATCGCGGCATGGTTTTGATGGACCAGCACGCCGCGCACGAACGCATCCTTTTTGAGCAGATGCTGGAGCGCATGGAGAAGAATGAAAACGCACCGTCACAGAGATTGCTGCTCCCTGAAACGATTGAACTCTCAGCGCGCGATACCGAGTTCGTTCGTTCACAAATGGCGCATCTCAATCGGATGGGTGTGGAACTGAACGAGTTTGGCGAACGCACGTTCCTGCTTGAGGCGCTGCCCCCGTTCATCAAGGTGCCCGATCCGAAGCAGTTCACCCTTCAGATGATCGATCAACTCAAAGCCGCGGGCGATGGCGTGAACAGCATGCGCCTCGGCGAAGACATGGTGGCCAAGACGGTCTGCCGACACGCCGTGAAGGCCAATGATCCCCTGGCCGATGCAGAGTTGGACAACCTGGTAAACGACCTTCGACATTGTCGCATGCCTTACACCTGCCCTCACGGCCGCCCGACCTTGATCGAGATGAGCATGGGGGAGTTGGAGAAGAAGTTTGGGCGCGTCCAATAGATCCTGGAAAACGTACAGGAACTATTCTCCCGGCGTGGCCATAAGCCATTCGGAATCTGAGGCTGCCTTGATTTTCGCGGACTCCAGGCAGGCCGGAAGCAGACAAAACTCGCCCGGCTTCAAACTTACAGCATCTTCAATGGAAAGCTCCCCGCTGAGACACGCGATCACATGGCATTGCCCGGCGCTTGGAACCATCGATTCACCAGCGCAAGCCCTGAAGTTCTCCACCGTGAACAAGGGGTCTTCCACCAGCGGCCTTCGGCCAACCGGTTCCCCGCTGAACCCATCGCCCACCAAGCCTGGTTCGAAATCCTGAAAATCAATCGACTCCATCGCCTGCTCGATGTGCAGCTCGCGCGGATTGCCATCGCGTCCGACGCGATTCCAATCAAACACGCGATAGGTCGTATTGGAGTTTTGCTGAATTTCAAAAATCACACTTCCCGCACCAAGCGCGTGAACACGGCCGCTGGGAAGGAACATCACGTCACCCTTGGATACTTCGATTCGATGAAAGCACTCGGCAACTGATCCATTGTCCACCTTTTCGCGGAACTGCTCGGGCGTGACTCCGTTCTTCAATCCGACGAAGACGTCTGCGTTGGATGTGGCATCGGCGACGTACCACATCTCAGTCTTCGGTTCGCCGTTCATCTCCGCGGCCTTGTGAGCAGGCGGATGGACCTGCAAGGAGAGCTTGTCGCTGGCGTCCAGGATCTTGATCAGCAACGGAAACCGGCCGTCGTAATCGTGCGCCGATCCAAGGAGTTCGTCTCGACGATTCTCCATCAACCAGCGAAGGTCTTTTCCAGCGAGCGGGCCATTCTTGATTTCGCTGACCCCTTCGGGGCGATCGGTGACTTCCCATGATTCGCCGATGGGCATTTCGGCGGGCAACTCCTTCCCATACATCGATCCGAGGCGTCGGCCGCCCCAGACGCGTTCCATGAGGATGGGTTTGAAGGTCAGCGGATACAACATGGCGCGATGTTAGTTGCGCGGTGAGGGTTGTTCCAAGTCAGCGTTGTTGGATGGGAAAATATCTGTTGATCAATTGTCGTCGCAACCGAGGACTGCACAAGAAACCCCGCGGTCGACAGTAATCAGAGCAATCCCCAATTCGGTTTGGGTTAGACTCATGCGCTGAGCAGGTTTTTGGCCGCTTCCTTCACCTGCGCGCTTTCCTCGTCGTTCAAGCCACACAGCAGGGGCATCTGCGGCCCGGTTTCGGCGATGTCTGCAAGTTGGACCGCTGCGTGCAACACGCGGATCGGGTTGATGCCGTTGCGCAGATCTTCCAGTGGTTTGAAGATGGCTTGGATGTCAGCGGCGCGGTCGAGCTTGCCGGCCTTGATGACCCCCAGCAGTTCCTGGGAGAGATCCGGCCGTACGCATACGCATCCCGCGGTGAATCCGGTCAGGTTGAACTGGGTAAGGTGGGTGACCGCAGGTTGTTCGCCGATTCCACTGACGATCTTTGAAGGATCCACCTGCTGGACGAGTTCATCTAGGAATTCATCCTGCGCCGTGTCTTCGCGGACGATCGCATACTTGATAAACGAGACGAGGTCGTCGTTGACGAGTTGAGCCGCGCCGCGCGGGGTGATGTATCCCTCACGCTTGATGTAGAGAACAGCCGGCCGGCTGATCGCCTCGACGAAGTGACGGAAGCCGGTGAGAAGTCCGGCGTCGGTCATGATGCCTTCCGCCGGCAAGACCATCGCGGTGGGAAACTTCGACTGTGCCAGGATTTTCGCCTGGTCCATCTGCGTGCCGTATGCGGGACCTGCGGATGGAATCACCAAGGTATCTTCGCCGGCGATGTCCGCGAGTGTACCGATGAGCGGTTCGAACTCACTGGGGCGGAGGTGATAGAAATTCGCATTGCCGCCATAGAGAAGAGTCGAGATTCCACCTTTCTCAATGTGATCCACAATTTTGCGGTTCTCGTCCGCGTTGACGGTGAGATCGGGATTTCGCGCCAGCGGTGGAACGGCGATGACTGAGTTGTTCAGGATTTCTGAAGTGATTTCGGTGGTGTGCATTCTTGATCAATAAATCTCGGGGTCAGGGTCTGTACTTCCATCCGCGTGGAGGAAACGGAAATCGCAGCCTTCATGCGCCTGTGTGGTTTCGTCGAAATACAAGCGGCCGTAGCCGCGGCTGAAACGTTTTTCCGGTGGCTTCCACGCAGCCCGGCGTGAAGCCATTTCTTCATCCGAGATATCCACGTCGATGCCGCGCTCGTTCACGTTCAGTGTAATCATGTCGCCGTCCTCCACGAGTGCGAGCGGTCCACCGCTGTGTGATTCGGGTGAGACGTGCAGGACACACGCACCGTAACTCGTGCCACTCATTCGTGCATCGGAAACGCGCACCATGTCACGGACGCCCTGTTCGAGGAGATACTTCGGGATCGGCAACATGCCCCATTCGGGAATGCCCGGCGCGCCGAGAGGACCGGCGCTTTGCAGCACGATGACGTGGTCCTTGGTCAGCGCCAGTGCGGGATCATCAATGCGGGCCTTGAGGTCGGGATAGTTCTTGAACACCACCGCAGGGCCGCGATGTTCGAGCAGGTGTGGTTCGACCGCCGGCGGTTTGATGACCGCTCCATCCGGGGCAAGATTGCCGCGCAGAACAGCGAGGCTTCCGCTTTCACAAAGTGGATTGTCGCGTGGGCGGATGACGTCATCCTCGTAGACATCGGCAACACCAATGGCTTCACCCAGGTTCGTGCCGGCGACATTCGGGCATGCGAGATCGAACAAATCCTTGATGCGACCAAGCAATCCGCGCAGCCCGCCCGCCTCGAAGAAATCGGGCATGACGTATTTGCCGGCCGGCCGGATGTTGGCGATGACGGGAACCCGTTCGGAAATCTCATCGAACCGATCCAGCGTGAGCGGAACTTCGGCCCGGCGCGCAAGCGCGATGAGGTGAATGATCGCGTTGGTCGATCCACCAAGTGCCATCAATGCGGTGATCGCATTATCGACCGAACGTGCCGTGAGGATTTGGCGCGGTTTCAGATTTTGCCATGCAATCTCCACGGCCCGGCTTCCCGTGGCAGAGGCCATCCGGGAATGTCCCGAATGTGTTGCGGGAATGGAAGCCGCGCCGGGCAGGCAAAAGCCCAGCACTTCAGCGATTGAGGTCATCGTGGATGCCGTTCCCATGGTCATGCAATGTCCGGGCGAGGCTGCGATGTGACTTTCCAGATCGCACCAGTCGTCGCAGGACAGACGACCCGCTCCGCGTTCAGCCCAGTACTTCCAGACATCACTGCCGCTTCCCAAGGGTCCGCCCCGCCAGCTCGTCCGCTGCATGGGGCCGCCGGGCATGAAGATCGCCGGAATGTTTGCACTGACAGCGCCCATCAACAGGGCGGGAGTGGTCTTGTCGCATCCGCCCATGAGCACGGTCGCATCGATCGGATAGGTCCGCAGGGTTTCCTCGGTCTCAAGCGCCAGCAGGTTTCGATAATACATCGACGTGGGTTTCATGAACGTCTCGCTCATGCCCATGACGGGAATCTCCACCGGAAAACCACCGGCCTGCCAGACGCCTCGCTTGATTTCCTCGACCCGCTGCTTGAAGTGCGCGTGACAGGAGATGAGGTCGTTCCAAGTGTTTAGAATGCCGATGACCGGTTTGCCCGCAAACTCCTCGGTGTTGAATCCCGATTGCTTCTGTCGCGAACGATGACCGAAGGAACGCAGATCATCCGGCCCCAGCCAGCGATGGCTGCGTAGTTCTTCGGGCTTCAGTCGGTTCTCTTCGGCCTTCATTGGTGGTTCAAAAAACTCATCCCTGTTCCTGCCTCAACCTGCGCTCTGCCGTAAGGACGCTGCTGATCAACAACGCGTGGGAAAACTCGCCACGGTCGATCTCTTCGAGAATCTGGTCGAAGTCCACGAACTCAAACTTGATCTCCTCCGCTTCATCCATTTTTTGCTCAGACACAACCCGGGTGCCGTGGGCGATGTAGGTGTAGATGCGGTTGTTCTGCCGCGCAGGGTTTGCCCAGACCGTCGGCAATTGTTCAAATCGTTCCGCGGTGCACCCCGTTTCCTCGACGAGTTCGCGCTTGGCTGCATCCAGTGGAGAGAAATCTTCCGAATCGATCACGCCACCGGGAATCTCGCGATGCATGCGCTTGGAGCCGTGCCGGTATTGTTCGGTGACGAGCAGGCGGTTCTGGTCATCGATCGCCACGATGTGCACCCAGTTCGGCGTCTCCATCACGTAGAAGGGATCGACCTTCACCCCGGTGGGCGTGAGACAGGTATCCGCGCGCATGCAGAGCCATCGATCCTGAATCAGATACTTGGAGGCACTGACGGTCCAAGGCTTGAGATTTGTCTCGGTGGGCATGGGACAAAGGATAGGCGCGGGCAAGTGCGTTTAGCAAGAAACGCGAAGGCAACGGATCGTATTCACAGCTGTGAGGACCGCTGAGTTTTCAAGTGGATTTCGTCAAATCAGTTGAAACAGATCGCGCGACCGCAGTGTCATCAACTCAACTCAAATTACCAATGAAACTGCCCAAAAACCGATGGTTCTGGATTGTGTCGATAGGAATGTTCTGTGCCTTTTGCGGATGGATGGAGCATCTGGAGAAGCAGGACGACAATCGTGAGTATTCACCCGCACCGCGTCCATCGAATTCCGCGGAGAGCAAGCCGGCCATTGCGGCCCGGGAACCCAAGCCAGGCGAACCGCTGATTCGCTTTCCCGGTCCGTTCTTGAGAGTGGGTGACGGACCGGTCGGGACTTCGAAGGGCGAGAACCTGATTCCAACTGATTTGTTGGGTGATCCATTTGTCATGCGAGACGGAGATCGTTTTCGAATGTGGTTCACGGCGGGAGCGGTTTTTGGTGACGGGAGTTTTACATTGGGCACGTGTCATTCCGAAAGCCCTGACGGTCTGACCTGGACGAGTGCGACGGATGACTCCGGCAAGGAGCCGCGCTATCTGCTGAGTCCGAATCGGAGTGGTTGGGATGCGATTGGCGTGGAGACGGTGTCAGTTCTTCATACACCATCCGGGAAGTATCATCTCTACTACGTCGGTGATCGGCCGCCGGAAGGCAGCACGACCTTTGCGATTGGTCTGGCAACGTCCGAGGACGGAATCAAATGGAAGAAGCATGGCAGCAGTCCCGTCCTCGCGGAGAAGTACGAGTGGGAAAAACCATCCGCACGGGATCCTTCCAAGCCCGAGGTCCTCAGCGTCGGCGGAGTGCTTGAACCTTCAGTGATTTATGACGATGAAGAGAAGCTCTTCAAGATGTGGTATGTCGGTTTGGGAATGTGGACCACCGGCAAGTTTCCGACCTTTCGCATGGGATATGCGACCTCGAAGGATGGCATCGAATGGGAGCGGGAAGCCGAGCCAGTGCTCGACAAGGGACCGGAAGGCGCTTGGGACGAGTTGTGGGTCAGCCACGTGCACGTGATCGCCGATCCGCATCACGGCTATCACTGTTTCTACTTCGGGAGTTGGGAGTACAACGAAGGGGTGGATCAGCAACGCGGTGCCATCGGTCATGCCTACAGCGAGGACGGTGTTCATTGGGAACGCAACCCGAACAACCCGATTCTCGAACCTCGCAACGGCCAGTGGGATGCGTGGTCCGTCCAAGGTCCGGCTGTGCTGATTCACAACAACGAAATCTGGCTCTGGTATTTCGGCTCCAAGAAGCGCAACGCGAGCCTGCGGGCGCACATCGGAGTGGCGAAGTTCAGGCTGCCTTGATTCAGTTGGCCCCTGCTCGAAGAATGCAGTGGCGATCAGAATCTTGATCGCGAAATGCTGCTCGCACACGCTCGCTGCTCCGCCACCATCTGTAGTTTGGAGATTCGAACATGCCTATCCGCTTCGGTCCGCCAAGGCCTGCACCTCAAGAGAGATCCGCGAGGCTTTGAGAACATCGGCCGATGACAGGTGAAGATCGGTGCCACCGTTGATCTCCTGCAGGAACGATTCGAGATACGAACCCGGTTTTCCGGCAGGAAGCTCGACTGGCCGTGGCGCGTCTTCGCCATTCTTGAAAATCGTGATTTGCGGAGTATTGAACCCTGCTTCAAGAACGCCATCCGCACCCCAGATCGTGAACCGCCAGTAGATGGGCATCGTGTAGCCGATGGAATCCGGGGTGAGATACGAGACATCGAAGATGACACCTGCCCCGTTCTCGAGCGTCAGCATGCCCTGGCCGCATTGTTGGAAATCCGGATGTTGCGGCACGGTCCCGTTCCAACCTCGAGCGGCGTTCAGGTCCCTGATCGCAAGGCCGCTCGCCCAGGGAATGAAATCCAGCGCGTGTACTGCGATGTCGTTGATCACCCCGCCATGCATGCCCGGCTCGAAATACCACATCGGGCGTTTGCCATAGTTCAACGGGTGCTGGCCATCGAAGCTGATCGCCTGCACTTCACCGATTTCTCCCTGCTTGATGAGTTCGCGCAAACCCAGAAAGACCGGCAGATCGCGCATGTCCAGCATGCAGCCCACGATGCAGTTCTTTTGCTTGGCGACCTCTTCGATCCGGTCGAGTTCCGCCAACGAAATGCAGATCGGTTTGTCGCTGATCACATGGCGGCCGCGTTCGAGCGCGGCAATGATTCGATCGGCCCGCAGTCCGTAGCTGTCTCCCACGGCAACCACGTCGCATTCAGTCTCCTCCAGCATGGCCGCAAAACTCTCATGCGTGATCTCAAGATCGTCCCGGGAAGCCTGTTCCGATCGAGTCGAAGCATCCTCCTCGCAACACGCGACAATTTCGACGTCGTCCCTTTCGCGACAACGCTGGTACATGTCAAAAATGTGAGGATGGCGAAAACCGACGAACGCGAATTTGGTGATCATGCGAGGGGGATTACACAACATCGCGCGTTTGGGCGAGCGATTCTGCGAACGATCTTGCCGCACGCCGGCAATTCACACATGCTGAGTCGCGATGGCAGAGCGGATGATTTCAGATGTGTTGACCAAGCCCGATTCGGACTTCGAGGTCACTCTTCGTCCGCAGATCTTCGACGATTTCGCCGGGCAGCCAAAGGTGCGTGAGCGGCTGGAAATCGCGGTGCAGGCGGCCCGGCAACGCGGAGATGCGATAGATCATATTCTCCTCTCCGGTCCGCCGGGTCTCGGCAAGACCACCCTGGCAAACATCATCGCGAAGGCGATGGGCACCAACCTGAAATCGACCAGCGGCCCCACGATCGAGAAGGCGGGAGACCTTGCGGGACTGCTGACCAACCTCGAAGAAGGCGATGTGCTCTTCATCGACGAAATCCACCGATTGCAGAAAACGATCGAAGAGTATCTTTATCCGGCGATGGAGGACTTCAAACTGGACATCATCATCGACCAGGGACCGAACGCGCGCAGTGTGCGCCTGAACCTTCCGCCGTTCACGCTCATCGGAGCCACCACGCGAAGCGGCTTGCTCACTTCACCCATGCTGACGCGCTTCGGCATCCGTGAGCGCCTGGACTATTATCAGGGCGCGGATTTGCAGGGCATTGTGGAACGGGCTGCGCGATTGCTCGACGTCTGGATCGATGGTGCGGGCGCGGCCGAGATCGCCAATCGCAGTCGTGGAACGCCGCGCATTGCCAACAACCTCCTGCGTCGCGTGCGCGACTACGCACAGGTGAAAGGCGATGGCAGCGTGAACAAGAACACCGCGGACAAGGCACTGGGCATGCTCGAGATCGACGCGCACGGTCTGGACGAAATGGACAAGCGCATCCTCGAGACGATCATCGTGAAATTTGGAGGTGGCCCGGTCGGCTTGAGTTCCATGGCGGTTGCGGTCGGCGAGGAATCAGACACGATCGAAGAAGTTTACGAACCTTACCTCATCATGGAGGGCTACCTGAACCGCACGCCCAAAGGCAGGGTTGCAACCGAGCTGGCCTACGACCGGCTCAAGCTATCCGGACACAAACCGAAGCAGGGCCGGCTGTTATAGTTCCTGGCACTTGCGGCCTGCCTGTGACGCTCCGGCAGTTTCTTAATCTTTGTCCTCATCCCTGTCTTTATCTCAGCAGGTTGCGGTAAAGAACCACATCGACGAACTCACTTGGCGGCTCAGAGGGCACCGCTACGTTCGGCACAAAAAAACGCCCCGTCTTGCGACGGAGCGTTTGTGGGATAAGTGACTGATCAGTTGGCCTTGCCACCCTTTTCGACCTTCTTGCCGGCGCTGAGCCAGCCAGAGATACCGGCGGAGAGGTGCTTCACGTTGGTGTAGCCCAACCTTTCGGCAGCAGAGGCAGCGCGCTTGTAAGCCTTGCAGCTCGGTCCGCCACAGTATGCAACGATCAAGGAGTCCTTGTCCTTGGGAAGTGCGCCGGAGAGCTTCTTGCCAACCTTGGCGAAGTTGATCGCTCCGGGGATGTGTCCACGAGAATTGAAGGACTTGGCGCCGTTCACGTCGATGACGGTGACCTTGCCGGCTTCGATCTTCTTCTCGAGCTCGGTAATGCTGATGTCAGGGAATTCCCCGGCCATGGCGGCCGTGGAGGCGAGTACGAATGCGGTCGCGAGTGCGATGAGTTTTTTCATGTAGCTGCTTGTATTACTGTGTTCTTCAACTGGATGCTCCGATCACCACTCGGTGGCGGGGCGCTTGGTTGGAGGATTGGAAGTATAAGGAGGGGCATTTATTGCACAAATTTTTTGTTGAGGAATCTGAGAGCCCTCGGTCCGGCTCTGTTGGGGGTGAGATTCGACTGCAAATTCCAGCTTGAGAAACCCGTTTCTTCCGCTTAGCTCGTGCGCATGCGGAATACCCAGATTCACCCTGAGGTGGCAGAAGCGTTCGAGAACGAGACCTTTGATCCGGGCCGGCGTAAGTTCCTGACGCGGGCCGGCGCAGCCGTGATGGCGACCATTGCCGCCCGAACTTTTGGCGCAACGCCCCGGGATTGGACCGGAGTGATTCCGACCCGCTATCCGGACCCGGACATCGTTGCGCTCGATCCGAGCTTCGGCAAATACAAGCTGGGCAACACGCCAATCCAGCGGATCTATCACAGCCCGGTCATGCTCTGGGCCGAAGGCCCGGCGTGGAGCGGAGTGGGACGCTATCTGCTTTGGAGTGATATTCCGAACGACGTTCAACTCCGCTGGCTGGAGGAGAATGGGGCGGTGAGCACCTTCCGCCATCCATCCGGGAACAGCAACGGCAACACCTTCGACTGGGTGGGACGGCAGATCTCCTGCCAGCACGGCCATCGGCAGGTGGTTCGATATGAACGGGATGGCAGCGTGACGGTTCTGGCGAAGGAATATGCTGGCAAACCGTTCAATGCTCCAAACGATGTGGTGGTTCATCCGGAAGACAACAGCATCTGGTTCACCGATCCCGGCTACGGCAGCATGATGAATTACGAGGGGAACAAGGGACCGCTCCACCTGAAGGAAGCCGTCTATCGCCTCGACGACAAGACCGGCAAGATCAAGAAGGTCGCCGACGAGATCAACAAACCCAACGGGCTTTGTTTCTCGCCCGACTACAAGAAGCTTTACGTGTCGGACACCGGCGGAAGTCATCCCAAGCACATTCGCGTGTGGGATCTGGTCGGAACCACCGGCCTCAAGAACCCGCGCAACTTCGCCTCGATGGAACTCGAATATCCGGATCCCAAGAATCCCGGCAAGAAGATCATCGGACATGGGGGCGCCGATGGCATCCGCGCCGACAAGGACGGCAACATCTGGGCGAGCGCCGGTTGGGTGGGTGATGGTTATGACGGTGTGCACGTCTTCAACCCGCAGGGCAAGCGCATCGGTCAGATCCATCTGCCGGAGATATGCTCCAACGTCTGTTTCGGCGGCAAGAAACGCAACCGGCTGTTCATGACCGCGAGCACGTCGGTATACGCGATGTACACCGAGGCGATCGGTGCACACGTTTCGTGATCCGCATGGAAGCGACTTTCCACGACCTGAAGGACAAGGTCGTAATCATCTCCGGAGGTGCCAATGGCATTGGCGCCTCGATGGTGAAGGCGTTCACCGCGCAAGGTGCTCAAGTCTGCTTCTGCGACGTTGATGTTGTAGCGGCTGAATCAGTCTGCGCCGGGAACGACAGGCAGCCACTGTTTCGAAAGGTCGATCTGTTGAAGGAAAGGCAGGTCAACAGCTGGATTGCCGCGGTCGCCAAGACGCACGGTCGCATCGATGTCCTGATCAACAACGCGGCCTGTGATCCACGCATTCCCCTGAATGACATGTCGGTCCACGATTGGGACACCTTGATCGCCCGCAATCTTCGTTCCTGTTTTCTGACCAGCCGTGCGGCCAACGAGCACATGCCGAAGGGATCGTCGATCATCAACTTCAGCAGCATCACCTTCCACAACGCACCACCTGAAATGACCGCCTACGTGGCCAGTAAAGGTGGCATCATATCCTTCACTCGTTCCCTCGCGCGCGAGCTGGGTCCCAAAGGCATCCGGGTGAACACCATCTCGCCCGGATGGATCATGACGGATCGTCAGTTGAAGCAATTCGTAACGCCGAAAATCAAACGCATGCTGCGCGAACGGCAATGCATCGCCACCCTGCTGCAACCACGTGAGATCGCAAATGTTGCCGTGTTCCTCGCGAGTTCTCTCAGCAGTGCTGTCACTGGCCAGGAAATTCTGGCCGACCGCGGTTGGCAGCATTCGTGATTCAGCTGACCGGACGCCAGTTGTCGGTTCGGCTATCGAGTAAACCGATTCCGTGGGCTCAGTCGGTCACCGGATACGGACCGTTCGCGAATGTCTCAGCGTGATATCCTTTCACTCCCACCTGCCTTGTCAGGTCACTTCGGTAGTCTCCACCTCCGGCCAATCGCTGAATGATTTGGGCAAAGTCGTAATTTGGAGCCCACCCCAAGTGTTGGCGCGCAGCCTCATTCACATAAACGCGACCGATGTCGTTCGGGATTTTCCAGCCGCGTGATTCAAAGACATCGTGAACATCCGGAACCAGCTCGCGAACGATCGAGCCGGCATTGCCACGCAGATCTCTCAGGTGCGATTGATCGAAAGGCGTGGTGGCGCTGATGATGAAGCAGCCAAAGCCAATGGCGGCTGCCCGGTTTGCCGCTGCGAGATGTGCGCTGACCATGTCGTCGATATCCGCGCGTCGATGGAGATATTCGATCACCTTGAGATTGTCCGGATCGAAAGACTCCCGCTTTGAAGCATCGTCATCCTCTTCCGGAAAGAAGCGAGAGGTTCGCAAAGCGATACACGGCAACCCGTGCCGTCGATGGAAGAGATGGCACAGGTCCTCCGCAGCAGCTTTGGTGACGCCGTAGATGTTCTTGGGAACGGGATCGATATCCTCCGTGACCCAGACCGAGGGATCATCCGGGCCTGGCTTCATGGCATCACCAAACACACTCGTGGTGCTGGTGTAAATGAACGCCTTCACGCCCGCTCGCACAGCGGCTTCCAATAGCGTCAGCGTTCCGGTGATGTTGGTGCCGACGAACTCTCGCTTGGAATGCGTGCCGACGTGGGGCTTGTGCAGCGTGGCAGAATGAAACACAGCATCCACGCCCTCCATGCATTCCTCCACCAGATCGCGATCCAGAATGGAACCTGTGGCTGTGGTAAATGGCGATTCCAGCAGATCGATGCTGCAAACATCTTCGCCCTGCCTGCGAAGCACTCGAACCAATGCTTCACCAAGGTGCCCGGAACTGCCTGTGACCAGTGCCTTCATCGCTGATGCGGGAAGCCTACGAGGAAGCAAAAGCGCCGGGCAATATCAGGTGCCTGCCAAGTATGCGGGCGATGAAGAATCAATTCAGGCCAAACGGGCCGGCCTGATAACAGCCCAGTCCGACCTGAAGAATGCCTGGGAACCTGTCGCTCAGTTTGTGGAAGTCTGAAGGACCGATTCATAAGAATGTATTTATGATCCCTTATGGATCAGGCTTTCAGCCCTCATTAAACTCTTCAATACACTCAGGCCTCCTTCGTCAGTCCGGGCTGAATACGGGATCGGCCTTCCAACTTCCAACTTCCATCTCCCACTCAATCCTCCGGACGCTCACCATGTGGCGCCATCTTGACCAGCTTCGGATCAAACTGGCCCACGACCTCCACCAGGTCGGTCTGTGCCAGCATGACTTCGTGGATGTTCTTGTAAACACCCGGCACCTCGTCGAGCCCGGCGGAGATCAGTTTCACACCGCGATCTTTGAGGACCTTGTCCACGTCCGACCACTTGAACTTCTTCGAAGCCTTCTTGCGGCTCATCACGCGACCGGCGCCGTGTGATGCAGACTCGAGTGAAGGTGTGCTTCCCTTGCCGCGCACCACAAATCCAGGCGTGGCCATGGAACCCGGAATGATTCCCATCACTCCATCGCCGGCGGGCGTCGCGCCCTTGCGATGCACGATCATTTCACGACGCTCACCATCGACCATGTGCGATTCCTTCCACGCAAAGTTGTGGTGGTTCTCGAGATCAAAGAGGACTCCGACACCGAGGTGCTCCGCCACGTGACGGTGGATGCAGGCGTGGTTGGCCGCAGCGTAGCGCCCCATCAGGTTCATGCCTTCCCAATACTCGGCTCCAGCCGAGGAATCCAGGCCCAGCCAGGCAAGGTGGATCAACTCACGTGGCAGCTCGGCGTGTTCGTCCATCGCAATGCGGCTGTAGTGATTGCACACTTGTGCGCCCGTTCCACGGCTGCCGCTGTGGCTCAAGAGCGCAACGTAGGTGCCCGCACGGAGTTCCGGAGAATCCTCAGCCTGCGTGTAGCGGCCGAATTCCACAAAGTGGTTGCCGCTTCCGCTGGTCCCGAGCTGAGACCATGCCTTGTCTCGAAACTTCTTCGTGATCGGGGTGACGTTCCAATCCTCGTCCATCACGTCGTGGTCACGACGCTTCTTGAAAGACGCGCCGATTCCGAAGCGTGTCTCGTTTTCAAGTGCGCGGATCAGCTTGTCCTCCTTCTTCTCGAGGTGATCAATGGGAAGGTCGAGGACCGTCATCTTCATTCGGCAGGCGATATCAACGCCGACGGCATAAGGGATGACTGCATTCTCCGTTGCGAGCACTCCGCCAATCGGAAGGCCATAGCCCACGTGCGCGTCCGGCATCAGGGCGCCGGCAACCGTAACCGGCAGACGGCAGGCATTCTCCATCTGCTCGACGGCCTGTTCTTCAAGTCCTTCGCCCCATTGGCGATATGGCGCCGGTTCCTTCCGGGTTACCGGCGGCGCATTCAGAGCTGCATTCGCAAACTCGCCACGTAGTTCGTCATCGGTGAACGATCCGGGATCGCCAAGGATGGCTTCCACTTCATCGCGGATCCGTTCCTTGTCGCCACCTGCCAGCACAAAGTCAGCGATGAAATCAGCCGCCTTCTTCACCGGTTCACCCATCGGCACGCCGAGGGACAGCAGGTCTTTCGTCTTCATTTCTATTCCGTAGTGCTTGAGGCCGATCGTGGCTCAATCCTCCCGTCAAAAAAGGAGCGGGAAGTAATCACCCATCGGGTGATCGCGCAAGGGGAAGTTGGTTGGAAGGTTAAACGATTGGAGGGTTGAAGGGTTGAATCGGAGGGCGCTTGCGCCCCTTTCACCATTTACCTTTAACCAATCTTCTCACCGCGCCGCTTCGATGAATGCGAGTAGGTCGGCCATCTGTTCTGCCGAGAGATCCTTGTGGAGTTCTTCGGGCATGAGGGATTTTCCGCTGCTCTTCATGCCACGGACCTTGGTGCGAACCAGTGTCGGCTCGATTCCGTTGGCCATGCGCAGAGTGATGTGCGTGGGGGTCTCGTTCGCGATCACCGCCGTGTAGCTGAAGTCGTCCGAGGTATCCACGTTGAAGGCCATGTATTGCGGGGCGACTTCGGCGTTCGGATTGAGGATGTTCAACAGGAGCTTTTCGCGTCCGGAATTCTTGATGGTCACCATGTCGGGACCGAGCAGATGCCCTTGGCCGTTCGCGCGATGACAAGTTGCGCAACGCAGTTTGTAGATCTCCACGCCTATTGCCGCGTCGCCCGGGATGGTCAGGCTCGGTTTGTAGAGCTTCATGAGTTTCTCCATGGCCAGCTTTTCCTGTTGGCCAAACACTTCGACGGCCAGGTTGCGGACAGAACTGGATCGACTGGTTCGAAGCGATTGGATCTGCTGGGTATTCAGGGCATCGGGTTTTACATTCCCGACCTTGATCTGCTTCAAAAGCATGGTGGCGCGGGTGTAGTTCGAAACGAGGCTCGCCACGATTCGTTCTTTTGCGTCAGCACCAAGCGACGGCCAGGCCTGCAGCAAATCGCTGGCGACTTTCGAATCGGAGAACGCCAGCATGATTCCCAGCACCGTCGCACCCACCTGCTTGTCACCGATGAGAGGGAGCAACGTGTCCCGCGCCCCCGAGTAACCAAGCACTGCGAGCAACCGCACCGCAGAGCCTCGCCGGGATGCAGATACCTTCTTGTCTGCAGCAGTCCTGCGGGCAGATTCAATCAATGGAGCCAGCATGCCACCGGTATCGACTTTCGCGAGGGTGAGCCGCTTCCTTCGCAGCCCTTGATTGAGTGACGACAGAAGAGAAACAGACGTGCTTTCGCTCTTGGATCGCACTGCGTATTGAATCACCGCCTGTGCACCGGAGGTATCGCCCAGCGCTCCGATCATGCCGGCAAGTGATGCCAGGGTTGCTCTGTCTGCTTTTCCACCGGCGTGCAGCGCGAATAGTTGTCCGGCATTCCCACGTACTGCGTTGAGCGCCGCGCCTTGAATCCAACGGCTATCCGCGTCCTTTTCCAGAATCTGCGCAAGCGCCTTCAATCGATCTCGCGAATCCACCAACGACAAAGTGAGCGCGAGTTGGAATCGGGTCTTTGCCGAGGGATCGCTTCCCATGGAACTCAATTGATCGACGATCGCAGTGTTCGCGTTCTCGCCGGAGACAAGTCCCTCCGACAACTTGATGGCGTGGGCGCGAACGCGTTCGTCCTTGTCCTGCAAGGCGCGAAGGAGAATTCCCTGCTTCAATCCATCGAGGCCCTGGAGCGCATACAGGGCATGCATCCGTGACAACGGTCTGGCGGAGTTCATCACCACGTCATAGAGCCCGCCAATTGCCTTTCGATCCTGACGTTCGAAGAGGAGGCGCGCTGCGGTTTCACGTTGCCAGGCGTTGTCGTGATCGAGCGCGCGAACGAGGTCGGTGGTCGAGGCATTTTCGAAGGTCAACGGCTTCTGATACTTGAACGACTTGGGCGCGATCCGATAGATCCGGCCGCGGTCGTTGCCGCTGTTCAGGTCGGTGAATTTCTTGATCTCTTCGGGAATGGACCAGGGATGCTCGATCGTTTCCCGATACATGTCGGCGATGTAAAGGCAGCCGTCGGGGCCATTGGCAAAGTGCACGGGACGGAACCAGTTGTCGGTCGAGGCGATGAACTCGCGTTTCTCTTCCCCATCCGGACGACGCGCGCTGCGTTCGACTCCGTTGAAATCGACCTGTTTGCGGTGGACGAGATTTCCACCCGCATCACCGACGAAGAGATTGTTCACGAAGCCGGAGCCATACGCATTCCCGCGATACATTGTGATCCCGGTCGCTCCGGTAAAGTAGCCCGATACTCGACCTCCACCTTCCACCATTCCACGAACCACACCGCTGATGCGCCAGCGCGTACGGATCACGCGCCACGGCTCGTCCGGGCTGATCCGATACACCTCGGCCGCCCCGCCATCGACCGCGATACCCACACGTGGTGTCGGCATGGCGTAGAACTTGTTCCGTCCCTGGTAATGGTAGTCATACATCACCGCCTGCGCGTGGGAGGAGTTGCTGCAGGTGAACTTGCGCCCTTCGTTGTCAAAGCTCATGCCGTATTGGCCGCCACCGGTTTCCAAGCGAAACTCATGCGTGCGCGGATCAAAGCTGAAATCGGCGCGACGCAAAGTGACCGCCTTGGAATCCGGATCACCGGGCCGCTTCACCTTGCCCCCCATCGAACTGGCCGTGCCGTGGATGCGGTTATCCAGGCCAAACTGAAAGCTGTTGAACAAACCCTGCACGTTCAAGCGGCTCTGACCGGCAGCAAAACCATTGAACACCACCTTCCGTTCATCCGCCTTGCCGTCGCCATTTGTGTCCTTGAACCACCAGACATCGGGAGTGGCACCGACGAACAAGCCCCCGCCGTAACAGACCATCGCGGACGGCCATGGCAGGTGCTTTGCATAAACCGTTGCTTTCTCGAACACGCCGTCGCCGTCGCGATCCTCCAACATCCGAATGCGTCCGAGGTGCGGGTTCTCTTCCCGGCGTTCGGAGTAGTCGATCATTTCCACGACAAAGAGGCGTCCACGTTCGTCAAAGCACATGGTGATCGGATCGATCACGCGCGGTTCATGCGCGGCAAGTTCCAGGCGGAAGCCATCACGCACCTCAAACGTCTTCAACGCATCTTTGGGTTCAGTCGCGGGTACGCGCGGCATCTGTTCCGCGGTGACCTTCAGTTCTGCCCCGCGGAGCGGGGTTGTCACGAGCAGACAGACCCCGATGGTGAGAAGGGAAATTCGCATGCGGATAGCTCCGCATAGCGCGAGGCGTTCGTCAAAGAAAAGTGTGTGAATCAGAGGACGCGCGCCGTCCCGCCATCTACCTGAAATCTAGTGTCAGGTTCGTTCTTCGGCTTCTTCGCGTAGCCCAACCCAACAATGCGACCGCTGCCTGGCAGCGCTGTTGTGGATGTGATATAGCCCACCTTTTTGTCCTCGCTGCGCAGAGGCGTCCCGGGTTCAAGCTGGGCGGTGAGTTCCAGCCGAACCAAGGCCTTCTTCGTGTCGGCAAAGTTGTGCAGCCGGTTCAATACCTCCTGACCGATGTAGCAACCTTTGCGATAGCTGATCGCACGTTCTTCCACGCCGGCCTCTGGAGCCAGATTGCGTTCGTCCATGTCCAGTCCGCAGCGAGGAATTCCGGCTTCAATGCGCGACGTTTCGAGTGCATCCCAGCCGGCAGCGCAGCCGCCGAGTTCCTTCAAGACCTGGATCATCTTGTCGGCAATCGCGGGCAGTGATCCGGTCTCCGCGAACAGATCAAAGCCACTGGTCATCAGCCGTGGATGGTTGGCGATATAGATTGAGCCGAGTGTGGCGTCTTCAAGGTGAGAATTGCCAAAGTCCTGATCGGGTAGTCGAAGATCGAGATTCAGTTTCCCAATTGCTTCAGCCGCCTTGGGACCCTGGACTGTCAATAACCCAAATTGTTCCTGCACGTCACAGATCTCCACATCATCCGCGACGATGTAGTTCTCCAGTCGCTCGGTCACAAACGCTGATCCGCCTGGTTCAAGGTCCAGCAAAAGTTCCTCACCCAGGTTGAAGACGTTCATATCTGCCTGGACCTTGCCCTTGTTCGTCACGAGCAGGGCGTAGCACCCGGTTCCAGGTGCCAGCGAATTGATGTCGTTGGTGACCTGGCCATGAAGGAACTTGCTGCGATCTTCGCCGACCAGGCAGAGGCGTCCGCGAGGACTCAAATCGATAAGCGCAGCATTTTTCTTCAGCGCCTGATACTCGCTTGAGGCATCGCCGTACGAAGAAACGAGTTCCACTCCGTTCACTTCGGCAAACGTGGCATCGAAATTCTCGTGAAACTCCTTCATCGTTTTAGTACCTCGAAGGCGAATCCCTTCAGGTACTCCGTCTCCGGAATCGCGGGGAGAATTGGATGATCGGGTGACTGCGTGAAGGATGCCACTTGTCTCAGCATGCGTCGCGTGTCGAACGCCGCGTCCAGAGCAACAGCGTGAAAGAGATTGGCATCAACGTGATGCGAGCAACAGAAGGTCACCAGGAGACCGCCCGGCTTGAGCAATTTCATCGCCCGGACGTGAATCTCCTTGTAGCCGCGCAAGGCGTCGTTCACTGAGGCACGATTGCGGGTGAAGGATGGAGGATCGAGTATGATGGCATCATACAGTTCCGTGCCCTTCGCCTGGGTGTTCTGTTTCAACCAGTCAAAGACGTTGACGGCCTCAAACTTTAGATCGAGGCCGTTGGCCGTGGCATTGCGGGAAGCGACCGCAATTGCATCGGCACTTTGATCCAAGCCAAGCACGTCTTTTGCACCTGCCTTGGCCGCGTGCAATCCGAAGCCGCCGTGGAAGGAAAAACAATCAAGCACGCGCGCGTTTGGCGTGCGGGCAATCAATTCCGCGGTGGCACGGTAGTTGACCTGTTGATCGAGATATGCGCCGGTCTTATGACCGCCCATCAGGTCGATCTCAAACTTGATCCCGTTCATCTCGATTTCGAGCGGAGTATCGACGTGGCCCTCGATCACGCCATTGGCATCTTCCAAGCCCTCGAATTTGCGTGAGGCCATGTCATTACGCTCGACGATGGCGCTCGGATTGAGGAGTCCACGGATGGCGGCCAGGATGTGCTCCTTGCGAACATCCATTCCCAAGGAGGAAGTCTGAAGCACAACCGCATCGCCATACTTGTCGATGATCACCCCACTGAGGAAATCACTCTCGGCGTTCACGACGCGAAACGCCGTCGCGTCCGGAAGATGTCGGCGTCGGTGCTCAAGCGCTGCGCCAATCCGTTCCTTGAAGAACTCGCCATCAATGGGCCGACGTTCGCGGCCGAGGAGTCGAACACGAATCTTTGACTTGGAGTTGTAGAGTCCGATCCCGAGGAAACGGTTCTTGTAATCTTTGACCTGCACGACATCACCGTCGTTGGCCTCACGCGTCAGGCGATCCACGGATCGGGCATTCACCCACGGATGGCCGGCCGCGATTCGTTCGGTTTCACCGCGCTTCAGAATGACATTGATGGGTGCAGACATGTTGATTCGCGGGGAGTTCCCGAGAGGACGGGGATTTAAGCGTTTGCCCACCACGCATTTGAAGCCAAATCGGATCGCGACGGGTAAATTCCTTTAATGTTGCGCAAATTTGTGTGCCTTGACCTGCCCTCGAAACTGCGTGGGACGTGAAAGTATGCAACGCTGGCGGCTTATGTGGTTCGGACTGACCCGGCCACCAACCCCACAGCGTATGCCAACAAAGAAAGCCAAGAACGAATTCACCAAGATCAAGGAAACCTTCATGATCTCCGTGCCCGATGCGGGAAGCGTGAAACTGGCTGGTGACTTCACCGACTGGGAAGAAGCCGCCCGAAACATGCGCAAGCTCAAGAACGGAGCGTGGAAGACCACCATCAGCCTGGAACCATCAGACTATGAACACAAGTTCATGGTCGAAGGCGAATGGGTGAACGATCCGGAATGTGCGGAGATGCGCCCGAATCCTTTCGGTG
>PBAL01000075.1 GCA_002715965.1 Verrucomicrobiales bacterium | reverse complement strand
GTGGCGATCAACTCTTCCAGGAAGGCAACAAATCCGCACTGGTGTGACGCTCGGTCGTCTTCCCCAACACCTCGCCCGAAAGAGTGTCCAGCGCCGCATAAAGCGAAAGCGTCCCATGGCGGTAATATTCGAAACCATGTCGCTCAGCTCGTCCGGGCGACAGCGGCAACACAGGATCGAGTCGATCGAGTGCTTGAATCGCGGTCTGTTCATCAACGCAGAAAACCGCGGCATTCAGAGGTGGTTTGAGATAAAGCCCAATGACATCCGCAGCCTTGCTTTCAAGATCAGGATCGTTGCTGGCCTTGTATCGGCGCAAGCGGTGGGGCTGCAATCCGCTCTTGGCCCACACCCGGGCAACGCGTGACTGGCTGGTTTGCAAGGCTGCGGCCAAGGTGCGTGTACTCCACTGCGTCGCGCCATTGGCGGGCTTGAGATGGAGGGTCCAGTCGATGATGCGGGCCGCCAACTTTTCAGCATTCTTGTCCGGAGCTTTTCCTCGATGCCGGCTATAGATCCCTGCCAAAACGCTCAGACATGAACCGATCACGTCACAAGCCTACGGTATTGATGCTGCAGTTCTGCTCGGCACTGACAGTTCGCAGCGACGAACCGACCGCCAAGGCCAAAATGATTCGTGCACGACGACTGTCTTCACTGCGTAGAGATCGACTACGAGCCATCTTCTGAAGTCTCTTTCGTTCCGGTGGGCTGATTACAAACGGCGCTGCCATCGAGCAAATCTTATATGCTTGAGTGTCATAACTAAATGACTCACTGCACTAGTCTGGCCGGATCCAGGACACCTGCGTGATCAATTGGTTTAGCGACGCGAAGGAGATGTGTGCATTGGTCGCGTATCGTGGTGAGTTGTTTGCCGGGAACGTTGCCAATGTCGCATCGCCAACAAGGAAGACGTTGAAGTCTTTGGAAAGATTCTCGTAGCCGGCGGTGGTGGCGCAGAAACACATGTCCGTTGCATAGCCGGTCAGCAATATGTGGCGGATGCCGTTGTCCTGCAGGAACTTTTTCAAGGCCGGGTAATCTTGCTCGTCATACAGAACGACGTCGTCAGGGAAGACGTCGATGTCGCTGCAGACGGGTATGGGCAGGTCCCAATACCCTTTGTTGTTGTAGCGCGGACCGGCGTCGAGTCCACGGAATTGGCGGAAGTAGTCACGGACCGGATGCGTTTTTGAGACGGTCAGCTTTTCGGGCAGGGCTTGCCCGGTGTAATCGAATTCGTTCAGTACCTTGGTCAATTGGTGTTGAGCTTTGGCTCGCTGCTCCTTGCTCGGGTGGCCGTGAATGGTGCGATACAGATTGGTGCGAATCTGATCGGCACCACCTCGGAGACTGAATAGGACCAACCCGACGCGGTCGCGCAGAGACTTGATGAAGGGATTGATCACCTCGCGGGTGTGGCGTCCGGCGAGCTTGTTCTTTTCGACGGTGCAGAAATCCGCGACGCCCGCCGGTTCGGGTGTCTGCCACCCCTGTCCGTCGTCTATGCCCCATGGATGCACCATGATCACGGCGGTTGCCTTCGCCTCCAACCGGTTCGGCATCTCGATGATCCCGCGGGCGTTGTACGAAAAGCGCCACGCTCGCACGTGCAGGTCCGCCTTATCGTCATCAACCAGGACCGGCGCGGAAAAGCGACGCGATTCAACGACCGGTTGGACGAATTCAGGATGGTCGTTCAGCAGGGGGGTAGGGTTTTCGATCGGCGTCAGTACGTTCTGATAAACGCGGTTCTGGGCATTCACGCTGACGGCCAGGAAAACGAGGCTGAGTCCAAGGAGACGTTTCATGGTCGGATGTGAACTCACGAATCGGCCGTCTGCGAGACTGAATTCGGTGAAGCACAGGGCCGTTGGCCCTACCTGTGGCCCCAGTTCGCATCCCGATGAGCCCTACCACCATTACCGCAGGATTCTGGAATCAATCCTCGATCACCGGTGTTCTCCCTGAGAATCCGTAAATTTTTTGTCCGTTTTTCACGTCCAGAGGCTGTATCGTATAACCATGCGCCACCGGCTGATTATTTTTTCAGCGATTGCCCTGTTCGGTGTTTCGGCTTCCACAGCCGATTCGAAGCAGGGCCTGGTGTTGTTTGAGAAGAAGGTGCGGCCGACGCTGATTGAGAGTTGTCAGGGCTGTCACGGAGTAGAGAAGCAGAAGGGCGGCCTTCGGCTCGATTCACGTGCTGGCTGGATGACCGGTGGAGACAATGGGCAGGCGATCATTCCCGGCGATCCCGGCAAGAGCCTTCTCATCAAAGCGATCAGTTACGAACACGCCGATCTTGAGATGCCACCAAAGGGAAAGCTCTCGGACGGAACCATCGGCGCGTTCCGTCGCTGGGTGAAACTCGGTGCACCAGATCCGCGAGAAGGTGAGGCGACGGTCGCGCATGAGGACATTCCCTCGATTGAGGATGGACGGAACTTCTGGTCGTTCAAACCCATTGCCCAACCGTCGGTGCCTTCCGCGAAATCGCGCTGGCCGAACTCAGACATCGATCAGTTCATCTTTGCCAAGCTGGATGACGCCGGACTCTCACCGGCAAAGGACGCCTCCAAGATCACGCTGGTTCGCCGTCTATACTTCGACCTGCTCGGTCTTCCTCCTGGTCCCGAGCAGATCAACAAGTTTCTTTCCGATAATTCGCCCAAGGCCTACGCGAGGCTCGTCGATGAATTGCTGGACTCCAAGCACTTCGGGGAGCGCTGGGGTCGTCATTGGTTGGACGTGGTTCGTTTCGCAGAATCCAGCGGGGGCGGTCGCACATTGCTCTTCCCCGATGCATGGCGTTATCGCGACTACGTGATCGATGCCTTCAACAAGGACATTCCCTACGATCAATTTCTGCGCGAACAGATTGCCGGTGACCTGTTGCCCAGGAGCGATGACTGGCAGGAACAACGGCGTAAGATGATCGCCACAGCCTTCCTGCTTCTGGGCCCGACCAATTACGAACTGCAGGACAAGACCATTCTGGAGATGGACATCGTCGACGAGCAGCTCGACACGATGGGCAAGGCGATCATGGGTATGACCATCGGTTGCGCCCGTTGCCACGATCACAAGTTCGATCCGATTCCGACCAGCGACTACTACGCCATGGCCGGCATTCTGAAGAGCACCAAAGCGGTGGTTCACAGCAACGTTTCGAAATGGAACGAAGAGAAGCTGCCCCTGGCGCCGGCGGAACAGGCAAAGATCGCCGCGCATGATCTGGTCGTCGCCAGGCTGGAGAAGGAAATTGCTGCCGCAAAAAAGAAACTCGTCGATGCAGGGGGAACGGTTGGCAAGTCCAAGAAACGAGGTCCCGTTCCCATCTCGGAACTGCCCGGCATCGTCGTCGATGAAACCGAGGCGGAATTCGAAGGCGAATGGTTGCGATCGACCTCAAATTCTCCCTGGGTGGGAGCGTCTTACCATCACGACAAAACCGAGGGTAAAGGCGCCAAGACGGCGACCTTCAGGCCGAAGCTCAAAGCCGGCCGCTACGAAGTGCAGATCGCGTATTCACCAGGCTCCAATCGGTCCAGAAAAGTTCCGGTCTCCATCCACCACAGTGACGGTGTGGCCAAATTCACCGTCAATCAAAATTCACCGGGAGACCTCGACGGCCTTCGGAACTCGCTCGGCGTGTTCTGGTTCGATCCCACGGAAAACCCCAAGGCGGTGATTTCGAACGAAGGCACTGGAGACGGTGTGGTTATTGCGGACGCCTTTATCTTCATTCCTCAAGCACCCGCAAAGGTTGCGGTCGTCCCGCCACTACCCAAGCCGAACGAGGTCGATAAGCCGGAGAACATCAAATACATCGTGCCGGACATTCGCGAGCTGGAGGGAGTCGTCGTCGACAACCCCGACGCAATCCTGGTGGGTGAGTGGGGGCACTCGGTTCATACGCCTCCGTTCGTCGGCGCGGGTTACATCCATGACAAAAAGACCGACAAGGGTGAAAAATCCGCGACCTTTATTCCAAATCTCCCCGAGGCAGGCACCTATGAAGTGCGAGTTTCGCACAATACAAACATTCGTCGTTCCACCAACGCTCCGATCACGATCAAGCATGCGAGGGGCCGGACCGAGTTGAGGATCAACGAGGGCGAGGAAGCGCCAATCAAGAAGCTGTTTCGTTCGCTCGGTAAATTCGAATTCAAGGCGGGCACCAACGGGTTTGTGCGCATCTCAAACGAAGGCACGGAAGGCAAATACGTCATCGTCGATTCGGTCCAATTCATCCGCGTCAAGGCGCCCGGGCTCAATCTTCTCAACTTCCTCAAGGCCGAAAAGACGGAGCGCGCGAAACTTGAAGATGTTCGAAAGAAACTTTCGAAGGAACTCACTGCGCTGGAAGCGAAGGCGAAGAAAACCAAGGCCGACGGACCCAAACAGCCGGTGGCAATGGTGGCCGCGGAACTCGAGGAAGGCCTGGGCGACATTCCGATCGCGATTCGTGGCGTCGTTCATAACAAGGGACGCATTGTGCCGCGCGGCTTCCTGCAGGTGGCGAACCTGGGCAAGGCACCCGTGGTCGCGAAGGAGAGCAGTGGCCGTCTCGAACTGGCGGAGTGGATCAGCGATGCCGATCATCCGTTGACAGCGCGTGTTATGGCGAATCGGGTCTGGTACTGGTTGATGGGGGAAGGCCTGGTTCGCACGGTCGACAATTTTGGGATGATGGGCGAGCAGCCTTCACACCCCGAACTGCTGGATCACCTCGCAAATTCGTTCGCCGAGGACGGTTGGTCGATGAAGAAACTCGTTCGGCGTATCGTGGTGTCGCGCACCTATCAGATGGTTTCCGATGGCGACAAAGAATCTGCGAAGGCCGATCCCGATAATCGCCTGCTGTCCCACATGAACCGCAAACGTCTCGATGCCGAGAGCATTCGCGACGCGCTCTTCCAGGTCGGAGGAATCTTGGATCTCGAATACGGCGGCAAGAACGTCAAGGCGGGCACGAGGAGCGAATACGGTTACAAGTTTGAGAGCACGCGTCGCAGTGTTTACTTGCCGGTCTTCCGGAATCAACTGCCCGAGTTCTTCGAGACGTTTGACTTCGCCGATCCCAATATCCAGAACGGCAAACGCACCAGCAGCACGATCGCACCCCAGGCGCTTCTGCTGATGAATCATCCGGAGGTCCGCAAGCAATCGATGTCGGCCGCCGAAAATCTTTTGAAACGAAGCGAACTCACCAAGGGTGAACGCATCGATCACGCGTATCTGGAAGTGGTCGGGCGCAAACCCGCCGAACGGGAAGCAGAGATTGCCGCGCGGTTTATCGGCGAGAGTGAAGCAGCCGAACGCTGGGCATTGCTCTACCAGACGCTGTTTCAGACTCTGGATTTTCGGTATTTATATTAGGCAAATCTGCGATAAGCTGCTTCACGCAAATGAACGGACTGCTCCAATCCCCGAATCCCTTTTCACGGCGCGACATGCTGAAGTCGCTCGGTTGCGGTTTCGGTTACCTGGCCGCGGCCGGATTGGCCAACCATCAGGCCACGGCCGGCATCAGCAACCCGCTTGCCTCCAGGCAGCCCCACTTTGCGCCGCGGGCCAAGCGTGTGATTTTCCTGTTCATGCAAGGCGGTCCCAGCCACGTGGACAGCTTCGACTACAAGCCGCGCCTGGAAAACGAAAACGGCGAATTGGTTACCTTCGACGACGCCCGCACGCTGGCGAAGACCGGTGAAATCACCAAGCACCGCGTGTTCAAGAACATGTGGGATTTTCAGCAATACGGCCAATCCGGTTTGCCGGTCAGTGATCTCTTTCCCCATATTGCCCGGCACGTCGATGACATCTGCTTCCTCAAGGGCATGCACACTGATGGCGTGGCGCACGGGCCTTCGACGCTTTTCATGCACACAGGGTCCATCAACCTCATCCGTCCGTCGGTGGGTTCCTGGGTGCTTTACGGACTCGGCAGCGAAAACGAAAACCTGCCGGGCTTCGTCACCATACAACCCTCTATGGGCAATGGCGGTCCTCGCAACTACTCCAATGCATTCCTTCCCGCAGTCTATCAAGGCACGGCGATCGGTCGCGCCGGTGTAAAAGCCGAGGAAGCCAAGATTCGCAACCTGATCAACAAGGACCTCTCTGCGGGCACACAACGCGAGCAATTCGATCTGCTGCGCGCATTGAACGGCGAACAACTCAGCAAACGTCCGGGAGATCGCGAACTGGAAGCCGTCATCAATTCATACGAACTCGCCTGGCGCATGCAGCACAACGCGCCCGAGATCATGGACTTGTCCGATGAACCCGAGCACATCAAGAAGCTCTACGGCATCGGCGAAAAGGGCACGGATGATTTCGGACGTGAATGCCTGATGGCGCGACGCATGGCCGAGGCCGGCGTTCGATTCATCCAGGTCAACTACGGCGACAACACCAACAACCCGCGTTGGGACCAGCACTCCAACCTTCCGAAGCACAAGGAACACGCTTTCAACACCGATCAACCCGTTGCCGGTCTCCTGACTGATCTCAAGCAACGCGGACTTCTCAAAGACACGCTGGTCTGGTGGGGAGGCGAATTCGGTCGCACTCCATATGCGCAAAGCAATGGAACGGGGCGTGATCACAATTCCTACGGCTTTACCATCTGGCTTGCCGGCGGTGGCGTAAAGCCCGGCTTCTCTTACGGTGAGACCGACGAATACGGACACCACGCCGTGCAGAACAAGATCCACATGCACGACTGGCATGCCACCATGCTGCACATCCTCGGCATGGATCATGAGAAGCTCACCTTCCACTACGACGGCCGACCGTTCCGACTGACGGACGTGCATGGCGAAGTGGCGAAGGAAATTCTGAGTTAGCCGATCCGCTGCGTCGGAGGCAAAGCTTCAAAACTCAAAATCCAAGCCTCAAATGAGCTTCAAGCTCCAAACACCAGTCTGAGCTCATTCGGACTGCGCGGTAAGCAGTTCGTTGCCGGCTTTACGTTTACCAGCTCGCCTGAGTGATTCATGGAGCTTGGAGTTTCTCTGGAGTTTGATGCTTGGAATTTGGAGTTTCCCGACAAGGCATGCGTGCCTCAATTGCGTCCGCAATATTCATCGCAACCTTGTCGCTTGCACTTTGTTCAAGGATTGAGTCCACTCGCCCTACGCATCTGATGGACGCACCAGACAACAAGCCGGCCGGGTTTGCGCCGACAATACTCCCTTGGATCATCGCGATCGCAGCCTTGGCCGTGTATGGGGTGACGATGAATTCCTGGGCGAGTTTTCAGAGCATTCATCCGACCGCGATTGCACTGGGATTCGATTGGTGGAACTACGCAATCACCCAGCCGCTGTACAATCTGTTGGGCGCGATCCTGAACGTATTGCCGGGGAAGGTTCAGGTCATTGCGTTGAATGGAACGTCCGTGTTGTTTGCGGCGATCACACTCGGATTACTGGCGCGAACAGTTGCCCTGTTGCCGCACGATCGAACGCACGATCAGCGATTGCGGAACGTCGGCCAGAAATTTGCACTGCTCGGAGTCTCCACCGCATGGCTGCCTCCGCTTTGCGCCGTGATTCTGTGCGGCTGGCAGCTGACCTTCTGGGAACACGCCACGGTCGGTTCGGGTGAGATGCTGAACCTGCTTCTGTTTGCATATGTCATTCGTTGTCTGGCGGAGTTTCGCGTCTCGCAAAACGACGCCTGGTTGTATCGCGTCGCCTTCGTCTACGGCATCGGCATCGCGACCAACTGGGGAATGATCGGCTTCTTCCCGGTCTGCCTCATCACGATTGTCGTGATGAAGGGCATTCAGTTTTTCCAGGCAAAGTTTGTCCTGCGAATGCTGGGCCTCGGGCTGATCGGGCTGCTGGTGTACTTCTACAATCCAATGATGGGTGCCCTCAGCGCGGATGAACCCACCAGCTTCTGGAAACTGCTGCACTTCGAACTGGTGAACCAGCGCAACCCACTGCTCGGCATTCCGCGCCCCGGTGTACTGTTGCTCTCACTTTCGTCAATTGCGTCGTTTCTCCTGCTCGCCAATCGCTGGTCATCCAGTTTCGGGGACGTCAGTGGTTTCGGCGCTTTGGTGACCACGTTTCTGATTCGCGCGGCGCATGTGTTCTTTCTTGCAACGCTGGTGTGGGTCGCCTTCGACGGTCCTTACAGTCCCCGCAGCATGTACGGCCAGTTTGGCTTGGTGCTCCTGCCGTTCTATTATCTTGGCGCATTGATGGTTGGATACCTCGTGGGCTACTTCTTGCTGCTCGGCAGCGTGGAGCCTGAGAAGCAGTGGCATCGCGGGTCTGGATCCTGGCGCCTCATCAACAAGGCACTGTTGGTGGTTGTCGTTCTGGGTGCCGTTGCAATCCCCTTCCTCCTTCTGCAGAAGAACCTCCCGGTCGTTCGGGCTGAAAACGGCAGGCACACCAGGCAGTACATCGACCGGGTGCTGGCTCAGCTTCCTGATTCGGGAACGCTCTTGCTCAGCAAACGTCCGGATTTGGCGATGCTAATCGAGGCGTCCTACCTCGGCGCGAACAGCCCACACATCGTGGCGAGCACACCAAGGTTGGTGGACCCGCTCTATCACTTCCGGGCGTCACGTCGTCACAAGGACTGGCCTGATCCGGGTGAATTCGTAAAGAACGACCGTCTGGATGCAAGGGGAGTGACGCTGTTTCTCAGCGGGATGCATCGGCTGAAACCCGTCTGGTCGTTGGAATCGGCCCGGGGCACACTGCTTGCCGAAAACGTCTATCCGAACATGCGCGGGCCGGTGTTCGAGTATGTCAGTTTTCCCACCAATTCACCGTTCGTTCCGGAATTGAAACCGGATTTGGTCGCGGCAAACGAAAAGTTGTTCGCGGAACTTGCTGAACTCATCAGGTCGCTCTCCACGCTGACCGAATCCAAGTCGACCCTCCAGCTGATGCGTCTCTATTCGTCCCAGGCCAATCGCCGGGGCGTCGACCTGCAGACCCGTGGCCGATTGGACGAGGCGAACGCCTGGTTTTCCAGGTCGCTTGAAGTGTATGCGACCAATCGATGCGCCCGGATCAACCTGGAAATCAACGAGCAGCTCAAGTCCGGCAAGCCAGGCGTGACGAAGAACGCCGATTTGCTCACCGAGGCGCTCGACGCCAGTGGCACCTGGGAGAAACTCCTGAATCGAAACGGGCCGATCGACGAAATGGGAACGCGGATTCTGTTTGGTGACATGCTCACGCGCGGTGGTTTTCATCGTCAGGCCGCATCGGAATATCGCCGGGCGCTGCAGCTCAGTTCGACGAACTACCTTGCCGCACTCAAACTTGCCGACAGTCTCCTCAGCGCCCGATTCCCGGCACTTGCCGCGGATGCGCTCGCGCAATACCGCTCCATCGCCGGTACCAATCCCCCACCCTCCGGATTCGAAACGGAGTTTTCCCGGTTGGATATCATGCTCGAATACACCGGCCAGAACTTCGACGAAATTGCGGCCAAACTGGAAGCCGAAGTCGCGAAATATCCCGGGAGCATTTCACTGATGAGCACTCTCTCGGATATGTATATCCACGCCCGGCGTTTCACGAACGCTGTGCCCGTCCTGCAACGCATCGTGTCTGCGCAACCCAATCACGCCGGCGCACTTGGAAACCTGGGGGGCGCCTACGCCGAATTGGGACAGCTGGACAAGGCACTGGAATTCCTGGACCGGCAGGTTGCCGAATCACCGTCGAACCCCAATGCCCATCTCAACCGTGGCCATGTCCTGCGCAAGCTTGGGCGGCTCAATCCTGCCGAGGCTGCCTTCCTGGAAGCACTCGATCTCAATCCGATTCTTCTGCTGGCCGGCGTCGGCTTGGCAGAGGTGGAGATTGCGCGTCAGGAAACGAATGCTGCGATCTCTCGTCTCCAGGAATGGCTTCCGCGTGTGCCAGCAGGTCATCCCGACCACACCCGCATCTCAAACTTGCTGGGGGAGCTTGGAGCAAAACCACCGCCCGCCAAATGATACTTGGCTCTACTTTGTCCCGCCCTTTCAATCCCGACCATGATCCGCCGATTGATATTCACGCTCGCCCTCTCGGTCTGCCTTTCCGCCCGAGCAGCTGAACGACTGCCCAACTTCGTGATCGTCTTCACTGATGATCAGGGATACGGCGATGTCGGTTGCTTCGGAGCCAAGGGATACACCACCCCACACCTGGACCGGATGGCGAAGGAAGGCGTCAGGTTCACCAACTTCCATGTCGCGTCCGCGGTGTGCTCCGCCTCACGCGTTGCGTTGCTCACCGGCTGCTACAACACCCGAGTCAGCATTCGGGGCGCGCTCGGACCGAAGTCCACACATGGCATTCACGCTGATGAGATGACGATCGCGGAGTTGTTGAAACAGAAGGGATATGCCACGGCGATTTTTGGAAAATGGCATCTCGGTCACCACGAGCAATTCCTCCCCACCAACCATGGCTTTGATGAATACTTCGGGCTTCCCTACTCAAACGACATGTGGCCCTACCATCCGAACGTTCGCCACCTGCCAATGGCCGAACGCCTGAAAAAGTGGCCCCACCTTCCCCTGATCGAGGGAACCAAGGTCGTCAACCCGAAGGTCACGCCCGAAGATCAGCGGAAACTTACGACGCAATACACCGATCGGGCCGTCAGTTTCATTGATCGCAACAAGGACAAGCCATTCTTCCTCTACGTCCCGCACGGCATGCCGCACGTGCCTCTTTACGTGTCCGACAAATTCAAGGGCAGGACCGAGAACGGGACCTATGGTGACGTCATTTCTGAGATCGACTGGTCCGTTGGACAAATCCTGCAGGCACTCAAGCGCAACGGAATCGATGAGAACACCCTCGTCATCTTTACATCGGACAATGGTCCGTGGCTCTCCTATGGAAATCACTCCGGCACCTCCGGCCCGCTTCGTGAAGGCAAGGGAACGTCCTGGGAAGGTGGAGTCCGCGTTCCGTTCATCGCCCGTTGGCCCGGCAAGATTCCCGCCAAGTCCGTCATCTCCCAACCGGCCATGACGATTGACCTGCTTCCGACCATCGCCAGGCTCTCCGGCGCCCCGCTTCCGAAGCACACCATCGACGGGAAGAACGTCTGGCCCCTGCTCAGCGCGAAGAAAGGAGCCAAGAGTCCGCAAAAGGCCTACTACATCTACTACGGCAACAACCAGCTCCAGGCTGTCATAAGCGGTAAATGGAAACTCATCCTCCCCCATCGCTACCGCACCATGGCCTGCAAAGCTGGTGGCATGGATGGCATCCCCAATAGATATTCCAGCGCCACCTCCGGACAGGAACTCTACGACCTGAGAAAAGACATCTCCGAAAAGAACGACGTCTCCAAGGCCAACCCCAAGATCGTCAAGCGCCTCCTCGCCCTTGCGGAGAACGCCTACGAAGAACTGGGCGACGGACCGAAGAAACGCGTCGGCAAAGGCGTCCGCCCCGCCGGGCAACTCGCGTCTTCGAAGTAATCACAGACCAGCGGAGCAAGCACCTCGAGAACTTGCCAAAAAAACTGCCTAAATTATTGACGGGCCAAGGGGTTGATCAGTAGCTTTTGCGCCCCGATTGGGACTTCGGTTCCAGAGTAGCTCAATGGTAGAGCAATCGGCTGTTAACCGATCGGTTGTAGGTTCAAGTCCTACCTCTGGAGCCATTTTCTTTTGCCGGACTTTTCGAACGGCGTGATCTCGCTCACATCTCCGGTTCTTCCAATTCGTCCACCTGTTCGAACGAACGGATCTGCCATTCGCTGTAATCCCAATAGATTCCGGAGAATCCCCTTACGAATTCTGCCGGTGCCCAGAAGGCTTCCAGCCAGGTTGCCTCCTCGTCGTCCTTGAAGTGGCCATAGATGCCCCCGGCGATCGCGAGGTAGAAAAGGAACAAGAGCACGATGACGGAGACGGGACCTTTAAGCGGATGGGAGCGCCACGGGTCTTTGGCATCTTTCTTGTCCTCCCACGGATCTGCAGGTGGTTTAGGGGGCGGGGGTGGTGGCGCGGGAGCTTCTTCGATATTTTCTCCCTCAACGAATTGTTCTTCCGTGTACTCGGCGCCTTCGTTGTACTCCGTGTCATCGGACATAATTCGATGCTACCCGCGATGGCGCGGTTAAAAAACCACGAATGAACACAAAGAAGCTGACGAGGGTGACAGACCCGGGAGGTTTCGAGTTGACCGAACGACAACTGCCTATCTGGCGACCCTACGGGGATTCGAACCCCGGTTCCCGCCGTGAAAGGGCGGTGTCCTAACCACTAGACGATAGGGTCTCGTCAAAGGGCGAGCAACTATATGGATTTCGATTGAGGTGTCACCAAAAAACCATTGAGAAATCCACCCGCTGCCTGGATTGCAAACGGACGGTCTCAAGATGTGCATTTGACATGCGTTCCCGTCGGCCGAATGCTGGCTTGGTGGACGAAGAGCAGGAGTATCTGCAGACGCCCGAACCGGTGCCGGTTCCCGAACGCTTCTGGTCGTTTGAAACGGATGGCCCGTTCGAGAGGTGTCTTGTGTGCCACCGCTCCTTCCGCGATGAGCCCGTTCCCTATCTTATTGAGAAGGCTTATGAACGCGATGAGGTGGTGCTTGAACTCGCGGTCTGCGCGATCTGTCAAACGGAGATGATGCGGGAATTCTCAGAGGCGTCGCTCAAGCTCATGCAGCATTTTATCGGCGAGCATGTGGACGTGGAAGCGCAGATGCGGCAGTTCTCCGAGCAGTTCGCCGGAGATGTCGAGCCATGGGTATCCAAGTGCCTCATTCGCCGGAGTCCCGTTGATCCCAAGGCCGGTTACCGGGTGGCCGCCCGCTGCGTCGGTGAGGTGTTGGACACACGTTTTCCGCCCAATGCGATTTCGGTCGCGGCGCTGGAGGATATGATGAAAATTCTGTCGCCACAGACAAAAGGGTTCTTGAACGACTTCACTGAGAAGTATTTCGGGGTGCCCACCGGGAACGACGTGCCGACGATTCTCCCGGTTTGATCGCGTGCAGATCGGAATGATCACTCTCCGTGCGACTCCGCAAAGTGTTTGGCGAGAACGTCCTCGCCAAAATCTCCCTTGAAATCGCGCCAGACAGCGTGGACGTGATTGGCCTTGCCCTGGGTGTTGGCGTATTCCAGAAGGAACGTCGGTCCCTGCACCCGATAGTAATGTCCCTGGCCGCTCTCCAATCCACCCGCCCACGCAAAGCGGATCTTGTCGAGGCCCGCTGTTTCGATCTTGGCCAGGTCAGCGGACGCAAGTTCGGGCCGGTGACATTCGACATACTCGCGAATCAACTTCATCAGATTCGATCGTTGCGCTTCGGACAGATCGGCGTGGACGATCCCCTGATTCACTAGCGGCGAGACTTTGCGCTCGGCTCGGGTGATGATGTCGCGCGGGGGCTTCTCGGAGAAGATGGCCGCCTCCCGCTGTGTTTTGTTGAGCGACTTCACCAGCGCGCGTGCGAGATCTTCCTCGGCCGCCAAAACGCGAAGCCCCTTTCGCGGACCTTCCAATACCCTGGCGGGGTTCGAGGCAAAAAAGCTGGGCGTGCCGGCGATGACACGCCCATTCACGACAGTGAAGTTCAACGAAAGGTGGTGGCCCTCGACGCGCCAACCCCAGGTCCCCGTGGCGGCCGGTTTGCCGAAAATGGAGAAGTAATACTTCTCGTGATCCCGAATCGGGTTCTTGTTCGACAACTCCCACAACACGTGCTCCAGCGTCATCACCCGCAAGGCTTTCGACAGTCCCTTGCTGCTCATTGCCGTGGCAAGCAGAGCATAACCAAGCTGGCGTTGCTGCGTCTTCATCCTTTTCAACGTCAAGCCGTTGCGATCTTTCGGAATGAAATGCCAGTTCTGCCGTTCCTCATCTTTCAACTCAAACAGCGCCACCTTGCGCTGCTCGTCATCAAGCGAATCCAGGAAGTCGTTCGCGGCCGCAGCCATCTCCTCCGCCACAGTGGCTTGCGCGGACGATGAAGCTGGGAGGACGGTGAAGGCGGCGAGAAGAAGGATTGCCAATGCGGACTGCTTGCTGGGTTTCATTGCGGAATGGTTACCCCGTTGCCGCATGCAGGCAATCAAAGATGCGAACGACGCTTGCGCTCCATTGATCGTTGCCGGGGCGGGGAATTGCAGCCGAATTGAGATCCATCGCTCCCAGCCTGGATATTCTGACGAATTCCTCTGTGTCAGATATCGCAGACAGGAAAATCTCCGCCGACCCGCGTGGAGCGATGGGGCTCATTCACGTGTTTGCAACGCGCAAGACTTCATCTACGATCATATATCCGCAGCGACTGGGTGCGTCTGCCGCAGAATATGAACAGCGCAAGCGACATACGGAAAAGCTGTCCCGGGCGAATCGAGGCCGATTGCAGCCGGCGTGGGTTCCTCCAGCGGTCGTCAGCTGGATTTGGCTGGCTCGCCATGGCCGGCATGCTGCCCGGTGCGACAAGCCCGATCGCCAGGCCCAGCGCGAAGAACGTCATCTTTTGCTTCATGGACGGCGGTCCAAGCCACGTCGACACCTTCGATCCCAAGCCGATGCTCAAGAAACATGAGGGCAGGAAGATCGGACAGGACGCCGTCTCCAACCGCTCGCAATCCACGGCCGGCCGTGTGTGGTTCGGGAGCCCGTGGGAATTCGAGCAGCGCGGACAAAGCGGTTTGTGGGTGAGCGATCTCTTTCCACATCTTGCCAACGTCGCGGACAAACTTTGCGTTGTGCGCTCCATGGTGGGGCAGCTCCCGCTCCACGGGCAGCAAGCCCTGCTTCTCCACACCGGCCGCATCATCGGACAAGCCCCGAGCTTCGGCGCGTGGGTTTCTTACGGACTCGGAACGGAGAATCAAAACCTCCCCGGATACGTTGTCCTCAACAACGACTGGGTTCCCAACGGCGGTCTGGAAAACTTTGGAAGCTCCTATCTGCCTGCCTCCACCCAAGCCACCCAAATTCGCGCCAAAGGTGAACCCGTGGACAACATCTCATCAACGGACGCGAAGAGGATTCAAAGACGCAAACTTGCCCTGCTCGCCGAACAAGACCGCGAATTTGCCGCGACCGTTTCCAATCCCGACCCGATCGAAAGTGCCATTGCGAACTACGAGACGGCGTTCCGCATGCAGAGCACCGTCCCCGCCGTTGCCGACGTCGACAACGAACCGGAGCACATCAAGCAACTCTATGGACTCGATTCCAAAGACAAGCACCAGCAGCTATACGCCACGCAAGCGCTGCGCGCGAGACGCCTGGTCGAATCCGGCGTACGCTTCGTCGAGATCACCTGTCCGAACTTCGACGGCAACAACTCCCCTTGGGATCAACACGGCCAGATTCGGAAGAACCACCAAAAGAACGCCACCATCACCGAGCAATCCGTTGCTGCGCTGATCATAGATCTCGAACAACGCGGTCTCCTCGACGATACCATCGTTCTCTGGGCCGGGGAGATGGGCCGCACCCCGCACACGCCAAAGATCACCGCAACCTGTGGACGCGATCACCATGTCAACGCGTACACCATCTTCATGGCTGGAGGCGGATTCAAGCCTGGTGTCGCCTTTGGTGAGTCAGACGAATTCGGCAACGGCGTCGCCAGCAACCCCGTGGACATCCACGACATTCACGCCACCATCCTCCACCAACTCGGCGTGAACCATCTCGACCTCACCTACCGGTACGGCGGCCGCGATCATCGGCTTACCGACGTGCATGGTGAAATCCTGCGTGATCTGATTTCCTGAAAACAACCTTTTGGGCGTGATCGTCGATCGTCGCATTGGCCGCTGCGTTGTTCCTCAAGCCTTGAACTGGCAATTCACATGGGAGGATTGTGATGAGGGTGAACACATCTATCAATTTTGACGCGATTCCGGATGCGTTCGCCCGATTCTCAACGCGGGAACTCGGATGAACGGACAGATTGCCCATCCTACTCGTCCGGTTGCTCCTGGGGACCGAACTGAACTTCAGCGCGCGAGCGTATCAGTTCGCCGAGACGATCGTTGAGGCTCTTCTGGTCGCTCGCCGCTTCGTCGATGCTGCTCAGTGAGTCGCCGACGCGGTTCATGAGGTCCTGGCGTTTTTCCTCGGGCGAAACAACCCGGGCGACATTGCGTTCGGTGGCTGAGATTCCCGGTCCGGTGACGTTGTTGTTGTCGCGCACTTCGATCCAATACTCGATCGCCATTCCCTCCTGCACAGCCGGTTGAATGTCGGCGATCTTCCAGTCGTAGCGGCGCTTCACCAGGCGATCGGTTTTGCCTTCGAGTTCGAGATCGATCCGATTGGTCTCGCCTCGATCAATGCGATAGGCCAGTTGGACAGCGCCGATTCCGAAATCGTCTGTGGCTTCGAAGGCGATCAGCATGCGGGCCGTTGGCGTGATCAATTCCTCACGCCGTTCCGGGTAAGTGATTCGGACTTGTGGCGCGCGATCGGCGAGGACATCCACGCGGTAGATCGCCTCATCTTGGGAAACCAGATCGTGCTCGTCGACGGTGTGAATGCTAAACCCGGTGAGGTTAGTCGCGGGGATGCCGATCACTCCTTCCAATTCCTTGCTGTTCTCCATTCCTGCGATGAGAGGTACGCGATTGGTGCTGCCATGAAGCTGGATGTAACCCTTGGAGACCGGCTTGTTCGCTTCGATGGTGAGCTTGAGACGGCTTCCGGACAGCAGGCTCAGGTCCGCAAGCGATCGGGGAGTCTCGGGAAATCCTGTGTATTCCGGAAACTGTTGGCGCGCCTTCATGCCCGCCACGGTAGGCCGTGCGAGGACCCGCACCTTGTGCACCTTGCTGCGTCCGTCATTCAAATACACGACGTAGTTGAATGATTCCTGCACGCTTTCCAGCCGGCGTGTGTAGGTCGCACTGTTTTCGGCCTTTACCATTGTGAATTCCCGATCGGCGGAGGATTCGTAATCCACGATCACCAGCCCTTCGGCTGGGATGATGCCGGTTGCCTCGGCTTGGATCACGAGCGAATCGCCGCGCCCCACGATCAAGTCGCCGGTGGTGTTCTCTACCATGGTGTCGCGGGGAATCTGCACGCCGGACAAAAGTGAACGTTTCAAAAGTGCAGCGGTCGTGTCCCCACCGAATCCGTAAAGAATTCCGGAAATTCCGATCAGGCAAAGCAGGCCCGCGGTCCGGTCGCGCATGGGCTGGGGATTGACAATCGAGGTGAACTCAACTTCCTCGGCTTCCGCTTCCGTCTGCTTTACGAGCAGTTGGACAAAGACGTGCGCTTCACCTGGATAAACAGCTCCCGGACGGGAAAGTTGAAGCGCGGAAATCAACCGGCTGCAAAATTTCGGGAAGGCCCGCTCCAACATCAACGCGGCTTCATCAACGTCGGGCGCGTTCAGCACTCGTCGGATGACCTGTTCCCGCAGGATATGGCACACCGTGTAGATGGTGAGTCCAAGCCAGACCAGCCGGGCGAACCACGGAAGTTCCAATGACCAGTCGGCGAACATTCCGAGCATCAGCAGTCCGATCAAAGCGAGCCCGGCAGTCGCTCCACCTGTGCCTGCCGCGACGGACATCATGCGACGGCGCAAGGCCCGCACTCGCTTCTCAAGTGAGGTGCTGCCGGCGTTTGCCTTGTCGCGCTCGTTGCTCATCTATTTCAAGTAGGCGAGTTTTCGCATCACCCATTCGACCGTCACCAACAGGAGGACGACGAGGAAGTACAAGGGGCTCGACCAGAGTTCGACCTCCATCGCAGAACGAACCTTCTCCGTTCGGTTCGCAATGGCGTCCGGGAGTTCCTTCAAGTTCTCTTCGCGGAAAAACTGGCCCCCACTCAAATCGGCCATTTCACGCAGGAGCGATTCGTTCATCGCGGTATCTCCGAGCTCCATCGTCGAATCACTGACGTAGAAGCGCTTGGTCTCACCGGCATCCATGTTCACGCCGAATTCGTATTCACCCGCCTCGGGCGCGATGAAGTCGCCTCGATAGAGGCCGGGTTGATCGGGTACGGGGCGCAAGGTCAGTTCGGTCTTGAACGCGCCGCCTGAATCGCGAGGTTGATAGAAGGCCTTTACCGAGGAATCCGTAACGGGTTCGAAACCCGCACGATATAGACGTGCGAAAACGCGCGCGCGTTGGCCGGAAGTGTAGTGAGTTTGATTCAAGGTGATCTGCGACCGGCGCGAACCGCCCAACATGTGCGCCAGGGAGAGACGCTGAATGATCTGGCCCCAGAAGGTGTAGTAGTATTCGTCGCCGACATTGCGACGCCATCGCCAGGTGTTGTCCGTGCCGACGTAAAGGGATTGGCCGAGTCCATATTGTTGCACTGCGACGACGGGCATGGGACCGAAGCGCGTGGACTTCGCCGGATCAGGATCGACCACCAGCACTTCCGCACCGGGTTTGGAGCGCAGCACGCGGGCGACCCAGTAGATCGGCGGAAGGCTTTTCCAGATTCGCGCGTTCTCCCCTGATTGATCCGAGAACTGCAACATCGTGCTGTTCCGTCCGCGCGTGGTCAGTTCGAGGTGAATCTTTTTGTCAGCCAGAACTTCGCCCGTGCCGTCATTGAGCGGAGCGTTGAATTCCACGGGCAGCAGGTCTTCGATCGAGGTGCGCCGATACTTGTTCGGAGCGTGTCGTTTGCCGGCGACCATGATGAATGCGCCACCAAAGCGGGAAACAAACTCGCCCAGATTCGACATCTGCACACGCGACAATCGACGCGGATCAACGTCGCCGAGGATCACGAGGTCGTAGGAGAAGAGTTCATCGCGGTTGGGCGGGAAGCGTTCGAGGAAGTGCGAGTCTTCTCCGTGGGTGATTGAAGGATCGCCTTCGTAGAGGACTGTTTTCAGTTCCACGCGCCGGTCGCGTGAAAGCATGGCGTGGAGGTATTTCCACTCCCACCGGGGCGTTTCCTCGACCAGCAAGACCTTGATCTTCTTGTCGATTACGCGGATGCGCCGGGACAGGTAGTTGTTCCCGGTTTCCGTTTCGTCCTCGCGTGGATCGACACCGGCTTCGAGTTCGAATTCGCCTTCCCTTCCGGGAAGAAAACGCAGGTTCATCATCTGTTCTTCGGTGCTGAATACGATCTCCTTTTCGTCTTCCTTCACGCCATCGACCTTGAGATAGACTTTCGACTTCACGCCCTCCAATTCTTGGGCGCGGACGCGAACGTTGACCTGCACTTCGTCGTTCAGGAATGCGACTTCCGGCACGCTGAGATTGGTGACGATGATGTCTCGAGGAGAGGTGACACCGACGCCATAGACGTAGAGCGGAACGGATTCCTGTTTCAGTTGCATCGCTGCTTCGCGCGGAGAAAGTCCGGCATTGCTGGCGCCGTCCGTGATCACGAATACACCGGCCAGGGGTTGTCCGCGCTTGCGATTCACCACCTCACGAATTGAATCGCCCAATGCGCTGTTCTTGCCGGCGTCGGTCAGTCGGTCCGTCCATATGAAGTCCTCAATGCGGAACGGTTCGTCGTTGGTTGGATCGAGCCCCCGCGGCAGGGATGTGAGATCGGCATCGAATGAGAACGGAACAACGTCAAATCTCTGGGCGAGTCTCGGTAGCAGATTGAATCCCTCACTCTTCAATGCAGCCCTCGTGAGTTCCAGACGGCTGCGCACTGTATCCACGCTTGAACCCGTTGCGACTGCGATTCGATTGAGATCTTCACTCGAAACTCGCGGATCGCGGATACCCATGCTGGCACTCCCGTCCACGAGAACCAGCAGTGCCCGACGAATGCTGCCTTCCACCGTGAAGGCTAGAACGGGGCGCAATAGGAGGAGCGCAAGCGCGATTAGAAACCCGAGGCGCAGTGAAAACAGAATCCAGCGGCGCCGTGTATCCAAGCTGATTGGCAGACGGTAATAGGTCCACCAGGCAAGCCCTCCAAGCACTGCCGCGAACAGACAGAACCAGAAACCGCTGACGCCTCCCTGAAAGGCCAGTCGGACACCGGCTATGTCACCGGCGGCTTCGACGCGCGCGCCCAGGAGTTTGAGCATGAAGTCCGTCATGTGGGACCTCCGGTGGAAGGTGAGGGTTGGGAGATGGGAGATGGATGTAGCTTCGACTGGCAGTTGAAGCATGCCGTGGCCAGCCAGTCCGATTTGCGAATCGAAGACGAGCAGGTCTCTCCATGCCAGTTGCTTTGAGTGCCGCTCGAGACTGCCAGACGCGTCTCAAAATGTGTTTCGCTCCCACTCATTTTGATCGGCTGAACCATTGGGCAAGGAAGGTTTCCGCTCCCGCAACGAGGAGCATCAAAATTGTCAACGGCATCCAGAACTCTGCGCCCACGCGATGCTTGGCGACCAGTTGGCGGATGGAGGCATTTGGTTTGCGTTCGGAAACGGATGCGACTTTGCGGATCTCCTCCAGATCGCCCTCCGCCAATTCTGCGAGGGAAGATTCGCCGGGATCCGGTTGCGTTGAGAACTTGAGGACGGTTGGCGGGTCGTCGAGCTCGACTTCATACAAGCCGGCATGATCGGTCGCCCCATAGTGGATGAAGGGCACGCCTTCGTTCATTTCCACCTTCGTCAAGTCACGGTTGTCGCCCTCGTGAATCGGACTGGTCACGCGTGCGTTCTTGCCAATCAGTTCCGCGTGCATTCGACGCAGGAATGGTTGGCCGACCGGGAGATTTGCGGCCTGGTCTCGATGCAACACCAAGGCGGCAAGTGTCCGGTGAATCAACGGCACGACCGCCGGGCGCACGGGAAGATCGTTCCATTCGATGTCCGCCGTGCTCGCGAATTGAACGACCCGGCCGAGCCCGTAGATCTTTTCCATCATCGCCGGTGATTCATCGGAGAATCGAAGCACGACCTTTGCCCCCGAAGTCTTGTTCGTCGTTTCTTCTTCCTCGGCGGGAAGTCTCATCTCGAAACGACGGTAGAAACGCGCGGACGCAAGTGTTCCGGAGTTCTGGTTTCGCCAGAGAGAGACGATTGGATGGTCGTAGTTGCGAGTCTGTAGAGTGAGATATTCCTGATCCTGTTCTTCGTCGCCGACTGAATCTCCGTAGGTGCCGGGAAGGAGATTCAGAATTCGATGCAGCGTTTGATTGTAGTAGGTCGGGCTGATCCGGGCGCCGGGGAAGACCAGCAGACCACCACCTCGTCGGACGTAACGTTCAAGCAATTGCGACTGCGCTTCTGTGAGTGCGGTCACGTTGGCAAGGACCACGACGTCGTAGTCGTCGAAACGAATCCTGGCGATTTCGGATGCCGTGATGAGTTCGGGCTTGATAAAGTATTCGGCTCTCTCAGCGAACGGCACCGGCGTGAGTGCATGGCGCAGAAAGAAGCTCTCCGCCTCGCGCGGCTCCTGCCCGGGATCGCCGTCTACCAACAATGCCTTGATCTCTTTGATGCCTCGCACGGCAAGCGTTCGGGAATCATCAAAGGGCATGCGGTCCTGCGAAATCTTGGCGGTCACTGAGTGCCAGATGTCGGAATCAAGCCGCGCGAAAAGCGAAACGCTTCGCGATTCCTCGGCCGGGATATTCGGGATGACGAGTTGATCCACCGGGGCGCCGTTGTCTACCTGGAGCGTCACCTTGACGTTCTGGGCCTTCTCGATTCCCTCGTTGGAAACGGTCACTTCAAATCGCAGCGGTCTGCCAACGGGCGACAAGCCGGACGCCAGGGAAAGATCCGCGATCGCCACGTTCTGTTCCTCCTTGCGCCCGACGAGGATCAGATGCGCGCGGAGATTCTCATTGGGATCACTGTTGGCGGTCTTCAACAGTGTCTGGATATCGCCGAGTTGTCGCCAGCCGTTCAACTGGCCGTCGGTGATGACATAGATCTCCTTCTGCACCACCGCGCGTCCACGCAAAGTTTCGATGGCCGTCTGCAAGGGGGCGTACATCTCCGTGCTGCGATCACTGAGTTTAGCCTCGCGGATCACTTTCCGCACGAGGTTCAAGTCATGGGTGGGTTCACCGAGGAGAGGCTGTGCAGCGTCTGATGCCAAGAAGACGGCAGCCGAAGAACCGGTCGGCAGGGAATCCACTACGTCCGTGGCCGCCTTGCGCGCCTGTTCGAAGCGCGTTTCGATCCCGTCGCTCATGCCCATGCTGCCGGAGTTGTCGATCAGGATGACGGAGGAAACCTTGGCCAATCCGAACGAACCGAGCGCCGAATCTCGCCAAGCCGGCCGGGCTACTGCGAGCGCGAGGATCAGCAGGAGGGCACAACGCAAGATGAGCAGAATCAAATCCTCGATGTTCATCCGCTTCTGGTTCTTGTCCACGCTCAGCTGGATGAACTTCATGGCAGCCCATACGATTTTGCGAAAGCGACGCCGGTTGAGGAAATGGATGATGATCGGGATGGAAACCGCCCCCAGACCGAAGAGCATCAATGGATTCAGAAAGGACATCAGGCGGCCATTCCTTTCCGTTCAACCTCGAAGTATCTGAAATGTGTGAAAGACGTTGATTGAGATGGCGAGGTGGAATTGCGGACTATGGGAGATTCGATGCGTCCTCCCTCAGCGGGAGAGGGTTGGGGTGAGGGAGAACGCCTCGCAAAATCTTGGCCGGGTATCTTGAAAACGAATCCGCGTAATTCACATCTTCCACGGGAACCCAAGCCTCGTCTCCATGAGTGTTCGTCTTTCCTCCACGGCTGCGAATCGGAGCTTCGCGGAAATGCGTTGCCAAGCAGAGCTTGGGAACGAGTTGGCCGGGTTGTTTGACGCCTGCTCATTTCCTCGACGTCTTCAGGCGGAAGGCAAGGTAACCACTCAACACCTCGCTGAATGGCTGTCCGGTGTTTACCCGCAGGTAATGACATTGATTGCGTTCGCAGCCTTCACGAATTCGATCGCAGAACGCATTGAATTCTGCGAGGTAGGATTTACGGATCTCCTGCGGACGGGTCTTGATCGTGGGGATGTCTTCCAAGCCTTCGAACTCGACCAAGCCTTCAAACTTGAACTCGATCTCAGCGGGATCAAGGACATGGAACACCACCACCTCGTTGCCACCAAAGCGCAGGTGCTGGATGCCATCCATCACCGTTTGTTCATCATCAAAAAGATCGCTGATGACGAACACGATCCCACGTCGCTGAATCTGCCGCGCCATGTCGTGGAGGATCGCAGCGATGTTGGTGTGACCGAGAGGTTCCTGCGCGGCGAGCGTGCCCAGTACCTTCTGGATCATCGTATGATTGTTACTGCGGGGCAGGTATTGGCGGGCCCGGGTGTCGAAGATGTTCAGCGCCACGGCATCGCGCTGGCGAAGGATCGTGTAGCTCAGGCAGGCCGCGAGCATCTTTCCGTAGGCGAACTTCGTTGCCTTGCCCGAGCCGTACTTCATGGATTCGCTGCCATCGAGCAGGATGTGTCCGACGTAATTCGTCTCCTGCTCATACTGCTTGATGTAATAGCGCTCCGTACGTCCAAGGACCTTCCAGTCCAGGTGGCGGATATCGTCGCCCGCGCTGTATTCGCGATGCTGGGCGAATTCGATCGCAAATCCGTGATAGGGAGATTTGTGTTCGCCGGCAATGTATCCTTCAACGATCTGACGCGCGTGCAGGCCGAGCGCCTCCGCGCTGGAGATCGCGTCCGGATCAAGCAGTTCGTCTAGAGGGACCTTGTCCATTCACCGACTCAGGACAACTTCTCGTCCTGTGGAATCGCTTCGAGGATCTTCTGAACGATGTCGTCGGCGCTCACTCCTTCGCTCTGTGCCGCGAAGTTGGGAATGATTCGGTGACGGAGAATCGGGCGGGCAACCGAAGCAACGTCGGCGCAACTGACAGCGAAGTTTCCATGCAGCATTGCGCGCGCCTTGGCCGCGATGACGAGATTCAGGCTCGCGCGTGGACCGGCGCCCCAGCTCAACCACTTTTTGCAGAGATCGAGCTGGTCTTCCGCATTCGCGCGGGTGACGCGAACAATCTTTTCCGCATAGCGCAGGACGTGGTCGGCAACCGGAACAGAGCGAACCAGTTCCTGGATTTTCATGATGTCAGCTTCCATGAGCACGGCCTTCAATTCCTCGGGCGGTCCGCTGGCGGCCATGCGCATGATTTCGAGTTCCTCTTCAGGAGTTGGATAATCGACGGAGATCATGAACATGAAACGGTCGAGCTGCGCTTCGGGAAGCGGATAGGTGCCTTCCTGCTCGATCGGGTTCTGCGTCGCGAGCACGAAGAACGGATCAGGCAGCTTGTAGTCCACGCCACCGGAAGTCACCTTGCGCTCCTGCATGGCTTCGAGCAAGGCGGCCTGCGTCTTCGGCGGGGTGCGGTTGATTTCGTCCGCGAGCAGGATGTTCGCGAAGATCGGTCCTTTCAGAAACTTGAAGCTGCGGTCGTGCGATTCGGGATCTTCGTGAATGACCTCTGTGCCCGTGATGTCACTGGGCATGAGATCAGGGGTGAATTGAATCCGCTTGAAAGTAAGATGGAGCGTTTCTGCGAGCGAAGAAACGAGGAGCGTTTTGGCCAGGCCGGGCACGCCAACCAGCAGCGCATGGCTCCGGGTAAAAATGGCGATTAGGACTTCCTCGATGACGTTTTCCTGGCCGACGATGACCTTGCGAAGTTCGTTTTTGATCTTCTCGGTCGCCGACTTGAGTTTTTCTATGGCTTTGGCGTCCGCTTCGTTTTTCTTGCTCATGTTTTTCGGGGTGCTCGAATTTGGCGGGCCATTGAAACCAACCTACCTCAAATTGCGATGAAAAAACTGTTCGAAGGGGCAATGAAGGCCGGTATTCACACGATTTCGGCGAATGCGCCGCTCGCCCATGAATTATTTGCGATTCGATACGCTCGCCCTGCCTCATGCGTCAATTAAGCTCTGCGAACGGAAATCACCATCAGTGTCCCGCTGGAGTTGCCCGATCCATGGGTCATCTCGGTTGCTGCGCTCTGTTACATCTTCGGATTCAGCGCCGTAGGCGAGATCTATCGGGCGGACGAAGAACGCCTCGGCGCCACCCCGTTCGAACGGGCCAGTCACCTGATCGCGTTCGTCGGATTCACTGCATTGATATGGCCGGTTGTCTGGCTGAATTGGGAGTTTCGCATGGCGGACTGCCAGGATTAAGAAACGGGAGCCACACAAATGCCGTTCCTCTACCGCTCTTCCATCGACTGACTGATCAGGCTCGGATCGCCGGGACGTTGGACAAGTTCCCTCGAACAGTAGATCGCAATGCCGAGGACACTGAGCGCCACTCCCAGATAAAACCAATTGGGCAGCCGTGGTTCGGAAGCAACGGCCAAGGCTGCACTTGAGGGCGTGGTGGAAGGGCGGCTGACGGGAGCACGCGACTTGGGAGTCGATTCAGGACTCGCTTCTGCCGGCGCGCTCGGGGTGTGGGCGGGGTTCTGAGATTTCTTGGTTAGTGCTGCAACTTGCACCGGCTCGGACGCGGGGGCGGGCGGATCATTTGCCACGACGACCGGTTGAGCGTTCGCTTGAGGTATGGTGGCAGTTGCGGGCGCCGGAGCCGGGGTTTGAACGCGCTTGGCAGCAGGTGTGTTGGTTGTGGCGTTCGCTACAGCCGTGGGCTTGGGTTCTGTCTTTTCCACCACCACCTGCGGGACGGGGACGTTTACGATCTGCGTGATGATCTGAATCTGGATGGGTTGGCTTGCGTTCGTGCTGGGAGGGGCAGAAAAGGCTGTGCGGACGACTGATGCGGGGTTTGGAGTGGAAACCAAGTTCGTTGGTTTGGGCGCTGCGATGGTCGTTGAAGGAATGGGTGCAACGGGTGGCGCGTTGGTATTGCTCGCCGGAGTTGGGGCGGTGGCCTTTGCGATCTTGTCGGTTGCTGGCGGGTTTGACGCGGCTGCAATTACATTAGTGGAAATCGTATTCGTGGCCCCGGCGACGCGATTGGAGGGGTTGTTCTTGTTGTATTCCGGTTCTTTACGGCGGACCGGCAGCGTCCGTTTGGCTCGGGGCTGGATGTCTGTCGCGTTCACGACCTTGGGTTTGGGTTCCGGCTTGGGAGCCAGTTCGATAACCTTGCGATCTACGCGCGGACGCGGGGGAGCATTCATTCGGCTCACGGTGTTGGTTTTTGGTGTTGGAGTGATCTTGGCGACATTGGTTGCCGGTGGTGGCTCGATTCTCTTAACCGGCTGGGCAACCGTTCTCGGAGTGCTTGCAGGGAAGTTCGTCCGTTGGGTGGCTGGCGGAGTATTCGTTTGCGCTGGTGGCCTGGGCAGCGTCTGGACGATGCGCATGGAGTTGGTGTTGCGCTTGGGCGTCAATGTTGCGGTCGTGATCGGGCGAGGGGCTTGGGGAATCACCGGCGCGGGCACGGGTTTCTGGGCCGATCTGCTCTTGCCGACAATCCGTCTTCCGCCCGGACCGAGTGGAAGTTCGAGAGGTTCGTTTGCCGCATGAACGGTGCTTCCGACAAATTTGCCTTTTTCGCTCATGAGCACGGTGAGGAAGGGAACCTTGGCCGCCTTCAATTCGTCCGCGCGCCAACCGTAGGCGTTGTTGATGGTGCGATCGAAGGGTGTGCCGACGATGGCTTGTGATCCGTCGGTGACCAGCAGCACGGCGAGGTTCGGACAAATGCCGCGCGCCCGGGTAAGTGCGTTCATCAGCGCGTGCATGTTCTGGGAACGGCGGTAGCGCTGACTGGCCATGAATTGCAGCACGCGATTGCCCAGCGATTGTTTAAGTTCGGGCTTCCAGGCGTTCAACGGAAACTCGCGTTGCTGGATCGACTCGTTGAAAGTCCAGATGGTGAAGACCTCGCCTTCCTTCATCTGCCCGTATAGACCGCTGCTGACCATCTGGTGGAGCGAGCGGGCGGTGGTCTCGGCCATGCGGGACATGGACAGCGAGGTGTCGACGATGATCAGGTATTTGCAGTCGGGGGTGAGCGGCACAGCGGGCGTCATCAGTTCCGCGGCAGGAAGCCGGACGGACAGCAGACACAGGATGGCCAACGGGGCTCGCTTTATTTTGGTCGTCGGTACCGGCTTTGCTCACGCCGGTTGTGGTGTTTTACCGTGCTAGCCAAATCCTGCAATGCTCCTTTCACATCCACGATGAATTCGTCGCAACTACGTGCCATTCCCCCAAAAGAAATCACCGTATCGCGCTCGGCAAAGTCGTTGGTGATGACCAGCACCTCGCCCATCTGCGCCAATTTATAGGCGACGCGCTCAATCAGGTCGTCCGCAGTTTTGCCCTTTGGAGAATAAATCACCTCCATCTCCGGATCGCCTGGGTCCTTCGGTGTGCCTTTGGGCGCTCCGCCTCCATCGAAAAACAGACTCACGGGAGTGCCGATGGCGTCCCGGTAATTTGTCAGGGTCTGGATCAACGCATCACGTGCCTCGGCCGAATGCCGCGGAGCGCCTTTGGCCAAATCCGGCCAGGCGTGCAGCAGGCTATAGCCATCGACGAGGATGCGTAGAATCGCCACCGCAACATCATGGCGGGTGAAGCTGTTTCTCGAAACCTCAAATCGTTCCGATTGACCTATTTCGGGCGGTCTTCGAAACTCCCCGCTCGCGAACACTAAAGACATGACCTCCCGCCAAATCAAATCGGCACTCAACACCGCGCTCAAAGCCGCGCGCGGTTCCGGTGCGCTGATGCGCAAGCATCTCTCGAAGACGAAGAACATCAATTCGGCCACGCAATTTGATATCAAGCTGGAACTGGATGTGCGCAGCCAGAAGCTCATCGAGAAAACGTTGCGACAGGACTTTCCCGAGATTCCGATTCTCGGAGAGGAAGGAATCCTCGGCGATCCGGACTCGGAGTACCGGTGGGTGGTCGATCCCATCGACGGCACGGTAAATTTTGCCTACGGCATTCCCCACTCCTGCGTCTGTATCGCGCTGCAGCAAAAGCGAAGAGGACGTGCGAAGAAGGGCGATATCTACGGTGCAGAAACACTGTTGGGCATCACCTGCGATCCGTTCCTCGACGAGATGTGGACGGCGATCAAAGACCAGCCTACCCGTTGCAACGGGAAGAAGGTCCAGGTCAGCGACCGTCGCAAGCTGGAAGAAACCATCATCACCATGGGCTTTTCAAAGAAGGCCAAGAACATCTCGGAAAACCTGCCCACCTTGAACAATCTCATGCCGCGAGTGCGCAAAGTGCGCATGTTCGGCTCGGCTGGATTGTCCATGGCGTGGATCGCCGGCGGCCGGATCGATGCCTACCTAGAAGCCGGTGTGCGAATCTGGGATGTGGCAGCAGGTTCGTTGCTGATCACCAATGCCGGGGGAGAGTTCTGGCATCAAAACGTCGAAGGGCATTATGCCGTCGAGATGATCTCCACCAACGGCAAGTTGCGCCGACCAATCCAACGCTGCAGCTGAGTGCGCTGCGTAGGATGGGCAACCTACGAAAAAAAGGTCGATCTCACTTGAGATCGACCGTGCTGGGAATTAGATGGATTCCGATCAGTCCGCGCTGAAGGCGTAGACGGTGGTGGATTCGTAAACGTCGCCCGGTTTCAACACCGTGTTTGGGAAGTTAGGTTGATTCACCGAATTCGGGTAGTGCTGGGTTTCGAGGCAGAGCGCGCTGCGGTGGGCATAAGTCTTACCGCCTTTGCCTTTCTGATCTTTCAGGAAGTTTCCGGTGTAGAATTGAATGCCGGGCTCAGTGGTGCGGATGGTGAGTTTGCGACCGGAACCGGGATCGCGCAAAATTGCTGCGAGGGCGATCTTCTGGCCCTTCTTGCGATTGATCACGTAATTGTGGTCGTAACCGAGCGCCGCGGTGTCATCGAGCTTCTTGATGCGCGCGCCGATCTTCTTGAATTTGGTGAAGTCGAGGACTGTTCCTTTGACCGGTTCAATCTTGCCGGTCGGAATCAGAGTATTATCGCCGGGAGTGTATTTGTCCGCGTTGATGCGCAACATGTGATTGAGCACGGTCTCCGATCCGGCTCCGGCGAGATTGAAGTAAGCGTGGTTGGTCAGGTTGATTGGCGTGGCCTTGTCGGTCTTGGCGCGGTAGTAGATGCGCAGGGTGTTCTTCTTCAGCAGAACATAGTTGACCGTGAAGTTCACCTTGCCGGGATAGCCTTCTTCACCGTCCGGGCTGGTGTAGGTGAAGCTGACACCCTTGCCGCCGTCCTTGCTCGTGATTTCCTTGGCTTTCCAGATCACCTTGTCGAGGCTGCGTTCGACGCCACCATGCAGGTGGTTCGGTTCGTTGTTGATGGCGAGGGTGTATTCCTTGCCGTCGATCTTGAACTTGCCCTTGGCGATCCGGTTACAGACCCGGCCGGTCGTGCATCCAAAGTATTGGTTCCCGTCGCCCTGGTATCCGCTTGCGTCATCGAAGCCGAGGATCACATCGGCAAATTTGCCATTCTTGTCCGGCACGTGAAGTTCCACCAGCGTGGCGCCAAGCGTGGAGATCTTGGCGGTCACGCCGTTCTCGTTCTCGAGGGTGTAAATCTGGACCTTCTTGCCGTCCTTGGTCTTTCCAAAGTCGGCCGGTTTGGCTTGCACGTTGCCGGCGATTCCGAGCGTCAGAGCTGCGGCGAGGAGAATGCTGAATCTTGTCATGTGTTGTTCGTATGAGCGAGTGAGCGGGCTTCATAAACCTCGCGCACGCAGGCGTCAAGGAGATGACCGGATGTATCTTCCCCACGGATTCGCGAAAACCACGGATTGGAAATTCAGAATCCGTGGGGGAAAGTTCGTCGCCCATTTGGTTCGCATGGCGGGAAACCTACTTCCCGATACGATATCTGCCGGTTTCGAATCGATACGGCAATTCGATCGAGTGCTTGTACCCGTATCCCTTGCCGGTGCCTGTCATGTATCCGTTGTCGAAACAGAAGAATACTTTCAATGTGCCGGACGAGGGATCGAGTTCGTCGATTGAGAGGTCAAAGCGCCCCCTGTTCAGTCGCTCGGCATAGGCCTTTTTCCAATACGTCCCGAGCCCCTTGTCCGGCATGTCGATGGCAACCACGCTGTGGGCCGGTATGTTTGAACTGAGTCGACCCAGAACTCGAATTCGCTTTGCACGTGAATCATAAGATGCACGAAAACCGCTCACCCGAATCTGCGGCCGTGCCACGGCCTTGGGAAACTCACCGGTGATCTGCGGCTGTTTCCAGATTATGGCGGCAGTGGCCTTGGTCATGTGGACCTTCGTTTCGCGATTCCTGCGCAAGCTTCGATACGTTCGCGCGTTCGGGCCCATCAAGGACATTCCCAAGCCCGCCTTCACCTCGCGATCACGCGGTCCGAAATGCGCCAGATTCATGGTGTGACCAAGCTCGTGCAGATAACCCTTGAGGTTGATCTGATCCGTGATGCCTCCCGCGAGCGGAGAGTCATTGTTGAATTCGCCCGGAAGATCGTGCCAGACCAGCAATGCCCATCCGTTACCCTTGGGATCACCGAAGCCGCCATAACCGCGGCTGGCTTTTATCTTGGTGCCGTAGACGAAGATCCACCACGTGCTGCCCTGCCTTGGAATCTTGTGTTCGGCCATCGCCTGTTCCCGAACGGCCCACTGGTAGCCAACCTTGTCATACTTGCCACTGGCGGCTGTCTCTGCGCCGCGCACGTAGTAGATTTTGGGAACACCGTTCGCATCCCGATCAACCGGCAGGACTTCTTTCACCGGATAGCCCCAATGATTCAACCACTTGGCGTAATAGTTTTGCGCGTAATCGACCACCTGCTTCATGCGCTTACCGACTTGTGCGGGTGGATTCACATCTTTGGGTGTGAAGACACATCTTTGGGTGTGAAGAAGACGATGCGTAGTTTGGCATTCGCGAACAGCGCGCTGGTGGAGACCAGCAAGGCGAACACCATCGCGAAACGATTAGAGCGTCTGGGTATCACTTTCCGAAGTCCCTTGCTCGTTGATCCTTCACGCATTCGCGGTCTGTTGGAACGGGGTTACCGATTTGATCGACCGGATGAGTGAAGAGATACTGCCAGACGTCCTCGTATGCGAACGTGCCGTCTACTTTCTTGGGCGATGAACGACTGGGCGTTACGGCCGAATGGGCGCGCCGCGCATCGTTCTTTACGTCCGCAGCGGTAATCAATCGGCGGGAGTTGCCATACGGAGCCCTGGCGGAATCCACGTTCACGATCGGACCGTAGTGGTGAAGGCCAAGCAGTTCCCAGGAGCGGCAGTAGTGATCGGCAGTCCAACCACCATCCAGCACGTGACTGAATCCGAAGTAGCGATTCTCCGGCGTGGCTGAGGGAAGCGATTGCCAGGATTGATATTGGTCGCGCGGACCACAAAGCATCACGACTCGGGCGACTTTCTGATGCTTGGCGAATCGTGCGGAGGTCGTGGAACCGTGCGAACTTCCGGCCATGATCACCTTGTCCCAACGCAGGTTTTCTCGGTCGGCGGTCAAGAATTGTTCCCATTGTCCGGCCGGATGTTTTTCGGACAGCCACAACAGGAACCGCCGAGCGCGTTCCTTCATGCCATCAGGCTTTCGGAGATCGACAGCATTGCTGAAATCCTCCCCGGTCGCGGCTTCCAAACGCATGTTTCCACGGCAATGTTCGCCGACCGGTTTTTCGCGGCAAATCTTCGAAAACCAGCGATTGGCGTAGTGGGGCTGGATCGCGTGCAGGCCGTAGCTATTGAGGCGGTCGAATAGATCAGAGCGGTAACTCATGAGCCAGATCACGAGTTGCCCCTTCGGTTTTGCGCGCGTGTCAACTGAGGCGTGTTGTTTGTCGGCAGGTTTCTTCTCGTTGCCGAATACGAAGTCGATTTTCGGATACTCCCGCACTCGCTTGTCGATTTCGCTCGCTCGCGCGGTGAACAGGTATTTCTGGGGATTGGGGTCCTTGAATGGCGCGGCCTCGCAGGTTATGGCGAACACGAAAAAGGACAATGCGTGGGGAAGTCTGTGCATGGCAGATTCTTGATGAGGGAATCGCCTTACTCAACCTTGTTCGAGCCTTTCAGGCTCGGCACGCTGAAGCGTGAACTCCACCCCGGGGGCCTCCTTATGAATCACCGTTGCCGTTGTTGCCGCGTTTGGCCCAGCGGGGGCGTTTGCGTTCGGGCAATTCGTGATTCACCTTGGCGTAGTAGGTTTGTTCGCCAAAGGCTTCGTTGATCGCGTGTTCGAATTCCGAACCAGCGGTGACGGAGTAGCGTTCGTGGGTTTCGATGTAGACCTGTTCACCGCCGGACATGCGGACGCGAAGAAACAATGGCACGCGGCCGCGATGGGACTCGGCGAGGGTGAGCGCGGTTTGAAGCTTGGAGTCGTCGAGGTGGGCAGAATCGAGTCGTAGATAGATCTGGTCGGTGAATTTCTTCGGGGCGTCTTCCAAGGGCATGATTTCCTGCGGGAAGAACTTTGGCCGATCCTCGGCGTTGTTTGCTTCACCGATGATCATGAGGGCTTTGTTGGTTTCCAGCAGATGACGGAACTTCTCGTAGTTCTCGTTCATCACCAGGACCTGGAAAGTGCCTTCGAGATCCTCGAGCGTGAGCATGGCGTAGGGCTTGCCGGATTTCTTGGAAAAGCCGGACATCATGCTGGCGACGTATCCGCCAATGCGGGTCATGCTTCGATCCTCGAGTTCGCCGGCGCTCTTGGAATTGCAGAGGCAGTAGTTCTCGATGATGGATGCGTAGGGCGTGAGCGGATGGCCGGAGATGTAGAATCCCAGCAGTTCTTTTTCGGCCTGCAGCATTTCGTGCTGGGGCCATTCGGGAAGTTTGGCGATGGGCTTTTCTTCGATCGAGTTTGGCTCGTCATCCATCATGCCGAAGAGGGAGCCCTGTCCTTTTTCACGATCGGCGATGATGGAGGCCGCGCGATTGAGCGCGCCTTCGATGGCGGCAAAGAGTGTGGCGCGGGTCTCGCCAAAGCAGTCACAGGCGCCTGCCTTGATGAGCGATTCAAGGACCTTGCGATTGACGGTTCGGCCGTCGAGTCGTTCGCAGAATTCATTGAGCGACTTGCAGGGACCGCTTTCTTTGCGCGCAGCAACGATGGTATCGACCGCTGCACCACCAACGCCCTTGATGGCTTCGAGGCCGAATCGAATCACCTTGCCCTCTTGTGCGGGCGCGAATTGTGAGTGGCTTTCATTGATATCAGGAGGAAGAACCTCGATGCCCATCGTGCCGGCCTCGGCGATGTATTCGCTGAGCTTGTCGGTGTCCGACATGTCGTTGGTCATCATCGCGCAATAGAATTCCACAGGATGGTTGGCCTTCAGGTAGGCGGTTTGATAGGCAACGACGGCGTAGGCGGCCGCATGGGATTTGTTGAATCCGTAGCCGGCAAATTTCTCCAACAAGTCGAAGATTTTGTTGGCCTTGTCGGCAGAGATGTTGTTGACCTTCTTGCAGCCTTCCACGAACAGCTTTCGCTGCTCCTGCATGACCTCGACCTTTTTCTTGCCCATGGCGCGGCGCAGGAGGTCGGCTTTTCCGAGTGAGTAACCGGCAAGGATCTGCGTCGCCTGCATGACCTGCTCCTGATAGATCAGGATGCCGTATGTTTCATTGCTGATCTGTTCGAGCAGCGGATGCTCATACTTGATCTCAACCTCGCCGTGACGGCGTCGGATGAAGTCGGGAATAAGGTCCATCGGCCCCGGGCGATAGAGTGCGACGAGAGCCGTGATGTGTTCGACAGATTGGATCTGGAACTTCCGGCAGAGGTCGCGCATTCCGCCGGATTCCAACTGAAACACGCCCAGGGTGTTCGCGTTGTTCAGGAGTTCGTAAGTCTTTTCATCTGTCAGGGGCAGGAGGTCGACGTCGATGTCGATGTCCTTGGTTTCCTTGATCATTTCGCAGGCGTTGCGAATGACCGTCAGCGTTTTCAGACCGAGGAAATCCATCTTCAGCAAGCCGAGTTCCTCGACCGGGCCGCCAGGGTATTGGGTGACGAGCGCGCCGCTTTCGTCTTTTTTCAGCGGCAGGATGTTGACGAGGGGTTGCCCCGCGATGACGACGCCTGCTGCGTGAATCGAGGTGTTGCGCGTCATGTTTTCAAGGACCATCGCGTTCTCGACGAGTTCGCGGGATTGCGACTCATTCGAATACGCGTCCTTAAAGTCAGGCGACTGATCGATCGCTTTCCTGAGCGTCATCTTCAGCTCGTTCGGAATCATCTTCGCGAGGCGATCCGTTTCGCTGAAGCCCATGCCCATGGCGCGGCCGACATCACGCACGGCGGCTTTCGCACCCATGGTTCCGAAGGTGATGATCTGCGCAACGCATTCCTCGCCGTATTTGCGTCGCACATACTCAATGATTTCCTGCCGGCGGTCGTCCGCGAAGTCGATGTCGATATCGGGGGGGCTGACGCGTTCGGGGTTGAGGAAGCGTTCGAAGAGGAGGTTGTAACGGATGGGATCGACGTTCGCGATTTCGAGGAGGTAGGCGACGAGTGATCCGGCGGCTGATCCGCGGGCGACACAGGCGACGCCGATGCTGCGTCCATACAACACGAACTCGGACACGATGATGAAGTATGACACGTAACCCATCTTCTTGATGATCCCGAGTTCCACATCAAGCCGATCAATGAAGACCTGAATGGCTTCGCGAACCTCTGGATCTTCCGCGGCGTTCTTGGGGAGTTCGCGGTCGGGATCTGCCGGTTTGTAGTTCGGCAACCGAAATGGATCTTCGATGTGCACGATCTTGAACTCCTCACCACTTGGATCGATGTCGAGACCGTAGCGCTTGCCGAACCCATCGCAGCAAAGTTTGCGTAGGAAGCCCTCGCGCGTGAAACCCTCGGGCGGCTCCGCGACCGGGTAATGCTGCGCTTCAAACTCGAACTCGAAGTCGCACTTCTCGGCCACCTCCAAGGTGTTTTTGCAGGCATCCGGAACTTCAGAAAAGATCGCGTTCATCTCCTCCTGGCTGCGGAGGTGGAACTGTTCCTTGATGTAACTCAGGCTGAGACGATCTGGATTGTTGAGCGTGGTCTGTGTTCCCACACAAACCAGAATGTCATGGGCGTGAGCATGTTCGGCTCTGACGTAATGCACATCGTTCGTCGCGACGAGATTGAGGCCGAATTCCTTGTGCCACTGAACGAGGTGTTTATTCACCTCAATTTGTTCAGGAATTGTGTGGTTCTGAAGCTCCAGATAAAAATTTTCAGGAGTGAAAACCTGTTTGTACCAATCAATCGTCTCCTTGGCCTTGTCCAACTCACCGGCCTTGATGAGTTGCGGAATCTCGCTGGCCAGGCAACCGGAGAGGCAAATCAATCCTTCCTTGCACTCCTCGAGAATCTCTTTGTCGATCCTTGGCTTGTAATAGTAGCCCTCCGTTTGGGCCGCCGTGGCCAGACGAACCAGGTTTTCATAGCCCTTTTCATCCGAAGCAAGCAGGCCGAGATGGTGATATAGTTCCTTGGTCCCGGTCGCATTGGGCACCTTCTTTCGATCATGTCGGCTTCGGGGCGCAATATACATCTCGCAGCCAATAATGGGTTTTATGCCCTTATTCCTACATGATTTGAAGAAATCAACGGCACCATACATGACGCCATGGTCGGTCATGGCGAGCGCTGGAAACTTCAGTTCGGCAGCGCGATCGGTGAGCGTGTCCATTTTGCAGGCGCCATCGAGGAGGGAGTACTCGGTGTGTACGTGAAGGTGGACAAACTCAGCGTGCATGGGAACAGATTCTGAAAAGCGTTTTGGAAAGTCGAGGGAGGGTTATTCCCATTGCGTTCCTGCGGCCTGAAAGGCACACGGACACCTACAAATCAATCATACATTTGTTCTGAATGACCTCGTAGCTTCATCGAATCAATCTACCGTAACCTACGTATATTCCAATCGCCCCAACAGGAGCACTCTGGAGTCATGCAATCTTCCGGGGTGAAGATCACTTTCTCCGGCCCAGGGCGGGTCGGTCCCTCCAAGAAATTGGAGCAGCATCTGGAAAGGTGCGACTTCTGTGGAGCAAGGACGGGGCTCAGGAATACGCACTTTATCGGGGGATTCTTTCAATGTTCAGACTGCTACAATCGCATCAGTCTGGCGGCTGCTGACAAGCCTTCGACTCGTTCTCCTTCTGTCGATTCCCTCTAGGGCCTGTTCGAAAACTTGTCTTCAGCAGTTACTGAACGTTCATTCAGTCATTCACGCCAATTTCTGTGTAATCATCTGTGACGAATCGATCCGTTGGTGATTCGTTAAGCACAGTTTCCTTACGCAGCATCCGAAAGGCACTCGCACGCAATCTCATTCCCTCCCGTTCTATTGGTGCCATGACGTTGCCGGCAATCACCATGGCAGTCCATCCCTCCGCCACACAGACGCGAGCCTCACGATCGAGATCGGTGAGATTCCCCAGTCTCTCGGCGATCGTATCCTGAAGCCGCTTGACTCGCGATTGGATCAACTCAGCAACCTCCGGATTCCGGGCGTCAGGGACAAACTTGGCGAAACAGGACAAACCTGAATCACCGGCGTCAGAGTCGAAGAGGCTGTCGAGTAGTGACTCAACGTTTGCGCAAGAATCCAGTTCTTCTTCCAGCCAGTTATCCAATCGAGAAACAATTCGTTCAGCGGCGCTTTGAATTAAATTGTCTCGATTGCCAATATAATGCCGAAGAATCGTGCGCTTCATGCCGGCAGTCTGGGCAATTCGTGCGAGAGTCGTCCCCTCCAAGCCATGTCGGCCGATGCACACCACGAAAGCATCAAGGATTTGAGGCTTTCGGATCTCCGACAGATTTGGGCGTGACATGGTTGCAGAATATATTGTTTTTCTTATGTGACAATAAATAATTCCAATGAAATTGAGGGAAGCGGCGGGAATAGGTGACTACCCGGGGGGCGATTTCGATGCGGGTGAATAGACTGGGGTGGTTACGAGGCTTTTGCGTTCGATCTGTATAATCCCGCCGGTCCGTTCACATTGCACGTTAGGATCGTTGACGACGGGGATTGTGCCAAGCTCGGCGACCGTTTCGACTGGGAGTTGATCATGCTTCCGGCTGGAACGACGTGTCGGTCTCCATGATGGAAATCTTCAACGGTCCGGAAAATCGTGAGCTGAATCTGAAGGCGATACGCCGGATCGTGATGTTCATCGGAGCCGATGACGGTCCGCGTAAATTCTTCCTCGATAAGTTTGAGGACTACGACCGCTACATCGATTGCGGCCGCAAGGCGTTTCAGGATTTCAAGACGCGGACGAACTGGGGCGTTTCCGGGAAGCGCGTCTATGATCTGATGCAGGATGTCCTCGCGAAGAGGAAGTGAACCTCACTTGCCGGTCATGATCTCGTGCGCGTGATCGAGGATCTTCTTTTCGCGTTCGGTGAGGCTCTCGATCCCGTGAGCGGAAATCTTTTCAAGAACAGGATCCACTTCACGCTCCATGAATTCATCAGCCGGCAGATCGTTTAGAATCTCCGCTTCGGGCATGTCATCGATCGCCTCGAAGTGGATTTCCGTGGGCGGCTCAACCCGCTCGATCAATGGCCGGGGCTTGATGCGCGCGCGCAGGGCTTCCCAGACATTCCACAAGCGTTCTGCCTGGATGATCCAACGGATGTAAACCAGGCCCGCCCAGATCCCGCCAAAGTGCGCGGCATGCGCAATTTGTTCTGAGCCGTAAAAAACTTCCAATCCGCACGTCACGATAAGCAACAGAGCCAGGTATTTTCCGCGCGTCGTGAAGGGACGGAATGTGAGAATCGAGAGCACGAACTGTTGATCCCAGTTCAGTGCGGCATAGGCGGCCACCAAGGCACAAACCCCTGCGGATGCTCCGACGACTGGAACATTGAGCACATCCTTGTCGAAGAGGAAGGTCCAGATGACCTGGGCAAAGCCGCCGATCGCACCACCTGAGAGGTAGAGCTTCAGGAAGGAGACGCGGCCCAGGAACGACTCCATCTGCCGACCGAACCACCAGAGGATGAGGCAGTTGATCAAGAGGTGAACCCAGTCGTTATGCTGAAATTGAAATGTGACGACCTGCCAGACATTGCCGCTGACCATCTCCGCAGGATGAAGCGCGAAGACTTCTTCGAACTTCCAGCTGTTGCTCTCGGCCAGCATCTGGAACGCGAAGATCAGCAGGTTCGCCAGGATAAGCACACCGGTGACCGACCAAGTTGGGGCGGAGGAACGAGGCGCTTCGAAATGGCGGTCTGCCAACACTGACTGGAAACTACTCCTCGCGCGAATCCAGTGCAAGCAGGCACTGGGGCTCAATTCCCGTCCACCCAGCTCCACAATTTTCTTGTCTCCTCCGTTGGCGAATTAATCCTCCGGCGCGTGAAGGAACTTTGTATACGGATCAGGGATGATCATCGATTCGAGGTGTTCATCATCGGAGTCATTGTCGCTGCGGGTGTGCTGGTGGGTTTGGAAACGAATTCCAAAATCGTTGAGAAGCATGGCGGCCTCATTCACGTCTTCGACAAGATCATTCTCGGCATCTTCATCTTCGAGATCGTGATCAAGATGATCGCCGAATCTCCCAAGCCACAGAACTTCTTCAACAACGGCTGGAACGTCTTTGACTTCACCATCGTCGCGGTGTGTCTGCTGCCTTCCAGCGGTGCGTGGGTAACGGTCGTTCGACTCGCGCGAATCCTGCGGGCGGTTCGACTTGTCACGCAGATTCCCAAATTACAAATCCTCGTGGGCGCGCTGCTGAAGTCGCTTCCTTCAATGGGTTACGTGTCTCTGCTGATGCTTCTCCACTTCTACGTGTATGCGGTGATGGGGACGTTTTTGTTTCGCGGAAACGATCCCGGCCATTTCGGCTCGCTGGGAATGTCGATGGTCTCGCTCTTCCGCGCGGTCACACTCGAAGACTGGACGGACCTCATGTACACGGCGTACTACGGCTCACATCTTTACGCCGCGCAAGGACCAACCCCGGTTGGCCCAAATCCCGAAGCCTTTGGTTGGTGGGGGATACTGTTCTTCTCCAGCTTCGTGATCATCGGCGCGATGGTGATGATCAACCTGTTCGTCGGCGTGATGGTCACGAGCCTTTCAGAGGCTCAGGCAGAAGCCATCAAGCGGAAGCTCGACATCGACGAAGTCGAGGAACGTGAAGCAAAGCTGGAGGAAGCCGTCAGGTCGCTCGAATCACAGTTCCAAGAATTGAAGAAGCTGATCGAAGAACGAAAGGCCACGTAGATCTGGCAGAGTTCTGGCCTGCTTGGGGCCTACTCGTTCAGCGCTTCCCAAACCGCCCCTACCATGCTTTCGGACGGGGCGAGCGTCTTTGAACCGGGTTGCCACTTGGCTGGGCAGGCCTCGTTCGGGTGGTCCGCAAGATACGCATTGGCCTTCATCTTGCGCAGGAGCTCTTCGGCGTTACGCCCCACATTGTAGAAATTCACCTCGCTAGACACGAGCTTGCCCTCGGGATTAATCACGAACGTTCCGCGCAAGGCCAGCCCGGTAGCCGCATCGTAAACGCCGAACAACTTGCTCACCTCACCCATCGGATCAGCCGCCATGGAATAGGTAATGTTCTCGAGCAGTTTTTCGGAATTCTTCCAAGCCAGGTGTGCAAACTTGGTGTCGGTCGAAACGCTGATCACCTTGGCACCCAGTTCTTCCAAGGCCGCGTTGCATTCACCGAGGTCCGCCAGTTCGGTGGGACAGACGAAGGTGAAGTCGGCCGGATAGAACACGAGGATGGTCCACTTTCCGTCTTTCTTCAGATCAGCGAGTGATACCTCGCCAAAGAGCCCGCCACTGGGCTCGTAGGTTTCCATTTTGAAATCGGGCACGTCGGCCCCCACATTGAGTTGTTGGCAGTCGCTTTCCATCGGTCATGCGAAGGGGTAGTGGAATCTGGCGTTTAGTCAAGAGGGAGAAGGCGAAAGTTGTTCACTGGTGGGGTGGTTGAAAGGTTGAAGGGTGGGCACTTCGAGTGATCCGCGCGCTCATTCGTGATTGGTCCGTTTAACCATTTAACCCTTTAACCAATCCCCCTACTAAAACAACTCCGGCTGATTCGTATCCACTTTTCGAAACGCGGCCGTGGAGAGCTTCAGTCGATTGTCGGCTATTCCCGCTTTGCGGCAGGCCACCTTGAACATCTGTTCGATCTGTTCGGCGATTTGCCCGCTTCCGCGCATCCTTTCACCAAACTCCAGGGAAGCTTCAAGATTCATCAGTCTACTTGTGACGCAACGTCGATGTGGGTCGCTCGGTGCCTGTTTCGATGAATGTGTCGCCTCAGATTGAAGATTGGATTCTGGGGTTTGAAGCTTCTTTGAGGCTTGAGTTTTGGAGTCCGGAGCTTTTCCGCCTGACTTCGCGATTGACGTTCAATGCATCCGGGTTTTTCATGTCGCCCGCTTCAGGAAACGGATCGAAACGACCCAGTTGTTATGGCGATCAAAACTCTCATGTCTTACGCAGCGTTTGGTGGCGCATTTTTCAGCGACCGGCGAACCACCGGCTCGATCGTGCCGAGCAGTCCGTTTCTTGGGCGTCGGATGGCTCGTGCCGTGCCCACGGGTGAAGCAGGATTAATTGTGGAATTGGGTGTGGGTACGGGTGCGATTACCAAGTCGCTTTTCGACCACGGCATCGATCCTCAGAACTTGGTATCAGTTGATTGCAGCGAGGAAATGGTGGACTGGACCCAGAAGCGATTTCCCCAGGCCAACGTGAAGCTCGGCGATGCGACCAAGCTGGGTGAATTGCTGGACAGCGATCACGCCTTGCAGGAGCAAGACGTGGCGCACATCGTATCCAGCCTGCCTTTCAAGTCGCTGTCGAAGGAAGTCGGACATGGGATTGTTGACGAGGCGCATCGCGTCCTTCCGAAGGACGGCCGTTTCGTGCAGTTCACCTACGACCTGCGCCCGAGCGCCTGTCCGATCGTCGGTCGTCGCTTCGATCTGGTGGACTCATCGATCGTTTGGTTCAACGTCCCGCCCGCCCGCGTGAACATCTATTCGCCGATCTGAACATCGGGTTTCCAGTGCTGACCAAGACAAACAAGACTGCGAAGGCCAAGGGGGGCCGCTTTGCCATCGTTGCATCCAAATACAACGGCAAGTACGTGAACAGCATGTTGCGCGCGGCCAAGCGTGAGTTGGAGCAGTCGGCTGCAGAGATAAAGACCGTCCGCGTTCCGGGTGCCTACGAGATTCCTGTGGTGGTTGGCGAACTGGCGCGACAGAACGAGACCGATCAAATGTGGTCGGGGATCATCTGCCTCGGTGTCATCATGCGGGGCGCCACCACTCACGCACAGCACATCGGAGATGCAGTCAGCGATGCATTGGCCCACGCGCAATTGCTCTACGGAGTGCCGGTGATTCACGAAGTACTGCTGTTCGAGGATCACGAACAGGCGCGCGTGCGCTGCCTGGACCCGGACTTCAATCGAGGATCAGAAGCCGCGCAGACGGCACTGGCGATGGCGAAGGTGATGAAGTCGATCCGGTAGCGGTGGCCTCTGAGCCGCCGAGACGGAACATTACTTCAGCCGCGAAAGAAACGCATTCGCCGACATGCTCGTGAACATCGCGAGATCTTCCCTGCCACTGGCAACGACGGTCGGAGGTGTGTCCGGCGGACGGATCGCGTGGCAACGCTTCACGAGCTTTTCCATGGCGGGTTTGAGAGACTTCGCCTTGCCGCCCAGAAGTTCCACCGTTCGCGCGGCATGAAGCACGGCTGTGAAATTGTCGTTCTGCAATTCACTGGCCAGCGCACGCAGGGCGGATTTGTCGTTTTGTCGCGCCAGTGCGCCGGCGCATTCGATGCGGACGGCTGCCGAGCCGTCTTTCATTCCGGCCTTGAGGGCCTGGATAGCGTCTTTGGAAAGTTCCTTCCGAGCGGCAAGTCCAACGGCACCCCAGTAGCGAATGGCGGGGTTCCACGAGTTCAGCTCGTGGATGATCGCGCGTTCATCATCATCATCTCCCACGCGCGATGCGGCAAAGATGAGATCTTCGATGTGGAGATTGCGTGTGCGGGCGATTTCGAATGGAGTTGTTCCAGCTGAGATTTCCCTGACGTCGCTTTCCGGGTAGAAGCCGAGATCACGGGTTTCACGAAGGTGCTGCCGGAGTCTGGCGTTCAGGCGCCAGAGCGTGTCCTGATGCTTGGGATCATTCGCGAGGTTGTTGAGATTCTTCGGATCTTTCAGGCAGTCGTAGAGTTCAACTCGTGGGCGAGTCGAGGACAGAAAGTGGGACAATGGCGCGGAGTTCTTGGAGGAATCATTGGCGCGATAAAACTCGTGACGAATCTCACCAAGGTCCGGCCAGGCGGTGTATTGATTGTAGCCCAGATGCGGCATGAAGTTGCGGATGAGGAGGAAACGTTCATCACGCACGGACCGGGCGAGGTCGCGGACCTCATCCACCCGATCGCGGTGCCCGAAGACATACTTGCGAGGTGATTGTTTGGCTTTGCCCAAAAAGGGGCGCCCCTGCATGTCGTCCGGGATTTCGAGATCCAGAAGGCTTAGCACGGTGGGGGCAAAATCGACGAAGCTCACCAGGTCACCGATGGTATTTCCAGCATCGGCCGGCGCGAGGTGTTGATATTTCTTCGGGAAGCGGATCATCAGCGGCACGTGCATTCCGCTGTCGAGCAACGCACGTTTATGGCGCGGCATGCCCGAGCCATGATCGGCATAAAAGAATACAATGGTGTCGTTGGCGCGCCCGTCTTCCTCCAGTTGTTTCAGGATCTGTCCAACTTCCTTGTCCATGGCGGTGACACAGTCGTAGAAGCGCGCGACGGTTTTCCGGACAACTGGTGTGTCCGGATAGTAGGGAGGCAGGGGAGCCTTCTTGGGATCGTGGATCTCGCCGGGACTCAGCTTGCTTTGAACGTCTTTCTTGAATCGCTCGTAGGGCCAGACCATGGACCGGCTCTGATGCGAGGTCATCAGGTTGAAGATGCTGAAAAACTTCTGCCGCTTTTCCGGACGCTTGTTGAAGTGCGCGGTCGGACTCGATTCGTTCCAGGACGCACGGATGATCTTCTGCCAATTGGCGTTGTTGTAATCGGTCTTGACGTTGTTGGAGGTGTAGTAGCCTTCGCGGCGCAGCAAGGTTGGGAAACCGGTCATGCGTTCGGGAATCGGAAAAGCGGAGCGCATTTGATGGGTGCCCAGCGACGGTGCGTAACAGCCGGTGATGAGGCAGGAGCGGGACGGCGAACAAACCGGGGCGGTGGCAAAGGCCCTGGTGTAGCGCACGGATTGCTTGGCGAAGGCATCGATGTTCGGGGTCAGTGCGTATTTGTCACCGTAACAGCCGAGCGTTGCGGACATGTCTTCAGCGGTGATCCAGAGGATGTTCGGTCGATCGGCCGCATGAACTCGGATGAATACAAGGGTGATGGCGATGACGCACAGCAATCGGATTTGCATGCGCGAATGAATAGCGTGCGAGGGCTAAGGTGCAAATCCATTCTTGCCGGCGGAAAGCTCCAAGAACCCTATTGTTGCGCAACGCGGATTATCCGATCATGCCTGCGTGCTGCGACTTGGGCCGCTCCAATTGAAGTCGAATCTGTTTCTGTCGCCATTGGCGGGTTACACGAACCTGCCTATGCGCCTGGTGATTCGTGAGCTGGGCGGTGTTGATATGTGCACCACGGATCTGGTGAACGCGCGTTCGCTGCTGGAGAAGAACAAGAAGGCGTTCAAGCTGATCGAATCCAACGAGCAGGATCGCCCATTGGCGGTGCAGTTGTTCGGTGCGGTGCCGGAGGAGATGCGGGATGCTTCATTGTTTCTTCAGGAACGCGGGGTTTCATCGATTGACATCAATATGGGTTGCCCCGTACGCAAGGTGGTGAAGACGGGTGGTGGTTCCGCGATGATGACAGAGCTGGGCAAGACGGCCAAACTCGTTCGGATGATGGTGGATGCGCTGAAGATTCCGGTGAGCGCGAAGATGCGTTTGGGCTGGGATGACAACAACATCACGGCGCCCGAATTGTCGCGTGTGTTGGAAGACGCCGGGGTGGCCGCAATTTTTGTGCACGGTCGCACGCGGCAGCAGGGGTTCGACGGGACGGTCAACCTCGCCGGGATCAAAAAAGTCGTGGACGCCGTGAGGAGCGTTCCGGTGATCGGTAACGGGGACGTAACGACGGTGGAAGCAGCCCGAAAGATGCGGAACGATACCGGTTGTGCCGGTGTGAGCATTGGGCGGGGCGCCTTCTATAATCCGTGGATTTTCACGCACGCCCGGCACTTCCTGGAGAGCGGAGAAAAGCTGCCGGATCCCTCATTCGACGAGCGTATCCGCGTGATGACGAGGCACTTGGAACTGATGGTCAAAGTCTTCGGTGAGCAACGCGGTTGCCTGATGTTCCGCAAGGTGGCGCCTTGGTATGCCAAGCGCTTTGGGCCAGCGAACATGTTCAATAAGCGCGTGGTGAAGATCAACACGGTTGCGGAGTTTGATGAGCTGTTGGCGGACTACCTGGAATGGCGGATTCAGTTCTGCGATGAGGCGGGTGAATTATTGCCGCGCTATCAATTGCAACCTCTGGTGGCTTCGTTTATGAAGGAAGCCGACCCCGCGCCACGCACTTCGATACCCGTTCCCAAGGGGCCGGTGGAAGTCTGGTAGACGCGCCCTGCGGCCAGCGGGCCATGGACGAAACGGAAATCGATGCCGAAGCGCCGAAACCGCGGATCCGATACGGATTCCTGATCATCAGTGTTGTTGTTCTTGGCTTCTCCCTCTCGCTCTACGCATTCCACTTGGGATCTACTCACGTCTTGATACGCACAACGGCGCAATTGATCTCGTGCTGATGGATCTCAAGATGCCGCGCTTGGACGGGTTCGAAACCTTTACCGCGATCCGACAGTTCAAACCGGGTGCGAAAGTACTGATGATGAGCGGTTACGACGAGAAAGATCGGGCCGCCAAGTTTTCGGAACAGGGGCCTCGTCGGTTTTATCCAGAAACCCTTCGTCCTTGAGGAACTTCAATCGACCGTGGCGGCCAAGCTCGAATCGGTCACGGTTTGACCGTGACGTTGTCCCACTCGAGGTCGTGCCGGATTGCGTATTCCTTCAGGATGCGCTCGTTTTCCATCAACACGCATCGGACCACGCTGGAATCATCGGCGTAACCCATGCCGGGTATGCTGTCGGGGATGAGATCGGTCTGCTTGTGGACGTAGGCGAGCGCAAAGGCGGCTTCAGCGACGGCCCCCAGGGGAACGTCTTTGTCGGCGCCTTCCATGAAATCCTCGATCACGTCGGCCAGGAACTCAAGCTGCTCGACCAGGTGCGGGAACTTCGGCGCGTCGATGCGGGCAAATTCGATCTTCAGCATCGGCAGGTTCTTGTGGATGCCCTCCAAGATCCGCTGGTTTACCTGCGACGCACCGTGATGAACGAATTTCTTGATTTCGGCCATGCGCGGAAGGATGCGGCAAATCGTCGTGGCATGACAAGTGGATTAGAAATTCCCCGCCACGGAAAAGACTTGATCAGGCGAAGGCTTCTGTCACAGGCCGGCCACCTTCCACGCCGGTTGGGCGTTCGATCAGTCCATGGTGATCGTATTCCAGTTGGTCGGAATCGATGCCCAGCGAATGAAGGATCGTGGCATGCAGTTCCATCGGCTTGACCGGTCGTTGCGTCACGACGTAACCAATCGGATCGGTTTCCCCGATGATCTGACCGCCCTTTACACCTCCACCTGCCAGCCAGGCGCAGTAGCCAGCGGGCGAATGATCGCGTCCATTTGCTCTGCCTTCCATCGTGGGGGTTCTGCCGAATTCACCGCCCCAGACGACGAGCGTGGAATCGAGCATGCCACGCTGTTTGAGGTCGCTGAGCAATCCGGCGATGGGCTTGTCGGTCCGATGGGCAAGCTTGGTGTGGTTGCCCTTGATGTTCCCATGGGCGTCCCAACCACCTACACGCACCTGCACGAAACGCACACCGCGTTCGACCATTCTTCGCGCCAGTAAACAGGCCTGGCCAACTTCGGTGGTTCCAGAATGATCCATTCCATACAGCTTGCGCACGGAGTTTGATTCGCCCTTCATGCCGAACAACTCAGGTGCGGTGGTCTGCATGCGAAAAGCGGTCTCATAGGAACGCATGCGGGCGGAAAGTTCACTGTGCTTTCCAAGTCCCTTCAGATGCCGTTGGTTGAACCATTCGATCAGGTCCAATTGATCGCGTCGGAGCTCATCGGTCACGCCCTTGGGCATCTGGGTGTCGCGAATCCCGGTGTACGGATTGACCACTGTTCCCTGGTAGCGCGAAGGGAGGAAGCCCGGTCCCCATCCGGCGGCTTGCGGGAACTGCATGCCATCGCTGTGGAGGTTTATGGTGATGAACGCCGGCAGATCGCGCGTTTCGCTGCCGAGGCCATACAAGGCCCAGGCCCCGAGGCTGGGGCGATCGCCCGCGCCCGTTCCGGTGAGCGCAACGCATTCGCCGGGGCCGTGCACGGGATTGCGATGAGTCATCGAGCGAATCAGGCAAAGATCGTCCGCGTGCATTGAAGTGTGCGGCAGGAGTTCCGAGATCGGCATGCCGCATTGGCCGCGCTGGCTGAAACCCCAATGCGAGGCCATCAGGTTCTTCAAGCCCGCGCGTTTGATCTTGGGAACATTGCGCGCAAGGCTCTCGGGAACATCCTGCCCGGCCAGACGTGCCAAATCGGGTTTGGGATCAAAGGTATCCACCTGGCTGGGGCCGCCGGACATGAATAGGAAAATGACGCTTTTGGCCCTTGCCGCATGATGCGCTGCTGGGGTGGCTCCGGTCAGCAACGAGGAGAAGGCCAACGAAGACGCACCCAGACCAGACTCACAAAGGAAAGTTCGTCGATTGCGTTGAATGGGTGCGCGCATGTAAAATCAGCTTAGCAGATGGGGTGGGGGAGTCCAGTGCGGTGGATCTACTTCGATCCCCGAATCAGCACATCGTCCACCCAGGCAGATCGATTGACCGACAAGCGGAGCCGGCTCTTGGTCGGATGACCGATGCCGGGTGAACTGAATGTGCCGATTGATTTTCCATCGATCTTCACCTGCATCCGTTCGCCCTGAATGCCCACTTCCAGATCATGCCACGTATCGGGCTTCAGCTTCGTTTTGAACCTCTTGGACCGATTCTCGATCAGCTTCTTCTGCGCTGCCGTGGCTTTGCCGGATTGCCGCGCTTCGCGAATGGCCTTGTTCATGCGTCCGGTCTTCAGGTCGGTGATTTCGACGTGCGACAATCGAATTCGCGCCACACAGATATGGCCTGCATGCACGGATTTTTCCTTCATGTCGGCGATGTTGATTCCAAGGTCATCCTTCGGCCCGAGTTTGAAGCGCAGCTGAATCGTGGCATCGCGAAAGGCGACCTCATGGAAAACGGACACGCCATGATCGGCAATCTTTGCCCGGGTGATATGCATCGCGCCATCAACAAGATCGACCTGCTGTTGCCCCTTGGCGCGCGTACGGCTGTTGGTTCCCCACCCATTGCCGATTTGTTCCTTCTTCGGATCGGCCTCTTCGCGACTGAAGTCGTCCTTAAGGAGCAGCGTGCCCGATTCGGCCGTCGCCTGCAGCGAGGTCGCGAGGAGGAGGAACATGATTGTGAGGTAATCCCACATACCTGAAAGTTATGGGTCTGGTTCGCCCGGCACAAGGCACGAGTATATTGAACGCAGCCCATGAATTTCGATTCAGAGAAAAGATTCGCCCGGACCCGTGGATCGTTGGATGATCCCGCCCCATGTTGACGAAGCGTTTGGGAATTGCGGCCATGCTCCTCGTGTGGCTTGCCGGGCAATTGGACCTTTCAGCGGTTCGCTACAACCATCGGGCCACTCGGTTGGGCCATCCCGCGACGTGTTTCGCTCCGCCTCTCCGTTCGGCCGAAGACCTGCGTGATCGCTTTTGCGATGCGAAGCCGAAACCCGGCATCGCATCGATTCTCAATCAGGCGGGTTGGACCGGGAAATTGGAAGACATTCATCACGCAGCCTTGAACAACGAAATCGTTCCGCACCAGATTCCCGTTGGACACATCATGCCGTTCATGTCCTCGCGTGAGGACGGCAAACCGATCACGCTCAAAACGGTTATCTGGGCCGGCAAGGCGTCCATCCAGGCCTTTGCGTTTCGTTTTGTTTCGAGCACTGGCGCTTCACGCGTCAGCGCACACGGCGGGCGTAACTACAAATCGGCGCCTTTCCCAAACCTGCCGGGCAAGGAAACCGCGGAGTGGCCGCTTACGACTCGCGCACTGCCCACTCCAGGAGAGTCGGGCATCGTTGATTCCCGCCGGGTCGTTTACTTCAGCTCCGATCAAATCACCGACCCGATCCGCGAGGAAGAGTCCGCTCAGGTTTATTGAGCCATGGCAGAGGGCGGGTTTTACGAACCGGAGGGATTGCACGTGACCGTGGATCGGGTGCTTTACACGCCCAACCTGCCGTCTCCGCCGGATCAGCCATTTTCCTTCGTCTACTTCATCACCATTCATAACGACTCCGAACGCATCGTGACGATCAAGGGCCGCAAGTGGGTGGTCAAAGACGCGGCTGGAAGCGTGACCGTGGTGGAAGGGGACGGGGTTGTGGGCGAATTCCCGACGCTGAGCCCGGGTGAACACTTCAGCTACAACAGCCGTCATACCCTCGCGACTCCCACTGGCGAAGCCGAAGGCAGCTACATCGGTCTTGACGACAGTGGGTGCCCGATCCTCACGCGTATTCCGCGCTTCGAAATGGACGCCGTTGACGGCCCGAGTGACGATATGGGCTGGGCGTGAACCGCTTTTCGGGTGCTGCAGAAGAACATGCTGTGCAGAAATCTGAGAATGACGTAACAACACTCGCAGAGTGGAAACGATTGAAATGAAGAAACACACGAATACTTTTTTCGCCCTCCTGTTGTGCCTTGGGGTGAACGCAGCGGCCGAAATCCTGCCGGGGCACTCTTATCACGGAGAGGCCTTTGACGAAGGCCCGCGCCAGGCCGCCTTCCTCATGGACGGGACGCCCAACGTAAATTTCCCGGTCACCTGTGATAACGAGGAAGCCCAAGCCTTCTTCAACCAGGGCATCGGTCAGCTTCATGGCTTCTGGTATTTCGAAGCCGAACGATCCTTTCGCCAGGCGCTTGCCTTGGATGAAACCTGCGTCATGGCCTACTGGGGAATGGCAATGTCCAACCCCAACAACAAGAAGCGCGCGCGCAGCTTCATCTCTAACGCCAAGAAGAAGGCGAAGGATCTGACCAAGCGCGAGAAGATGTACATCGACGCGACGGCGCGATTCCTCGAGGAGGACAAGCGCAGCGACAAGGAACGGCAGATCGAGGTCAACGGTGATTTCCAGAAAATCATGGAAGCCTTTCCGGACGATCTCGAAGCCAAGGCATTCTGGGCGGTCAAGCGCTGGAAGCACCGGTCGAAGGATCGGATCAAGAAGAAGGAAGACGTCGACAAGGTGGTGAAGGAAGTCCACGCGAAGAACCCGCTCCATCCCGCGCATCACTATCGAGTTCATCTCTGGGACTCATCCGGCCTGGCAACCAACGCGCTTGATTCGGCTGCGTCCATCGGCAAATCCGGACCGGCGATCGCACACCTCTGGCACATGGCCGGCCATACCTACTCGCGTCTCTATCGCTTCTCCGATGCCGCCTGGCAACAGGAAGCCAGTGCGCGAACGGATCACGGTTACATGATCAAGAACCATGTCCTGCCCGACCAGATACACAATTTCGCCCACAACAACGAGTGGCTCATCCGAAACCTGAACAACATCGGTTCCGCGTCGCGCGCGGTTTCACTGGCCAAGAACATGGTCGAGCTGCCGCGCCACCCCAAGTACAACACCTTCAAGAAAGGCAGCGCCAACTACGGTTACGCACGCATGATGGAAACCATGGTCCGTTACGAGATGTGGAACGACCTCGCGGAACTTTCGAAGACCCACTATCTGACCAAGACCGACAACAAGAACCAGGAGATGCGCCGGCATCATGCCCTTGCATTGGCCTACTACAACCTGGGCGACACCAAGAAAGCTGCGAAAGAACTGGCGGCCGTCCAGGTCCTTCATGCGGCCGAGGAGAAGCGGAAGAAGGACGAGGCGGCCGCCAAGAAAAAGCGCGAAGAAGAGGCGAAGAAAAAACGTGAGGCCGAAGCGAAGAAGGCCGGTGAAAAGAAGGAAGACGGCTTGAAGACAAAAGCCCCGGCCAAGAAAAAGAGTTCCTCCCGGCGCCCGCCTCGCAGCGGTTACCTCTCGACGCTCGCAAACGCGTCGATGGCGATTCAGGAGTTGGGAGTTCATCGTTACCTCGCCGAGGGCAAGACCAAGGAGGCCCTGGCTGAACTCGGCCGGGCAAAACGCATGGACCCCGTGCGTCGCTCCTGGCTGTACGATCTTGCCGGTGATCGCGAGGAAGCCATTAAAGTTTCCAAGGCCGGGCTGGCCCGTAAGAAAGGACAGGTCGTGCCTCTGGCGAATTACACGCGTCTGCTCTGGCGCGACGGTCAAGAAGAGGCGGCCATCGAACAATTCAAGAAAATGCGCAAACTGGCTGCCGAAGCGGATTTGCGTGCCCCGATATTCCGCGAGCTTGCCGTGGTTGCGATTGAGGCGGGATTCGAGGAAGACTGGCGTCCGAAATTGCAGCGCAAGTCGGACTTCGGGCAACGGCCTGACCTCGACTCGCTGGGCCCGTTCCGCTGGACCGCTCCCAAGGCACAGGGATGGAGTCTTCCGGATGCCAACGACAAGCAGGTTTCACTCTCCGACTACGACAACCGGGCCGTCATCGTGATATTCTACCTGGGGAGCGGCTGTACCCATTGCATCGAACAGCTTTCCGTGTTCGCTCCGCTGAGTGATGAGTTCAAGAAACTCGGAGTCAGTCTGGTCGGCATCGGCACTGACGACCGGAAGGGCTTGGTCAAATCAGCCAAGCTTGCTGCGGACAAAGGCGGCTTTCCCTTCCCTTTGCTTGCGGATCCGGACATGAATGTCTTTCGGAAGTATCGCGCCTATGACGACTTCGAGAAGATGCCACTGCATGGCACCTTTCTCATCAGCCCGAACGGAAAGGTACTTTGGCAGGACATCAGCTTCGAGCCCTTCACGGAAACGGAGTTCCTGTTGAACGAGGCCGAACGACTTTTGGGCTTGGAAGCGCCGGCTTCATTGGCGACTGCGAAGTGAATCTGGATTCGGTCTTTGTGGATCGCTCATGGACACTGATTGTCCGTAATGACGAATGGCACAGGTCGGCCTCCGAGTTTCTCAGCCATCAGCGTAATTTAGCGGTTATTGATCAGGCCGTTTTTTCAGGTTTGGGCAACAAGCGTCCTGTCCGCTTCATGTATTCTCGATACTGATCTCCAAACTTCTCGCACATCATCGCCTCCTCGCGCGGCAGGCGCAGGAAATACATGAGCGCAAAGGCGGGTACTACGGCCCATCCGGCCAGCCAGTTCTCCAAGGTCAATCCCTGACCAATGGCCCAAAGCCAGATGGATGTATACATCGGATGACGAATGCGCCCATAGATCCCTTCGGTTACCAGTTCGTGTCCCTCCCGCAGCTCAATACTGACCGACCAGTTCTGGCCCAGGTCCGAGTGCGAGCGCCAGAACATCAACAGTGAACCGAACAAGACGCTCAGACCAATCCACGGCACGATCGGAGGCAACGAATAGTCTGCAAGACTCAACACTGACGAAAACAGGTAGAGCAGGGGCAGCACCATGATTCCCGGTACCATCGCCAGCAGAAGCAGGCGCTCAACTCCATCCATCTTGCTCAGGGTTTTCTTTTCACCCTCGGTGCGCTTGATGAATACATGCCGGATCCCGAAGTAAACGATCCACGTGATGAAGAAGGCGATATTGGGTGGTTCAGCGATGTTCATGAGCAATCACGGAGTTGGTTGGTCGAAATGTCCTTCCATTCTTTGCAAAAGGCGATTTCGCGTATTGGAAAAAATGACTACCGATCAGGCATGCCGCGCAGACCGCCCACTTCGGTGATGACGATGCCAGCACTGGACGAAACCAACTCAAGGATCTCACATGCCCGTTCTTGAAACAGTTCGCGTGCTTGGTTTTGGTATTCGGTCAACCTCCCTTGATCCGCTCCGGTGTTTGCAGAATCCATCCCACATGAAAAGAAAAAGAGACCGGAGTGAAAATGACACCGATCACCAAGCGGGCTGCCCACGACGCTCGTTGGTCGAGATTTGGCGCTTGCGCGACAATCGTCGCATAGTCTTTCGACAGGACACTCCGGCCCTTCTCTCCGAAGAACAGGTAAAGCGCCCAGGCAGACGTCAACAGGCCGATCGACAGGGAAATCCGTCCGCTCGCGAAAAGGACGATATTCATCCCCACCACAAGCGCCAGTAAGGGCAACCGAACTGAATTTGAACAACGCCTAGGTGGCCTTGCCAAGAGTGCTCGCTCACTCCTTTTCAGTGACTCTTGAAAGCTCCGCATCAGCTCAATGACCGAACTGTTTGAAAACTCCAGAGCGAGCACCATTGGATTTTAGTGGCATGCCGGCCAGTGTCCGGCGCTTCAGTTTTCGAACAGACCCTGACGGAGCATTGGAATACGCGCCAGCAGTCTTGGACTGCGGCAGTCCTCTGCCGCGAAACCGAAAATTCAGTCACCGGCCTTGCGACGATTCACTGCTCCTCCCCGATATCGGCCTGGTAAGTCTCCTTCGCCAACCAGATCGCGATCAATGTGACCACCGCCGTGCCGATGAGATACAACGACACCGGAGCCGTGTCGCCCTCCGACTTGTGCAGCAAGTATGTGGCGATCATCGGGGCAATCCCCCCTGCGAATGGCGAGGCAAGTTGGTAACCAATCGACGCGCCACTGTATCGAACCCGCGTGCCAAACAGTTCCGAGAAGAAAGCCGCCTGCGGACCATACATGGCGGCATGCCCAACCAAGCCAAGCACGATCGCGAGCCAGATCATCGTGGCTTCCTTCGTGTTGATCATGCTGAAGAACGGAAACGCCAGCAGCGCGATGAATATCGTTCCTGTCAGGTAAACCGGTCGTCGCCCGATTCGATCCGATAAAATCCCGAATGCAGGAATGGCGAATATCTGCACGCCGGCCGCGATCCAGACTCCGGTCAACAGGATTCGTTTCTCCAGACCCAGTTCCTTCACTCCGTAGGTCAATACCCACACGCTGAAGATGTAGAAGCAGCAGTTCTCGGCGAAGCGGGCGCCCATTGCGAGCAGCACGTTCTTGGGATGGTTCTTGAACACCTCGACGATCGGCAGCTTGGCGACGCCTTTCTTTTCCTGTTCTTTCGCGAACAAGGGGCTCTCCATTACCCGCACCCGAATGAACATGCCGATCCCAAGCAGCACGATTCCCAGCAGGAACGGAACGCGCCAGCCCCAGGCCATGAACTCCTCCTCGGGCATGCTTGAGAAGATTGCGAACACACCCGTCGCCAGCAGCAAACCAACGGGCACGCCCATCTGCACGCAACTTCCATAGAACCCACGCCTGCCTGCATGACCGTGTTCCACCGCCATCAATACCGCACCGCCCCATTCACCTCCGACACCGAAACCCTGCAGGACGCGCATCAATACAAGGAGAATAGGCGCCGCTATTCCTACTTGTTCATAAGTCGGCAGACAGCCGATGCAAAAGGTCGCGAGCCCCATCATCATCAAGGTCGTCACCAGCATTGCCTTGCGACCGATGCGATCGCCGTAGTGGCCGAAGATCACGCCCCCCAATGGCCGGGCGAAGAATCCCACCGCAAAGGAACCGAAGGCCGCCATCGTTCCAACAAATTCGTTCTCGGTCGGGAAAAACAACTGGCCGAACACCAAGGCAGCTGCCGTGCCGTAGATGAAGTAGTCGTACCACTCAATCGTCGTTCCAACGAAGCTTGCCAATACCACCTTGCGCACGGACGCATCCGACAACTGCTTTTCTTCACTCATGGATTGGCGCGTTTATAGCCGCTTTCCCGTCCGAGTCGAGTGGAACGACCAACCCGAAAGTGGCGCAGAATTGGTCTCAAGCGTGAAATCTCCAGACGACGCCGAATGCCTGAGCTCTGGAGTCCCAGATCACCTCGGTGGTGTATCCGGCTGTAGGCCAGTCGACGGACAATGGTAGGTCGTCCATGGCCGGAAAACCGATTTGCGCGACGAGGGACCGGGAAGAAGATGGGTGCTCGTGGAGCCAGAATGAGGCACCTCCGATCTTGTGATGGTCCGATTCCACGATGTCGCTCTCTTCGGGAAATCGCTTCGAACTCGCCGCCGGGTGAATCTCAAGGTCATCGGTGAAAGGGGTGTGTCGGGGAACTGTTTCCACGATCGCGCTTTCCGAGTCAGAGAATATGAATTCATTGACGTGCGCTGAAATGAAATTGATGTCATCGCAGAGGGCAACATACACAAGTCGATGGTCATCAATGGCGATAGCGATGAAAGTGCGACACTGAGTGGACGCATATGCTACTGGCCTGGGACCGAATATCCGATCCGGAAGAGGTTCATCGAACTCGGCAATCCTCAGTGGTGTGCTTATATTGAGGCAGTGTCAAAACGGGTAGTCCGCGACACGGATTTCGCGTTTCCCGGTGAAGGTTCGATTTCGAAATAGTGTCTCATGCCATGCGTAACGACACGACCGTGCCCATTCCTCCACCCACGCACAAGCTTGCCAATCCCTTTTTGATCTCACCCCGCCTGATCCGCCAGGCGAGTTGCCCAACCAGGCGTGCTCCACTCGCGCCGATTGGATGCCCAACGGCAATGGCGCCTCCATTCGGATTGATCGAATGTGGATCAACGTCCAGTTCCTTGCAGCACGCCAGCACCTGCGCGGCGAAGGCTTCATTGATCTCAATGGCATCAAACTCACTCAACTCAACGGACAGTTTTCGGATCGCCTGCACGGGACCGAGTCCCATTAACTTGGGATCACAACCGACGGATGCCGTAGCATCGATTATTGCCATGATTGGCCAGCCGTTGGATTCAGCGGTTTGGCGCTCGGTCAGCAGTAGCATGGCTGCGCCATCGTTCACTCCGGAGGCATTACCTGCTGTGATGGATCCGGTCTTGTCGAAGGCAGGATTCAGTTCCCCAAGAGATGCGGCGCTAGTATCCGGACGTGGATGTTCGTCTTGGGCCAGCCGCTCATGTGAAACCAACTCATCATCAAACGCACCGGTGGACTGAGACTTTGCAAATCGTTTCTGTGACGACGCGGCGAACTCGTCCTGCTCCTCCCGCTCGATGCCATACTTGTCCGCTAGCGCCTGTGCGGTGTTCGCCATGTGTTGGTGATCGAATGCGTCCACCAGTCCGTCGCGAAGCATTGAGTCAACCAGTCGGCCATCGCCGAGTTTGATGCCAGTTCGCGAGCGCGGCAGCAGGTGCGGTGCATTGCTCATGGATTCTGTGCCTCCGCAAAGGACGGCATTGGCATCGCCCGCACGAATGGCCTGTGCGCCAAGCGCGATTGCCTGCATGCCGGAGGCGCACATCATGTTCACCGTGAAAGCCGGCGTTTCAATTGGAAGGCCCAACCTCACGCCCACTTGACGGGCGACGTTCATTCCTTGGCCGGCACTCAGGATGTTTCCGACGATGACCTGATCGATCTGGGTGCGGTCGAAATCACCAATTGCTGCCTGACCGGCATGACAGGCGAGTTCCACACCGCTGAGACGTGAGAGGGATCCGAGGAAGCGACCGAAGGGTGTTCGGCGCGCGGCAACGATGCAGACTTCACTCATGGCGGAATAGGTGATCGGACATGGTTTTTACGTCGCAGATGATCGGCTTGAAATCCATTACGTCGAGTACGTGTTTTTGAAGGTCGATCCCCGGTGCGATTTCAATGAGACGTAGTCCCGCGGTTTCGAGTCGGAAGACCGCGCGTTCGGTGACGTAGAGCACATCGCGTTGCGCGTCCCCTGCTAGTTTGCCGCTGAAGGAAACCTGTTCGACTGTCTTGAGAAACTTCCGATTGCGCCCTTCGCACTCAATCATCAATCGGCCATTTTGGATTTTCGTTACCAGCCCGCCGGAGGTCATCGTTCCGCAGAAGATGAGTCGCTTGGCATTTTGTGAAATGTTCACGAAGCCACCCACACCTGCCAGTCGCATTCCAAACTTCGACACATTGACGTTTCCCTGTTCGTCAATCTGCGCTGCGCCCAACGCCGCATAGTCCAATCCACCTCCGTCGTAGAAATCGAACTGGGCTGGTTGATCCACGATCGCATCCGGATGAGTTGCCGCACCGAAGCTCAAACCGCCCGCGGGAATTCCTCCAATGGGCCCGCTTTCCACGGTGAGTGTCACATCCGCGAGGATTCCACATTCGGCAGCGATGAGCGCGATCCCTTCGGGCATTCCGATGCCGAGGTTTGCGATGTCACCGGACCGAAGTTCGTCGCAGGCCCGAGCAGCAATGACTCGCCGTTCGTTCAAGGGCATCGGCTCACCAGCATTGTTGTGCGATTCATAGGATGCGCTACAGTAGGCGGGATTCATGTGCTCGCCAAAGGTCTGGTCGTGTTCGTTGTCTTCGGCCACGACAATGTGATCGACGAGGATTCCCGGAACGGAGACTGATTGTGGTGAACAGGGCTGATCGGAAAGCTGTTTTACCTGAGCGAGGACAATGCCACCCGAGTTACGAACTGCCTGTGCGATCGGCAGGACTTCACCGATTACAGCTTCGTCTTCCATTGAGAGATTTCCGGACGGGTCGGCCGTGGTTGCACGAATCAGCCCGACTTTGATCGGGAAGGATTTGTAGAAGAGGTAGGGTTCTCCGTTCAACTCGACCCGCTCGACCAATTCTTCGGTGGTGCGAGAATTCAAACGGCCACCTTGATTGTCGGGATCGATGAACGTGCCCAAACCAACGCGTGAAATCGCCCCCGGCCGGCTTGCGGCAATGTCGCGCAGCAGATGACAGATCACGCCTTGGGGGAAGTTGTAAGCCTCAATCTTCCCTTCGATCGCCAGTCGCCCCATTCCCGGAACGAGTCCCCAGTGCCCACCGATCACGCGCTTGACGAGGCCTTCGTGCGCGAGGTGATTCAAGCCGCGCGTCTTCCCGTCTCCTTGCCCGGCGCCGTATACGAGAGTGAGATCGGCCGGGCCTTTCTTGCTCAGAAAGCGACGTTCGATGGCTGCCGTGAGCCCCTCCGGATGAGCCGCTCCGACGAAGCCACCGCATGCGACGACTTCTCCGTCTTGGATCAATGCGACGGCTTCATCGGCTGAACAGAGTTTTTGATCGCGTGGCAAACTCATGCATACCAACCGCCATTGACGTGGATCGTCTGCCCGGTGATGTATTCGGCGAGGGGACTGCAGAGGAACAGTATCGCGTTGGCGATTTCGTTCGGTTCGCCGAATCGGTTAAGCGGAATCTGCTTCAACATCTCCTGGCGCGCGGCGTCGGGAATGGACTTGCCCATCTCGGTAAGAACGACGCCTGGCGCAACCGCATTGACGGTGATGCGCCGTTTCGCAAGTTCTTTGCTCAAAACTTTCGTCAATCCAACCACGCCGGCCTTGGCTGCAGAATAATTCGCCTGGCCAAAGAAACCGACGAATCCGGAAATGGAAGCCATGCTGACAATGCGCCCGCCGTCGGCGAGGCGCGTGGCTGCTTCCTTGCAGACGTTATACACGCCCGTGAGGTTGGTCTGGATCACTGCGTCCCAATCGCTGTGATCCATTTTCTTGATCGAACGGTCTCGGAGGACAGCAGCGTTGTTGATGACGATGTCGATCGCGTCAAATCTCTCTGCGACTTTTTCAAACATCGCGGATATGGAACTGCGATCGCGCACATCGCCTCCTACTGCAACCGCGCGTTCCCCCAATTCAGAAACTGTCTCCTCTGCGCGAGCTTTGTTCACGCCTTCAGGATCCGGGAAATAGTTTACGGCAACCTGTGCGCCGGCTTTGTGCAAGCGCGTTGCCGTCGCTTTGCCAAGCCCCTGGCCACTTCCGGTGACAAGGGCGGTCTTGCCTGTCAGATCAATGGAAATCACGGGCGGAGCATACGGAAGGGCAGCAGGGGAGTCAGGCCCTATTCAGTAGCAGTCGACGTGAGGAGGCTGGGTGCGCTTGCGTTGTTAGATACCGCTAATCGACGCTAATGGAAAAGAGGATGTAGAGATGAGTGCAGGACTGATCAGCCGACAGTTCAACCGTCCGATATTGGCGGACATTGGCGTGAATAGCGGGTCGATTGTTTCTGTGGCTCGATGCAGCCTCCTCACGTTGGCTGCTAAGGGGATTAGTACCGACCAATTCTCGGAGCGCCGGAATCTGCGGTCATCGCTTCGGCATCGAAGCTCTTCACCATCAACTTCGCCTTGATCTCAGCATGGGCGGGACTGTCCCAGAGGTTGCGGTGTTCGTTCGGGTCTTCCTTCATATCAAACAGCTGCCCCAAGCCCGTGCCGTGGTAGTTGCACAGCTTATAGCGCCGATCACGTATCATTGTTCCCCACGACGGCGCGCCCTGCAGCGTTTCGGTGTAGGTGCAACGGACGAATTCCCGGTGGTCGTCGGGATTGGCTGAACCAGTGAGGATGGGAAGGAGCGATTTGCCGTGCATCGCCTCAGGAACGGACCGGCCGGCAAGTTCGAGCAAGGTTGGGGTGAGGTCTGTGAGTTCGACCAACGCGTCGCTTTTGATGCCCTTTTTGAATCGCCCGGGACAAGACATGATCAGTGGAACGCGAACCAGGCCTTCGTAGAAACGACAGCCCTTTGCGGTCAACCCGTGGTCGCCGATCATGTGTCCGTGATCACTGGTGAAGATGATGACCGTGTTGTCCCGTTGACCGGATTCTTCAAGGGCCTCGACCATTCGCCCGACGTGATCGTCGATCAGTTCGATCATCGCCCAATATTTGGCGAGATCCGTGCGTGCCTTCTTGCTCGTTCGTGATTTGGCGGTTGATTGAAAATTCACACCTGCCTTGGCCAAACGTCCTTCTTCCTTCAAATCCTCATCTGTCCAGTCGGGCAGGGGAAGGTTCTTGATGTCCATCCGATCCAGATACTTCTTCGGTGGATCGAGAGGTGGATGCGGGTCGAAGCAATTGTAGCTGAAGAGCCAGGGAGAGCTTCGCTTCTCGAGCATGAAATCAATCGCGCGATCTGCGCACCACTTGGTCTGGTGGAACTCGGCTGGAATACCACCTCCGGATTTCTTCTTCAGAGGGCCGTATTCGTGTCCCTGTTCGGTCAACCAATCCTTATAGGCATGTCCTTCGGGCCAGCTGTCGTGCGGATGGTGTGACCAATGAAAAACGCGATAGCCATCGGCCAGCCGCGGTTCGATTCGGTTGTGAGCTGCGGTCAGATGGAACTTCCCGGCGAGGCCGCAATCGTATCCGGCGCCGGCAAGGGTCTTGGTGACCAGCGGTGATTCGTTGGCCCAGTCAGCCGTGCCGTTTTTGCAGGCGCTCAGATAACGCGGATACATCCCCGTGAGGAAACTCGCGCGACTGGGTGTGCAGATCGGATTCTGACAATGCGCGTGGGTAAACGCCACGCCTTCGCGACACAGCCGATCGATGTTCGGCGTGCGAATGTGCTTGTTGCCCAGCGCGTGAATGGTGTCCCAGCGTTGTTGATCGGTGCAGATCCAAAGTACGTTCGGTGCGTCGGCAGGCGCAGGTTGGTTCGGCGTTTCTTGCTTTTTCGCCTGGAGCGCGGTGGCTGCACCTACGTTTGCGGCAGCTAGTGTGTTGATGAATTCCCGCCGGTCCATTTACTTTCCTTTCAATACCTTGTCGAAGAGCGGGAATGCAATCCGGCCGCTCCAGACGTGGCCGCCTTCGAATTGATCGAAGTGGAGCTGATCAGGAACGCCGAGTGCGCGATAGATCTTGCGAAGGCGATTTCGAAACACCTCGTCCCATTTCGGCACGATCAATCCGTCCGTTGAACCTGTTTCCCAAACGCAGGGACGGGGCGCAATCAGGGAACCGATTTCGGAGTAATCGCCATAATTCAACAAGCCAGGAATCATCTGCGCGCCGCAACTGTGCCGCAGGGTCATGCGCTCTTGTAGGAGGTTCAACGCACCGCTGACTGAGGCGACCTTGATGCGCTGGTCGATGGCGGAGACCATCATGGTCATCCTCCCGCCATACGAGAGGCCCACCGCGCCGATGTGGTCGCGGTCGACTTCAGGACGACTCTGCAACAGATCCAGACACCAACGTTGATCCCGGAGATTTGCGGTGAGCGGCAACTTGCCAAGCGCCTGCATGCGGACGAACGAAACGGCGCACGGGTCCTTGCCGCCATATTTCTTGCGATCCACCCGACGACCAAAGGGAATGAGGCAGGGCGCAACTACCACGTATCCGCCTCGCACATATTGTAGGCCGTAGTCGTAGTTGTGCCGCTTGATGTTCTCAGCCACGCCCGGGATGTCGCTTCGGCCAGCAATCGGTTCGTAGCCGAATTCTCCGTGTCCATGCGTTGCGAGAACGCCCGGACGTTTTTCACCCTGCTTGATGCCCTTGGGAATCAGCAGGTAGACCGGCGCGGACGGAACACCCGGTGCTTCGAGCAGGAGTTGATGCCGGGTGTGGTCTGGTTGCTTGGAAACGTCTTCAACCGTGACAGTCCACTTGGCCGGAGGCGACGAATCACCGATGAGTGATTCCAGTTTCTTGCGGAACTCTTTCTGCCACTGGCGTGCTTCCGCAGCTGAGTTCCCTTTGAAGAGCATGGACAATTCCGCGCGTCCCATCGCCTCTGCGAGATCCCGATCGACCAGCCGCTTGGGCGATTGAGCTGCCAATGTCGAACCAGCTGCCGCTCCAATTGCAATCGATCCGGTGCGAAGAAAGGAACGGCGAGCGATTTGTTGGATACGTTTCGGAAGAATGCGCGATCGATTGGGGCGGGCCATGGGCGAAGGCTAACGCTTGATTCACCTCCAAGCGATCGCTTTGTCCGTGAATTGACATGTTTATGTAATTGCGTCGTTTCTTGCACGTCGGATGCGAACAAAGGAATCACCCCAAGATCGTGCGTAGTCATTGGCGGGAGGGACTGCAGGTCAGTGGTTGCGAACCGGCGGTTGGGCTGGAGCGCAGAATTGATTCCGCTTCACGGTCTCTCTTTGTAAACGAATCAAATAACTCTCCAACGCAGCTTTGCATTGCCACGTTGAAGCGGGATAAACCCCGCGCTCCACCAGCCATCTGCAATTACGCGCATTGGCGCGTGTCGTTGGTTTTAAGTCTGTTCAAGGTCTGGGTGGTCGTTAAGCTGCGCGCGAATTTATGCTCGGTGCTTGGTTGGGATTTCTTGCTGGAACCATTCACGTTGTCTCGGGGCCGGATCATCTGGCTGCGGTGGCACCTTTGTCGGCGAGGGAGGGTGAGGGGGCGCGATTGGGCTTTCGCTGGGGCGTGGGGCATTCCCTTGGTGTGGCGATGGTGGGGCTGATTGCATTGGCGTTTCGTGATTTGATTCCGATCGAAAGTTTCTCTGGTTGGTCGGAAGTGATTGTGGGGGTGATGCTGGTGGCGATGGGTTTGTGGGGGCTTCGGATCATTCAACGAGGCCGCGTTCATCATCACGAACATGAACATGGAGCGGTGAAGCACGCTCATCCACATTGTCATCTTCAAGGCGGTGCGCACACGCATAGTCATGCTGCCTGGTTGATCGGCGTTTTGCATGGGTTTGCGGGCAGTGCGCATTTCTGCGCGGTTTTGCCTGCGATTGCGATGCCGACGCGGTTGGATTCGGTGTTGTTTCTTGTTGCGTATGGAGTTGGGACAATTGCTTCGATGACACTGTTTGCGGCCGGTGTCGGACGCATGACGAGGTCGAGGTGGATTGAACCTTTCGGTCCCAATGCCGTCTTCGGAGTGTGTTCGTTGGCTGCGTTGGTTTGCGGGACGTATTGGTTGGTGGTTTGAGTCCGCATTCAACGGGGTGGTCACAGGCGGGCCGCCTGTGCTACGACGATGCGCACGTGAGTTCCTGGTGAATCTTGATCCCACCAAATTATCTACCCGATGGAGACGCGGCTTGGCCCTTGTCCTGGGGATTGCGTTTTCGTTCGCGTTTCCACGGTCGAGCGTAGCGGGACTGGCGTGGGTGATTCCTGGCTTGTTGCTGATCCTGACACGGACGGAGCCGGGAAAGGGGGCGTTTCAGATGGGCTCGATCTTCGGTCTGGGGTTCGCGCTGCCTTCGCTGTACTGGATGAACTTCATGCCGGTGACCGGGTTTCCGGTTCTGGGATGGGTCGCGCTAAGCAGCTATCACGCGGTGTACTATGGAGGCTGGGCCTGGTTTGCCGGCTGGCTGCTTAAGAGGTTTGATGGCGATCCGTGCGCCTTGACGTGGATTGGCCGCACGATCTGGGCGATCCAACTCTCAGCGCTCTGGGTGGCGATCGAGTTTACGATCGGACGTTTCCTGACCGGCTTCCCCTGGTTGCAGGTTGGCGTTACGCAGTTCGAATTGGTGCCGTTGATTCAACTGGCTTCGATCACCGGTGTGGGGGGGCTTTCGTTCCTCGTTGTCTGGTTTTCCATTTCGTTCGCCTTGGCGTTGGAAGGCATGGCACGGAATCCGAGCTCGCGGGCCATGGCGTGGCGCGAGATTTTTCTGCCGCTCTCAATGGTCGCACTGATCTTTGCGTGGGGAACGGGCCGCGTCCGGGAGATCGATCAGGCGATGGAGCGATCTGCGATTCCGGTGAGGGTTGCCACCATTCAACCAAGTGTCCCGCAGACGATGATTTGGGATCCTGCCGCTGAGACCAATCGATTCAATCGCCTGCTGGAACTGTCACGCGAGGCGTTGAAGGACAAACCGCAATTGTTGCTTTGGCCGGAAGCTGCCATGCCGGGCTACCTTCGTCATGAGAGGCACATTTCCGAGCAGGTGATCGAGCTGGTCCGTGAACATGAAGTGTGGCTGGTGTGTAATGGGAATGACGCCCGCTACGCCGAAGGTGTGGGACCACCCGGCCGGCCCGATCATTTCAACACCGCATTCCTTGTCAGCCCCGCGGGTGAACTGGTCGCGCAGTATGACAAGCAACATCTCGTGATCTTTGGGGAATACGTTCCGTTGTCGGAATGGCTTCCGCTTCTCAAGTGGTTCACTCCGATCGAGGTGGGCTTCAAGCCGGGAACGGAGGCAGTGCAATTCCCGGTGTTGAATGCCTCGGTGTTGATCTGTTTCGAAGATGCCTTTGCGCATCTCGCCCGGCGCGCGGTTACAGAGAAGACGCGTTACCTCATCAATCTTACCAACGACGGTTGGTTCGGCCGCGGACCGGAGCAGTGGCAGCATGCGATCAACTCCATCTTTCGCTCGGTGGAAACCGGGCGTCCGCTTTTGCGTTCGGCCAATGACGGAATCTCCTGCTGGATCGATCCGGCGGGGCGTGTGCGAGACGCGTTCTCAGACGCGGGCGGAAGCAAAATTGGATTACCCAGGACGGGCTCGGTTTACGCGGAAGGTATCCAGCAGTTCGATGTGCGTTTGCCACTTCACAACATCACGACGTTCTATTGGAAGCATGGGAATTGGTTTGTCTGGGGCTGCTTCGCCGTCGTCGGATTGTCAGTTATGCGGGGACGACTGGCCTTGGCTGGAGGAGTTCAACCGGCGCGGGTAGAGCCTTCCTAACTCCTTCATAATCAGCGGGTTTCATGTGAAATACCTTGAAATCCGGGTGAATAATACGGACACGTACAATCGTCCAACCCCGCTTGAGCCACTTGGCTCTCCCCAATCTGGATTGAATGGATCGCTGACAATTCGCCTCGTGCTTGTTGCCAGTCTGCTATCGCTGGCAGGCTGCAGCACGAGTTATTTCCATAAGAAGGCGGACGAGCAGGTCTACAGCATCATCGATTACAAGACCAAGGGCACGCTCGGCACGACCAATGCGTTTACGATTGATACGGACTATTCGAGCCGTGAGCCGGAGGAGATTCCACCTTCGGAGTTGATCGATGAACGCGCGGCCAGTTCGGAGAATCGCAAGATCAACATTCCGGAAGCGCTCAGCCGAGCGATCGAAAACAATCGTTCCTATCAATCGCGCAAGGAGCGGCTCTACCTGTCGGCACTCGCCTTGACCGGACGACGCTTTGATTTTGAAAAGCAGGCTTTCGGTCGGCTGAATGCCGGGGGCGACCGGGAGTCCGACAAGGACCTGCGATTGGACTCCAATGGCAACCAGCTTGGGTTCAGCCAACTGCTCACGACGGGAGGAACGGTTTCAGCGACCTTGGCGAATGACATGGTCCGTTATTTTACGGGCGACCCACGCCGATCGATTACCACGGTTGCTTCATTGAATTTCATGCAACCCCTGCTTCGCGGAGCGGGTCGGGCCATCGTCGGGGAAAACCTGACTCAGGCGGAACGCAATGTGATTTATGAGATCCGTGAGTTTGGTCTTTTCCAGCAGACATTCGCAGTCGGCATCATCACGCAGTATGTCCGCCTGCTCCAGAAGCAGGATCAGGTGCGCAACGCCTACCGAAATTATCTGCGGCGAAAGGAAACCTCGGATGAGGCCACGTTCAAGGTGGAGCAGGGAGTGATGCAGCGTTTCCAGGCCGATCAGGCGCTCCAGCAACAGCTCAATGCGAAGAGCGGTTACATTCGCGCGGTTCAGCAGTATCAGGATCGGCTCGATGAATTCAAAAAGCAGCTGAACATTCCGTTGGGAGTTCATCTGGTGTTGAATCCGTCCATCTTCCAGGAATTGAAACAGGTCGGTCTGCAACTGGTGGAGATCGACGCTGTCGATGCCTATCACTCCGCAGTGGAAAACAAATTGGACATCCTGAACGCCATCGATCAGTTCGAGGATCGAAAGCGGAAGATCAAGGTCGCGGCCAATGCCCTGCAGGCGGATCTGAAGTTTGTCTCCGATGTGTCTTTGCAGAATGACGGCGCGGATTACACGGACTTCGATCCGGGTGATTTCAAGGCTTCGGCCGGTCTGCAGCTGGATCTTCCGTTCAATCGCCGATCGGAGCGCAATACGTACCGGACGACCTTGATCAATTTTCAATCCGAGCTTCGAAGCCTGACGATTACTTTGGACGATGCGCGTGACGCAGTTCGGGAAGGTCTTCGTTCGCTTCAGCAGTTGAGGCGCGACTACGAGATCCAGAAAAAGGCCCTGGAGCTGGCGTTGGAACGGACGGACGATGAAATCATGCAGTTGCTCATCGAAACCGGCAAAGCGCGCATTCGGGACAAGCTGGAAGCGCAGGACGCCTTGCTCGATGCGCAGAACGCCGTTACCCGCGTGGTGGTGGATTATTTTGATGCCCGATTGAAATTTCTGATCGATCTGGGCGTCTTGAAGATGGATCAGGATCGCTGGTGGCTCCGGACGGACGGGGCTGTTCCGACTGAAAACACCGGACCGGTTCCCGGCTTGGAAGAAGACCTCCTGACCCCTGAACAGGTCTTCGATGGTTTGGCAAACCTGAACTGATTGATGAATTTCGCAATGAATACGTTGAAGCAAAAACCTATCTGGATCCTGCTGGTCGTGCTGCTTATCGGTGGCGGGCTGGCGTTCAGCATCAAGGACACCCAAGAGATCGAGATGATCGATGCGGACTACCACGTCGCGAAGCGATCCAATTTCATGGTTTCGATTGTTGAGGGCGGGACGCTGACCGCGACCTCCGAGCACGTCGTTCGAAATGAGACTGACTACACGCTGCAGATCACATGGATTATCCCCGAAGGATCGGTGGTCAAGAAGGGCGACCTGCTGCTCGAATTGGATTCTTCCACACTGCGCGAAAAGATCGCATCGCAGGAACAGAACGTTGAAGAAGCCAAGCTGAAGCTTGAGTATGCGCACGAATCGTTGAATCTCAGCCGCCTGACTTGGGAAGCGGAGATTGATGAAGAAACGCTCTCCCTGGAAATCGCCAACTCCGACCTGGAGAAATACAAGGAAGGCGAGTGGCCGATCACGATGACGAACTTTGCCGCGAAGATCAAAATTGCGGAGGAAGAACTTGAGCGCGCCCGCGATCGCCTGGACAAGACGAAGAAGCTCAAGGAGCGGGGATACGCCACCGAGGTTGAGCTTCGCGCGGACGAACTGAGTCTGACGAAGCAGGAGCTGAACATCCGGCAATACAAGCTCGAGCGAGATATTGCGGTGAAGTACGACTACCCAAAGGCCGTCCGTCTCGCGCAGGCCAAGATTCGGGACCAGGAACTGGATCTCGTACGTACCAAACAGAAGTCGAAGACCAGCATTCGCTCTTACGAAACCGCCTTGGAGTCGAAGAAGCGGTCGTTGAAGGCCTATGAGGAGCGCCTGGAGGAATACAAACACCAGCTTTCGCTCTGCAAGGTTCACGCTCCGAGAGAAGGCCTGGTCGTTTATCAACCGCCTTCGAATTATCGCTATCCGGGCATCGAAGTCGGGGCGAGCATTTCCTCGAAGTATCGCATCCTGAAACTGCCTGATGTTTCACAGATGATGCTGGAGATCATGGTTCACGAATCACACGTGCGCCAGGTGAAGGAAGGGCTTCCCTGTATCGTCTCGATTGATTCGCTGCCCGAAAACAAGTTGTCCGGCTTCATTCGGCGCGTGGCACCGCTTCCCGACACTCGCAGCCGTTACTACAATCCCAACCTGAAGGTATACAAGACCGAGGTCTGGATCAACGAACGTCTTTCCGATTTGAAACCCGGTGTGTCCGGTCGCGCTGAGATCGTGGTCACCAACCTCTCCGATGTGGTGACTGTACCCATTCAATGCGTCACGACGATTGGCAATGAGCAGGTGTGCTTTGTGCGCAGCGGCAGCGATAATCTGGCGGTTCCTGTCGAGGTTGGAATGTTCAACGATTCGATGATCGAGATCCGCTCAGGGGTCAATCCGGGGGACGAGGTGCTGCTTTCACCAATTGTGTTGGGAGACGCGATTGATATGGAAGGCAGCTTTGCTTCCACTGAAGACATCACCGGACCAGATGCGGTGAAGATTCCGAGCGCGGAAGAACTTAAAGCGGCGCAACAGGTCGGCCGGGCGGACATGGAAATGGATGAGGAGGCCAAGCGTCGCGCTGACAAGGCGAACCAGAAGGTCGACAAGAAGAAGAACGCCGAAGCCAGGGCCAACAAGCCCAAGGTCAAGAAGGACAAGAAAAACACCTGATGGCCAATCGGGAGATCATTCGGATCGAAGGCCTCGAGAAGGTCTACGACATGGGAGAAGTGCGGGTCAAAGCCCTGCACGGTGTGGACCTCACGATCGAAGAAGGCTCGTATGTTGCCATCATGGGCGCTTCGGGTTCCGGCAAATCCACGCTCCTGAACATTCTCGGCTGCCTCGATCGGCCAACCGCGGGGAAATACTACCTGGGTGGTGAAGACGTCGCGAGTATGGACGACGATCAGCTGTCGGCGTTTCGCGGACGCACGCTTGGGTTCGTCTTTCAGTCTTACAACCTGATTCAACAGCTCAGCGTGATCGAGAACATCTTTGTTCCCTTGTTCTACCAGGGATTGGACCTCTCCGATCGCGAGAAGCACTGCGAAGATCTGGCGGATCTCGTCGGCCTCGGAGATCGCACGGATCACCGGCCGAAGCAGCTTTCCGGCGGCCAACAACAGCGCGTGGCTATCGCGCGGTCGCTGGTGAATGATCCGCTGCTTATCCTTGCTGATGAACCAACCGGAAATCTCGATTCCAAGACCGGATTGGAAATCCTCGACTTGTTCGATCGCCTCAATCAGCAGGGCAAGACGATGATTCTCGTCACGCACGGGGACGAGGTCGCCGAGCGCGCGCAACGCGTCGTGCACATGAAGGACGGAGTGATCGATCGTGAAGACGTCAAGCGCGCGCCCGTCAAGGTGGACAACAGCAAGAAGCTGGAACTCACCGGCTGATGCGTCTCAAGACGCTCATTCGAATTGTCCAGCTGGGCATCAAGAGTCTGTTGCTGCACAAGATGCGTTCCGGCCTGACGATGCTCGGAATCATCTTCGGGGTCTGCTCCGTCATTGCGATGCTGGCCATCGGTGAAGGCGCGTCTTACGAGGCCCAGGAGGCGATCAAGAAACTTGGTAGCAGCAACATCATCATCCGCAGCGTCAAGCCCCCCCAGGAAAAGTCCATGTCCAGCGCCAAGCGCGATTACGTCAACGACTACGGTTTGACTTATCAGGACGCAAACAGCATCCGTGCGACGATCAAGAATGTAGACACGGTTCTTCCCATGCGGATTATTCGCGAGGAGGTCCGTTTCAACAGCATCATGTTCCCCGTGCAGGTCATCGGGACGCATCCCATCTATCCGGACATGACCGGCCTCGAAGTCGTTCGTGGCCGCTTCCTCACCTACACGGACGAACGCAGCCGCAACAACATCTGTGTGCTGACAGCGAGCCTCGCCGAACATCTTTTCCCTTACGAAAACCCCGTCGAGCAGGAAGTCCGCATGGGCGCGGACTACTTCAAGGTGGTTGGAATCGTCCGCGAAACCAGCATCGAAAAGCAGCGGCCGCAAGCGGGGGAATCTGAAGGTGCGACCGTCGATCATAACGTCTACGTCCCGCTCTCCTCCGCAAAGGCGCGTTTTGGGGAAACCATTATCAACCGCTCCGCCGGCAGCTATCAGGCGGAGAAGGTTGAGCTGCATCAGATCACGGTTCGTTTCACGAGCACTGATGCGGTGCAGACCGCCGTGCCGCAGATCAAGACGCTGTTGGAGAAATTCCACGACACGGCGGACTACGAGGTGATCGTCCCCATCGAACTGCTTCGGCAGGCCGAACAAACCAAGCGGATCTTCAATATCGTGCTGGGATCGATTGCCGCGATTTCGCTCATCGTTGGAGGCATCGGGATCATGAACATCATGCTCGCCACCGTGACCGAGCGGACACGTGAGATAGGTATTCGCCGAGCTCTGGGCGCGAAAAAGCACGACATCGTCACGCAGTTTCTTGTCGAGACGGTGGTGCTTTCGATCGGGGGGGGATTGATCGGGGTTGTGTTTGGAGTGGTGATCCCCGTCATCGTCTCACACCTCGCGGACATGAAGACGATCGTGACCCCGATTTCGGTAATCATTGCGTTTGGGATTTCCGGTGCGGTGGGTGTGGTGTTCGGGATTTATCCAGCCTCACAAGCCGCGGACTTGGATCCGATAGAGGCGCTTCGGCACGAATGAACCAGTGTTGCGTCATACGTGTATTGACGGGCTGCTCTTAATCGTTCTCTTCATCCTTGTCTCATGCCCTCCGAATCCGAGATCAAGACAACGATTAAGACCCAGACAAACCGTCATTCCATTGCTGACGGAGTACTAGCCTCCTCCTGCTGCGTGTCGTCACCCGCCACGCATCGCGTTGAACAATTCCTGCAATTCAAAATCGATGTCCGCCTCCTCACCAACCGTTTGTGCCCCCTCAGCACGGAGGTGGTTTCGGAAGCGCTTCCGAAGACGGTGGGCTGCGACCTTCACCGCTCCCTCCGCCTGTCCCAATCGTTCGCCCACTTTGGAATACGACGCCTCCTTTGCGCCGAGCAGGGAACCACTCAGTCCATCAAACAATTCGGCCTTCCCCGCGCTCCGGTATTCCGGCTCCAAAGAAGCCATCGCCTGATCCAGGATCGTCATTGCCCGACGTCGTTCATAAAGCTGGTCGGGCGAGAGACTGTCTGCGGGTTCAAGCGCGTATCGATCCTCAGCGCTTTCCTCATTGATCGAAAGAATCGTCGTCTGACCTCCCCGTTTCTGCGCCTGGCTGCGTTTCCATTCATCGGTGAGGAAGTGCTTCATCGAACTCAGCAGGAAGGTTCTGAATTTCCCCTTCGAGCGGTCCATCCGCTCCAACAACTTCTTTTCCAACAGACGCGCAAAGAAGGCCTGGGTCAGGTCTTGCGCGTCGTGAGGCGACTGCCCCCGCCTCCGCACGTAGGCGTAGAGCGGATACCAGTATCTTTGGCAGAGTTGCGTCAGCGCTTCCCCGGCGTCGGAGTCCTCCCGGTCGGTCGCTCGCATGACCAGTGACCGGTGCGTGGCTGAGAATTCCTAGTTTGGCATCTGATCAACTGAAGAACACCTTTTCAGCTGTTTTCCGCAACATCCACTCCTTGTCCGAATCGCTGAGGAAATCGAGACGGTCGCGAATCAGTTCGAGGGACGGGCCATAACCGTGGCCCTCGCCGGACTGGTAAGGACAATCCGTGGCCCACATCAGTCGTTCGGCTCCGTAGGCATCGCGTAGCTGGCGGATCATCGGACCGAGATCGGTGTAAGGAGGCTTTTTCTTCCCGAGTGCGTAAAAGGCCGAAGTCTTCACATGCACTGTCTTGAATTTCGACAACGCAAGAAGTTGATCGAGTTGTTCCTGATCGACCTTTCCACTGATGCCGATGCGCGCGAAGTGATCGATCACCACCGGCGTTTCCGGGTATTGGCTGCACATGGCATGCACGTTGGTGAGTGCGTCGGGGTTGGCCAGGAGGCACATTGACAGATTGGAATCGGCGCCCGTCTTCCACATCTCCTTCATGCCCGCGGAGTTCTGCCACAGTTCCGCCTTGTCCTTCCAGGTATACAGCCGAAATCCACGCACGCCCTGTTCCATCAAGTCCCGCATGCGAGCGCCAACCTCGCGCTTGGTTTCGTCCACGATTGCCACGCCTCCAAACGCGCCTTCGTGCTTGCGCATCATGTCCAGCATGTAGGAGTTGTCGAACTTGTAATAACTCATCTGAATCAGGACGATTCGCGACACCCCATGCGGCCGGCATTGCGCGAACAATTCCTCCGGCGTGTAGCTGGGCGGCTTCATTCGATCCTTTGTGTAATCCTCGGCCAGCGGATAGGCCGTGGTATCGGGTGTCCACACATGGACATGCGCGTCAATGTATCCGGACTTTGCGACGGGTTGTGGAGCGGTGGTACAACCGGCAGCCAACCCGGCTGCAGCTGCGGAGGAGGTGGCGAGGAATTCACGGCGATTGAAGTTCATTCCGATCATCGAGAAGGAAAGCTCCGTGAATTGCAAGCCAACGGAGAAACAAGGCTCTTGGCATCGCGGCGCGAAACCCAATGAAACATGAAGGCAGTGAGTCCATTGAATCCACACGAGCGCGACTCATTCCTTGCGGTCGGTGTTGTGCGATGCTGGGATCAAGGCATGTTGAGAACGGGCTCTTTGTTATTGTTCGTGTTTTTCAGTGTGGCGGTTGCAGATGCGGCTTCGGTCGATATCGCGAAATATAATCGAGATTCGGGAATATCGGTCGCGGTCGAAGGAGAGAAGATTCAACTAAAATGGTTTGCGGAACCTCACGCGCCTGCGGGTCTCACGCTGAACACTGCCGATGACAATCCGCTCATTTCGGAAATTCGGACTGATCGGGGCATTCTTCAGGACGTGGATCCGGTGTTCCTTGTGACCGTTGGTTCCCGCGACATGGATCCGCGCCGAGGTTGGATTCGATTCTTCGACAAGGTTCACAAGCGGCCTTACAAGCAGCACCGGGCGAAACTCGACATCAAATCGGCACGGGTGTATTCGGAGGGGCGATCGACGTCCGTCACGGTTGAAGGGCTCTCAGCGGGCGAGTTCAGCGGGAGCGTGCGATTCACGGTTTATGCGGGATGTCGTCTCGTTCACGTGGAGGCATTGCTTTCCACTGAAGAAGATCGGCGTGCGATTGTGTACGACGCGGGCATTGTTTCCTCTGGCCCAGGCTGGTCGAGCACCGCCGGTATCGATTCAACCGATCGCTGGCGGAGATTGGATCCGCGGATGAAAGCCTCCCCGCTCTCGGTGCGCCACCGGATGGTGATGGCGGAGAATTCGAAGGGAGCCGTCGCAGTGTTCGCAGCGCCTCATCAATATTTCTATCCGTTGGATTTTGCCGACAACTTTGGCTTCACGTGGCAGGGCACGGGCTACCGCGGAATGGTCCGCGAATCCGGCCTCGGAATCCGACAACCACTGGACGGTGATCAGAGGTTTGTTCCATGGTTCAACGCACCGCCAAAGACCGAGCAGCGACTGGGCTTCTTCCTGCTCGCGGGCAATTCCAGCGAGGAAACGATGAAGGAAGTGAAACGATTCACACGCGGGGATCGATTCAAACCGCTTCCCGGGTTCAAGACCTTCACCAGCCATTACCATGTGGAGCACTCGCTGGATGTGATTCAGAGCAAGGTCTCTAAGCCTGCCGAGGACAGGCGCCTGGGGAATCCAGGATTCAAACAGGTCTTCAAACGCATGGGGGTGGACGTTGTTCACCTGGCCGAATTCCACAAAGGCAAGACGCCTCGCCTCAAGACCGATGAGCGACTGCGCCAGCTGAAGGTGATGCACGACGAGTGCAAACGCCTCTCCGAACCGGGCTTTCTGTTGCTGCCCGGAGAAGAACCGAACGTCCATCTGGGTGGACATTGGATCAGCTTTTTTCCCAAGCCGGTGTATTGGGTTCTCAATCGAAAAGGTCAGCCCTTCGTTCAGGAAAAACCGGGCTTCGGCAAAGTGTATCACGTGGGAAGCAGCGCCGACGTGTTGAAGCTCTTCCAGATCGAGAACGGCCTGAATTGGACAGCGCACGCACGCATCAAGAGTTCAACCGGTTACCCCGATCGTTATCGGCAGAAGGACTACTACAAGAGTGACCGATTCCTCGGCGCGGCTTGGAAGTCCATGCCGGCGGATCTTTCGCGCGAACGTCTGGGCGAGCGTGTTCTCGACCTGGAAGATGACATGGCGAACTGGGGAACGCCCAAATACATCCTCGGTGAAGTGGATGTTTTCAAGATTCGGCAGGACTACGAACTGTGGGGGCACATGAACATCAACTATCTGAAGCTGGATCGCGTTCCCAGGTACGAAGAAGGATGGAAACCGGTTCTGGATGCACTGAGGAACGGTGAATTCTTCGTTTCCACGGGAGAGATGCTGCTACCGGAGTTCAGGATCAATGGAGGTCGTTCCGGACAAACTCTCGCGGCCGACGATCTCTCTTCTGCACAATTGGACGCGACACTGGAATGGACGTTTCCTCCAGCGTTCATCGCCATTGTCTCAGGCGACGGTGAACAGGTGTATCAAAAACGTGTTTCGTTGAAGAATCGAGAAGCATTCGGAACGGAGACGTTACGATTGCGAATCAATCTCAAGGGGCGCAAATGGGCAAGGTTGGAGGTTTGGGATGTTGCCGGCAATGGCGCATTCACTCAGCCCATCTGGATTGGCAACAAATGATTCTCAACGCTGTGAGAGATCCACTTCCTCCGTGGTGAACGACAATGCCGGCAGTCCTTCCATGTTGAAGAGATTCGCCCAAGTCCGGTTTCCCGAATATGCATAGCGAACATGCTTCGGCTTCTTCACCTCACCGCTGCTCAGAACGACTGAGTTCTTGCCGGCGATCTTCGCCTTCGCCCAATGCCATTTCCCATCGTCGGAGCTCAGCGCAAATCCTTGAGCCGAGTCCGCGTGCGCGGCGACCAGGCCCGCGCCTGATTCGTTGAAGGTCACGCGCACTTTGTCTCCTTCGATTCTGTGAGATGCGTAAACGGGACCGTAGGCTTGAATGTCCGTGCCGTAGACCTTCTGCAGTGCAATCTGCGCGGCGCGATTTCCGTAACCCCACTTGTTGATCGGGTGCACCTGCGGTCCCAGGTCGGATGCAGGAACCATCCATGCGTTTTCGTTGTCCAGCATGAGGCGCGTGTAGATGTAGCGGCTCTTGCCGACACCAATGCGACGAATGTCGGGGAGGGCTTTCGTGAACGCATTGGCCTCACGGGTGATTGGGTCTTTCTTCGAAAAGGCGTTCCCCATGCCGCTGGGCTTCTGCACGAACAGGAACGGAAAATCGCCCTGTCCCCACAGCTCGCGCCAACCGCGGATGAGTTCAGTCATGGAACTGTATTGCCCGAGGCCGAGTATCCCCGAACCGGCTTCTCCTTGGTCCCATAGCACACCACGAATCGCATAGCCCGAACTCGAACGAATAAAGCGATCGAACAATCCGCCCGTTTTGCCACCGCGCGTGGATTCGCCGGGATTGACCGGAGGGCGTGGTTTGCGGCCACGGACTTTCTTGCCTTCGGCCTTGGCTTTCGCAGCAGCTTTCTCAAACGCGGCCAATTTGGCCTCGTGTTGTTTTTGCGCCCGAACTGCGTCGTACGTCTTGGCGAATTCAGCGATCTCCTTCTTGCAGCGCTCGCTGTTCTCGAATATCTCCTCGGGCATCCAAGCGTGGGAAGGCGTTCCGCCGACCGCACCGACAATCAAACCGACCGGCACGTCCAACTGTCGGTGAAGAGCTTCCCCAAACGAAATGGCCAGTGCCGAAAAGCGTGACACGTTGGCTTCGCTTGCTTCTTCCCAAACCGGCTTTGGCCCTCCACGCATCAGGCGAATGGATGGATATGGCGCCGAGGCGATGAGTTTTTTAAGCGTGTGATCTTTGGCCGCATAGCGGCCCGCCTGCCCCGCCATGTTGGATTGCCCCGATCCAACCCATACTTCACCGACCAACACATTCTCGATCGTCTTCGCCTTCCCTGCACTGCTGATCGTCATCGATCGATTCCTGGAAGACGCCTTCAGCGGATCGAGTTGAAGCCTCCATTCACCGGCCTTGTTTGCCTTGGTTGATTTGTTTTGCCCGGCGAACGACACCTTCACCATCGCACGTTTTTCAGCTTTACCCCAGACAGGCACGTTGGCATCGCGTTGCAGAACCATATGATCGCTGAAGTGTGAGGCGGGTTCGAGGGCCGCGGATGGGAACGCGGAAAGGACAAGAACTGTAAGTGCGAATACGAACCGGGATTGCATGCGGGCAGGATGCGGATGAACCAAAAGGATTGAAGGAATTTCTTGCCGACAATTGGAATGCGGGCTGTAGCTGACCCTCACGCGTAACGTTCGACATCTGCCGGGGATTAATGGAGAGTTTCCCGAATTCAATGAAGATTCTTGCTTCAATTTCATTAGCTGTCGTTGTGGCCGGTTTGGCCGGGTTTCTCGTGGCATCAAATCGTGCCTCGTCGAAGATCATTGCTGCGCAGGCGGAAGCCGGTTCGGCCATGAAGGCTGCGCGGAAGAAGATGGATGCGGAACTCGCGAAAGCCAGTCGGACGAGTGTGCAGGTGGAGCGGATCACGAATGAGGTGGAGGTGGCCTCCGGGGTTACGCCCGGTGCGCAGGCCTTCATCGATCGCATCATCGAATTGGTCAACGAACCCGAACAACGCCGTTCAATACAGCGTCGGCAGATTGTTCATCAATTTGAGAGCATCGTGGACCTGCAGGCCTCGGCACTGCAGGGGATCAAACGTTACATCGATCGAAATGAGGATGTGCATATCACAGGCAAGAGTGAACCGGCGGAGAACAAGGAAACAACCGCAACAAAAACTGCGAAGGAAGCTGCTGCCAATGCGAAGTTGAAGGGCAGGTTGGGCGATCGCTTTGCTGAGTGGCGCAGGACGTTGAAGCTGGGATTACCGAACGGGGAATACGATGTGCCTCCCACACTGCGCTTGGGGCTGTTTGAGTCTACGTATCGAATCGGTGGGGACGATGCAGAGAAGATCCTCGTAGCATCATTGACCAAGGCGGCGCGGGGTGTCGAAGTCGCGACGATCGTTGCCTGGCTGGAGAAACTGTCACCCGGGAAACATCGCGAGCTTGCCGTCTCGGTGGCGCGCTCGCGCTTGAACAATCCAATCGAGATCACCGACGGTGTACAGGACGACCGGCTTTCGCGGACTTACCTCTTCAGCGTGCTGGCGCATTTTGGCGATACCTCGATCCTCAATGAAACGCAGCTGGCGATGATTACCCCGGAAGGCAAGTTGGACCACACGGTGATCGGGTTCGTTGCGCAGACCATGAAGGATCAATTGATGCCCCTGATCGCCGGGGTTTACGCCGATCCGAATCTCGAGGATCCGCTGGACCGCCGACGATTGGTCGGCATGAGCCAGTCGCATTTTGGAACGGATCCGCAGGCCAACGATATCTTTCGATCGCTCATCAGCGCGACAACACGGGAAGACGCCTTCACGCGCTATTTCGCCATTGCGAGTTTGGATGGCGGTGGGTTTCGTGAGTATGGATGGCAACCCGTTCCGGACGATCCGAACGTCATTCAGGCGCGGATCGAACTGCTCAACAGCGTGATGAACGAAGAGCTTTCACTCGATCCAAAAACGACCGGACTCATGGAGCAGACCTACAACAACCTGGTGAGTCTCTCGAATGGGGAGGACATCTCGGAGCAATCGAGCCGGTTTGGGAAGAACTGAACGCAGCTGAACCAATGCGACTGATTTGCCTCTCCCTGATACTCGTTTTGTCAGCAGATACAGCGGTGTCCGCCGACTATCTGAGTGCGGAACTGCGCAGTGCGGTTGAACAACTCAAGCAGGACGTTGCCGATCAACCAAGCAACAGGGAGAATGGTGTCGCCCGGTCCCAGGTCCTTTGGAAGTGGGCAAACGCACATGCGCTGAACGGGGGAACTCTTCCAGTGGAGTTACCTGCCCTCATTGCCCGTGTCATGGGCCGCAATGCGACTGAACCCGGGAACATGTTGTTGATGGATCAGTCCATTCGCGAGTTGAAGATTCGCGATGAACGTCCAAATGCCATCGGGAAGTTGACCACGGATTCAACTGGTCCATTTGCGCCGGGAAGTTTCGTGACCATTCGACAAACCTATCACTTTGGTGACATGCCGATGGTTGAGGGTGGCGGCTTTCTGGTGGCAAAACATTTCATGTCCAACCAGGGGCTCTACCAAACGAGCAATCCGGAACAGGACAATTACATCACGATCAGATCTTCCAATCACGCTGCGAAGTTCGAACCAAACACGCGGGCGCTTCAGGGCATGCACGGCGGATTCAGGCGCGGGGCGCCGGGCCTGTTCTTTGTGCTGCGTGAAGGGCGGCTCAGAAAGGGCGACACGGTGACCATTACCTACGGTGATCGCAGTGGCGGCTCGAAAGGATTTCGCGTTCAGACCTACAGCAATGACGCTTTTCCACTGCCGATCTACGTGAACCTCAGGGGCAATCGCGATCTTTATACACTACCCCTGCAGACCTACCGAATCGGAGGCGGTTCGACTGTTTCCGTCCGCGGGTTTGTTCCTTCGATGGTCGCGCCAGGTGAGAAGTTCGACATCTCAATTCGCAGCGAAGATTTCTACTACAATCGCGCGAGCGGGATAACGCCGGCGTATCAGGTGTCGGTGAACGGACGGCCGTTCGCGAGTATCCCAGCGGGCAAGGGGTCGGTCACACTTCTGAAAAATCGGAGTTTCGATGAACCGGGAATTTATCGTTTCAAGATTCGGAGTCCCGATGGGCAGATCAAGGGCGAGAGCAATCCGGTCTGGGTTCGTGCGGATGCCGGGCCGCGCGTGTATTGGGGGGAGACGCACGGTCACTGTGGCTTTGCCGAAGGCCAGGGAACGCCGGATGCCTACTTCAAGTTCGGTCGCGACGATGCCAGATTGGATTTTCTGACCCTGTCCGAACACGACCTTTGGATGGACGACTTCGAGTGGAAGACGCTGCTTCAGAAGACCGAGCAGTACAACGAAGATGGGAAGTTTGTTGCAATCGCCGGTTACGAATGGACGGTCAAGACACGCTTTGGCGGACATCACAATGTCTTCTTTCGGGATACCACCGATCGAAAGCGCGTTCCCAATCAGACCGCACCGGTTCTCTCACAACTTTATCGGCGGCTCGCGAATGAAAACGACATGAAGGATGTCCTGATCATTCCGCACGCGCATCAGCCCGGTGAATATCGGATGAACGAAGCGCACATGGAGACCCTTGTGGAAATCATGTCGATGCATGGCTACTTCGAGTGGTTCGGTCGCATGTATCTCAAGCACGGACACGAAGTGGGGTTCATTGCGGCATCGGACGATCATCTGAGTCATCCCGGATACAGCACTCCACTGCCTGGTGGGCTAGCGGCGCGGGGGGGGCTTGCTGCGGTTTGGGCAGAGGAGAAAACGCGTGATTCGATTTTTTCAGCAATGAAGAACCTGTCCGCCTACGCGACGACTGGGGATCGAATTATTTTGGACCTCAAATTGAATGGTTCGCCGATGGGCAGGCGTCTGCCACAAAAGGTCAAGCGTCGCATAGTGGGTAAGATTGTGGGCACGGCGCCAATCGATCAAATCACCGTCATCAAGAATGGCTCGCCAATCTGGACGAAGGATTTGTTGACCGAAGTGTCGGGAGATGCAGATGTGCAGCGATACGAAATCAGCTTTCATTCCTCGACCGAACCCGGTGTGCGCGATAGTCCGCGCGGTTGGCGGCCGTGGCGGGGCAACGTCCTGGTTTCTGGCGCGAAGTTGAAGACAGTGGAATCGCCATCGTTGGAGAACCGTTTGTCTGAGAGTGTCGGTCCGCCCGGCGACAATCCGAATGAAGTGCCGTTGCGACTGATGACGCGCGGGGCGCACAAGAACCTGGTCCTCGAATTGGCGGAGATTCGTCCCGACGCGAAAATTCAGCTCCAGCTGAATGGAGCCACTGAGAGACCGAGCACGCCGGCGATGTATCGCACGCCGGCGCGGCTTGAACGGCGGTTGGTTGAGTTTTCCTTGGCCAAACTGGCGGACGGCAGGCAGCGGGATGTAAGACGCGTTGAACAGTTCACTGACACGGTTCAGCTCCGGAGGATTCGATACGACGGTGAGCTTGTATACGATCTGGAGTTCACGGACACGAAATTGCCGCGGCAAGGTGACTACTACTACGTTCGCGTAAGGCAACTGAACGGTGAGATAGCCTGGTCGAGTCCCTGGTGGGTTGGAGGATTTTCGAAACGAACGGAGAAGTAGACATGAAATTCCAAGCTCCAAACTTCAAATTCCAAAGCTGGTGTTGAAGTTGAAGCTTGGAGCGTTTTTCAAACACATTTTCAATGAACTCATGATCAATATCACTACATCGACAACTGCTTCACCATGCATGGCAACATCCTGCCTGGCCATGGTACTGGCTTGTGCGTCGTCAGAATCCCAGGCAGGCGATGTTCACTGGAATCAGTTTCGTGGTCCGAATGGATCGGGGGTGGTGAATGTGTTCAATCCACCGATCAAGTTCGATCCGGAGAAACCGGCCTGGAACACACCGATCCCACCTGCGCATTCTTCGCCGGTGGTCTGGGCGGACAGGGTATTCCTCACTGGCGTCGACGAAGGGCGCCTAGCCACTCTCTCGCTGGATGCCAGGACTGGAAAGATCCTGTGGAAGCGTCTGGCGCCCAAGGTGGAACTCGCGAGAACCCATCGGGCGAGCAGCAATGCAGCATCGACGCCCTGCGCTGATGCAGAACGTGTGTGGGTGTATTTCGGGTCTTATGGGTTGATCTGTTACGATCACGATGGCGAGGAGCAGTGGACGAAATCCATTCCGACGCCCCAGAGCATGTATGGCATGTCGACCTCGCCGATCCTTCACGAGGGCAAACTCATCCTCCTTCTCGATAACGATCGAAACCTCAAAGGGAGCCGGCTGAGTCAAAGCAAGTTGATTGCCTTGAACTCCAAGACCGGTGAGCGGGTTTGGGAGACCGCCCGCCCATACAGCCGCAGTAGCTGGTCAACGCCCGTCATTTGGAAACACGACAAAGGGATCGAGATCGCGGTCTTGGGAAACGGTCGGGCATATGGCTACGATGCGTCTTCGGGTGAGGAACGCTGGTATGTCAATGGATTCTCGCGCGAGACCATTGCAGTGCCGGTGATCGGCAATGGCCGGCTTCATCTTTCTGCCTCACGGCAAGGTGGCTGGGGAGATTCGGAAGTCGATCCGCTTCCGTTCTGGAACGCCGTACTTCCGTTCGACACTAACAAAGACGGCCGAATCGGTCGCGATGAGATGTCGAAGGACTTTACCGTTCCGTTTCGCCCCGAACTTCCGATCGGTCATCCCGGTTTTGGCATGCCTTTGCCGGCAGACCCGAAACGACGCAAGCAACGTCAACATGCCTTGTTCAATTGGCGTGACACAAACAGGGACGGTTTCTGGACGAAGGAAGAATTCATGACCGACATGAAGGTCGGGCGAGGCCAGCCCAACCTCGCTGCCATCAATTCGGGTGGACGAGGAAACATCACTGAATCGCACGGCGCATGGAATCTACGTCGCGGCATCCCGGAGGTTCCTTCACCAATCTTTCACGAGAACCGCGTCTACCTCATCCGCGCCGGCGGCATACTCACCTGCGTCAAAGCGGAGGATGGAGAAATCGTCTATCGCGAGCGTATGGGCGCGCCTGGCCAGTACAGCGCTTCTCCGGTAATCGCGCGTGATCACCTCTATCTAGTTTCCGATCGGGGGACTCTCACCGTGATAAAGGCTGGTGACGCGTTTGAAGTAGTGCATCAGACAAAGCTGGGCATACCGGTCTCGGGAACACCGGCATTGGACGGGGTTACCATTTACATCCGCACGCGGGAGGGATTGCTTGCGTTTCGATGAGCGGAACGCAGTCTTCCTGAACCAGCTGCGGCCATGTGATGTGTTCTGATCTTTTTCGGACTGTTGATGCTTTCGCGGAGCATTCTGGTTCTAAGTGTTCGCCCTTCCCGGTACGTGATTGAGTTTGACCTTTCGTAGACGGAGGCGGTGCCCGCGAGTGAATACTCGATCGGACAACGGATCAGGTGGAGCATTCCGGATTTCCTGGTGTCCCGCGCGGATTGAGGGGCTGTCCGTAACCCACAAATCAGTTACCACCGATACAGCGGGCACTGCGAACGCGTCAGCTCCTTGTGAGAATTGCGGGAGATGGACAGCCCAGCGGGAGTGGTTGGGTGCATGGCCGCCCGATAATCTTTAAGACCAGATCGGCCAGCTATCTCCGATAACTGCGATCCCCGGGATTGCCGCCCGCCATCAAATAGGCTACCAGATCGCGTAGCTCAGAAGGGTTCAGGAAGTTCATGAGGCCGGCGGGCATTTGGGATACCGGGGTCTGTTCAACAGACCTGATGTCCGATTCCGCGATCAGGGTTGGCTTCGCTTGTAGATCAGGCGGATAAAGCTTGATCTCATCGCCCGACCCGACCGCCAAGCCAGTGAGTTTGGTCCCGTTCTTCAAGGTGACGATGGATGAGCCGTATTGATCGGAAATGTCCTTGCTGGGGCTGACGATGGCTTCGATGAGGTAACGCTGATCGAACTTGTGGGGAATGCTGGTCAGATCCGGTCCGATGGAGCCGCCGAGACCGCCAAGTCGATGGCAAGTGCCACAGCCTACGGCGAAGTAGAGGCTGCGTCCGTTCTCAAAGTCCGCCTTGCCGCGAGCAGCCCGCATAGCCGTGTCGAGTGTCCATTCCTTGCCGGGTCCCTTGGGTGGATTAACCGGGAAGTCGGGAACGGGATTGTAGTTTTCACCGGTGATGTCGCTCAGTGCCTTTCGCTCGGCGTCCGTGCAGGAGGCCAGTGCTTCCTCCCGGATATTGGTCATGAAACCGGGGAAGCTGTTTCCACCGGAGCCTTTGGCGGCTTCATTAAGAAAGGTGAAATACTCGCGACGTTGCTTGGTCGTCCAACCGTCGCGGAGACTTCGAAGCATGAAGGCCCAATTCAGTTCACGGATCGGGGGAGGATTATTGAGGAGTTTGTTCACGCTTCCACCATAGCGTGAATTGCGGCTGGCCAGTTCGCCCCAATCCGGTAGCTCGGGTTTTCCGCGGGAGGCGATGAGCTTGAGGGTCTTGCCGACGACGCTGGGCGCACGAAGGTAGGTGAGCACGCGGATGAGTTCGGTGTTCAGGTCGTTGTTTTTGTTGGGGAGGAACGGATCAAGCCGGGCGATGATCTGCTTGCGCTGGGCCTCGGTTGGTTTGCCGAGGCGAATAAAGCCCAAGGCGCAGGCGCGGAGGAGGCCGAGGAATTCTCCTTCGGAAAGCTTCGCGGGATCGAGTTCGAGGAGGAACACGTTGTGGCCGGCCTGGTGTTTGGCCGAGCCCATTCGGACCAGGGCGACACATGCGGTGATGCGTGCTTGCGCGTTCTTTTCCCAGATGATCTTCTCCGCCCATTCCTCAACAGGCTGGGACTCGATGGCAACGCGCGCGGCATTGCGGATAAAGCGATCGCTGCTGGAAAGGTGAGGCCATGCTTCCTTGATCGCATTCTTGTCGCGCCGGCCATGGAAGCGTTCGAGTTTGCGACGGAGTTTTCGCGCGGCTGCAGCCTTGGGATCGTCGACACCTTTGGCGGGCGTGGTGGATTCATCACCCACATATCGAACACGGAACATCGCGGATTGTGTGCCGCGTCCGCCAATGAGGAAGTAAAGCAATCCGTCTTTGCCAATCGCGGCATCGGTGACCGGCAAGGGGGTTCCAAACACGAAGTCTTCACGCTCGCCGGTATAGCTCGCGCCAGTGGGAGTCAGGTGGATCGCGTGAATGGTTCCGTACGTCCAATCGAGGGCGTAGATGGCGTCCTGGTATTTGGCAGGGAACTTCGCGCCGTTGCCGGAAACAACACCCGTCGGCGAACCGGGTCCAATGTCCAACACCGGCGGAAGGCTGTCCTCATAGTAGCTCGGCCATTTGCCGGAACCGCTGCGCCAACCGTAATCGGAACCGCTCACGACGTGATTGATCCGGGTCGGGCGATACCAGGGCGAACCCATGTCCCATTCCATGTCCGCGTCGTAGGTGAACATCTCCCCAAAGCGGTTGAGCGTGATGTCGTATTGATTGCGATAGCCCATGGACACCAGGTGTTGCTTCAGCGTCTTTGGATTCAGGCGCGTGACCCAGCCACCCGGCGCAAGACGGCCGCGGGCGTGTCCATTGGCGTCCCACATGCGCGGAAGAAGAAGATCTTCATCCCAGGTTTGGATGGACGAGGATTCGGTCTGGGCGAGTTGGGCGTGATTACCGCCGTCCACGTAGATAGCTTTCTTGTCCTCGGTGAGAATGAGCCCGTGGTTTCCATGTTCGCCCCCGCCGGTTTCGCTGGGAATGGTTTCGGCCTTGTCCAATACGTCGTCGTTGTTGGAGTCGGTCAGTCGGTAAAGATGTCCGCCGTTCTTGTGAAACCACAGCGCGTCGAAGGCCCAAAGCAATCCCTGGGCCGCACTGAGATTCCCGCCCTTGTCCGGTTGCTTGACGTTTACCTGTTCCACCGCGCCTTTGCCGTCCTTGCCAACCGTGATCCGGAACAAACCCCTGTCACCCTGATCGCAGGCGTAGAAGCGTCCCTCCGGATCGGTGGCCAAGGACACCCAGCTGCCTTCCGTGCTCTTGTTGACCGTGTGCACGTGTTCCACTACGAAGCCGGGCGCTGAGGAAATATTCTTTGGATCCAGGGGATCTGCGGAACTGGTACTTGACGTGGATCGGGTGGTGTAGTTGGGAATCGCCCAGGGCAGAACACCCAGCGGATTGCGTTCCACAATCTTCGCTGTCCAAGCCGAATCGTTGTAGGCGGCTTGTTGCCAGCCCTTAGCTACTTCCTCAGCCATGCTCCACGATTTGTCGGTGACGATGCGTGCCTTGCCGGTCGGAGAATCGATGTTCAGGCAAAGGACGAATGCTGCAATGCCACCTGCGTTTTTGCCACGAGCTGCGATCACATTGCGTCCCGGCTTGAGCAGATTCGAGACGTCTTTCTCAACGGGATACATCCAGTCGCGCGCATCGCCCACGTGCTTGCCGTTGATCCAAAGATTCAGGTGATTGTCGCAGGTCGCGTAGAGGCGGGCGGACTTGGGCTTGGATTCCAGGTCGAACGATTTGCGAAACCAAACCTGTTGCCCGTTCCCCGAGCGTTGTGTCCAGATCCACTTCGGGGCGGGAGCGTCTCTCAACCATTTGTCGTTCGCGGCTGGGGCGAGATTCGTGGTTTCTTGTTTGATTGAAGGCGCCTTGCTATTCGCTGCGGCAGCAAGAACGGCTTTCGCCTGCTGGCCTTCCAAATGACGAAGGCGAAGATTGCGAAACTCAACGGTCATCGGCGGACCCGCGTGCAATTGAAGGGCCAGTATGCCCTTGCTCAATGCCTTGGCGTGGTTGTCTGTGATGTCCACGGTTGTGACGCCGTTGATCCGGTGAATCAGGCGATTGCCTACGGCCACGATACGCAACTCGTTCCATTCCGCGTTGTTCAGAGTCGCGTTGTTTCCAACCTCGCCCGAGACAGTCTTCTTGCCGTCCGTGTTGACGACGATTTTCTGGCCGCGGGAGGCAATGATACCGCGTCCCAATCCTTCGCCGTAGAGCATGCCGAAATTCTTCTGCGCCGGATGGAGGTCCGCCTGATAACCGACCACGCGAAGGGTCTGCTCGTTGACGAGCTTGCTGCGATATTGGACGCCTGAGTTGTTGCCCTCGAAGCGTGCTTTGCAGATGAATTCGAAATCTCCGACTTCACCGCCCTGCCAGACAAGGAAGGTGTTTCCCTTGGCCGGGTTTTCCTTGGTGGTCGTCCCGACGATTGCTCCGCCTTTGACCGACCAGTGCTGGTCGAGTCCTTTCCAGCCGGTGAGGTCCTTGCCATTGAACAGGATCTGGTATTGGGCTTGAACGATGGGTGGGGCCAACAGTAGCGCGATGAGCGTGCAGAATCGTTTCATGGTTCGATGAAAGGGAAGGAGGAACCTGATCCCGGTTCAAGCAAAAGATCGGATTGTGGAGGCGTGCAGCGGTCTGTTTACTCCTCTGTCTTCTTTGCATCCCGCGCCTTTTGCATGGGATTCTTTTCCTTCTTTCTTTTTTGAAGCTGGAAGACCTTTTCCCGTGGCAGGCGGGGGAAGCGGTTGTTATTGCGATCCACGTCGGCGAGTTCGTCTTGCGGATCGAACTCAATGCTGCGGATCTCTTCCCTGGAAACGATGAGCTTGCTGATCACCCGATCACCGTGACGCCAGATCTCAGCGGGCAATCGCAGCTCGCGGATTGATCCGTCGGCGTGTTCGATCTTGAGGAACAAAGGCATGACGACTCCGCCGATGTTTTCAAACTCTGCAACGTAGAAATTTCCTTTCGTGCGCAGGAGTTCCTTTTCATCCGGTTCCAGTGCCTTGATGACTTTCTCGTAGTCCTTGCGATCACCCGGCAGGACCGCGAATTCGTCGTGGTCATTATAGAAGTCCTTCAGCTCGGGCTTGCGGTCGACGAGCTTCTCGATCGACTTGTTTTTCTCAGTCATGACCGGCGCGGGCAGCCTGGCGCGTTCGGCCTTCTTGCGTGGTTTTTCGATTTCCGGATCGCGGGTGTCCAGCGTGTAACGGGTCAGATCCTTTACCGAGATGTCGACGTGATCGGTCGAGTAAAACCAGCCCCTCCAGAACCAGTCGAGATCGCGGCCTGAGGCATCTTCCAAGGTGCGGAACAGATCGAAGGGCGTCGGCCGTTTGAACATCCAGCGCCGCGCATATTGCTGGAAGGCGAAGTCAAAGTTTTGCCGGCCGAGAATGGATTCCCGAAGAATGCTCAGTGCGAGCGTGGGTTTGGAATAGGCATTGTAGCCGCCGGAGATCAGTGAATCGGCAGTGGTCATGATCGGCAGCTTTCGCGTGCGGCTGAGGTAGCTGATGAAGGGAGCGCGCCGGGCGGGGTCGAGAATGCGCGAGGGGTAACCGTCTTCCCATTCCTGCTCGGAAAGAAACTGCACGAAGGAATTGAGTCCCTCGTCCATCCAGCGCCAGCGACGCTCATCAGAATTGACGATCATCGGGAACCAGCTGTGCCCGACTTCATGGATGATCACGCCGATCAAGCCGTACTTCGTTCGTTTGGAATAGGTGCCGTCTTCCTCCGGCCGGGGGCTTTGAAAAGTGATCATTGGATATTCCATTCCTGGGATCGGGCCGTTCACCGAGATGATCACCGGATAAGGATAGTCGAAGGTGAATTTCGAGTAGGTCTTTACCGTGTGAACAACCGCCTCGGTGGAATACTTGCTCCAGAGTGGTTCGCCTTCCTTGGGCCAGTAAGACATCGCCAGCACATCCCTGTTTCCCTGCCGGAATCCCTGTGCGTCCCAAAGGAACTTTCGTGAAGTTGCGAACGCAAAGTCGCGCACGCGCTTGGCTTCGAATTCCCAGGTCTTCGTGCCTTTCGGTTTGGAAGATTCATTGGTCTTCGCTTCGTCAAGGTTGATGATCATCACGGGCCTGTCGGATCGCCGGGCCTGTCTGAGACGCGCGCGCTGGGTCTGGGTGAGTACGTTTTCCGGGTTCCGGAGTTCGCCGGTCGCGGCCACGATGTGGTCGCCGGGGACGGTGATGTTTACTTCGTAGTCACCGAACTCCAGCGTGAACTCACTGCCCAGGGTCTGCTTGTTCTGCCAACCGTGAACGTCGGTGTAAGCGCACATGCGGGGGAACCATTGCGCAATGGCATAGAGATAATTCCCGTCCTCTTCGAAAAACTCATATCCACCACGAACGCGCAGCGACTTCGCATTGGGAATATTGAATTTCCAGTCGACATGAAATGTGATCCGGCTTCCGGACTTCAACTTCTCCGCCAACCGAATGCGCAGCATCGTATGAATCAGGTCATATTTCAGCGCGCGTCCGGATGAATTCCGCACGGAGGTGATCTTGTGTCCACCTTGAAAACCCTCGCGGTAAAGAACGCCTTTCAATCCCTTGTAAGTGAGTTCGGACATGTCCGGCGCGGTGGACGTCAGCCAATCGTGCGAATCGGTTTCGTAACGGTTTTGATCGAGTTGGAGCCAGAGGTAATCCAGGCCGTCCGGCGAATTGTTGAAATAAGTAATCTTCTCGGTGCCCGTGAGCGTCTGCTTCGCGTCATCGAGCGTCACATCGATCACGTAGTCCGCACGTTGCTGCCAGTAGTCCTTGCCAGGAGCGCCGGATGGCCGGCGCAGGTTGTTGGGCGTGGGCCAGATTTCATCGAGCTGACGGAAACGATCGACCGGTTTATCGTCGGCGCCGGATGTCGGGAAGCAGGTTGAAAGAGCAACACATGCGATGAGGAGTGATTGGCGAATTCGCATGCGGGAATCGGGGCAGCACCGAGAGGCTTTGGCAACGTTTTTCGATGCGTTCTCCCTTCGTCTCCCGCTGGGAGAGGGGACCATGGAGGGCGCTCCCACGGAGCAGGCGGCTTCAAGTCTGGCGACAGCACAACTTCCCTCTCCCAGTGGGAGTAAGGGCGAGGGAGAAGACATACGGTTTCAGTTGAAGCATCTCTTGCTATTGCCACCACTTTTGAGTAGGCGCGGTTGGTCTAGGCTGAAT
>PBAL01000074.1 GCA_002715965.1 Verrucomicrobiales bacterium | reverse complement strand
TGGCCGCGGTCTTCTTCTTGGCCGCGGTCTTCTTTGACGCGGTCTTCTTTGACGCGGTTTTCTTGGCCGAAGTTTTCTTTTTAGCAGTCACAATACTGTAAATTAAAACGCTCAAAAACAGGTGCTTTTGCACCTCGTCTGGCAGAGCGGGGGGCGAATTTAGCAAAGCCGATTTACATTTCCACAAAAATCTGAAGTTTTTTTGGCCCTCTCAAATCGGCCAAATCCCCTTTAAACACGCGTCGAATCGACGGTGTGGCAATCGTTTCACGCAGTTGCGATGGGTTCCCGTGGCTCGTCCGGTTGTGTGTCAGTACCTCAGCGCGCGTGGGCGGTCTGGCCTTCGCAGATTCGAATCTGCTCGCTCCCGATCCCTGCTACAGATTCGTGTTTGCTTTGCCTTCCATCGTCGACCTCACAACGCGTCCGATAGTCAGTCCTTGTAGCAGGATCGACATGATCACAACACAATAGGTCACTGTCACCACGAGGTCGCGGGGTGTTGCGTCGCCTCCGTCAGGCAATGCGGCCGGGATGGCCAACGCGAGTGCGACGGAGATCCCTCCACGAATTCCGCCCCAGGTCATCACCTTGATCGAGCCGGGTTCGAAATCGTGTGTCTTCTTCAGAATCGAGACTGGAATCGACACGCAGACATACCGACACATCAGCACCACAGGGACGGCGATCAGGCCGGCGGTGAGGAAGGCAGGTTTCATGGTGAGGATCAGCACTTCCAAACCGATGAAGACGAACAGGGTCGCGTTCAGTATTTCGTCGATCAATTCCCAGAACGTGTCGAGGTGTTTTCGCGTGGCTTCTGACATGCCAAAGGTGCGGCCGTGGTTTCCGATCAGCAGACCGGCCACGACCATTGCGATTGGTCCCGACATGTGCAGATAGGATGCGAGTGCGTAGCCGCCCATGACGAGCGCCAAAGTGATCATCACCTCAACGCTGTAGGCATCGACAGAGTTCAACATGGAGTAGGCGATCCAACCCAGAATCAGCCCCAAGATGGCGCCACCAAGCGCTTCCTCCGCGAACAATGCGCCAATATGGGCGGCAGATGGCTCGGCCCCCTCGATCGCGATTTCGAAGATCACGAGGAACACCACCACCCCGACGCCGTCGTTGAACAGGGACTCGCCCGCCACCTTGGTCTCCAGGCTCTTTGGCGCGCCGGTAGTCTTCATGATTCCCAGCACGGCGATTGGGTCGGTGGGGGAAATCAGCGAACCGAACAAAAGACAAAAGATGAATGGAACATCCAGTTGCAGCAGTTGGAACACGCCATACATCGCGCCGCCCACCAGGAACGTGGACAACACCACTCCGAACGAGGCCATCATACCGATGGGCCATTTTTCTTTGGCCAGATCCCTGAGGTTGATGTGCAGCGCGCCGGCGAAGAGGAGGAAACTGAGCATCACCTGCATGAGCGCCTTGTCGAAATCGAGCGCATTCAGCAGCTCGGCCGCGTGCGTTTTCAGGTGTAGGCCGGCGTTGTCCAAGGCGATCAATCCCAGCGAAAGGGCCAACGCGATGGCCATGACGCCGATGGTCGTGGGGAGTTTGAGCCAGCGGTGATTTGCGTACGCGAAGATCGCAGTCAGCGTCATCAACAACGCGATGATCTGGATCAGATCCATGAGCGGCTCCAGGAACGAAGGATCAGGATATCGGGTCCGCAGTGGACGCGCCATTCACAAGACGTTGAATGCCTTGCGGGTTTGTATCCTGCAATTCGGCAGGGAGGCTCGATTCCGGTGCGCTTTGATAGCAGAACGCCCGCGTGAATCGTTGGATGGCCATTGTGCCGACCGACGTGCTTCGCCCGTCGCTGGTTGAAGGATAGGGACCGCCGTGCACCATCGAGTGGCAAACCTCAACGCCGGTTGGAAAGCCGCCATAGATGATGCGGCCAACCCGTTGTTCCAGAACGGAAATTGCTTCGGCAGCGGCTTCGATGTCGCCGTCCGTTCCGTGAATGGTTCCCGTCAATTGCCCTTCAAGTCCATGGACGATGTGAATCAAGTCGTCTTCACTCTCATACGTCACCAGCGTGGTGGAAGGTCCGAAGGCTTCCTCCGCCCAGACCGGATTCGAAAGATAAGCATCGGCGGACAGCTTGTAGAGCGCGCTGCCGACCTTGCACCCCGCATCAGCGCCGTCTCCGGGATTGGCATGAAGCACCTCGACTCCGTCACCTTGGATCTCGGCCCGGGCAGCGAGCGCATTCTGGTAGGCGGACTTGATACCGGAGTTGAGGAGGCAACCTTCTGCCCCGGCCAAGGCTTCGCATAGGGCCTTCGCAAACGCATCCGCGGCTTCGCCCGATGGCAGCAATACCAGTCCGGGGTTCGTGCAGAACTGACCGACGCCAAGAGTCACCGAACCGGCAAGTCCCTTGGCAATGTCCTCGCCGGACGCGGCGAGCTTGCCCGGGAGAATAATCACCGGATTAATGCTGCTCATCTCGGCATAGACCGGAATAGGGACAGGACGCTGGGACGCCACTTTCATCAGCGACGTTCCACCCGCCCGCGAACCTGTGAACCCCACTGCGCGAATCAGGGGTTGCTGCACCAAAGCCGTGCCCACCGTCCGACCGCTGCCATAAACGAGGGAGAAAACACCGGCGGGCATTCCACAGCTCTTCACCGCGGCAACGATCGCCTGGCCAACGATCTCCGCCGTTCCCGGATGCGCGTGATGCGCCTTCACAATCACCGGACAGCCGGATGCCAATGCAGCAGCCGTGTCACCACCGGCCACGGAAAACGCCAACGGAAAATTGCTCGCGCAAAATACCACCACCGGCCCCAAGGGCTGCAGCATCGATCGCACGTCCGGCTTGGGAAGCGGTTGTCGGTCGGGAATCGCCGTTTCAATTCGGGCGTCCACCCATTCGCCTTCTTCCACCAGTGAAGCGAAGAGACGCAACTGGCCCATCGTCCGGGCGGACTCGCCACGCACACGTGGCTCCGGCAATCCGGTCTCCGCGGGCATGCGTTCCACCAGGTCATCAACGACCGCCTCGATGTTGTCTGCGATGGCACGGAGGAAGGCGGCCTTCTCCGCACCGCTCTTGGACCGGTATTCCACGAAGGCGGCCTGCGCCTGTTCGGCGATAGCTTCAACACTTGCGGGATCGATGCCCACGTAAGCCGGCTCAAGATTCTCGCCTGAGGCAGGATTGACACCGTGAAATGCATCTCCGCCGTCCTGAAGAACGACATCGGCAACAAGGGAACGTCCGGTTAACTCGGTTTTCATGATCTGAAAGAGGCCGGAGTATTGGGTTGGCCGGGAAATCGCGCAAGCGTCTGATGCCGAAACCACGTTCGGCCAGCCGACAAAGTGATTATCGAAAACGTCTGTGAATCCAAGGAGCGTATGAGGGCAATACCGAGACCGGGCGATTCTCTCCCTCACCCGGCACATACTGAACACCTGTTACCTCATTCCCCGGTCCGAACCACGAGGGGGATTGTGTCGCGGAACACATCGAGCACCGTTTTACCGGTCGATCCGTCACTCGGCGGCCCAAAGACCACCGCTACGCTGCTGGCGTGCCTTCGCCGTCTGCTCGCAATCGTCCTGACCGAACCCAGATCAACAGGCAGGCGAGCAAGCCGGCCACGTTCAGGCCCAGCCCGGACTTGAAAGAGTAATCGACGTAGCGGAGTTCCACCTCGTGTTCGCCTGGTGAAATCGGTATGGCCTGGAAAGAGTGATTGGCCCGCATGAGCGGCACCTCCACCCCGTCGACAAATGCATGCCAGTTCGGATAATAGGACTGTGCAATGACGAGCACGCTCTCGGCCGAGGCGTTCGCCTCGCAGCGAATTTGATGACGTTCGAATGACGTGACTTCGACCGATACAACCGCGTTGGTCTTTAAAGCAGGATTGAAATCAGCCTCAAATGGTTCAGGGAGGAACACAATTTCCACCGGCGCAAAGTTCGTTGAGAGCAGGTTGGACATCGCCTCCTCGTCAGACACCTACTCGATGCGCTGACCACCAGTGATCAAGGGCAGCGCATTCGTGTTTCGCGAAGTGAGAATAATAGATAAGTGAACTCACTCGGACGGTTGTGGGCGTGCCAGGAAACCGTTGTCGTGGGCAGGTCTCCCGACCTGCTCACCCAACCGACCGAAGGTCTCCCATTCCAACCAGGAGACCACGCCACAACTTGAATTCCTCAAGCGCAATGGGCGTGCATTCAATTCACTTTGACATTTTCCACCGTCAGCGGACTCTTTTCCCCGCATGCCGGACATCAAGTCGACCGCTGAGTATCAACGCATTTACGAGGCGCACAGAGAGACAGTGCCTCCGTGGTATCAATGGGGACCTTACCTCTCCGAACGATCGTGGGGAACGGTGCGCGAGGATTACAGTCCGGATGGGGAGGCTTGGGATTATTTTCCGCACGATCACGCGAGATCACGGGCTTATCGCTGGGGCGAGGATGGCCTTGCTGGAATTTGTGATCGTTATCAGTCGCTTTGTTTCTCACCGGCGTTCTGGAATGGGAAGGACCCGATCCTGAAAGAACGTCTCTTCGGACTCATTCCCACGGAGTCCAATCACGGTGAGGACGTGAAGGAGTATTACTACTACCTGGACTCAACGCCGACGCACTCCTACCTCAAGTGGCACTACAAGTATCCGCAGGCGGAATATCCGTATCGGCAGCTGATTGATGAAAGCCGGCAACGCACGAGTCACGACAGCGAGTACGAACTCATTCACACCGGTGTGTTCGATGACGATCGCTACTGGGACATATTTGTGGAATACGCCAAGGCCGATTCGCAGGACCTTTGCATCAAGATCAAGGCCATCAACCGCGGACCGGAAGCCGCCACACTGCACTTCATTCCTCAGCTCTGGTTTCGCAACCGCTGGTCCTGGTATGACGAGGATTTCACGCTTCCGAAGATTTCGCCCGGACCGAACCGTCGCACGCACACCTGTCTCATCGCAGACGATATGCAGGCGCCACCAATTCGCCGGCTGACCTTTGACTACCGCCTCGGGCAGCGCTTCCTCTACGCGGAAACCGGTGGGCGTCCGCTGTTCACTGAAAACGAGACCAACTCAGAACGGCTCTTCAAGAACGCCACGAACGAATCGCGTTTCGTGAAAGACGCGTTCCATCGCGCGATCGTGAACGGCGAGAATTCCGTCAACCCTGCGGAGGTCGGCACGAAGGCCGGCATTCATTACGTCAAGGGACCAATTCCTCCGGGCCAGAGCGCGACGATTCGGTTGCGACTTTCCAACGAGACACTCACCCGTCCGTTCAGTGATTTCGAACAAGCGATCGCAGATCGTCAGCAGGAAGCGGACGAGTATTATGGAGCGATCCATCCACGCCGGGCCAGCGTGGACGAAAAGCGGATTCAGCGGCAGGCCTTCGCAGGTTTGCTGTGGACCAAGCAGGTTTACATCTTCGACGTGAACGAGTGGCTGACCGGCGATGATCCGGACAATCCGCCACCGCCCGAACGCAAGCACGTTCGCAATGAACATTGGCGGCACTTGAACTCAGTGCGGATTCTCTCCATGCCTGACAAGTGGGAGTATCCGTGGTTTGCCGCGTGGGACCTGGCGTTTCACATGGTTCCCTTTGCCCGGGTCGACGCGCCCTTCGCCAAGCGTCAGCTCGAACTTCTTCTGCACGAACAATTCCAGCATCCAAACGGGCAGATCCCTGCCTATGAGTGGGAATTCTCGGACATGAATCCGCCCGTCCATGCCTGGGCCGTCTGGCGCGTCTACAATATGGACCGCCTTCAGCAGGAGAAGGCCGACCGGCCCTTCCTTGAGCGCTGCTTCCACAAACTTCTCATCAACTTCGCCTGGTGGGTGAACAAGGTCGACACTGACGGAAACAATGTGTTCGAAGGCGGCTTCCTCGGCCTGGACAACATCACCGTCCTCGATCGCAGCAAGGAGCTTCCCGATGGCATGCAGCTTTACCAGGCCGACGCGACCGGCTGGATGGGCATGTATTGCCTGAACATGATGCGCATGGCGCTCGAACTCGCGAAGGAGAACCCCGCCTACGAAGGTCTGGCGACCAAGTTCTTCGAGCATTACGTCTACATCGGCGCGGCCATGAAGCAGATGGGCCGCAAGGGCTTTCAGCTTTGGGATGAGAAAGAGGGATTCTTCTACGATCTGCTCAAACATCCCGACGGCCGCTACGATCAATTCAAGGTCCGTTCGCTAGTCGGCTTGATTCCACTTTTTGCGGTGGAACGCCTCGAGGAAAACTGGATCAAGCCCTTCAAGAGTTTCAACGCGGATCTCGAATGGTTTTTCAAACACCGAAAGGCACTCGTCGAAAAGACCATCACCACAGTCGAGCAATACGGTGAGAAGGTGCACGTGCTCACGATTCTCGATCCGGACCAGATCGCCTCGCTGTTGAAGACCGTGAACGATCCTGCCGAGTTCCGATCCGACTATGGCCTGCGCAGTCTTTCCAAGTTTCACGAGAAACATCCGTTCCACCTCGACGACCAATGTGTCGGCTACGAACCCGGCGAATCCATCGCGCTGCTGAAGGGCGGGAACAGCAACTGGCGCGGGCCGGTGTGGTTCCCAATTTCGTTCATGCTCATCGAATCCGTCCGCAAGCTGCGCAAGGGCTACGGAGGTATTCTCGCCACTCGCAACGCTGAGGGCACCCGCGAACACATCAACCTGCAGGCGCTTTCATCAAACATCGCCGAGGGATTGCTCAACATCTTCAAGCGTGATGAATCCGGACGCCGGCCGGTGTTCGGAGACGAAGAGAAGTTTCAGAATGACCCACATTGGAAGGACTTCATCCTCTTTTACGAATACTTCCACGGCGACAGCGGAAAAGGCCTGGGCGCATCGCATCAGACCGGTTGGACAGCACTGATCGCGTCGATCATCGATGAGTGGCGTTAGGTGCCGGGCCAGTGCTGGAGGGAGGAGCTTGCTAGGGTCTGTTCGAAAACTCGATCTCCAGCAGATTCAGGGAGATTGAGACAAGGATGAAGACAACGACTAGGCGCAACCCGTCAATTCACGAATGACGCAATACTATTCCGCAGGCTTGGCAATCCAGATGGGTAATCGAATCGGCCAGCTCAGCGATGAACGGCGGACAGGGGCGATCATGTATTTGAGGGAGTAGCCGAGGAACGGACTCGCGAGTTCATCCCTCCGCGAAATCTACGCTCACCAGGGAGGAAGCCCCATCGTTCCACCGTCCAACACCAGAACTGTGCCGTTGATGTAGCCTGCATCATCGCTGATGAGGAACGCTGCCGACTTTGCAATGTCGATAGGTTGGCCGAGGCGACGAACGGGAATCTTCTTTTCCACGTCGGCGTAGAGTTCGGCCACGGGTTTGTCCCAGCCCTGACAACTGGCGGCAAGCATGGGTGTGTCGATGGTGCCGGGACTGATCGCGAGGACACGGACCTTCCCAGCATGATCGGTGGCGAGACAGCGGACCATCGCCTCCAGCGCGGCCTTGGAGGCGCAATAGAGTGCGTGGGCAGGAAAACCGATTTGAGAGGCGACGGAGGTGGTGAGGAGCAGCACACCGGATGCGGCTTTTTCCAATTCCGGGACGGCGTGTTTGGCAGTCCAGAAGACACCCTTCACGTTCACACCCATGACCTTATTCCAATCGGCTTCGTTGAAGTCGGTGACTTCTCCTTTTGCCCAGACTCCCGCATTGCAATGAACGGCGTCGACGCGGCCGTGGAGTTCCACCGTCTTGGCAATCAATGCCTTGACGGATTCTTCATCAGAGACATCCGTGTGAACAAAAGTGACTACGTCCAATTCAGCCGCAAGCGCTTCGCCTTCCGCCGTCTGTATGGACGCACAGACGACCTTGGCGCCTTGTTCGGCGAAATGGCGGGTGCAGGCTTCCCCGATTCCCGAGGTCCCGCCGGTGACGATTATGATCTTGTCCTGAAGTTTCATGCTCGGATCACCAGGGAAGGAACTCTTCTTTCTCGAACTGCATGTATTCAATCACCGCACCGTCCTTCATCACGAAGGCAACGGTGAAGTTTGGCGAGGGCTCAAAGGGCTCGAGGATCACGTCCTCGCCCTGAATCGCGGCGTTCACGTCCTCCACCCGATAGGCAATGTGCGGCATGTCGCGAACGGGACCGATGACGGGGCTGTCGTCCTCAAAGCGCAGGAACTCGACCTTGTAGGGATGCTTGCGTGGGTCGGTGACCCAGACCTTGGTTTCCTCGACGAAGAACTCGCCGGGTTGGCTCTCATGGGTGGGGAGGCCGATATGATGGAACTCTTTTTTCATTTCGCTGTGCGAGGATTCTTAACCACGAATGGCCTCGAATAAACACCAATTCCTCGTGCGGAAGAAAGCACCCGGATTTCGGTGCGGCGCGCCTTGCTCCTGCCACCACATCAGGTCATCCCCCCAGACACCGAACAACATCCCGCGCCAACTTCCACTGGCAATTCCCAATCGCCTCAGTCTAGACTCCCCGCCCATTTCGACCGGGGATACCGGCCGATGTGCAGATGCCATGACCAGTGCCGAAATACGCCAGTCGTTTCTCGATTTCTTCAAGTCGAAGGAGCACACCACCGTGTCCTCCTCCAGCTTGATGCCTGACGCTCCGAACCTGCTTTTCACCAACGCGGGCATGAACCAGTTCGTGCCGATCTTCCTGGAGGAGAAGCAGTGTCCCTATTCGCCCGGCCGTGCGGCCGACACGCAGAAGTGTATTCGCGCCGGCGGCAAGCACAACGACCTCGAAGACGTGGGACTGGATACCTATCACCACACCTTCTTCGAGATGCTGGGCAACTGGTCCTTCGGCGATTACTTCAAGAAGGAAGCCATCGAATGGTCATGGGAACTCGTGACCGGCGTCTGGAAATTCCCCAAGGAACGCATGTATGCCACGGTCTACAAACCCGGCGAAGGCGATCCCGCGGATTTCGACCAGGAAGCTTATGATTTCTGGAAGGCCATCTTTGAACGCGAGGGTCTAGATCCCGAAATGCACATCGTCTACGGCAACAAGAAGGACAACTTCTGGATGATGGGCGAAACCGGCCCCTGTGGACCGTGCTCGGAATTGCACATGGATCTCACGCAGAACGGAGACACCGGTGGGCGCCTTGTCAACGCCGACAGTTCCGAATGCATCGAGATCTGGAACCTGGTCTTCATTCAATTCAACGCCAATGCCGACAGCAGCTTCTCACCGTTGCCCGCGAAGCACATCGACACCGGCATGGGCTTCGAACGCGTCGCGAGCATCATCCAATGCACGCAGAACTTCAGCGACTTCGGAACGACTATCTCGAACTACGAGACCGACATCTTCCGCCCGATCTTCGATGAGCTGGAGAAACTCAGCGGCAAGAAATACACCTCCACCCTGCCGCGCCGCGGGACCACCGGCGTCAACGAGCAACAGAAGCTCGACGTCGCCTTTCGCGTGATCGCTGATCACATCCGCACGCTCAGCTTCTCCATTGCCGACGGTATTCAACCCGGCAACACGGATCGCAATTATGTCCTGCGACGAATCCTGCGCCGCGCGGTTCGGTATGGACGCACCCTCGGCTTCCATGAGCCGTTCTTCTACAAGCTCGTGCAGGTGGTCGTACATCAGTTTGGCAAAGTGTTTCCGGAACTTGCTGAGAAGCAGAAGCACGTTGAGCAGGTGATTCGCATTGAAGAGGAGTCATTCAACAAGACACTCGATCGCGGGATTGTGTTGTTCGAAGAGGAGGCGTCCAAGAAGTCGGAAGGCGACACTCTCGATGGCGACTTCGTGTTCAAGCTGTATGACACATATGGATTCCCTCTAGATCTCACCGACCTGATGGCGCGCGAACGCAAGCTGTTGGTTGATTCGAAAGGCTTTGAGAAGAACATGGAAGCCCAACGCCAGCGCGCGCGGGAATCCCAAAAGAAGGAAGTAGTCGAGCTTTCCCAGATCGAAACCACCACACCGACCGCCTTCTCCGGTTTCGACGATTCCTCAACTTCCGCAAAGGTGCTCGAAGTTGTCCAGGTGAAGGACAAGACGGCGATCGTCCTCGACAGCTCCGTTTGCTACGCCGAGATGGGCGGTCAATTGGGTGACACCGGCGAAATGACTGCGGGCGGAAGTGTCTGGAAGGTTCGCGACACGACGAAAACCGGCGACACGTTTCTGCACTTCATCACGGGCGACGCCGATCCAGTCGTCGGACAAGAAGTTCAACTTTCCGTCGATCAAACCCGGCGCGCGGCCATCCAGCGTCATCACACGGTCACTCACCTCTTTCACTGGGCTCTGCATGAAGTCGTCAGTCGTGAAGCCAGCCAGAAGGGTTCGTACGTCGGGCCGGAAAAACTCACGTTCGACTTCAACTGCGCGCCGCTCACTCCGCAACAGGTTTTGGATGTGGAACGATTGGTCAACGAACGCATCCTGGAAAATGCCGGAGTGAGCTGGTCGGAACTGCCTTACGCGGAGGTGAAGGAGAACAAGGACGTCATGCAATTCTTCGGCGACAAATACGGAGACATAGTCCGTGTGGTTCAGATCGGTGGAGAAGCCGGTTCCTTAAATGGTTACTCGATGGAACTTTGCGGTGGCACGCACACCCGCAGCACCGGCGAGATCGGCCTGTTCCGCATCGTCAACGAATCTGCGATCGCAGCTGGCGTTCGTCGCGTCGAGGCCATCGCCGGCCTTGAGTCACTCAACAAGACAAACAGCGAAGTCGAACTCATCAAGTCCCTCGCCGGCCATCTCAATTCTCCGATCGGCGAACTTGCGAAGAAGGTTGAAGCCCTCGTCGCCCAGCAGAAGAAACTCGAGAAACAACTCAAGGGACTTCAGCAGGCCCAAGCCGCGGCTGGCGCCAAGGAATACATCACGCGCGCCAAGGACATCAACGGCGTGAAAGTCATTGCCGAAAACCTTGGTGATGCGGATGGCAGACAACTCCAGGCCGTAGCCGACGCGCTCAAGGGATCGTTCGAAGGCGTGGTATTTCTTGGCGGCAGCAGCAACGGCTCCGTCGGACTGCTGGCCATGGTCTCTCCATCGCTCACTTCGAAAGTCAAAGCGGGCGACCTGATCAAAAACATTGCTCCGATCGTCGGCGGCAGGGGCGGAGGCAAACCTGAACTCGCCCGCGGAGGTGGCAAGGACGCCGGCAAACTCAACGAAGCCATCGCCAAGGTCGCGGACTTGATTGGCTGAAGCGACTGTCCGTTCGAAAACGCAATCAACCACAAGAAATCACATGGCATACGACGACACACAGATCGTGGATCACATCAAGGCGACTCACAGCACGGACCTGCTCAGCGAACGCGAGAAGCATCTCGTTGGCCTGGCAGTGACCATGACCCGCGGTTGCCAGGTCTGCACCCGGAACCGCGTGGAGAAAGCCCGTGAGATCGGCATCACCGACGAGGAGTTGAACGCGCTGATCGCCGTGACTGCCGCGGTAAACAGTGGTGTGACAGCTGCAACCGCACGAGTTGCCTTCGGCATGCTGGACGCCGAGAAGGCCGCCGAATGTGATGACACCTGTTCGCCAAACCCCGCCTGATCGACATGAGAGAGCCCGTCAAACCCGGCACGGTGGGTGAGGAGCAATTTGTCGTCGAGGACAAGCACCTCATCGACTTCGTCCATGACGGCATGCCTGCAATTCTCGCCACGCCCTGGCTGGTGTGGTTTCTCGAACACGCGGCGCGCAACGCCGTGTTACCGGTATTGGAACCAGGTGAAAGCACCGTTGGAGTCGTCGTCAACGTGCAGCATCTCGCGCCAACTCCCCTCGGCGAAAAAGTCGTCTGCCGCGCCCGCGTGATTTCCATCGACGACACCCAGATTTCCTTCCAACTCGAAGCGCACGACGAACACGAACAGATTGCCCGCGGCACACACAAGCTGAGGGTCATCCAAGCCAAACGCCTCGCCAGGAAGGTGGAGGCCAAGAAACGCAGGCAGGCCTGACAACGTTATCGAGCGCGAACTCGATCCCGTAGTTTTTGAACCCCTTCTCATGCTGTGCAAAGCGTATTGGCGGCTCTTCATGCCTTCGGCAAATTGCTCCGCCTTTATTACCGTCTGGTTGGAGATAATGAAGCTGCCGGCTCCCCCCACCGCGACGCCGACTATCTTCATGTCGTTCATCTCCCGATTGACCTGGTGGTAATCCACCCTGCCCGGGACTGGCATCCGTCGGAGTTTAATGGGCATGAACGCGCCCTTCGCCCAGGGAGCCACCGTTGTGCGATAGAAACTTGTCTCCACTTTCCACGGAGACTTGTTCGTTGAAATCACCTTCCCATGATTACCCGTCACGTCGGAGAACACCGTTTCCTGAAAGAAATGCGCCCCACCGTTACTCCGTTGCTGCGGATGAACACGCCGGCCGATGCTACGAGTCCCCAGTGTTCCGGTCTGATCTCCAGCCGGGCCAGCCGAAACTCATAATCACCGTCTGATTCCTTCTCGGTCATTTCCGGCAGATTACCCAGCGGGTGGATGGGATTGGGAAAGCGAAACGCAAATTCTTCGCCATCCACGGCCCCGCGATAGACCAATTCCCGGGGACCTCTCGGAAAATCCTCCGTTCGAACAAAGAAGAACTTCAGGTCATTGAAAACCTCAGTCCCAAACTGGCCAAAGTCGCTCTTATAGCCGCCTCCTTCGATGGTGCGGCGTTCGTGGTGGGATCTGCGTTCCGCGCCAGGACGTGTTCCAGATCGTGAGATGATTTTCCTCCCCCTTGAACTGCTTTCCTACCTTGGCCGGACCGACTCGATGCACTTTTCCTTCCAGATCGATTCGCAACACATTTGTGGTGCCGAAGGCGATTCGTTTGATGCGCATCTTCCGCTGGCCAGAAAGCTTGAAGACGAAATTGGTCGATGGCTCAACCGGTTCCTTCTTGTCGATCGCCGGCGAGTTCCAGCCCGTTCCGAGAAACAAAGTAAGCGCTACCCACCTCACGCACGAATTATGCGTGCCAGGTTTGAGGGGCAAGACCAATCCTTGAATTGACGAGGCTGCAATCACCTCGAAAGAGAATTGACGACATGAAACCCAGAGCGAACGCTGTTGCCCCGATCATTGAAATACGATGCGATCTCGAAACACAAAGATTCTCGTTCTGCTGAGCCTGACACACAGCTTGCTGTTCAGCGCTGAAGCACTCGCTTCCAATGTTCTGTGGACCCAGTACTGTCAGCACCATGGCAAAATGAAACTGTTGGTTCACTTGGATTCGGATCCGACCGTCGAATACGGAGGCAAACCCGAAGCAGTAAAGTTGTGGCTGCGTGACAATGCTGGCGAGAACTGGAAACACACCCGGACTGAACCGGTGAGACGCCTCAGTGCCACGGCCTTGTTCACTCTCGAACCATGGCCACGTCACGCCACGAAGTTGTTCAAGGTGACCTGCGGTGATTCGTCATGGGAAGGAACTTTTCGAGCCGAGCCGAAGGCGGGATCCATTCTCAAACTCGCCGGTTTGTCCTGCCACAAAGACATCGGCTGGCCGTGGAAGGAAGCGATCGCCGAGTTGATCGCACACAATCCCGATCTCGTTCTCTTTACGGGTGATCAGATCTACGAGAACGACTACGGCAGCAAGATGTTCCGCGCCATGACCAAGGCGGAAGTTCCGAAGGGCATGAAGAATTACCTCACCAAGTGGCGCAAATTCGGCGAGGCATTTTGCGAACTGATGCGTGATCGCCCGACCATCATGATCACCGACGATCACGACGTCTTTGCCAACGATCTCTGGGGCCGCGGAGGCGTCCGGATGAATGGCGATCGCACAACCGGCGGCTATCCCACCCATCCCGACTGGGTCAACGCGGCTGAGTTCACCCAGACCGGCAATTTGCCTGACCCCGTGAATCCCGGTCCACACGGAGACGGTGTGCTGGCCTACTACACTGCCTTGGAATATGGCGGTGTGCACTTCGCGATCCTCGAAGACCGCAAATTCAAGAGCGCTCCATCGGAGGTAATCAAGAAGCTGATCGCACCACCCGGCTTCAAGTGGCCCAAAAAACGCAAGACCGATTTCGAAATCGAGGTGGTGCTTGATCCCGGCTACGACTGCACCAAACTCGACCGACCCGATCTGAATCTGTTGGGCAAGGAACAAGAGGCCTTTCTCACACGCTGGTCGAACGACCTGAAGAAATCCGGCAACCTCGGCGCCGTCGTAACCTCAAGTCCCTGGGCCCATGTCGCCATGTATTCCCCCACCTCCGCCGACACCGATTCCAACGCATGGCCACAATCCGGACGCAATCGCGCGTTGAAAGCCATCGGCGATGCTCCGGTCGTCATGCTCCACGGCGATGTCCATCTCGGCACGCTTGGCCGTCATGGTGTCAAAGAGTTCAATGATGGACCCGTCGCCTATTCGCTTCCTTCGTTTTCCTCCCGCGCCAGCCGCAAATGGAATCCCCTCGAACCCGGCAAGAACCGCGAGCCCGGCGCTCCGGAAAACACCGGCGAATTCCACGATCGCTTTGGCAACAAGGTCACGATGTATGGCGCGGGCAATGGGTTGAACGGCTACGGAATTATTGTCTTTGACACCAGAAATCGGGAGACTGAATTGCAGTTCCATCCGATGAACGAACAACGCAGGCCAATCAAGAGGAAGGTGTCCGGCTGGCCGCACACTGTGAAATTTTGAATCGGTCTTTCCAACCAACACACTCGTCGCATGATCCAATATATTCCGCTCCGTCTGCTCGCATTGGCGATAAGCCTCATCGGCACTCCCCAGTTCCCCGTCATTGCAGCAGAGCCCGTTGTCATTGGCAGCCGACCGGAGCTGTTCGTTGACGACTACCTGATCGATCGGCTGGAAGGCGGCGCAAAGCTGCGACTGCATTCACCGAAACCGCGTGAGATTGTCATGGTCTTCGACAAGCCCTGGGAGGGGAACACCTGTGCCGTTTGGTCGGTATTCCGCGACGGAGACATCTATCGGATGTATTATCGGGCCGAGGACTACGTTTCCGTCGGTGGCAAGGCAACCCATCCCGCCTTCCTCTGTTACGCGGAAAGCACGGACGGCATTCACTGGCGACGGCCGAACATGGGGCGGGTGTCATTCAAGGGATCGAAGCAGAACAACATCATTTCGTATCCGGGCGTCGTAGCGTTCAAGGACACCAATCCGAATCGATCCGAGGACGCGATCTACAAGGGCTTTGACATCGTCTCCGTCAAGGAGCCGCGTCATCGGGAACTCTTTGCCTACCAGTCTGCCGACGGCATTCGTTGGAAGCAGATGACCAACCGGACGGTGATGCCCGATAACGTCACGCCTCGCGCGTTCGACACAGTGAACGTGGCCTTCTGGGACGTCGAGCGTGGGGAATATCGGGCGTACGTTCGCGACTGGCGGGACGGGAAACGGGACACCAAGACCGCCACCTCGAAAGACTTCCTGAATTGGTCGGAGCCGCAATGGATCAATTTTCCCGGCGCCACGCCGGAGAACCTCTACACCAGCATGGTCCGGCCTTACCCAAGAAACCCAAAGCTGTTCATCGGCTTTCCCACCCGCATTCTGATTGACCGTGGTGACATCACCGAACCCCTGTTCATGACCAGCCGCGACGGTCTGAACTTTCGCCTCTGGGAGGAAAGCATAATTCGCCCCGGCCGCAATTCAGATCGCTGGGGCAACCGTTGCAATTATATCTGGTATGGCCTGATCGAGACCGACTCCGATCTGCCCGGCAAGCCGATGGAGTATTCGATCTACTCTGCCGAGCACTACTACATGAAAGGCGGGGTCAAACTCCGGCGCTTCACCTACCGTCCCGACGGATTCGTATCGGTCAACGCCCCCTACCGTGGTGGAGAGGTGATCACGAAACCCCTGGTCTTTTCCGGAAAGCATTTGATCCTCAACTATTCAACCGCAGCTGCCGGCGGTCTGCGGGTTGAAATCCAGGGTGACTCTGGCAAGCCCATTCCGGGATTCGCGTTGGACGAATGTAATGAAATCTACGGCGACGAAATCAATCGCGTTATCTCGTGGGGGAAGGTGAGTGATCTCAGTGGCTTGGCAAATCGGGCCGTGCGCCTGCGTATTCAGATGAAGGACGGAGATTTGTTTTCGTTTCGGTCAGCTACCGGGCAATAGCGGTTGGCGATTGACGACAATTGCTGAATACAAATTGGGGACAAACGCACGAGGTTTTGACCTGATTGGTGAAATCACACATGCTTCGCGCGATGGGCGACACTTTTGGACATCTGTTTCGGATCACCACCTTTGGCGAGTCACACGGCAAGGGCGTGGGGGTGATTGTGGACGGTTGTCCGCCGAACCTGAAGCTGAGCGAGAAGGACATTCAACCTGAACTCGATCGCCGGCGTCCGGGCCAATCCAAGATCGTCACACCGCGCAAGGAGGCGGATCGGGTAGAAATTCTTTCTGGCACGTTTGAAGGCCGCACACTCGGCACACCGATCGCGATGGTCGTCCACAATCGCGATCAACGATCGGAAGCCTACACGGAAATGGCGACCAAGTTTCGGCCCTCGCATGCAGACTACACCTACCAGGAAAAATACGGCATCCGCGCCTGGCCGGGAGGCGGCCGAACCAGTGCCCGTGAAACCATCGGGCGTGTTGCCGCAGGTGCGATTGCCAAGAAAATCCTGCGCGAACGATTCAAGGTGGAGATCCTTTCATACGTTCAGCAGGTGCAGAAGATTTCCGCGAAGGTCGATCCGAACAAAGTGACGATGAAACAGATTGAATCAAACATCGTCCGCTGTCCCGATGAGGCCGTTGCCAAGCGCATGATTCGGTTGATCGAGAAGGTGCGAAAGGAAGGGAACTCAGTGGGAGGAATTGTTGGAGGTGTTGCGAGGCGCGTCCCGACGGGCTGGGGCGACCCGGTGTTCGACCGGCTTGAGGCGGACTTGGGCAAGGCGATGCTCAGCCTTCCCGCCAGCAAGGGATTCGAGATCGGATCTGGCTTCGATGGAGTGAGCTTGACCGGTTTGGAACACAACGATCCGTTTCGTGCAACGAAAGGCAAGGTTCGCACCACGAGCAATCGTTCTGGTGGCGTTCAAGGCGGTATCAGCAACGGGGAAACGATATACTTCCGCGTGGCGTTCAAGCCGACGGCGACCGTGCTGCGCGAACAGGACACCGTGGACATCGATCACAAGAACACCAAGCTCAAGGCCCGGGGCCGCCATGATCCGTGCGTTTTGCCGCGCGCTGTTCCAATGGTGGAGGCGATGACAGCGCTGGTGCTCGTCGATCACGCATTGCGTCAGCGGGCGCAGTGTGGCTGACGATTGGGTTGATTACTCAGCAGGAACAATGGAGCGCCGAGTTCTGGCCGACATTTCTCCGCAAACCAATTGTGCTCGCTCAGGAATTTTCACCGCGTTCGTGCATTTGGATTGATGGGGAGTTTACAAGAGTTCCTGAAAATGACTGAGCGAGCACAATTGCCAAGACCACGTGTGCCGAGCATCTCGGCGCTCCACGATGTTTCGAACACGCCCTAATCGAAGATCACCGTCCGGTGGCCGTTGAGGAAGACACGTTCCTCAATCACCAGGCGCATCGCGCGGGCCAGGACCTGGCGTTCCACATCGCGGCCCGCGCGGGCCATGTCGATCGGACCATGGGAGTGATTCACAGGGATGACCTGTTGCTCGATGATCGGTCCCTGGTCGAGTTCCTCATTCACGAAGTGAGCCGTCGCTCCGATGACCTTCACTCCGCGTTCCCACGCCTGGTGGTAAGGCTTGGCGCCGACGAAGGCGGGCAGGAAGGAGTGATGGATGTTGATGATTCGATTGGCGTATCTGCTGACGAATTCCGGCGACAGGATGCGCATATACTTCGCGAGCACGATATAGTCGGGCTGGATTTCATCCAATACTTCCAATATTTGCTGTTCCTGATCGGCGCGTGAGATTCCTTCGTGGCTCACAAGATGAAAGGGGATTTCCGCGCGCTCGACAAAAGTGCGCAGCACATCGTGGTTGCTGACAACGGCATCTACTGTGGCGTCCAGTTCCCCGAAGGCGCAACGGGTTAGGAGGTCGGTGAGGCAATGGTGTTCTCTGGAACCCATCACAACCAGGCGAGCCTTGCCCGGTTGACTCAACTTGACAAAAGGCTGCGGAGGAAGAACGCGCCAGAGTTCTTCCATGATCTTTTCCTTGTCCACGTCGCCGGTGAACTCCGTCCGCATGAAAAACCGGCCTGCCTTGTCGTCGGCGAATTCGTGATTGACGATCACATTGCAACGGGCGCGGTAAAGAACGCCGGTGGTCTTGTGGACGAGACCTTCCTGGTCGGCACTCTCGATCAACAGCCTCCACCGGCTCATGATTCCCCCAGCGTTGCGTTCAAAGCCGCCATGTTCCGGGCGTGCCGGTCGTAGGCAGCTTCAAACAGTTCCGTGGCGCGTTCGTTTCCGACCACCGCGCCGGCAGTGAGAACTTCCAGCGGATGTCCGGCATCTACCAGCAGTTGGGCGACCTCGGCCTTGATGGCATTCACGATCATGCATCCACCCACCGTCGAGCCCGGCGCAACCGGCGTGTCAACTCCGGTGATCTTTACCATCGCATCGCCAACGGGCGCGCCCGTGTCCAGCATGAGATCCGCGAAGTCCTGAAGCTTTCTTCCATCCTCGCGCTTGCTGCTGCTCGCTTCGGAATGCTCGCGACTGAACAAGCCAACCACCTTGATTCCCCGCTCCTTGAATCCTTCCGCCATCTCAATCGGAACGATGTTGCAACCGCTGGATGATGCCACAAACGCACAGTCGATTTCGCGAGATTCGAAATTACGAAGAATTCGTCCGGCGAGTCCGGGCACGTTTTCGAGGAACATCGCCTGCCGTTGTCCGTTCGCGCCGGAGACCATGTTGTGGAAGGTCAGCGAAAGTTCGACGATCGGATTGAAGCCGGGGAAGGAACCGTAACGCGGCCACATCTCCTCCACAAAGATCCGGCTGTGGCCGGAACCGAAGAGGTGCACCAGTCCGCCCCGCCCGATCGAATCGGCAAACCAATCCGCCGCCCGACGGATGGCCGGCAACTGGGCCGCAACAGATTCGTGCAGGCCCTTGCATTGCTGCAGATAATCTTCTCCCGCTGTCATGCGCGCGGGAGCTTAGCGGGATGAAGCGGGGAGAGAAACCACGAATGACCCGAATGTGCGAAGCTGGAAGCTTCAAAATCCAAACTTCAAATTGGCTCCAAAACCCAAGCACCAATCGATCAGCTGCTGGTCGCGCGTTCAGATTGGAGTTTAATCCTTGAAACTTATTTGAAATTCGGATTTTGAAGCTTGGAGCTTCTTCCCTCCTTGCCTTCCGCTCGATCACGACGCGCAGCTTGTCGTTTCTCCTGGATCTTGGAAATCGGTTTCCACCTGCGATGCACCCAGAACCAGTTCGCCGGATCCTTCTTTACTGCGGCTTCCAATGCGGCGTTCACATCGCGGCTGATGTCCTCAATCGATCGCTTCTTCCCGTCGGCCTCGAGCGGGATTTCGGGTCCGATCTCAATCTTCCACCGGCCAAAGCCAACGCGATAACAAACCGCGGTGTGGAGCGGGCAACCGTAGCGCCGCGCGAAGATCGCGGGGGCCGTGCTGGTCGAACATTCGCGTCCGAAGAAGGGAAGCCGTGGTGCACGATCACCGGCGTGCTGATCGGCCAGGAGTCCCAGCATTTTTCCACCTTCCCGCATCGCTTCCTTCAACGCGTCAGCGTCCGATCGTCTCTCGAACATCATGACGCCCGATCGCCTGCGCAGCTCATCCATGGCCCGGGAAAGCCCCGGTTGGCGCAAGGCGCGATAGGTGCCAATGAGCCGATAGCCTTCAGTGAACAACGACCCGCGGGCGTTGAGTTCGAAGTTCCCGAAGTGACCGATGGCGAACACGATGTTTGTCCTGGCGTCCAGCACCTCCGGACGAATGCGCTCCACACCTTCAAGAGTCAGCACTTTCCGAATCGCGGCATCGCTCAGGTGCGCCGTCTTGATCGATCCCAGATAGCATTCACCCAGACGTCTGAAATTCTCGCGGGCGATATCGTGGATCTCTGCTGGGCTCAATCCCGAACCCATGCTTTCAGTGACATTGTCGATCGCCACACGCCGGTGACGTTTATCGAGCCACCACGCAAGCGTGCCGAATACGCGGCCTGCGAACAGAACCAGCCCCAATGGCAGCAATGAAACCACGCGAATGAACACGCTCGCGAAGACGTAGAGGAACGTGTTCATGCCGGCACGCGGATTTCGATTGGCAGGGATTGGATCAAGGGGATTGAGTTGAAAGACAGGAGATTGGAAGACAAGCAAAATGTATTCCCCAGATCCCTGCGTACCGGGCTTGAACCAAGTGGCCAACTCGTTGTCTACACCTGAATTGGCTCACCAAACCAGTCCTAAATTGCCGGTCCCGGTGAATGCTGGTAGCTTGGCAGCACACTCATGAGCGACGACGGCATCGACGAACCGGAAAGCGCGCCCTCGGGGTCTTCGCGCTGGCTCGCGTTGTTGTTCATGTTGGGTGGCATGCTGCTCGTCGCGGTAATCGTCTTGCGCGTCGAACCCGATCCATTGCTGCAAGCAGAGCCGGGCGTGACATTGGACACCGAACCACGCACGATTCAAAACACCTTCCTCACCAACATCTGGGAACCCACGAACGAATTCGTGATGTACTGGGAGAAGGTGCCCGACCGCATCCGCGACGGCGCCGTTGACACTGGCGAGCGAAGCAACGTTCGTAGGCGGGACTATGCAGGCGCCGAGTCCTGCCAGGAATGCCACGAAGACAATTATCACGGCTGGTCACAGCATCCGCATCGCTTCATGAGTTCCATGGCGACGAAGGAGTTTGTTCTCGGCGACTTTTCCGGCAACGCGACGATTGAATACCAGGGTGGCATCGGTCGCTTTTACATGGAGGGGGACAAATACCGCATGAAGCTGGAACGTGGCGGAAAGTCCTGGACCTACGCCGTGAATCGCACGATCGGCTCACGTTTCACGCAATACTACATCGGCAAGCTGATCGATGGAAACGCCTCCTACGAATCCATGCGCCGAGCGGTGGATCACGTGTTGCCGCTTGGTTATTGGATCGATGAGAAACAGTGGGTTCCCACCGTGCACGTCTTTCGCGAACGGCAGCTCGACGGCGATGAAACGGACGCCTTCGAGAATGACCAGGTGATGGAGTACGATGCTGTGTGTTCGGACTGTCACAACACCTATCCCGCGGGCGACCGGCTGATTCGGCAGACCGGTTGGAAACGGATGACGGCGTTTTCACCGCGACCGGTATCGTTTCACCTGGGCGGCTATCTTCAGGAGGAGCATACCAATCTGTTGAAGGGGAACCTCCCGTTGGGAATCTATACGTCGGAACAAATCGGCACGATGGGCAAACAGGTTTCCGAGTTCCTTGTCCTGGACAAGGGCGTCAGCGTCGGCATCTCATGCGAGGCCTGCCATCACGGTTCGGCCAAGCACGCAAAGAACAGCACCAAGGACGAAGGACGTGATCTGCCATCGTTTTTCCCGGTGAGTCCGCATCTGCATTCAGTTGACAAACACGATGACGCGCTTCGGGGGCGGTCGGTCGCAAATCTGAACTACACCTGTGCCCAGTGTCATTCCGGCAAGCGGCCGAATTACGCCAACGGGATCGACACCTGGAATTCCACCGAGTTTTCCGATGCGACCCAGGGTCATTGTTACGACCCGAAGAAGGCAGCCGCCCACAACATGGAATCAATGACCTGCCTGCACTGTCACAATCCACACACGCCCACCGGTCCGAAATGGAAGCCCACTCCCGCACAGGACTCTGCGAAGTGCATCAGTTGCCATAAGCAATATGAAAACACCGAAACTCTTGCCGCTCACACGCATCACGCAGTTGGCAGCGCGGGCAGCCAGTGCATGAACTGTCACATGCCGAAGATCAATGAAGGGCTTCAGGACATGGTGCGGACGCATCACATCTTCAGCCCGACCGATCGCTCGATGATCGAAGCCAACCAACCCAACGCCTGCAACATGTGTCATGTCGATGAGACTATTGACTGGACGATCGGGCACCTTCGCAAGTGGTACAGCGAGTCGCATGATTACTCGGAAGAAAAACTGGCGGCCAATTATCCCGACCGCAGCGAACCCGCGGCCGTCGGCTGGCTGGCCAGCACCAACATGGCCGTCCGGCTGGTCGGTGCCGATGTTCTCGCCAAGTCCGGAAGGGCGATGCCGCAACTGCTCGAACTGCTGGTCAAGGACCCCACGCTTGTGAACCGTCAATTCACGCAGCGACGAATCGATGAACTCCTCGGGATCAAGATGAAGGACATGGGTTATCAGTTCTACATGTCGCCCATCAAACGCCGTCTCAACATCGACCGCGTGAAGTCTGATATCCTGGCGCGGGTGAGAGAACGAACAATAGTGCCATGAATCGCTGGAAAATTAATACGACCGATAAGGCCATATCCGTGAGTCGCACCTCGATTTGGAGCGCGGAGCATGCACGGCACTCCATCAGAAATTCAGCACAGTTCAGATTTCGAACCGGCACATGGCTCCGAGGCCTGCGTCAGAATTCGTAGCCTATTTCGAGCAATCCATGCCAGACGACAACCAACCTGATTCGAAATCTTCTGCTGGCAAGAGCGAGGCCGTCCTGACAATCGGGGTTGCCGTGCTGGTGTTTGGGCTCGCCTTCATGGTGTTCAAGACAACGCGAACCGAAGATCCAACGGAGAAGATCCTCGGCGCAGCGCCACAGTCCTCCGGTTCCTACGCCTCCGAGAGCGCTTCCACGAACAAATACAAGAATGGCCACTATGTCGAACGCGGATTCGCCAACCACTGGAATCCGGCGAACACTGCAACCTTCTGGCTGACCGAAGTTCCCGATGCCATCCGCGATGCGAGTCCGGACACCGGCACGAACAGCAATATCCGACTGGCGGATTACGCCGGGCATGAAAGCTGCCTCGACTGTCACGAGGACAATCACGTTGCCTGGAGAAACCATCCGCACAGCCGGATGAACGCCTACGCCACACCCGAAAACGTCATCGGTGATTTTTCCGGCACAAAGGAGATTCGCTACCTTGGTGGCGTCGCGCGATTCCACACGAAGGACGGGCAATACCGAATGGAACTCACGCGCGAATCCAGACGACGCGTGTATGCGATCACCCGCACGATCGGGTCGCGCTTCTTTCAGTATTACGTCGGCACGCTCGTGGAAGGCGATCCGCGGGAATCACCGGCCTCACGCACGCTCGAACATGTCCTTCCCTTCGGTTATTGGATCGACGAGGCGGAATGGGTTCCCAGCGTCCACGTCTTTCGCGCCACCGACCATGATGACGACCGGCGCGACCCCTTCTCCGACCACGATATCGCGCCCTACGATGGCGGCTGTTCGACCTGTCACACCACGCGGCCCTTCGGCGATTGGGCGGTAAATCCCGGCGGTGCAAAGCGTCTGGCCGGTCTTGCTCCGCGTTCGGTCGCCTTCGATGTGAGCGGGTATGTGGAGTCCGAACGCCCTCAGTTTGCATTGAAGAAATCTCCGGGCGAAATCAGCGACGCCGATGTTCTTCAACTTCAGGAACAGTTCAACATGCTTCCGTTCAAGGGCCATGGCGTGTCCCTTGGAATCGCCTGTGAAGCATGCCACAACGGCTGCGACGACCACGTCAAACGCAGCACGAAGACGAAATCCGATTACCTGCCGGCGTTCTTTCCAAAGAGCCCGCACGTTTTCACCCCCTCCAACAATCCCAACCAGCCGGCCGATGCGGAAGCCCTCAAGACCATTCATGCCCGCACGAAGGAGAACTCAAACTTCATCTGCGCCCGTTGCCATTCCGGTGGGCGCCCCAGATACGCCAACGGAGTCGACACCTGGAACTCCACCGAGTTTTCCGATGCGGTGAAAGGGTCCTGCTACAAGAAAAGCGATCCGCACAGCACACGTGAAACGCTCTCCTGTGTGCATTGCCACGATCCCCACCAGGGCATTGGCAAGAAATGGAAACCCTCCCGCCAGGAAGACAATGCGAGCTGCCTCAGTTGCCACGCAGAATTCAAGGATGCAAAGCGACTCACCGCCCACACGCATCATGCAGCCGACAGCGTCGGCAGTGATTGCATGAACTGCCACATGCCGAAGATCAACGAGGGCATGCAGGACATGGTCCGCACCCATTGCATCTTCAATCCGACCGACAAGGAAATGATCGAGGCCAATCAGCCCAACGCCTGCAATCTCTGTCACCTTGAGAAAACCATCGATTGGACGATCGATCACCTTCGTGATTGGTTCGGCCGCGAGCACCGTTATTCCGAGCGCGCGCTCGTGCGAAACTATCCCACCCGAGGCCAGGCGGCAGGATTGGGCTGGCTGCGAAGCAGGCACGGTCCCACCCGCCTTGCGGCCGCCGAAGCCGCTGCGAAGGCCAAGGCCAAATGGGCGCTCCCCGACCTCCTGCGCCTGCTCGTCGAGGACGAATACATCATCAACCGACAATTCACCCAACGGCGTCTGGAGGAGTGGCTGGGCTTCAAGTTCAAGGACAAGGGGTATCGGTATTACATGACCGAGCCGGAGCGTTTGGAAGCGATTACACGTATTGCGGGGGAGTTACAGACGGGAGGAAGCTTGAGGCTTCAAGCTTCAAATTCCAAATAGGCTCCGAGCTCCGAAACGCCAAAACCAATAACGGTTTGAGTGAACCCGAGGGGCAGGTAAGGCCAGACCGTCAATTCGAATATTTTTCCACACCATGCCAGCTGGGGATGCTGATTGCAGACCGCCGTCCACCCATCATCTTCCGGTAATCTGGACTCTTTACCTTTCAGACGATCGGTGCGGAATCGCTTTGTCCGCCTGACCGATTCTGACAAAATTCCAACCATGCGTGTCTTGCTCGTAGAAGATTCCCCCCGCCTGCGCAAATCCGTGACCACGGCGCTCAAGTCCAGCGGCTACGCGGTGGACTCGGAGAAAGACGGTGAAGAGGGTCTCTGGCAGGCGCAGAATCACGAATACGACGTGGTAATTCTTGATATCATGCTGCCGGGTTTGGACGGTCTGCAGATTCTCGAAAAGCTGCGCAAAGAAGGAAACGAGGCTCCCATCCTGTTCCTCACGGCAAAGGACACTATTGAGGATCGCGTGCATGGATTACGGAGCGGAGCAGATGATTACCTCGTGAAACCGTTCGCGCTGGAGGAACTTCTCGCGCGGGTGGAAACCTTGAGCCGTCGCAAGTATCAGAAGCGCACATCAAAGATTCAGGTTGGAGATTTGGAACTCGACTCGGCCGCCAAGACCGTGCAACGCGCCGGACAGTCGATCGATCTGGCTGCACGTGAGTTTTCCCTGCTGGAGTATTTGATGTTGCGCAAGGGCCAGGTGGTTTCGCGGACACAAATCGAGGAACACATCTACGACGACATGGCATCGCCGATGAGCAACGTCGTGGATTCGGCGATCTGCGCATTGCGCAAACACATTCTGGTCGACAAGGAATCCGTCCCGCTGATCCACACGCGGCGCGGTCAGGGTTACGTGATGGAGTCGCGGCAATGAAGAGCATCAGACAACGACTTCTTGTCTGGCTGCTGCCGGGATTGCTGATTCTCTGGGGCGCGGCTGGCACTGCCCTATATTTCTCGGTGAAGAAAGGTCTGGAAACCAAGTTCGACAGCGAACTGCGCGAACTGGTGAACCCCGTACGCTTCCTTCTCTGGGCGCGATACTCCGGCGATGAACGTCCTCAAGTTCCCGGCAACTTCAGGGGCCTTGACGTCCATGCCTTTGAACGTCCCGACAGCGGCACTTACTTCCAGTCCTGGGACAAACGAAAGCGCATTGAGAAATCCGAATCGCTCGGTCAGATAGACCTCGACCGCTGGCCGTCGCTGACCGAACAGGCGAAGTTCCAGAATCTGACGCTGCCGAACGGCGATATCGTGCGCGCGATTGGAATGGAAGTTCGTCCGCCACCGGGATTTCGTCGGGGTGGAGGGCGCTTCGGGCCCGGGCCTGGTCCTCCCCGTGGGGATCGCGACGGGGATCGTCGCGAGTGGTTCGGGAGGGAATTCGGTGGCCCCCGAGGACCGGAACGCACAGTTGGAGGCCCGGATCGCGAAGAGCGGGGAAGGCCCGATCGCGGCCGCGAACGTCCGGAATGGGATCGCGGCATGGAACCCCGCGGAGCCGACGGGCGGCCACGTGGTGGTTATGGGCGACCGGATGAAATTGACGTGGTAGTGGCCCGGAGCCGCACTGAGATCGATCAGACACTCACGATGTTGCTCGGTGGCATCACATTCTCCGGATTGATCGCCATTCTCGCTTCGGTCGTCCTGGTCCGAATCGCTCTCGGCCAAGGCCTGGCCCCCTTGGAAAAGGTGGGCGAGCAGGCGCGTCGGATCGACGCGAGCAGTCTTCAAACCCGGTTTCCGTCGGACATGCCGGATGAGCTGCGTCCAATCGCGGAAGCCCTGAACGGCTTGCTGGCGCGGATCGAAGACAGCTTCGAACGCGAACGCAGATTTAGTTCGGACATCGCCCATGAATTACGCACGCCTGTCGCGGAATTGAAATCCATGGCTGAAGTCGCGATCAAGTGGCCGGAACAGGCCGACGCGGAGAATTATGAGGAAGTTCGCGATATCTCCGATCAGATGCAGGCGCTGATCGAGAATCTCCTCATGCTCGCCCGCTTGGAGAAAGGCAAGGCGCAGGTCCAATTGTCGGAGGTCAAAATCGGCGATCTGGTGAAGAGCTGCTGGCAGCCATTCGCGGAAAAGGCGAAAGCGCGCAGTCTGGTAATCGAATTCGATCTCAATTCGGATCAGACGTGGAAAACCGACGACAAACTCCTGCGCGTCATCGTGTCCAACCTGCTTTCCAATGCAGCGGAATACGCGCCGGAAAAATCGCGCCTGATCTGTACCGGCAGAGACCAGCAACTCACCCTCGCGAATCCGGCGGGCGATCTCACGAAGGACGACCTTTCACCCATGTTTGAGCGCCTGTGGCGACAGGACAAATCCCGCACCGATTCCAGCCATTCGGGACTGGGATTGGCACTCGCCCGAAGCTGTGCAGATGCCATGGAGATGAAACTCGACGCGGAAATCACGAGGGAGAATCAGCTTCAATTCAGCCTGACTCGGACATGAAACCAAGAATGATTCCCAACCGTCATCTTGCGATAATGTTCTCCGGCTATCGTCTTTCCCGTAGCATGGGAATTCGCCATCGCCACGACCGAACGAATTAGCTTTTCGACAACCTGGTTTCAGAATTCACTCAACCCCAGAACGTAACTCATGAAAAACAAAGTGTTGGCATTGATCGCAATCTGCATCTCTCTCGCAGTGACGGACGCCTTCGCACAGAGAGGCGGATTTGATCGCGACCAACAAGGTCGTGGTGACAACCGTGGCGAAGGTCGCGGCTTCGGTGGACCCGGCGGTGACCGGGGCGGATTTGGCGGACCTCCCGGTGGTGATCGCGGCTTCGGAGGCCCGGGTGGCGACCGAGGCGGTTTCGGCGGACGCGGTGGTGATCGCGGTGGCCGCGGAGGGGGCGGCCGCATGGGCCCTCCCCGCAACATGATGACCTTCCTGCCCATCACCAAGGCGCTCGACGCGGACGGCGACGGTGAAATTTCCGCGAAGGAAATTGAGAACGCCGTCGCGGCCCTGAAGAAACTCGACAAGAACAAGGACGGCAAAATCACCGAAGACGAGATCCGTCCCGAACGACGCGGCATGGGCGGTGGCCCTCCTGGCAACAACCGTCGTGGCGGCTTTGGAGGCCCTCCAGGGGAAAGCAGTGACCGTCGCGGATTCGGAGGCCCCCTCGGTGAAGGCCGTGGAGGATTCAGCAGCCAAGGTGGTCAGGGCGGACGTCCCGGCCCGAATGAAATGGTCGCCAAACTGATGGCACTCGACTCCAACAAAGATGGCAAGCTCGCCAAGGACGAAGTCTCCGGGCGCATGCATGCCATCATCGATCGGGCTGATACCAACAAAGACGGCTACGCCGACAAGGCGGAACTCACCAAGATGGCCCAGGAACGCATGGGCGGTGGCCAAGGTGGTCGCGGTGGATTCGGCGGACGCCCTGGTGGCCGCGGTGGTGAAGGCGGCTTTGGCGGTCGCGGTGGTGAAGGCGGCTTTGGCGGTCGCGGTGGCCAGGGCGGTGGAACAGCCCGCCCCGCGCGTCCTGAATTCGACAATTAGTCCTTATCCCCGCACATAGCGAGCGGACCGGTTCTGGCTGGTCCGACTACGCCTCGCCGGTCGCGGCCAATGGCGTGATGTATCAAGTGCTCAGCAGCGGGACCACTCTTGCGGTCAAGCTGGGTGATAAGTCCGAACTCATCGCGCAGAACAAACTGAGCGACGGTTCACGCTTCAGCGCCACGCCGGCAATCAGCGACGACAACCTCTTCATTCGCTCGGACAAACACCTCTATTGCGTGGGAAGGTAAGCGAAGCGCCAGTGACGAGAATGCGAATTCCCTGAATTGCCACTCTGGTTCAGGGCGTGGTTATGGGGCATCGGACAGATGTTCGCATAGTTCTTTGACGCCCGGCAATTGGTCATTGAGTTGGACGGCTTGATCGCAGACGCGGCGTGCTTCTGCCAAGTCCCCCGAGTATTCGAGCGCCAGGGAATTCGGAATCAATTGAGAGGGCTCGATCGAAGTCTGGGATGGCATCAGCATCTTGATCGAGATTCAGGAGAACCATCCCACGCTCGAAGCAGGCTTGTGCGTTGCGCGGGGTCAGCAATTATCGCGCGGGTTAGCAGGCTCAACGCGCCTGAGTAGCCCTCCGCGTCAGACAGTCTATGGCTTCGTAGATCAGTGCGGTGCAGTCGGGCATGCGGTTCTCGTGGCACGCTATGTCATCTGACAACAGTGCCGGGCGTTCCCGGTCTCAGTCCAGACTCGCCAGAAAACGCTCTGCGTCGATCGCGGCTGCACAGCCCATGCCCGCTGCGGTGATCGCCTGCCGATACACGTGATCGGAACAATCACCCGCGACGTAAACACCTTCCACGTTGGTCTTGGATCCTTCCCTACGGTGGATGTAGCCGTTCTCGTCCATGTCGATCACGCCCTTGAACAGCTGCGTGTTGGGAACATGACCGATCGCCACGAAGACACCGGCACAATCGATGACCGTTTCCTCATCCGTCTTGACGTTCTTCACCTTTACTCCGGTGACCTTGCCCTCGTTTACATCAAGAATTTCGGTAACCACGGAATCCCAGACCGGCTCGATCTTTTCATTCGCAAGCGCGCGTTCGGCCATGATCTTTGAGGCACGGAGTTCATCGCGACGATGGATGAGATGGACCTTCGAGCCAAAGCGTGTCAGATACATCGCTTCTTCGCACGCGGAGTCACCACCGCCCACCACCACCAGCGGTTTGTCGCGGAACATCGGCAATGCGCCATCGCAGGTCGCGCAATACGTCACGCCTTTGCCGTCGAGTGCCTTTTCGCTATCGAGCCCCAGATGGCGATGCCCGGCACCGGTCGCGATGATCAGGGTCTGCGTTTCAATCTCTTCCTTGCCGATGGTCAGTTTGAAGGGACGGTTGCTCAGATCCACGCTGTCCACCGTGCTGCCAAACTTCACCTTCGTGCCGAAGCGTTCGGCTTGTTGCTGGAGCTTGATCATCAAATCCGTGCCGTCAATTCCCTCCGGCCAGCCGGGAAAATTCTCCACGATCGAGGTCGTGGTCAGCAGGCCGCCCGGCATCATTCCTGTGACGACGACGGGATTCAAATTCGCCCGTGCCGTATATAATGCCGCGGTCCATCCAGCGCAACCTGATCCAATAATGACTACCTGTTCCATAAATGCGGGCGTCACGGTAGGGGCGAGTCATCGGGTTGACAAGGGAAGGCTGTTCACAAGTGAGGCACTGGCGAATCCGACCGAATGAGGAGGCACAAGGTTGTGTAGCAGATGCCAATCGACCTTCAACGCGTGACGTCGATCAACGTCTTCACTGCGCGGTTTCCTTCCACCATCGAATTGAGCAACGCCGGCAATTCGGACAAGGGAGCTTCTCCGTTGACGAATTCACTCGCGCGGATCACGCCTTTCTCAATGAACTCCAGTGCCTTGCGAATCGAATCCGGCGTATGGTGGAAACTCGCTTTCAGGGTGATGCTCGAGTAGTGCAGTCGCCCGGTGTCCAGGCTGACCGAGGTGTCGGAAGGGCAGCCGCCAAAGAAGTTTACCAATCCGCCCTTGCGAACCAGCGCGACCGCTGCTTCCCAGACTTCCGGCTTCCCGGTTGCCTCAATGACCACGTCGAAAGAGTTCCCATCCGCGTATCGCTCTCGGACGCCAGCGACCACATCGTCCTTCCCGGTCATGTTCACGATGTGATACGCGCCCAGACGCTTGGCTGCATCCAACCTCTCCTCACCGCGGCCGGCAACCGTGACATGGCACCCGAGATTATGCGCCAAGGCCGTGAACATCAGGCCGATCGGACCAGCACCGATGACCAGCACGCGATCACCCGGCCACAGCCGGCAGTCGGAAACACCCTGTACCACGCAGGCCAGCGGTTCGGTCAACGCAGCGTCGGCAAAGTTTGTCTCATCCTTCAACTGAATGGTGTTCTTCTCAACGATCCTTGCCGGAACGTTGATGTATTCAGCATAGGCACCGTTGAGGAACAACAGGTCATCGCACAATGCCTCCTGTTCGTGCTGGCAAAAGAAACATTCCCCGCAGGGTGCCGAATTTGCGACAATCACCCGCTCGCCTGAACTCCAGCCCTGCACGCCGTCACCGATTCCCGAAATCCTTCCCGCCAGTTCGTGGCCGAAGACGGCCGGGGGCTGGATCATCTTTGCATGATAGCCGCGCTTGAAGACCTTCAGGTCCGTGCCGCAGGTCAACGCTGCGCCGATTTTGATACGCAGTTCACCGGGTTTGAGATCGGGAATTTCGACATCCTCAATACGGACGTCGCGACTGCCGTGAATGACTGCGGCCTTCAATGCTTCAGGAACTTGAGCGCCAGGAAACCGAGGATCAACACCACCATGAACAACCACGCGAAGAGGTTGAAATACTTGTCGATCAACTCCTTCACCTTGGGGCCGCACCTGTAGAGGATTGCGGCAACTACGAAGAAGCGGAAACCGCGCCCGATCACCGAGGCGATCATGAAGAGCGCAAAGTTGTATTTGAAGAGACCGGCCGCGATGGTGAAGACCTTGTAAGGAATAGGTGTAATCGCTGCGATCAGGATTCCAAGGAATCCATACTGATCCACCAGCTTCTGAATCTTGTCCAGGTGGCGTTGGCCGTTGTACATCTCAACAATCGGCTGCCCGACCGCCTCCCAGCCATAGAAACCGATACCGTATCCCGCAGCACCCCCAATCACAGACCCGGCAGTGCAGATCGCCGCGAACTTGAATGACTTGGTCACCGCGCCGACGCACAAGGCCAACAGCAATACATCCGGAGGGATCGGAAAAAACGAAGACTCCGCAAACGCGATCAGAAAAAGCGCCCAGGCCCCTTCTTTCCGATCGGCCCAGCTCAACGTCCAGTCATACATCCGGCGCATGATGCCGGGTTTGGCATTCGGTTCGGCTGCGCTTGTTTCGGCTGACTTCTCCTCGGTCTTCTCAACCTCGGGTGTGGGCTCGTCTTTGGACTCGTCAGACACGGGCGATAGGGAACGTCAAAAGCGGTTGAGGGTCAAGGTTGCCGGACATGTCCGACGTGTCAGACTGGTCTGACTTGTCCGACTATCCCAGGAATTGAACTGCGCATTCCGTTTCCCGAACGCGTCCCGTCTGCTCCAATTGTTCGACCAATTCTCCCTCTGACGGAATTACCAAGCTCTCGTTCTCAATCTGAAACTCGTCTCTCGGATACTCTTCTTCCGGCAACTCCCGGCGCATAATCCAGAAACACAACCACGCCCGAACCGCCCGCAATTCGCGCCGCGGTGCATCAGCTGGCAGGCGAGTCGCATAGTGCTGGTAGTGCCTGACTGGATTCCCCACAAACACCCCTTCCGGTGAATTCAACGCCAACCATAGCTTTGCCTCGTACGGCCAGGAGTGCTCGCTGTAGGATGCCGAATCATCCGGTAAATCCACGGTGAAGGCATGATTCAGCTGCAACAAAGCCTGGGCCGGCTTCTGCTCCAGCCAAAGCGATTGCGCGTAGCGAAGCCGATGAAGGTAGGCATCGGCCGGGCCCGACGGACAACGGTGCGTCACGGCGCGATAGCGTTCGCTCACCTCTGGCAGAAGCGGACAAGGTTTTACATTTGAAGAAAACGAATCCATCTTTCCGATGATCAACGCGCAACTTGAAATCGCGCGCGGTGAATAACAGAAGCGCGTGGTTGAAGCAATCGGCACGCGCATTTGTGCAAGAATGAACTTGGTTTTCAGAACGCGCATGGCGATGCGGCTGATGGGGCTGGCTCTCGCCTGCCAAGCACTCCCGCTGACCTCGCACGGACTCCAGATGGCCGAAGCCGAGGCGCTCTTTGCCCATCAAATCTGGCCCTTGATCAATGACAAGTGCCTCGCCTGTCACGGCAACGAGGAGAACAAGTTGAAAGGCGATCTGGACCTGCGCACGCGTTCGGCTGCCTTGGAGGGTGGGGATTCCGGTCCGGCGTTCATTTCCGGCAATCCATCAGGGAGCCTCCTGTATCAGGCGGTCACCTGGGAGGACGAAGATCTGCAGATGCCACCAAAGGAAAACGAGAGACTCAACCAGCGCCAACTCCAATACCTCTCCGATTGGATTTACGCGGGCGCACCCTGGCCGTCGCCGAAACGAATCAAGGAGCTTCTTCGCTCAACCGAAGACAAGTGGAGCGTGGGTGGCGGAGTTCGCATGCCGACAAGTGGCGGACTCTCCGAGCAATGGACTCTCCGAAAATACAATCCCGATGATCTCTGGGCCTACCAGCCAATCGACAAACCAAAGATCCCGCTCGGCATCAATGCGATCGATCATCTACTGGGCCTTAAGATGGATTCGATGAAAGTCAAACCTGCGTCCCGCGCGGACCGGCGCACTTTGATCCGGCGCGCGACCTTCAATCTTCTCGGGCTTCCACCTACACCGGCGGAAGTGGAGATGTTCGTGAACGATCCCGCCGATGAAGACAACGCGTTTCGCAAAGTCATCGAACGTCTCCTCCGCAATCCGCACTACGGCGAGCATTGGGGGCAGCACTGGTTGGACGTTGTCCGGTATGCGGATTCATCCGGTTTTGCCAATGACTTCGAACGCGGCAATGCCTGGCGTTATCGCGACTACGTGATCCGCTCCTTCAATGCGGACAAACCATACAACCAGTTCATTCGCGAACAGATCGCGGGCGATGAACTGGAACCGGACAACCCCGAGATGCTGGTCTCTGTCGGCTTCCTGCGCATGGGGCCATGGGAACTGACCGGTATGGAAGTGCCCGCCATCGCCCGGCAACGCTTCCTCGATGATGTCGTGAATTCCGTCGGCCAGACTTTCCTCGGACACACGCTCCGCTGCGCAAAATGTCACGATCACAAGTTCGATCCCGTGCCAACTCGCGATTTCTACAGTATGCACGCCGTCTTCGCCACGACCCAGATCGCGGACCGGCGCGCGGCTTTCGTGGACGAAAACCTTGAGGGCTTCGAAAAGGAAAAAGGCTACCTCACCGCGCGCCTCACTCGAGCCGAACTGCATTCGGCGAAATTGAAGAAGAAATCGCGAGAAGCGACAGAGCGATGGTTTCGTGAACACGATCTTCCGTACAAGACGCGCATTGAGGCGCATAAAGCCGGAATTCCGGACGATCAGATTCCACCGAAGCATTACGGTTATTCCGTTGAAGACTTCGGCCTCGAACGCGTCACGCGCAAGGTCATCAATCGCAGCAAGTGGGAGTTCGAACGTTACGAACCGGTGGCTCTTTCGGTTTACAACGGCGCGGATCCCAAGATCGACAACTACGGCATGCCGCTCCGAATGCCGTCGCGCCCGATGTCGGGCCTGATGGAGAAGACCTACATTCTCATGGGAGGCGATACTTTCGCCCGCGACAAACAGGTCAATCCCGGTGCCTTGAGTGTCTTGGATGAACAGATCCCTGAATTGCGACGCGTCCGTTTTCCCTCCACCGCCAGCAAGCGCCGGTCTGCGCTCGCAAAATGGATATCGCATCCTGCCAATTCACTGACTCTTCGCGCCATCGTGAATCGCGTCTGGCAATGGCACTTCAACCAACCCATCGCTGGCAATCCGAACAATTTTGGTGGCACGGGCAAGAAACCGACCCATCCCGAACTTCTTGATTGGCTTGCCAGGGAATTCCGTGAGCAGGGCTGGTCGATCAAGAACCTGCATCGTCAGATCATGATGTCGGAAGCTTATCGGCGTTCCTCAACTCACCCCGATCCCGAAACGCTCGCGACTCGCGATGCCAACGGCATCGGCTACGCCGTGTTCAAACCGCGACGCATGACCTCGTTCGAATTGCGCGACAGCATGCTCGCCGTTTCGGGGGAATTGACGCGTTCGATTGGTGGCATTCCTGCCCGGCCGGAAATGAATTGGGAACAAGCCCTGCAGCCGCGCATGGTAATGGGTTCCTTCGCGCCGGCCTGGGAGGCCAATCCGCTTCCGGCACAGCGCCATCGCCGATCGGTTTACGCCATGAAACTTCGCGGCCTGCGCGATCCGTTCATGGAAGTTTTCAACGATCCCCACCCCGATCTTTCGTGTGAAGCGCGCGATGCCTCCACGGTCACGCCCCAGGTCTTCAGCCTCTTCAACAGCCAGATCTCGCTTGATCGAGCCGTGGCCTTTGCCGATCGCCTCTCACGCGAAGAGGCCGAGCCGGCAGCAAAGATCCAACGCGCAGTTGCGCTCGCCTATGGCCGCCCGACGACCGCGGAAGAAACAGCCGCCTGCCTCAATCATTATCAGGTCATGCTCGATCGGCATACAGCCAAGGTTGTTCCCCGCCCTGATTACCCGCGTGAAGTCGAACGTGAGGCGGTGGAGGAAAACACGGGCGAACCCTTCAGCTTCACCGAGAAGCTTGAAATGATGCAGGACTTTGTCCCGGACAAGAAATATGCGGACGTGAGTCCCGAGACCCGCGCGATGGCGGAGGTCTGCCTGGTGTTGTTCAACTCCAACGAGTTCGTCTACATTTACTGAAGTGAGTTACTCGCACGACAAGTCGATGAAGTTTCCCTGCCTGGGCTCCGGCGCGTGGTCTTCACCGACTCGGCGCGACTTCCTCTACGGCCTCGGAGCGAGTGTCGGCAGCGTCGCGTTCACTTCGATGATGGCCGGCGAACTTGCTGCCAAGACCACGAACCCGCTTGTGCCCCGGGATGGACATTTCCCAGCCAGGGCCAAGCGCTGCATCTTCCTGATGATGGAGGGCGGTCCCAGCCACATCGACACCTTCGATCCCAAGCCGAAGCTCAAGGACCTGCACCTGAAAAAATTCACCCGCGAAGGCGAGATGAAATCGCGGATGGAAAGTGGTGAGCGATACTTCGTGCAAAGCCCATTCGCGTTCAGTCGCTTCGGTCAAAGCGGCGCGGACATGGCGAAGAATTGGGAACACCTGCAGAACGTTGCCGACGAGATCTGCTTCTACCGCGGCTGCCAGGTCGATTCCGTGAATCACCCAACCGCGCAGTACCAGATGAACACCGGCAATCGTTTCGGTGGCGATCCGGCAATGGGCGCCTGGGTTACGTACGGGCTTGGATCGGTGAATCAAAACCTGCCTGGTTTCATGGTTTTGCCGGAGACATCGTTTCCGCAAGGTGGCGCGGCAAATTGGGGCAACGGTTTTCTTCCCGCGCAGTACCAGGGCACGACGCTGCGGCCGAAGGGCTCCCCGATCTTGGATCTCCAGCCGCCGAAGGGAATCACACCAGAACATCAGCGCCTGAACCTCGACCTGCTTGGTAAACTCAACGCGCAACACAAACAGCGTCATCCACAACACGGCGAACTGGCCGCGCGCATGGAGAGTTACGAACTTGCCTTCCGTATGCAGATGGAAGTGCCCGGTGTCCTCGACCTAGGCAACGAATCTGAAGCCATCAAGGAAGCCTACGGCATCGGACAAAAGACCACCGACGCATTTGGGCGCAAGTGCCTGCTCGCCCGGCGCTTGATCGAGCAGGATGTCCGCTTCGTTCAGCTCTACCATGCGACCTGGGATTCGCATGACTTCATCAAGCGCGCGCATGGGAACCTCGTTCCGCAAATCGACAAACCCATTGCCGCACTGATCGCCGACCTGAAGGAACGCGGCCTCCTTGATGAAACCCTGATCGTTTGGTGCGGCGAATTTGGCCGTTCACCCGACAACGGCATCCGAGCAGGATCCGTCGCCTACGGACGCGATCACAATCCCAAGGCGATGACCATCTGGTTCGCCGGCGGAGGCGTGAATGCCGGACACACGATCGGTGCCACCGACGAGACTGGAGCCGAGGCCAGCGAAAACGTGCACCATGTCCGCGACGTCCACGTGACGCTTCTAAAACTCCTCGGCCTTGACGACAACAAGCTCACCTATTTCCACGGTGGCCGTTACAAGCAGCTGTCTCAGTTTGGCGGGGAAGTGATCAAGGAGTTGATCGGATAGGACCGATACGACTTATTGAACCTCTCGGGCGCGCTGGAGAATAACGTCTGCTAGTGTGGGCTCATCTCCGATGCAGCGGGAATACCACAGGCGTTTGCCGTTGCGCTCGGTGGGATTGCGCCACGTGGGTTGGTCGGCGTCCAGGCGTTTGCGGACCATGCGTTCGGGTTCGCCGAGCATCTTCGGAATGTGTTCGTAAGAGTGCGGCCCGGCGCTGATGAAGAAGGGAACCATCACGAGGTTCTTCGTCTCGGCTTTGGTCCAGCAGGCCTCGATCTTGGGATCTTCCTCCATGAACGAAGCGTGAACGTCGCGGTAGATTCCACGCTCACCGATCAACTCAACGTGGCTCTCGATGACTTTGCGCGAGTTCTCGTTGTTCGAAGTCCCGCGTCCGGCAACGAACAGGCTGCAATCTGCAGGTTTGGGTGCGCGGGGAAAAGGATGTTGCTCAATCACGCCTTGCGCACTGGCGAGCAAGACCTCGGTCATGGTTTCATGAGTTCCCACGGGACCGCAGCAATAGACATCCTGTTCGCCGATCGTCTGACTGCGCGAGTATTGCTTCTCACCCAGACATTCGAAGCCCATCTCACGCGGGATCACTTCCTCAGTGAAGTAACCCTCGCTGAGGAACATCGGAACGATGAACACCCGCCGGCCCGCTGCACCACGCAACACGCCACTCAAATCAGGCTCGGTTTGCCAGAACGCCTCCAATACCTGACCGAAGACCTTGCGACTGCGCAGTTCGGCTGCCTGCCGATTGGTGGGCATTGAGAATTCGCCGTTCAGCGCGGATCCGTGGCCGACGAGCACGAGCGTGTCTTTGGAGAAGTCGTCGTTCACGCAAAAGGACAAGTCCTCGGCTTACTGTTTGCCGGTCTTCAGCTCCACGATGTCGTGGGGCGAGGCCTCGCGTTGGCCGGCCGGGCTGACACGAATGTAGCGTGCGACGGATCGGAGGGCGTCGAGGTCGGTCGCGCCGAGGTACCCCATGCCGGACTGAATTCCTCCGATGAGTTGGCCGAGGACCTGATCGATCGGTCCGGACACTTCCTTCAGCGCCTCCACGCCTTCGGCGGATACCTTGCGGTTGGCATCGCTGGTGTGCCCATAGCGCGCGGCTGAGCCAGCCTTCATCGCTGCCAGGCTGCCCATGCCACGATATTGTTTGTACAGCTTGCCGGTGATTTCCAGAATCTCGCCAGGCGCTTCGGAACAACCGGCGAGGATGCCCCCGCAAATGACTCCGTTTGCCAGGGTCAGGGCCTTTACGATATCCCCAGACTTGGTAATCCCTCCATCGGCCAGAATCGTGACACCCTTGGACTTGGCCGCCTGTGACGCCACATATAACGCGGACATTTGCGGAATGCCGACCCCGGCCACCACGCGTGTCGTGCAGATGCTTCCAGGCCCCTGTCCGATCTTGATCACATTCGCACCGCAATCCGCCAGGTATTCCACGCCGGCTCCCGAGGTGACGTTGCCGGCGATGATTGGAAGTTCGGGGAAGGCATCGCGGATGAGTTTCACGGAATCGCCTACGCCCTTGCTGTGTCCATGCGCGGTTGAGACCGCGACTGTGTCCACCCCGCGTTCCACCAGCGCGCCGACGTGTTCGGTGATGCGTTCGCGGTCGAGTTCGCCAAAGGCAGTGCGGGTCGCGGAGATGGCTGCACCGCAGAGCAAACGGAATTTCGCGTCGCGAGCGGGTTTGAACTGTGCCTGACGCTCCTGGATGATTCGGTCCACGTCAGTCAGCGTGAACAAACCGCGCAGACGGCCTTCATCATCCACAACGAGCAATTTGTTGATGCGCGGATGATCCGCAAAGAACTGATCGGCGCGTTGGATGGGATCGTTTCCGAGTTCGCTCTCCTTAAGCGTAAAGACCTGATCCAGTGAAGTGCGTGCTTCGCTGACGCTGCGGTCCGCGTAGCGCGGGCGAACGACACTGCCGGGGAGAAGACCTTGGAGTTTTTCATCAGCGTCCACCACGGGAAATGTGCTGAATGAAAAGCGTTTCTTCTCGATTAGGGAAAGAACATCGCCAATCGATTCATCGGGATTCACGGTGATCGGATCCTGGATGAGTCCGTGCACGTTGTTCTTCACGCGCGAGACCTCTTTCAACTGCTCTTTCTCCGTCATGTTGTAGTGGATCAGGCCCATCCCGCCGTTGAGCGCCATGGCGATCGCCATGCGGGATTCGGTGACCGTGTCCATATCCGCGGACACAATGGGGACGTGAAGTTCGAGCGTTTCGGCCAGCCGCGTATCGAGCTGGGTATTGCGGGGAAGGATGTCGGAATAGAGCGTGGCAAGGGTGATGTCGTCGTAGGTCAGGGCGACGCCTTTCTGCTCCCGGAAGAAGTCGTCGGCGCGAAGATAGAATTCCCGATCGGTGGAATTCGGTTCGTTAGCAGCAGCCATGACAGAGCTTGCCAAAGCGGGCGCGGGGGTGACAAGTGGAATTGAGAATGGCACCATTTTCGGCACGAATAGATGCGAAAATTGCTGAAACAAATTCCAGCGGTGATGGCGGGTCTGATGATCTGCGGCTGTGGTGAGGATCCCGAACCACTGGTGAAGCCGATTGAGACCAATGCGAGCCCGGCGACCATTGCGCAAGCGTCGGAAGGCACGGATCCCGGATCAGCGGCAGAAGTCCCGCGTGATGGTTTCAAAGTGTTCTATCCGGGTCAGCATCAATTCGCGCACTCAGGTGTGCTGCTGAGTTACACGAACGGGTTCGTCACCGTGGAAGTGTGGGATAACAAGGGTGGACCGGTCATTGCATTGTGGAATCGCGCGACGGATTACAAGCCGGTAAATGATCTGCAGCAGAAGACCATGAGTCTCTACCAGGTCGGGGTGGGGCAGACCAATCGTATCGCAGTAACAAATCGCGGGGGATTTCTTTACGGCCGGCTCGACCGGAGCACCGCGCCTTGGAAACTGATGATTCGCACGCATGGACATTCCTACATCCCGGATTGGTCGGCGAAATTCACGTTTCAGACGATTTGGATGCGGGAGCTTTGACGTCGCGTTGTGTTGCAGCTGAGTTCAGGCGGCAGCCTGAGCTACGAAAAAAGCGCGGCCGTTTGACCGCGCTTTCGATTTCGTTGGCGAATTGATCAGACGACGTTCATCCGTCCGCCGTATACCGCGCTGCTGCCCAGCTCCTGCTCGATGCGAAGGAGTTGGTTGTATTTCGCGAGGCGATCACTGCGGCTGAGTGAACCGGTCTTGATCTGGCCGCAGTTGGTCGCGACGGCGATGTCGGCGATGGTGGAATCTTCGGTCTCACCGGAGCGATGAGAGAGCACGCTGGTGTAACCGTGGCGCGTGGCCAGCTCCACGGCATCGAGGGTCTCGGTGAGGGAACCGATCTGGTTGACCTTCACGAGAATCGAATTGGCCGTGTCGTTGTCGATGCCCTTTTGAAGGAACTTCACGTTGGTGACAAACAAGTCGTCTCCGACGAGTTGGACCTTGTCGCCGAGCTTCTCAGTCATGAGCTTCCAGCTCTTCCAGTCGTTTTCGTCGCAGCCGTCTTCGATGGAGATGATCGGATATTTGCCACAGAGCTCGACGTAGAAATCGACGAGTTGCGCACCGCTGAGTTTCTTGCCCGTGCTCTTCTTGAAGATGTATTTGCCGGGACCGGTGCAGAACTCCGAGCTGGCGACGTCCAATGCGAGGTTGATCTGCTTGCCGGGCTTGTAACCTGCTTTCTTGGTGGCCTTGAGGATGCATTCCAAGGCGTCCTCGGCACTTTCCAAGTTCGGAGCGAATCCGCCTTCATCACCAACCGCCGTGGAGAGATTGCGTCCCTTGAGCACAGCCTTGAGAGCGTGGAAGATTTCGGTGATCGCGCGCAGGCCTTCGCTGAAGGTGTCGAAGCCGGTGGGCATGATCATGAATTCCTGGAAATCGATCGGGGCATCCGAGTGGGCGCCACCGTTGATGACATTGGCCATCGGGACCGGAAGAACCTTGGCGTTCGGTCCGCCGAGGTATTGGTAGAGCGGCAGGTCGACTTCGGCGGCTGCAGCCTTCGCGGTTGCCATGGAAACGGCGAGCACGGCATTGGCGCCGAGCTTGGATTTGTTTTCCGTGCCGTCCAGATCGAGCATGGTCTGATCGATCGCGATCTGATTGGTGGCTTCGATACCGACAATGTTCGGCGCGATCTTGGAGGTGACGTTCTTGACGGCCTTGCTGACGCCTTTGCCGAGGTAACGTTTCTTGTTTCCGTCGCGAAGCTCGACGGCTTCGTTTTCGCCCGTGCTGGCGCCGGACGGCACGGCTGCCCGGCCACTGGCTCCGCTTTCAAGGATGATGTCGACCTCAACGGTCGGATTTCCGCGAGAATCAAGGATCTCACGCGCTTGGATGTCACTGATCGCACTCATTCGTTTGCTATTGTCTGAACTCAATTGGAAAGCTGGGGCGGTTTTGCCGCAGCGGAGCGGCGCATGATAGGTGTGAGGGAAAGGGCGTCAAGCGCATGGCTCGACGCCCCTTGTTCGGGGCTGGGGACAGGAGTTCTAGATCGTTAGATCATCACCAGCACAGCGAGCCAACCCTAATTCGGCGGCTCAGCCGAACAGTAATACACAGAGAATTACGTTATTTGCTCGCCCGAAGGGGGTGGAGAAAACGCGCCCAAGTGGGTCGAACCATATGCGTGGCCGGCACTCGAAAAGAATTGCCGTGGAGCGCGTCTCTCGACCGCCCCACTCCCACGACCGAAGGTCTCCGGTGGTTCGAGGGAAACCTTCGGTCATCCACGTGGACGAAATCCGGAGACCTGTGCACAGCGTTCAAGCCACGTCGGAGATTGCCACAGCTTCAAGTTCCCAAGTAAACTTCCTGACCGTGAAATCGCATGTTCAGGCCTGCCAGAATCTTTCGCCGCTCAATCGACGCCGGTTGTTGCAGGTGGGCGGTGCAGGCCTGTTTGGATTAACCCTGCCGCGCATCTTGCGGGCGGCTCCCTTGCGGAAGGTCAAGGCGCGGGCGAAGTCCGTGATCTTTCTTTTCCAGTGGGGTGGCCCCAGCCATCTGGAGACCTTCGACATGAAACCCGATGCCCCATCCGGCATCCGTGGATTTCACAAGCCGATTTCCAGCAACGTCCCCGGCATCCAAGTTTCCGAACATCTGCCACACGTGGCGAAGGTGATGGACAAGGTCACGCTGATCCGTTCGGTCCATCACACGATGAACAACCACAATTCGGCGGGCTACTACGCGCTTACGGGCCATGCACCGCCGAGTGACGATCAACGCCTGACCGATTCCATGGACCTGTTTCCCGGCTACCCGGCCGTGGTGGACAAGGTCGCGCCCTTGAACGGCAACATCCCCACTGCCGTTTCCTATCCGTATCGCGTTGCGGATGGATCGACGACACCCGGACAACACGCGAGCTTCCTCGGCAAAAAACACGACCCCATGCGCATCTTCGAGGAGCCGCATGAGAAAGACTTTCATCTGCCCGAACTCAGCCTGCCAAGCAATCTGAGCAGCGAACGCCTTCAATCCCGCCGGGAATTGCAGAAGCTCGTGGATTCCCAGGCGCGCCTGCTGGACCGGTCCGCCGAAGTTCGCGGCTTCGATTCGTTCTACGACACGGCGCTCGGAATGTTGAACTCCACGGAGCTTCGCAAAGCCTTCGACCTCTCACGGGAAAAGCAGGTCATGCGTGATGCCTACGGAATGACGCCTTACGGCCAGAGCTGCCTGCTCGCTCGTCGCCTCGTGGAGACGGGGGTGAAATTTGTGTCCGTATATTTTTCCAACAGCATCGGCGGCCGGCGCACAGACAGCGGTGGGTGGGACACCCATGGCTTCGACAACACGCGCATGTTTCCCATCATGGAAAAGCGTCACCTGCCGATAACCAACCAGACGCTTCCAACGCTCTTGAACGACCTCGAACAGCGCGGGTTGCTGGACGAGACACTGGTGGTCTGGTTCGGCGAATTCGGCCGCACGCCCAGGGTGAACAAGAGCAAGAGTCGCGATCACTGGCCGCGTTGCTACACCGTTTTGCTTGCCGGCGGAGGCGTGAAACGCGGGCATGTCTACGGCGCGAGCGACAAGGAAGGCGCGTATCCGGAGGAAAACGCCGTCAAGCCGGACGATGTTTCCGCGACCATGTATCACCTCCTGGGAATCGATCCCGCGACGGAAGTGCACGACGTGGCCAACCGCCCGTTGCCGATCTCCTACGGGAAGGTCATCCACGACGTAATCGCCTGATTGCAGCCAATTGGCTCGCAAAATAGTGACGATTCCGGCGCCACCGTTCGTCGATCCAACATGACCAATATTTTTGTGGCAACCAAACGGGCCTTTAACCATGCTCCGCGCATGAATCGATTCATGAAACACGGATTCTTACTTACCGGTGCCCTCGCGCTCGCGTTGGCAGGACGAGCGGATGCTGCAACCATGGCCGATGGGCTCTATGCTGAGATGGACACTTCCAAGGGCAAGATCACCATTCAGCTGGAATTTGAAAAGGTGCCCATGACCGTCGCGAACTTCGTCGGCCTCGCCGAAGGCACACGAAAGAACAACCAGAAGAAGGACGGCGAGCCCTACTACAACGGGCTGACCTTTCATCGCGTGATCCCCGATTTCATGATCCAGGGCGGCTGCCCGCTTGGAACGGGAACGGGCAGTCCCGGTTATCGTTTCGAAGACGAATTTCATCCGGATCTCAAGCACACCGGCCCCGGAATCCTCTCGATGGCCAATTCCGGGCCCGGTTCGAATGGAAGTCAGTTCTTCATCACCGACAAGGCCACGCCATGGCTGGACGGACGCCATTCGGTCTTCGGAAAAGTTGTTGCCGGACTGGACGTGGTGAAAGCCATTGCCGGAGTGCCAAAAGGCGCCAACAACCGCCCGAACGACGCGGTGTTGATGAAAACGGTCAAGATCGTCCGCGTTGGCTCCAAGGCCAAGGGATTCAAAGGCGACGAAGCGCACTTTCAGAAACTACGCAAGGACGCCGGCGCCAAGAAAGACGCTGCCGCTCTCGACGCAATTGCCAACAAGGTGAAGGAACTGGAATTGGAACACGGAGGAAAGGTCGTCACCAGCAAGAGCGGTTTGAAATACATCGTCGTGAAGAAAGGCGCCGGAGACAAACCAGCCGCCGGCACCAACATCAAGGCGCACTACGAGGGACGCCTGATGAATGGACGGGTGTTCGACAGCTCACGTCGACGTGGTCAGCCGTTCTCATTCCCCGTTGGAGCGGGCCGCGTGATCAAGGGCTGGGACGAAGCGCTTGGCGACATGACCAAGGGTGAACGACGCGTTCTCATCATTCCACCGGATCTGGCCTACGGCGCCCGTGGCGCAGGTGGTGTGATCCCTCCGAATGCCACTCTGGTGTTTGATGTTGAACTGGTCGACTTCTGATCGGCTCCCAAACAACGAATTGAAAAACGCGGCTTCGGCCGCGTTTTTTTTTGCTTAATTCGAATCCACGTATTGCTTGAATAATGGCCCTTCGTGGGCAGAATCCCGTGTCTCTAAGCTGTGGACCCCACGCCGATGCCAGCAAGCCAATCAATAGCTCGTCGCCTGATGTCATCCGCAATCGCCTGCGCGTTGTTTGCCGGTGCCGTGATTTCGAAGGGGGACAAACCGACAGCGCCGAACGTCGCAACCTACTCGATTGTGGCGTTTGATCCGAAGACCGGTGACCTTGGTGTTGCCGTTCAAAGCAAGTTCTTCGGAGTAGGCAGCGTGGTTCCCTACGTGAAGGCGGGCGTTGGGGCAATTGCCACGCAGGCCTACGCCAATCCGGAATACGGTCCCAAGGGCTTGGAACTGTTGAAGGACTTTTCCGCAGAAGGCGCGGTGAGTGAACTCACTCGGCAGGATGCGAGCCGCGATCATCGCCAGTTGGCCATCGTGAAGTTTGGCGGTGAGGCTGCAGCCTACACTGGGTCCAAGTGCACGGGCTGGGCGGGCGACCACATCGGATTCGGTTACTCCGTCCAGGGCAACATCCTTGCGGGTGAAACCGTAATCCGTCGGATGGCTGCCCGGTTTGAAACCGCTCGAGAAATCCCCAACACGGAACTCGCAGACTGGATGCTGGAGGCATTGAAGGCCGCCGAAGAAGCCGGTGGAGATCGGCGCGGGCGCCAGTCGGCCGCAATTATGGTCACACGCAAGAATGGCGGCTATGCGAATGCCAACGATCGATACATCGATCTGCGAGTAGAGGACCATGCCAATCCTGTCCATGAGCTGGGCCGACTCCTCGACATTCACAAACAATTTTATGCCAACCGCGAAGTGCCGGCCTTCTCACCGGCTGAAACACCGAATGCGGCCGCTTCCCAGGAGCGCTGGGGATGGCCTGTCTTTCTCCTGCTCCTCGCCGGACTGGCTGTCGTGTTTGCCGTTTCCACCAGCGCACCGCCTGCTCCAGAGCTGGGCGTGACGCACGGGCGCCTGACTGATGTTTCGCAACGGCTGAATGCGGTCAGCAGTCATGCCTCACTGAGCGAGCATCGCGTCCCGCCCATCAAGATGGACCAGTCCCTCAAGGAATCGCGCGATGCCCTGCGGGATCTGGTGATGGGCCTGCCGCGCGTGAAGCTGATCAAGGATGATTACGACTATATTCGCTTTGAATGCCGGACCGTGTTCTTCCGGTTCGTTGACGATCTGGAATTCTATTTCGACGAAATCGACAAGGCCATTCACGTGCGTTCTGCTGCGCGCTGCGGCTTCTGGGATCTCGGTGTGAACCGTCGTCGCGTTGATCGCATCCGTGAACTGCACGAGGAATCGCGGGGTGACGCCCGGCCCGGAGCGGAACCAAACCCCGCTCTGTCCTGACGCGCAATGGGCTCACCCGAGACCATCGCGACCGAAGCAGACCTGGAGGAAAACCTCAGTCGTCCCACCCCAGAACTCGTTGCGTTTATGCGCGAGCTGGAAGGCGACATCGTCTTCCTGGGCGTGGGCGGAAAGATGGGGCCGACCATGGCTCGCATGGCCTTGCGTGCCGACGAGGAGGCGGGGGCAAAACGGAGAATCATTGGAGTGTCCCGCTTTGGTTCGGGAGATCAAAGAAGTCGCCTGGAGGGGCTTGGAATCGAGACGCTCGCGTGCGATTTGCTGGATGAGGCTGCCGCTGAGAAACTCCCGCCTGCTCCCAACGTCATTTATATGCCGGCGATGAAGTTCGGCTCAACCGGCAATGAATCGCTGACCTGGGCGATGAATGCGTGGTTGCCCTCGGTGGCATGCCGGGTTTATCGGGAATCGCGAATTGTCGCGTTTTCAACCGGCAACGTTTACGGGCTCACCAGCATTGATCGTCCTTCGAAGGAACCGGACGCACCGGCGCCAGTTGGTGAATATGCGATGAGTTGCCTGGGGCGCGAACGGATGTTCGAGCACTTCAGTGCCACTCTCAATATCCCGGTCGTGATCGTCAGACTGAACTACGCGACGGAGCTGCGTTACGGCGTGCTCGCGGACATCGCGCAGAAGGTGTGGCGGGGAGAGCCGGTAGACATAGGCATGGGATTTCTCAACTGCATCTGGCAGGCGGATGCGAATGCCTCGATACTTCGGATGCTCAGCCAAACCACGTCTCCTCCAGCCGTACTTAATATCACCGGTGAAGAAGTGTTGAGCATTCGCAATCTGGCAGAAGCATTCGGCAAGCGCATGGGGAAGAGTTGTGAGTTCCGCGGCTCGGAACCGGATAGTGCCTTGCTCAGCGACAGCTCACGCGCACATGAGCTCTTCGGAAAGCCATCCACCTCGCTGGATCAGATGCTGGACTGGATCGCCGATTGGGTGATGGCCGACGGTGCTTCGCTCGGCAAGCCGACTCATTTCGAGTCGCGCGATGGCAAGTTTTAACAGGGCCTGTAGACCTATTCCTCCGGCAGGCACACCCGCACTTCCCCAGCCACCACCGTGGCGTGCATCTTCTTGAGCCTGGCGCCTGCGCAAGGTCCGGCGAGGCAATGGCCGTTGCCCGGATGGTAGATCGCCCCATGCGTCGCGCAGATGAAGTTATTGCCGTCCGGCGTGAAGAACCGGTTGTCGTCGTAGTCGAGCGGGATGGGGATGTGTTGGCAGGTGTTCTCGTAGGCGACCAGGTTCCCCTTGAAGTTCGCGGCAAATCCCTCGTAGGCGATTCCGTCCACCTTGTAGACAAACTTCACCGTCTTGCCGGGCGGAAGATCCGCTTCCGGACAGACTGGCAGGGATCGTTGCATTCGGCTACAGGCGGGCGACCAGGAGTTCCCGTTGGAAGATGATTTCCTTGGGTAAATGACCGTAGAGCTTGAAGAACAATTCGTCATGCTGAAGCACTTCGCGTCGCCACTCCTCGTCGCTGAATTGCTGGGCGGCTGCGAGTTTCTCTTCGGTAAAGCCCGGCAGGCCGACGAGATCGAAATCGCCCGGACCGGGCACCCAGCCGAGTGAAGTCTCATTCGCGTGGCCGCGGCCGCTGCATCGGTCGACGATCCAGCGGAGTACGCGCATGTTCTCGCCGAACCCAGGCCAAAGGAAGTTGCCCTCTTCATCCTTGCGGAACCAGTTCACGTGGAAGATTCGTGGCGGATACTTGATGAGCTTGCGCATGCGAATCCAGTGCACGAAGTAATCGCCCATGTTGTAGCCGCAGAAGGGCAACATGGCCATCGGGTCACGGCGAATCTGTCCGACCGCTCCGGTGGCAGCCGCCGTGGTTTCAGAACCGACGGTTGCACCGACATAGACACCGTGCGCCCAGTTGAAGGATTGGAACACCAGAGGGATCGTGTGCGAACGCCGTCCGCCAAAGATGATCGCGTCGATTGGAACGCCTTCCGGATCGTCCACTTCCGGAGCCAGCATCGGGTTGTTGCACGCGGGTGCGGTGAAGCGGCTGTTGGGATGGGCCGCTTTCTTGTCGGAACCGAGCTTCCACGGATTGCCCTGCCAATCGATGAGGTTTTCGGGTGGTGGGTTGTCTTTGCCTTCCCACCATACGTCTCCGTCCTCGGTGATCGCGACATTGGTGAAGATCGTGTCCTCCGAAAGCGACTGCATGGCGTTCGGATTCGAATGGTTGTTCGTCCCCGGAACGACGCCAAAGTAACCTGCCTCGGGATTGATCGCGAAAAGCCGGCCATCCTTGCCGGGTTTCATCCAGGCGATGTCGTCGCCGACGGTCCAGATCTTCCAACCCTGAAAACGCTCGGGCGGAATGAGCATGGCGAAGTTCGTCTTACCACAGGCACTCGGGAAGGCAGCCGCCACATAAGTCTTCCGGCCCTCGGGAGATTCCACGCCAAGGATGAGCATGTGCTCGGCCATCCAACCTTCCTGGCGCCCCCACCACGAAGCGAGCCGCAGGGCCAGGCATTTCTTGCCGAGCAGGACGTTGCCTCCGTAGTTCGAACCGACGGAGATGATCTCGTTGTCGTACGGGAAGTGCGCGATGTAGCGACGCTCCGGATTGACATCGAGCATCGAATGAACACCTCGATTGAAATCCGTTCCGTCGCCGAGGTGATCCAAAGCAGGTTTCCCGGCGCGCGCCATGATGCGCATGCTGAGCACGACGTAGATCGAGTCGGTGATCTCCACGCCGACGCGCGACATCTCCGAACCGGGAGGGCCCATCAGATAAGGAACGACATACATCGTTCGTCCCTTCATGCAGCCTTCGAGCATGCCCTTGAGCTTGGCCCGCATTTCATCGGGTTGGGCCCAGTTGTTCGTCGGCCCGACCTCCTCTTCCTGCGGCGTGCAGATGAAGGTTAGATTCTCGACGCGCGCCACGTCGTTCGGGTTGGATCGATGGTAGTAACAGCCGGGCCATTTCTCCTGGTCGAGAGGCTGAATCACGCCTGCCCCAACCGCCTGGTCGGTCAGATGTTTCTTTTCTTCCTCTGAACCATCGAACCAGAAGATGTTGTCGGGATTGGTGAGTTGGGCAACTTCCTCCACCCATTGAGTGACCGCCGTGTTGGACGGCTTGGTCTGGGACGGCTTGGCCTGGCCGTGCTTGCTCATGCGCGGAGCGTAACGGATCACCCAAGTTTGCCAATGCTGGAGTCCAAGGATCAGACGTTGAGTTGTCAGCGGGCATGGGCTAAGCCTGCTTCATGCAACGACGACAATTCCTCTCCTCCCTCGCGGCTACAGCGTTTGCTGGTGGCGGCCTTAACGCAGAAACGAAACGCGCAAAGCGCAACGAGTTGGCGTTGTTTGAAAAGCCGTTGCAATCGCTGAGTTACGATGAACTTGCTGAGACCGTTGCCGAGATGGGTTTCGATGGAATCGAAGCAACCGTCCGCAACAAGGGGCACATCCTGCCGGATCAAGCCGAGGACGAACTTCCCAAGATGGTCGACGCGTTGAAGAAACACGGTCTCCGAATTCAAGTCATGGCGACCAGCGTGTCTTCGCCTGACGACCCAACTTCCGCGAAGCTGCTCCGCGTGGCTGCCAAGCTCGGAATCACTCGTTACCGACTCGCCGGCACGGGCTACAAATCCGACCGGCCGATCCTGGAGCAGCTCAACGACCTGAAGGCGCTTTGGAAGGAACTTGCGGCCTTCAATCGCGAACTGGGTATCACCGGTGTTTACCAAAACCACGCCGGCTCAAAGAACGTGGGCGGACCCATCTGGGATTTGAAATATCTCCTGCACGGGATCGAGCCCTCGGAACTCGGCATCGCCTACGACATTCGACACGCCATGGTCGAAGGATCCAGCGCGTGGCCCATCAGCTTTCGCCTCATTCAACCGCACATCCAGGCGGTCTACGTGAAGGACTTCGTTTTCCGCGATGGGCGGGCGGTAAATGTCCCGATGGGAGATGGTCATGTCGGCAAGCGTTTCTACGAGACGCTTCGGAAAGTCGGCTACCATGGCCCGATTTCACTCCACGTTCCCCATGTGAAGGCGAACTCTCCAGAATCGGCGCGCCGGGCCATTCCCGCCATCGCCAAAGATCTCGCCATCCTCAAGAAACTGGTCGGAGCCTGAAATCTCCTGAGTAAGATCGGCGACTCTCAGGCAAACAATTGATATACTGGCCATTTCCTGTGTTTTTCAGGTGAAAACGGGCATTAGCCGGGATCTTTTTTGTTTCTCGCAATACTGATCCTGTTATCGTCTTTGGACCAGCCAGCACTCAAGGCACTACCGCGTATGTTTCAAGACAACTTCTGCAAAGACACCGAACACAAGGTCTACACCAGCCGACGCGACTTCCTTCACAAGACCGGAAACGGGATGGGCTTCCTCGGTCTGGCCGGCCTCCTCGCCCAGGACGGGTTACTGGCGCCACAAGCAAACGCAGCCTCCTCACTTTCCCCGCTGGCGCCCAAGCAGGGGCACTTCGCGACCAAGGCGCAACACATCGTGCAGATCTTTGCGTCAGGTGCGCCCTCCCACGTCGATACCTGGGACTACAAGCCCGCGTTGAAGAAATATCACGGCAAGCCAATCCCTGGCGGGAACAAGAATCGCGCCGCGATGGGCACTCCGTTCGAATTCAAGAAGGAAGGTCAATCCGGAGTGCGCGTGAGTGAAGTCTGGCCGAACCTGAAGGAATGGATCGATGACATGGCCGTCATCAATTCCATGTATACCGAGATCCCTTCGCACAGCGTTGCCTCGGTGATGATGAACACCGGTTCACTTCGACTGCCCAAGCCAAGCTGGGGGTCATGGATGCTTTATGGACTCGGCACGCTGAATCAGAACCTCCCCGGCTTCATCTCCCTGCGCGCGGGCGGCAGTCCCGATGCGGCTAACTGGCAATCCGCATTCCTTCCCGGTGTGTTCCAAGGCACCAGCATCAACACTTCCTCCCCACGCGTAGAAGACATGGTGCGCCACATCCGCAGTCCCTACGGTGCTGAGAATCCGGGACTGCAACGCTCGGAGCAACGTCGCCAATTGGACCTGGTTCACATGATGAACAGTCTCCACAGCTATCGGCTGAAGAAGGATTCACGCTTGGAAGCCCAGATCGCCTCTTACGAGATGGCCTTCAAGATGCAGACGGAAGCCATGGACGCGTTTGACCTGAGCAAGGAACCCGAGAAAATCCGTGAGATGTATGGCAACACCTCGCAGGGCCGGAACATGCTCCTCGCCCGCCGCTTGATCGAACGTGGCGTACGCTGCATCCAGGTCTTCGCCGGTGGTTGGGATCACCACAACAACCTGCGGACAAATCTTCGCAACCGCGCCGCAGACGTGGACAAACCGATTGCCGCCTTCATCAAGGATCTCAAGCAACGCGGTCTCTTCGACAACACGATTGTCATGTGGGGCGGTGAATTTGGCCGCACGCCCAGTTCGCAGAACCTCGGCGCACAAGAAGGCCGCGATCATCACTCACGGGCCTTTTCCATGTGGCTTGCCGGTGGTGGCATCAAGGGCGGTCAGAATTACGGCGAGAGTGATGAGTTCGGCAACAAGGCCGTGAACGACAGGGTGCACATCCACGATCTGCACGCCACGCTTCTCGCCCTGATGGGATTCAACCACAAGGGCCTGACCTACCGCTACAACGGTCGTGATTTCCGCCTCACCGACAACTTTGGCAATATCCTCAAGAAGATTATTGCCTGACCGTTTGTTTTTTTGCGTATGAAAAAACTGACCCGTTTCCTCCTCGCAGGTTCGGCCGGCATCGCCTTGTGCGCCAATGCCGCCATCAGCAAAGACCAGCTGATATTCTTCGAGACCAAGATTCGGCCCGTCCTCGCCAACAACTGCTTCAAGTGCCACAGCGCGTCGCAGAAGGTCAAAGGCGGCTTGACCGTTGACTCGGCCAGCGGCCTGCTCGACGGGGGCGACAGCGGTCCAGCCATCAGGCCCGGGGACCCACAAGGCAGTCTCCTCTATCGTGCGCTCACGTACAAGGATCCGGATGTTGAGATGCCCCCCAACGCCAAGTTGCCCGATGACGTCATCGCCAACTTCGAGCAATGGATTCGCATGGGCGCTGCCTACCCGAACACCGGAAAGGTCAAGACTGGCAAAGAGGTGATGGAAGACCGCAAGAACCACTGGGCCTTCAAGAAACCACGCAAGCCAAGCGTCCCCTCCGTGAAAGGCGCGTGGCATCCCATCGACCGCTTCGTGCAGAAGAAACTTCGTGAGAAAGGACTTAAACAATCCCCACCCGCCGATCGGCGCACACTGATTCGCCGCACGTTCTTCGACCTCGTCGGATTGCCCCCCTCTGCGAACCAGCTCGAAGACTATGTCTCTCGCAAAGGTGATTGGTATGGCCGCATGCTCGACGAGCTCCTCGGCTCCGATCGCTACGGCGAACGCTGGGCACGACATTGGCTCGACGTGATGCGTTACTCTGACAGCAAAGGTTCGGTGAACGGCAACCGGGACATGCCCGACTACAACTTCGCCTATACCTATCGCGATTACGTCATCGAGGCTTTCAATCGAGACAAGCCTTACGATCAGTTCATCATGGAGCAGCTGGCGGTGAATTATGAGGAACTGAAGGTGAACGCGAATCGCAAGCAACTTTTGCCGGCACTCGGATTCATCACGCTCGGCCAACGATTCGGAAACAATCGACACGACATCATCGACGATCGCATTGACACAACGTCCAAGGCCTTCCTCGGACTGACCGTCGCCTGTGCCCGCTGCCACGATCACAAGTTCGATCCGATCCCGACCCAGGACTACTATTCCTGGTATTCCATCTTCGCCAACCTGCGCGAACCGAAGGACACCGAAGAGCCGGTGATCGAGGAAGGGAAAGCCCGCTTCCTGAATGACTACCGCAGCATGCTGGCTCCCTTGATGGCGGAATACAAGCGCTTGGATGGTCTGTTGAAACTGCCGGGCAAGGAAAAGAAGAGACGAGGACTGACGCGCGAAAAAATCCGCGATATCTCACGCGATTTTGGCCGGAACATCCGCAAGATCAACGACCTGCGCAATGTGCATCCGGGCACGGATGTTCGTGCCCACGTTGTCTATGATCAGCAGAAGCCACGCGAATACAAGGTCTTCAACCTGGGTGATCCGAAGAGTCCGGGAATAGACGCTCCTCGTCGCTTTCTGGATGTGCTCAGCCAGGGGAAGAAACGCAAGACCTATGAGAACGGCAGTGGTCGTTACGAACTGGCCCGCGACATCGCCAGCAAGGACAACCCGCTTACTGCGCGCGTCATGGTGAATCGTATCTGGAAACACCACTTTGATTCACCTTTCGTCCTTACTCCGGACGACTTTGGCGTGCAATCCGAGGACCCGGTGAATCAGGAACTGCTGGACCATCTCGCGGTCTACTTCATGGAGAACGGCTGGTCGATCAAGAAGCTGCACCGCTACATCATGACGTCCAACACCTATAAGCAGCAAAGTGCTTACAATGCTCGCAATTCCAATATCGATCCCAACAATCGTTACTACTGGAAACAGAACGTGAAGAGGCTGGAGTTCGAGGCGATCCGAGATTCTATCCTCCATATCGGCGAGTTCCTGGATAACCGACTCTATGGTTTGCCCGGGAGCCTCAACACCTCTCGCCGTTCCATCTATGCACGGGTGGACCGACGCAACCTGGAAGAAACCATGTTCCACTTCGACTTCGCCAATCCCAGCATGGCCACCGGAATCCGCCAGCAGACCACAGTTCCGTTGCAGGCACTCTTCATGATGAACAGCCCATTCGTGATCGAGCAGGTCAAGCGGCTGTGCGATATGCGGAAATTCAAGAAGATGGAGACCACCAACAAGCGCTTGGACTTCCTGTATGAGAGGATTTACCAGCGCATGCCCACGTCTGCGGAACGAATGGTCGCGGCGCTCTTTATCGAAGCATCACCCGATGATGGCTACACCGTTCAGCTCCGAAACAAGGAGAACATCAAGAACGCCAAAACCTCGATCGCGAAGGCAAAGAATCTGCAGAAGAAGAACGACGAGGGTAAAGTGCGAGAGTTTTCCAACCAGTTGCGATCGGGTATGAGCGGTGGACGATTCGTCGCCCGCGCCCCGCTGATTCGCTGGGAAAAACTGGCCCATTCCATGATGATGGCCAACGAGATGTTTTACGTGCACTGAGCAACCCCATAGAACTTACGAAGCGCCCCGATTTTGGGGCGCTTTTTTTGTGTCCGGTGCAATTGTAAATTCGATAGTAAAACATTGTAAAAGGAAGCGATCGTTACCGTGAAAGGAGAAAGCGTCCCTCCAGCCGGTTCGGTTGCGTCAGTGCACAAACTTTCAATGATGACTGAGTTGGTTGAGGCCGCAATTGTGCGGAGCACTGCCGGAACCCGCAGCCCGGCAATCGGTCGAGGCGGCAAGGCGCCGGGATTCGATTCGGAGTCGATGAGGGTCGGACTTCGAACGGGGTGAGGGCTCCGAGAATCCCGGCGCCTTCAACCGTAGCTGGGTCAAAATTTTGAATCCTTGTCTCGGCCACTGAGTTAATTCCTGAGAATCAAAGAAGCTCTACCGCTGAACCGCTTCGTCAGTCTGCCCAAAACTCCTAATTCTCAGCACTTTAGGGTCGTTTTGTTGCCCACGGATGGGTTGCCACCCCAATCCATGGGTGCTAGGGTTAGCCGTTTCTACAATGTCGGAACATCCGAACAACAATAACAATCAGCCGGAAGATCCCAACGAGGAACCGCGCAATGTCTATCGACCGTGGCTGGTCTGGGTGGCCATTCTTGGCTTTATCCCTTTGCTGATCGTTTTGCGCGACAGCTCCGACTCCCCGAGCAAGGATCTGCCCTACAAGGAATTTCAGGAATACGTCGCCGAAGACCTGATTGATGAAGGCACGCTGACCTTCGATCCCCAGAGTCCGAAGGTGGTTGAGATTGCGGGCACGGTCTTCGAGCGCGACACCGGCGGTCGCACCGTCCTTGATTCCAACGGCAAGCAAAAAGTAAAACGCTTCCGTCTCATGGTTCCCTACCACGAGGACAAGATCGACGAGTTGGCGAGTTCCGGGAAGTTCAAGGTCGTTCGTCCGAACACTTTCCTCTGGAGCTTCTTCGTCGGTGTCCTCCCCTTCGTCCTGATCTTTCTCTTCATCTACTTTTTCTTCGTCCGGCAGATCAAGATGGCCGGCAAAGGCGCGCTCAGCTTCGGCAAGAGCAAGGCCCGCATGCTGAGCAAGGACAAGAACAAGACCACCTTCAAGGATGTCGCCGGCGTCGACGAAGCGCGGGAAGAAGTCGAGGAGTTGGTTGAGTTCCTGAAAGATCCAAAAAAGTTCCAAAAGCTCGGCGGACGAATTCCAAAGGGCGTTCTCATGGTGGGTTCTCCGGGCACAGGCAAGACCTTGCTTGCCAAGGCCATCGCTGGAGAAGCCGACGCCTCGTTCTTCAGCATCAGCGGATCGGACTTTGTGGAGATGTTTGTCGGTGTCGGCGCCAGCCGTGTGCGCGACATGTTCGAACAGGCTCGGAAGAGCACCCCGTGTTTGATCTTCATCGACGAAATCGACGCCGTCGGACGCAGCCGCGGTCATGGCCTTGGCGGTGGCAACGACGAACGCGAGCAGACTCTGAACGCCTTGCTCGTCGAGATGGATGGCTTTGATTCACAGGAAGGCATCATCATCATCGCGGCAACGAACCGCCCGGACGTGCTCGATCCTGCCTTGCTTCGCCCCGGCCGTTTCGACCGCCAGGTCACGGTTGCCCTGCCGGATGTTCGCGGGCGCGAAGCCATCCTCAAGGTCCACGCCAAGAACGTTAAGCTCGCGCCCGATGTCGATCTCGCCATCACCGCACGCGGAACCCCCGGTTACTCCGGCGCCGAACTTGCCAATCTACTCAACGAAGCCGCGCTCCTCGCCGCCCGTGCGAACAAGAAATACGTAACGCAGGCTGAACTCGAAGAAGCGCGCGACAAGGTTCGCTGGGGGCGCGAACGGCGAACGTTGGCAATGACCGACGAGGACAAGCGCCGCACCGCCTGGCACGAAGCCGGGCACGCGATTCTTAACGTGCTGCTGGATCACATGCACCCGCTGCACAAGGTCACGATTATCCCGCGAGGCCAATCCCTTGGTTCCACCATGTATCTGCCCAAGGACGACACATGGAATCATCAAAAGAAGGAAATGCTGGATCTCATCTGCATGACCATGGGTGGTCGCATCGCGGAAGAAATGCACTCAGGGGATATTTCAACGGGTGCGGCCGGCGACATTCAACAGGCCACCAAGACGGCCAAGTCGATGGTCACGCAATTTGGCATGAGCGAGAAACTCGGCATGGTTCACTACGGTGAAAGCCAGGAATATCTATTCCTCGGACGCGACATGGCGCGCGGCTCGGAATACAGCGAAAACACCGCACAGGAAATCGACGCGGAAGTGAAGCGTATCATCGATGGGGCCTACAACAAGGCCACCCAGCTACTGACCGAAAACAAGGACAAGTTGGAAATTATCGCCAATGCGCTTCTTGAGTACGAGACCTTGGAAGGCGCGCAGGTCGAAGAAATCGTGCGCACTGGCGAGATGCCCAAGCCGCCGGAAGACAAGGCCGATTCCGGAATGACCGGTGCCGAGGCCAGCACTCCGCTCCCTCCGGAGCTCCCGAAGGAAGAGCCACCGGAAATCGGACCAGGGCTTGGATCTCCCGCACCTGCTCCCGTTTAAGCGGCAATTCAATTCATTCTGCAAAGGCCCGACTGCTTCCAGCAACCGGGCCTTTCGCGTTATTCCGTTGTGTTCGCGAGACTGCTTGGGCATCCTTCGCACAGCATTGCGCAATGATTATCGCCCCTTCCCTGCTGGCCTGTGACTATGGTCGGTTCGCCGACGAAACCAAGCGCTTCGACCGTTCTGGCGCCGAGTGGCTCCATCTCGACATCATGGACGGTCACTTCGTCGAGAACATTTCCTTTGGCCCCGGCGTCGTCAAACAGATCCGTCCGCTCACCAAACGCTTCTTCGATGTTCACCTCATGTGTTCGAAGCCGGAAGTTCTCCTGGAACCCTTCAAGCAAGCCGGAGCCGATTCACTCACGATTCACACCGAGCTCGGTGACCGTGCGATGGAGCTTATCTGGAAGATTCGTTCGATGGGGATGAAGGTCGGCATCGCGGTCAACCCTCCCACCTCCGTGAAGGAACTGGAACCCTATCTCGGAAAGGTCGATCTCGTTCTCGTCATGACGGTGAATCCCGGCTTTGGAGGCCAGTCTTTCATTGACGAGACTCTTCCAAAGATACAACAGGTTGCCGAGTGGCGGAGAGCACGCGGGTTGAAGTTTAACATCCAGGTTGATGGAGGTATCAAGTTCGACACTGCCGCCGAATGCGCCCGGGCCGGGGCCGATACATTCGTCAGTGGCAGCGGGCTCTTCGCGCATCGCAACCTGAAGCAGGCCGTCACCAAGATGCGGCGCATTGTCCAGGCAAGCGATCCCGCCCTCGCCGATCTGCAATGCGACAAGCCCAGCCTCGCATTGGCCTGAAACAGAAATTCATGAGCATCAAGTTTGGAACCGACGGTTGGCGCGCGGTGATTGCCGACACGTTTACCTTCGAGAACCTCGAACGTGTCGCCCAGGCCACCGCCGACTACTGGAAACGCCACCGGGTCAAGGGAACGGTGAGGCACATCATAGTCGGATACGATCGTCGGTTTCTTTCGGAGGAATTTGCCCAACGCACGGCTGAGGTCCTCGCAGCAAACGGGTTTCAGGTCACACTATCCGACCGGCCGGTTCCCACCCCGGCGGTTTCCTGGTGGGTCAAGGCTTCGAAGGCCATCGGTGGCGTCATGATCACAGCGAGTCACAACCCGCCGATTTTCAATGGCTTCAAGCTCAAGGCCCACTATGGCGGTTCTGCATCCACCAAACTTTGTCAGGGCGTTGAGGCGCTGCTCGGTAAGACACGTGTGAAGAACGTTTCGCTGGCGATTGCCACGCGCTCCGGAAAGGTCAAGGTGAAAGACCTGCATCCTCGTTACTTCACCGCGCTGAAGAAACTCGTGGACTTTGAGCTGATCGCGAACTCGAAACTCCGGTTCGCACACGAAGCACTCTTTGGTGTGGGCGCGGGTTGTTTCGATCAACTGCTTGCAGGCACCACCTGCCGTGTAACCACGTTGAATGGCCAGCACGATTCGAACTTCGGTGGGATCAACCCCGAACCGATTGAGAAGAACTACGCCCGGAGTCAGGCCTACTTGAAAAAGCATCCGCACGACATCTGCCTGGTCACGGACGGAGACGCCGATCGTATTGGCGGGATGGATGGCCGGGGCAATCTGTTGACCACGCATCAACTCATCAGCCTGCTGCTGCGTCATTTCGTCAGGAATCGGCGGGGCACGGGTAAGATTGCCAAGGCGCTCACGACCACTTCGATGGTGGACAAATTCTGTGCGGCACATGGCTTGCAGGTCATTGAGACAGGGGTCGGTTTCAAGCACATCGCCGTCGAGCAGATCAAAGGCGGTGTTCTTCTGGGTGTTGAAGAAAGCGGGAGCATCGGCTTTCCCGGACACGTTCCCGAGCGCGACGGGATTCTTTCCGGTCTCATGCTGTTGGAAATGTTGGCCACTGAGAAGAAGCCGGTTGGAAAACTCCTGTCGGAGCTCGAGAAGGAATTTGGCCCCCACCGCTATGCACGCATCGACACAGCCTTCCCGCTGGACAAACGCACGGACCTGATGCGGTATTGCGCGAAGAATCCACCGGCCAAACTGAACGGAAGTTCGGTGGTGGACGTGCGCACGTTCGACGGCATCAAGTACGTCGCCGAGGACAGTTCGTGGTTGATTCTCCGCGGATCGGGAACTGAACCCATTCTTCGCATTTACGCCGAATCCAGTTCCGGCCCGGCCGTACAGAAACTCCTGAAGTTGGGGCGCAAGCTCACGACACAAGTCTGAAATATTGGCCGCCAAGCGAAAACAACCGAACGCTCCGGCGAGCATGCCCAAGTGGTCTAAGCTGATCCTTGGAATCCTCCTCGCTCCCGTTTGTGTCGCCGGCGCAACCACCCTCCAGGCGGTCGCGAACGCAGCCGGCGATGTACTGAACGTCTGGGTCCCATTCCTCTGCGGCTGTGGTTGCTGGATGGTGGTGTTTCTGTTTCTCCCACAATCAACCTGGCTCTACGTGCTGGGGCACGAATTGACACACGTCGTTTGGTCCTGGGGTTTTGGCGGCAAGTTGAAGAAATTCTCAGCGAGTTCAAGGGGGGGCTACGTCGTCGTCACCAAGAGCAACTCCCTCGTCGCACTTGCCCCGTACTTCTTCCCCATCTACGCAATGATCGTCGTGCTCGTCTTCGCGCCAATGAACGCCTTCTGGCCGCAGCCCAAGCTGGTGCCGGTGTTTCATCTGCTGCTGGGTGTCGCGTATGCATTCCATGTTACCTGGACCTGGGAAACAGTGCGAACGGATCAGTCCGACATTACCAGCCAGGGCTACGTGTTTTCTGCGGTGATCATCCTGCTCGGAAATCTCCTGATCCTGGTCTTTGGCATTGCACTCCTCGCTGGCAAGCCGGACGGCATGGAGGTCGCGACAACCTGGGGCAACGAAATCGGACGCTCGTATGTGTGGATTTGGAAACAGCTCACAGCTCTGATCCAATGAACATCTCAGCTAGAGAATCTGGCTGAGATATTGGCTGCTAGAACTGGACCGGTTTGCCGTGACGAACCAGATCAACGGCTTGGGCTTTGAATTCTTTGGTGTATCGCTTGCGAGGCATTAACATGACTATCGATTGTCTCCTATCTGGTGGTCCAGAAATCTAGCGCACCTCAAGGAGTTAAGATAACGATTAAGAACCGGGCAAACTGTCATTTCATTGCTGACGGAGTAGTAGCCGCGACCGTCGCAAATGCCACGATTACTGCCTCGGACGCAGCCAGTCTGCCCGGTTGAAGCTGCCGGAGCTTGCAGTTCCCATTTTGACTTTGATCGCATAGCGTCCCGCAATGCCTGACGCCGAATCCACCCCGCCAACTCCGCGAACACCCACGCTGTCCCATGCGTTGATTCCCATCGTGGCGCTGATAGCGATTCTGGCGGTCAACATCTTCAGTTTCAAAACGGAGTATCAACACGTGCCACTCGTGCTCGCGGCCGCTGTGGCCGCGTTCGTCGGCTGGCGACTCGGAAATTCCTGGAAGGACATGGAGAAAGGCGCGATCGACAGCATCATGATCGGCATGAAGGCGGTCCTGATTCTCATGGTTGTCGGAATGTTGATCGGCACTTGGATTGCCGCGGGCATCGTTCCCTTGTTGATCGATTGGGGCCTTAAGATCCTGAACCCGTCCTACTTCCTCGTCGCCTGCTGTCTCATCTGCGTCGTGGTGTCGTTGGCGACCGGGAGTTCATGGACAACTGCCGGCACCGTTGGCGTCGCGTTGATTGGAGTTGGGACGGCACTACAGGTGCCCCTGCCCATGTGCGCAGGCGCAATTGTTTCCGGCGCCTATTTTGGCGATAAAATGTCACCGCTATCAGACACCACAAACCTTGCTCCGGCAGTCGCCGGATCGGAATTGTTCGAACACATCCGGCACCTGGTTTACACGACCGTGCCTGCGCTGATCATCGCGTTGGTGATCTATAGCATTCTGGGTGCCAAATCCGAAGCAACCGCCTCAGCCGACTCCATAGCCGCGTTCAGTTCCGTGCTTGCCGAAAACTTCAACTTGAATCCCCTCCTGGTCCTCGCTCCGGTGCTGGTGTTCGCGATGGTGATGATGCGTATCCCGGCTTTGCCCGCACTGCTGGCCGGCGCCGTCGTGGGAGGGTTGTTCGCAGCCGTAGTGCAGAACGTGCCGGTGTCGGACGTGTTTCTCGTTTCCTTGGATGGGTTCACCTCGGAAACCGGCAACGAGTCGGTGGATTCCCTTTTATCGCGGGGTGGAATGTTCGGAATGATGTCCACGGTCTCGCTGATTCTTTGCGCGCTTGCATTTGGAGGAATCATGGAACGAACCAAGATGCTGGAAACAATTGCGAAATCCATCATGCGACTTGCGAATACGACCGGTTCTCTCATCGCATCCACCGTCGGTACCTGCATTGGGGTAAACTGTCTGGCACCAGAGCAGTACCTCTCCATCGTGTTGCCCGGGCGCATGTACACGGGGGCCTATGCCAAGGCAGGACTACACCCGAAAAATCTTTCCCGCACGCTGGAGGATGCCGGCACGATGACCTCCCCCCTGATCCCGTGGAACGCCTGTGGCGGATACATGTTTGGCGCGTTGGCAGTCTCACCCTTCGCCTTCGCACCCTATGCGTTCGTCAATCTGCTCTCTCCGTTGATCGCAATCATTTTGGGATACACCGGCTGTAGCATCGTGAAAACTGCGTCTGATTCCCCACCCGATCCCCCAGATCGCGCTGAATCATGCAATGCATAAGGTAATGATCATGCATTGCGGTTTTGGAGTCGAACTATTCGGTCACTAATTCTGGTCAGAATAGGTGGATTATATGCGTTTTTCGGCATGATCTGCCTGGGCATCCGTCTTGCGTATTCTGTGGCAAGATCAACCAACCAGCCACAATGAAACCAGAATTTGAAATACCCGACGTGCCCCCGGCAAACCCCGTTGAAGTCGATTTCCTTCTCCGCCTGGGAAGCACCATCGCCTTCTTCATCATCAGTGGCATCGTCGTCCTCTTCACCGGACTCGCGTTTCCATACCTTCTGTTTTGAACGCCCGATACGGCGTCTCGCCCACAGTCCGATCTAAATGCCCGTTGGAGGGCCGTGAGCAGATTGCATTCAAGAATCCACCAGAGTCTCGATCGACCAGTCACCAACACCGCCGACCACGGCTACGTCATCCTCAACTCCGGTGCGAATTGTCAGGCGAAGAAACTGGAACTGTGGGTCCGACGACAAGTTCGACTACACCACCGGGTTTCCTGCCCTGCATTTGGGCATTTACGGGGCGTGCGCGCAACTTTCTAAGCGATTACTTTGTTCTCCCGCGAACCGTTGGCGTGTCCTTGTGCGTCGGCGGTTTTTTGCTACCCGCGTTCGATTGCACCCACCCAGCCGAAGTGCGGGCGAAATACTATGCCGGCGGATACTGCTGAATCTTTGCATTCTGAAATCTCAATCTCTGTGGCGCTGAAGTTTGTGAAATTGAGTTCATCCACTTCGAAGCTGTTCCGGATCAGTCGCAGGTTCATTGGCTCGAAACCCATGGTGTCAGCGGCTACGTGATCGACGGCTGCGGGGTGCGTTCCGGTGATGATGACGCCGGCGGGTTTTGCATCGGGGGCCATCGGCCCGTTGCCTTCTCCGCCGATGATTCCGTCGACGACGGCGAGATAGCGAAGTGGTTTTTCTCGGCGGTTTCCTTCGCCGTCGAAGTGGAACAGGCATTTGTTCAGGTCGAGGACCATGCGCCAGCAGGTGTCGTTGCCGTGCCAATTGCCGGAGCGAACGACGGCCTGGGTGTCTCCAAAATAGAAGCGGGCAAGTTTCTTGATAGGGACAAATATGCGGGACAGAAGGGGACGGTTTTTGAGAATGCGCTTGGCGCGTCCCATCCAGGAGTGTTCGAGCTTTGCCTTGGTGGTTGCCTTGGGGAATTGATCGCCTCCGACTTCGGGTGTGCCCTCGGTGTGATGCGGAAGCCAGTTTTTGTTGGCGTTGATTCCGACGAGGTTTTTCAAGGCGCAGGTGAGGCCGACTTTCTTATGAGTCTTGAGCTTGGGGATGTTTATGAGAACGTCGGCACCCATCGGGGTGCGGCAGAGGAGGTATTCGTGACGCGTGCCTTCGTGCATGCGATTGGTTTCCGCCATGTCATAGGAAGCGCCGTAGAGTTTTCCCAATCCATCGTAACCGACGAATTCGCTGGCTTCGTTCAGCGCGACTCGAGTGGAACCAAGTGGATCCCCGGGGAGTTTCGTCTTGGAAACGGTCACGCCATCAACAGCAAGCCATTCCTCGGGACGCAGATCGAGGAGGTTGACTTCAATGCCGGAGAAGTCAGCGCGGCAGCAGTCGATCATTTCATCGATCCGACAGTATTCACGGATCTTTGCAAATGAGGAATCTGTTTGCGGTGCGTCGCAGATGATAATGCTGCCTTTGCCATTTAGGCGTTCGGCTGCCCAGCGAATGACCGCTTCAATGACAGCTGGGTGCGTGACTACATGTTGCCACTGATCGGGACCGGGATAGCGTTCGTCGTGCTCCTTGACCCAGTTCGGTTTGAGGACGACTCGATCACCGGGACGGACGTAGTCGTCGGGGAGTTTCAATGTGGCCAAAGCATCATTGACGGCTTTCTGAACCTTGGCGGGATCTGTGTAATCCGTGGGTGCGGATTGGCGGCAGACGAAGGTTGGATTATGCCACTCCATTACCTTGATCTTTCGACCCGTGGGTCTGCATGAGTTGAGCAAATTCTCTCTGCGTTTTCTCGCTGGCGCGTTCGAGATGCGTTCGCTGTTCCTTTGCATCCATCACAGAAAGACAATCGGGCGATTCCCAGAAGAGGTAAAGGACCTCTTCTGAATCAGTTTTCATTCGATCGCGTTGATCGACTCGAAGTTTCAGTTCGCACATCTTCCGGGTCCATGTGCCAGATTCGCAGCGGACTGTGTCCTCGTGAGTGATGGAGCGACGAAAGACACCAGCCTTGTTCGGTTTTTCGCAATCGTCGAATTCGATCGTCACATTCCTACCGTCGGAATAGCGCCCGGTCCACACGCCTCGCAGCACCTGCTTTCCAACCCAGCGGGCATTGATGAGCAACCAGACGATGATCGTTAGGAATACTGCCGCGCCGAGGGTGAGGAAGATCTTCATTCGGAGGACATTTGTTTACCATGAAATCCGCCGGAATCACCGGCCTAACCCAAGTATGGCGGCCATGGTGCCGATGGTGCCGATGGTGCATGCATGGAGGATTTGTTGGATAAAGGGGATCTGGATGGTGATGATGAGGATGATAAATCCAAACTGCGCGATGCGCATATAGGTTTCCTCCTTCATTTGAACGGCATGCTTCATCACGTGGGATCCATCCAGCGGTGGAATCGGGAGCAGGTTGAAGAAGCAAAGGAACAGGCTCAGAAGCGCAATCCGGAACATCATTTCCTGGAAGGTGTCGTTGTCGAAGCCGATGAATATGCGGAGAATCAAGAGACAGCCAAAGGCGAGGATGATGTTCATGGCCGGTCCGGCCATCGACACGAGGATGTCGTCTCGTCGCCAGCTTCGGAAGTTGTGGGGATTAACCTGCACCGGACGTCCCCAGCCGATAATGAAGGCGCCGAGTCCGGAGCCGCTTGCGCCCAGCAGAACAGCGAGAAGCGGGAAGGCGATGGTCCCGATGGGGCAGATATGGGCCTGCGGATTGAGCGTCACGCGCCCTTGGCGCTGGGGAAGGTCGTCACCACATTTCACGGCCACCCAAGCGTGAGCCCATTCGTGGACGGTGACGATCGGGATGAAGCAGACCCACATGATCAGCCCATCCAGTAAGAGGCGTGTTTCCATCGGTGGAGAACTTAGGGGAAAGCTTCAATCTCCAAAATCCAAAGTTCATGAATTGTTGTGATTAAAGTGGTGGCAGCTGAGGACTACGGGTGTGATTTAATCTGGTGGCAATGGCAACAGAAACCTTAACTGAAAAGTGTGTCGTCTCCCTCACCCTCAATCCTTCTCGCTGGGAGAGGAGAACGCGTCGAATACCGTTTGATCTGATCTCACTCACGCCGGCACTTCTCACCCGCTGGGCTGTCCGTTACTCACAAATCCGCTGCCAGAGGCTCACAAATCAGTCGGGAAACTCGTGAGCTGTTCAACACCCTCTGCCGTCACGAGGTAGTTCTCTTCAATCCGTATTCCGGCTCTCAGTTCACGCGTGTACAGTCCCGGTTCAGCCGTGAACACATCCCCCTCGCGGAAAGTGTCGTCCCAGGCAGGATTCAAGTGCGGACCTTCGTGCGGGTAGAGTCCGATTCCGTGTCCGAGGTGATGAAAAAAGGATTCCGCCTCATACTCATCGAGCATCGACTTCGCCGTCTCGAACAACTCTTTGCAGGAGTAACCGGGCTTGACGTTCGCCTTAACAATATCCAGGACGGACACGATCACTTCACGCGCCTTGAGCTGTTCATCCGTCGGTTTGCCATTGACGGCGAAGGTCCGGCAGTTGTCCGCAAAATAACCCTGATATGCCGGACCGAGATCGAGGACAAAAAGTTCACCATCCTGCGCATCGCGATCGCGTGGCGGACCACCCGGCGAGTCGGACTGGTAATCATTGCCCGTGCCGGTGAGCGGTTCGCCGATTGCGGATACAGCTGCCGCCTGTAGTTCGTTGAAGACATGAAGCTCGTTGATGCCCGGCTCGATAATCTCCTTTGCTCTCGCATACATGGCCTGCGTCCCGCCGATCGCGTGTACGATCATGGAAATCTCATCGAGATCCTTGTGTCGTCGGAGGTTCAGTAGTTCTGCTTCAACGTCAACGGTCTTGGAGAGGTCATTGACGCCCAAGGCCTGGACATAGATCGACAAACCACCTGAGCCTTCGATCGCAAGTGACGAAGTGTCCGGGTTCACCGATTCCTTCAAGACCTTTGCAATCCCCAACTCCTGATCCTGCCGCAGCGTGCAGCGCCATTGCGCCTCGAATGTGGCCACGCGCGAAGCGGCATGACGTGCCGGTTTTTCGTTCGGGGCGACAAGCAGGCAATCGTCGCCGTCGAGATAGACTGCGGCGCTCATCAGATGATGCGGTCGGAAGCCTGTGAGGTACTGAACGTGTTCGCGCTTGCTGAAGACGGCCCGCTCGGCCTGAACGGTTTCCAGAACGGTACGAACGCGGTTCTGGCGTTCGCGGCAGAGATCGAGATCGAGTTGTGGTTTGTCGGACATGTCAGTTGATTCCCAGAATGCTGAAGCCATCGCGCACGATGAGCTTTTCGATTTCTTCTTCGTTCAATCGAGGCAGGTTGGTTCCCTCGACCATGTTGTTCAATGCACGCAGACCGTCGATGGATGCGGTCACAGTTGTAAATGGGTAATCGGAACCAAAGAGCACCTTGTTCCAAACGCCATACTCCTGCGCGAGCATCAGGCTGTTGTAGAGCTGCCAGGGACGGTAGTGCAGCGCACTGATGTCAGCATAGACGTTGGGATGCTTGCGAATGGTGACGACGCATTCGTGTTCGTAAGGATGACTCAGATGAGCGAGGACGAATCGAATCTCGGGATGACGAACGGCAACGGATTCGATCCAGCGCGGCAGGGTACATTCCAATGGCGCCTGCCGGACAAAGGTCGTGCCCGTGTGCAGCAATACCGGCATGCCACGCGGCTCCACGTATTCCCAGAGCGGCTCAAGCCGTTCGTCGTCGATACGAAAGCCGGCGTACATCGGCAGCAGCTTCACCCCGCAAAGTCCCAGTTCTTCGTGACCGTGCCGGAGTTCGTCTTCCCAGCCGGGTTGCGTCGGATCAACGGACAGAAACCCCTTCAACGTGTCCGGATGCTTCGCCACGTAGTCGGCCACGTATGAATCATCCACCCACACACCTGACAAGCGTGCCTTGCCGCCGAACACCACCGTCTTGGTATCGGCAGGAGCACCGGCGCGATAAGCGTCATACGTCACCGTCAGGTCAACGGCCTCCCCCGCCTTGGCCGCACTCGCCTGGCGGATGAAGTCTTCACTAAAGGGTTTGGGGAATGGCCAGGTGTGGCTGTGGATGTCAAAGGTCATAAGGGAATTAACAATGTGTGTGATTTCAGTTTACCGAAGCCAGAAGCAGATCAAATAGACGATCGACCTCGCGTCTGGTTTCGTCGTCCAGATGGTACCCGCGCGGTCCGCGCACGACCTCGTTCTTGAAAACACCCTGCCGAACAAGCAGGTGCTTTTCCACGGCCAGAAAACTGTCGAGCGTGTTCTGCAAAGTGATCAATGAACTCAGCGGTCCATGAATTCGGCTCGCCCTCGCCATGTCACCGTCTTCAAGCGCGCGCCAGAGCGGAACAATGGCCCGGATCAAATCCGCGCCGGGAATCGTACCGCAAACGCCGCGCTGATACGAATCCACCAGGGCAATCCCACCCGTGCCTTCAAACACCTTTGCCTTGCCGCCAGTCGCATCCCGCAACTCGGACAAGCGTTGACCGATCGGCGCAGCTTCTGGTTTGAACAGAGCGCGTTCCGGTCCGAACTCGTCCAACAGGCTGGCTTGAAAATCGATCGACATCGGCTGCCCAACATAGCCGCTGGCGTCCTGCACGATCACCGGCAATGAAATCGCGTTGAAGATCCTTTGGTAGTATGCGCGAAGTTCGTCCGGTCCCACACCAACAGAGACCGGTGGAATCGCCATCACCGCATCGGCCCCGGCTGATTCGGCATTTGCCGCAAATCGAGAAGCAGTGTGGGAAGATTCCGCGCCCACGCTGATCACCACGCATCCCCGGCCATTGGTCATCTCACAGACCTTCCCCGCCAACTCATCGCGTTCTTCACACGACAACCGAAGCACTTCGGAAACCATGGCCATGACCACACCGTCCGAGCCCTGTTCGAACAGCCAGTCGATCTCACTCGCGAGCGTATCGTAGTCAATCGACTCATCATCTTGATACGGCGTCTGAAATACCGGCAGCACGCCGACAATTGCTTTTGTGGTTTCGCTCATGCGTAGAAGACATACAATCCAGCCCCGCCAAAGATTTGTGAAGATCGAATCTGGCGGACTTGGCATGTCAGGCACACACAATATTCTCGTGATCGGCGCCGGTTCAATTGGCGAACGTCACCTCCGCTGTTTCCAATCAACCGGCCGTTGCCAGCTCGCGCTTTGCGAAACCATGCCCGAGCGGCGAGAAGTGATCGCGGAAAAATACGGCGTGCCTTCTTATGCCAGTCTCAATGAAGCCCTCGCATCGGGGAAACACGATGCTGCGGTCATCGCCGCGCCAGCGCCGTTCCATGTTTCCATCGCGCGCCAACTCACCGGGCACGGGGTCCATTTGTTGTTGGAAAAACCGGTGAGCATATCGATGGACGGCGTCGAGGAACTCGCTGACGAAGTTGCGAACGCAGGAACCCAGGTAAACGTGGGTTACATGATGCGCGGACTGCCCGCCCTGAGTCAGATGCGCGAAGCGGTGAGATCCGGCCGCTTTGGCCAACCGGTGCAGCTCGTTGTCACCGCTGGTCAGAACTTCCCTTTCTATCGGCCAGCTTACCGGGAAATCTACTATGCAGATCCCGCGATGGGCGGAGGCGCGATTCAGGACTGCATCACCCACCACCTCAATGCAGCCGAATGGCTAGTCGGCCCGATCACTCGCCTCGTGGCGGATTCCGAACACTGCGTGCTTGAAGGCGTCACCGTTGAAGACACTGTCCACGTGATTACCCGGCACAAGAATGTCCTTGGTTCCTTCAGCGTGAACCAACATCAAGCGCCGAATGAATTCTTCATGACCGTTCTGTGCGAACGGGGCGCAGCCCGTTTTCAAATGATTGGACAACGTTGGTACTCCGCGCAACAAGCTGGAGGCGAATGGCAGCTCGAAGCAGAACATCCGGCCGAACGCGACGACTATTACATCATGCAGGCCAACGCTTTTTTGGACCAGATCGAGGGCAAACGCAGACCGGTTTGTTCTCTGGCTGCGGGCATTCAGACCTTGAAAGTCAACATCGCCATACTTGAATCGGTCATGACAAGAACCTGGAAAGATATAGCTTGATGAGCGAAGACGTAACCGAGCAACTCGACCTGAGTGGAAAGACCGCATTGATCACCGGCGCGTCCGGTTGGCTGGGTAGCGCGTTTGCCGACGCACTTGCCGAGGCGGGCGCGAACGTGGTCGCTGCCAGCCGCGATTTCGACACGGCAAGAGCATCCGCCGATGGATTGAGCACCAAGCGCGGCAATCAGCACTTTGCCGTGTCCATGGACCAGTTGGACGAGTCATCCATCGCCGAAGGTTTTGCATGCGCTGTATCAACGGCTGGGAAGATTGACATCGTCGTGAACAACGGACACGCCGGGGATGCCAATGACCTTACCAGTGCCTCTGCCGAAGACTTCAATCGCGTGCAGCAAAACGCTACCGGTTACTTCCTGTTGGCCCGGCACCTCCGCGATCACCTGGTCGACCGCAAAACCACAGGCAACGTCGTCATGATCGGCTCAATGTATGGGCAGGTCGCGTCCTATCCCGATGCCTACGATGGGCTAGTTCCTGCGAGCCCGGTTTCTTACCACGCGCTGAAGGGAGGCATTATTCACATGACCCGACACCTCGCCGTGTACTGGGCAAAGGACGGTGTACGCGTGAACTGCCTCAGTCCAGGCCCATTTCCAAATCCACGCGTGAATCAAGACATGGTCGAGCGTCTAAAGAAGAAATCTCCCATGGGGCGGATGGGGCGGCCCGAAGAACTCAAGGGTGCGTTGGTGTTCCTTGCCAGCGAAGCCAGCAGCTACATGACCGGCCAGAACATCACGATCGATGGCGGCTGGACCGCTTGGTAGCGGCAAGCAGGACCGCAACGCCAATAGTCCCCGTGCCTGCGCTGTGAAACGGTCTCCCGAACGCTTTACTCACTCGACCGAAGGTCTGCAACACGGCGAGTGAGACCTTCGGTCGAAACTGTGGCCGAGCCGGGAGACCTGCCCACAACTTTGCACGCCTAAGAAAACCCAATCCCATGTGTCCAAGAGCCATGCCGATTAGATCATTCCTTCTACTTGGCGCCCTCATCCTGACTTTCCATGTTTTTGCACTTGGATTCGAACTCGGGAAGACCAAGGAAGAGCTCAAACTGAAATACAGCGTGTCCATGCCCGACCACAAAACCGGCTGTGTCACGATTGTGTTCAAGCTTCAGGACGAAGGACGCCTGGGACCGCTCGATTCCGTCGATCTGGGAATACCGGCGAACGACGGTTCTGGCCGCCATGATCTCGTCGTCTCAATCAAATTGATGGGCGACGGAAAAGAAAAGATTGGTCGCGTGCATATCCTCCGCTCCCTGGCCGAACGCGCGACGGTGGTTCTCAAGACACATCACATGGATGGGAAGATGACACCGCGGACGTGGTATTATCATTCCATCCCCATCAAGAAGCACCTGCCCAAGCAGAAGAGTGGCGGATAGCCATGGGCGTATTCCCAAATTCTTGCAACGGCTCAGCAGTTAGCAAGTTGAGGCACTTGCCAATAACGTTTGCGTGAATCCACGGGACGAACAGGCCGAAGGGAATCGGTTTCAGCTTCCGCGTCCTGGCTCATGCAATTAACTGGTCGTTGGGCAAATCGGAACCGCGGGCGAGTCTCTGCCCGAACACGTTTTCGGGCAAGTGCATTTCCGGCCACTGTGGGGCCAAGAATAGGCGTGATTGAATGCTCGAATTGCGGAAGTCTATTCGCATGAACCGCAGATCCTCCCTTCGCGCAATAGCGGCTGGTGCACTGGCCGCAGGTGGAATCGCTGCTGCTCCCCGCAAAGCACAGATCGCCATTACCTTCGATCTGGAGATGAGCCGGAACTTTCCAAAGTGGGAGGACACAAAATGGGACTATGAGAAGGGCAAACTCGATGCAGCTACAAAAGAATACACCGTGGGCGCGGCCAGGCGAATCAAGGAAGCTGGCGGAGTGCTCCATGGTTTCGTGGTTGGACAGGTACTGGAACAGGAAAACGTCGAGTGGCTGAAGAAACTCGTCGCTGACGGCCACCCGATGGACAATCACAGTTACGATCACGTTCGAGTGACCGCCAAATTATTGGAAGAGGTGCAGTTTCGATTTCGTCGCGCACCGTGGCTGATCAGTGGGAAAGATCCGAAAGAGGTGATTCAAGAAAACATTGAGCTTTGTTCAGCCGCGATGTCGAAACGGCTTGGGGTGAAACCCACGGGCTTTCGAACTCCGGGTGGATTTCGATACGGCCTTTCCGAACGGCCCGATTTACAGGACATGTTCAAGCAACTCGGCTTCAAATGGATCAGCAGCAAATACGCACGACATCTGAACGGACCGAAACCGGACACGAAGATCTACGAGAGCATCGTTGCTGCTCAAAGGGAGTCACAACCATTTCGCTACTCGAACGGGCTGCTCGAAATACCCATGAGTCCGATCAGTGACATCGGTGCGTTTCGCAATGGTCGTTGGAAACTCGAGTGGTTCCTCGAAGCGGTTCACCTCTCAATTGAGTGGGCAGTTGCAAACCGCGCCGTGTTTGATTTCCTCGCGCATCCCTCCTGCCTCGGCGTGGTCGATCCGGAATTCAAAACCATCGACCTGATCTGCAAGATGGTCCGCGACGCTGGCAACAAAGCCGAACTCACCGACCTCCACCGCATCGCAGCCGCCACCCCGCAGTAGAATCCGACGTGAGTCGGATCATGCTTTTTAGATAAATGGAGTCACACCCGGCTTGGCCACCGGCGGATCGGGAAGATTCATGTCCCAATCAAACTTCTCCGGAACGATCCGTCGTTTGGAATTCAGAACCTGGGCCCAACTCACGCGCTTGCCGGTATAGGCGGACTCACGCGCCATGATCCCCATTAGCGATGAATGCGCCATGTATTCACCGTTGTTGATGATCTCGCCCTGGCGCAATGCGGAGTACATCTCGTCGTGTTCCAACTGGTGCATATCGGTGCGACGCTTTGCCAGGCGCTGCTGGTTCTTTCCGAAGATCGTGAACTTCATCATGTCGGCCCAACCTTCCGTGCCGAACACATTGTCGCGGAACGTGCCATCACATCCGGGTTGATGACGCGTGGAGGCGTAATAGCGAACGCCGTCTTCGTATTCGTAGATCGCATTGAAGTGATCGAATACATGGCCGTACTTCTCCTCTGTTCGAGAAATGCGCCCGCCGGAGCAAAGCACGGTCTCCGGATACTTCCCGAGCAACCACGACATCTTGTCCAGCTCGTGCACGAACTGTTCCACGATGAAATCGCCGGATAGCCAGGTGAAGTAGTACCAATTCCGAATCTGGTATTCCAAATCTGTCCAGCCGTCCTGACGCTCGGCCATCTTCGAGACGCCCCTTGAGTAGCGCGTGGATTCACAGTTGATGATCTTGCCAATCGCGCCGTCGTGGATTGCGTTTATCACTTTTCGCATTCCGGTTTCGTATCTCCAGCACAGGCCCGACACCACGGCTGTTCCGTTCTTTTTGGCGATCTCGTTCGCCGACAAGATGTCGCGAACGCCCGGAGCATCGGTCGCGACGGGTTTCTCTGCAAACACGTGCTTGCCGGCATTCACTGCCGCGCGAAAGTGGATCGGGCGGAACCCCGGAGGCGTGGCGATGAGGACGATGTCCACTCCGCTGTCCAGAAGCTTCTCATACGCATTGAGCCCGGTGAATTGACGCCCCTTGGCGATATTAACCCGATCCTTGTGCTCCGTCTTAAGTATCTTCTCCGTGCGCTCGATCTGCTCCGGGAACATGTCTGCGAGAGCCCACATCTCCGTGTTGCTGTCCGCTCTCAGCGCCTGATTGGCAGCGCCCGTGCCGCGTCCGCCACAACCGATCAGGCCGATCTTGAACTTTTTGGCCAAGTCCTTGCCCAGAGTGACCGAGGGGAACGCGAGTTGTGATGCGACGGCTGCTCCTCCAACTGTGGCTGAGGAGTTACGGATGAATTTGCGACGATTGTTACCTTTGTTTTGCATGGTGTGCGGATTTTGACTTTTGCGGACGGACTGCCATTCACGGATGTCTTGTTGCGACCCAGAAAGTTCAACGATCGGGGAGATTCCGATTCCGGGCGAGGCGATTGTGAGTAAGTTTATCCAGAAATCGACTTGCAACCACAACAGGTTGTGTGCTAGTCCCCTGCGAACCTCAATAAGTTGTGGCGTTAACGATTAAGTATGCGTTGCCCTAAATGCGGATGTCAGGATGATAAGGTGGTCGACTCGCGCTCGTCGCGGGAAGGTTCAACGATCCGGCGTCGGCGCGAATGCAACAAATGTTCGCATCGCTTCACGACATACGAGGAGATTGAACGAGCCGGGCTCATGGTGATCAAGCGGGACGGACGCCGGGAGGAATTCTCCCGCGACAAGCTGATCGCCGGGATCAACGCCTCGTTTTCCAAGCGACCAGTCAGCACGGGCGAAATCGAAGAAATGGTTTCCCGGGTCGTGGAAGCCATTGCCAACAAGTTTGACTCCGAAGTGCCGACCAATGAGATCGGTCTCGAAGTCATGAGCAACATTCGCGATCTGGACAAAGTGGCCTACGTCCGATACGCGAGCATCTATCGGCGGTTCGAGGAAGCGGAAGACTTTCTGGACACCGTCAAACGCCTGGAGGTCAAACGTGATACTGCTACATTCCCACTCCCTGGTTTTTGAGACTGCCGACGGCGACCTGATTCCGTGCGATGCGGAAGAAGTGACGATCGAACTTATCGGCGACGCAGTGAATAAGCTCGACCCCAATCTTGTGCGTCAGGCAGCTGCGGCAGTCCTCCACTATTTCAAAACCGAATTGCAGCAGGAAGTCGTCACCATCCGGGAATTCACCGCTGCGCTGGAACGTGTACTTCGAAAACTCGGCCTAAAGGTCGTTTCCAACGAGAATGCACGCAAAGTGGGGAAGATCATCGAAGCCGACCTCATCGACCTCGTTGCCGATGAAGGCGCAGCCAGCGAACTTCTCTTCTTCCAACGCCTGCGCGACAACTTCGCCGATCTGCTTGAGGAATCCCCGCACCTCGTGCGGCTCAACGGACTGCGCCCCTGCGTCAAAAGCCTCGTTGGCAAACAACGTTGGTGCAAACGATGCGTCAAGATGTCCGACCAGATCATCGAATTTCTCCGCGACTACCTCGACCAACGCAAGGCCAGCATGGAAACCGCGTTGGTCGTTTCCTGATCCAGCTTCAACTGATGAGCCAGACCATCTTCGAACGAATCATTTCGGGCGAATTGAAGGCGAATGTCGTCCACGATGACGAAACCTCCTTCGCCTTTCACGACGCCAATCCCCAAGCCCCGACCCATATCCTGGTCATTCCCAAGAAACCAATCCCCCGCATTGGTGAAGCGCAACCGGACGATCAGGAACTCCTCGGCCACCTCATGATCAAGGTCGGAGAAATCGCTCGCAAAGAAGGCCTGGCTGAAGACGGCTATCGCGTGGTCATCAACAACGGCCGCAACGCAGGCGAATCCGTTCCACATCTCCACATTCACATCCTCGGCGGTCGCCCCATGAGCTGGCCCCCGGGCTGAGCCGCCTCCTTGGAATCGGACGTGAGCCCGTTGTTCACGTTCACTTGCTGTGAACGTGTTCTGGAGCTACGAGTCTCGTAAGGATTTGCGAGTCCTATCCCGGACACGAACATGTGGGGCGCTCGGTTCGCGGCTTGTGCAGTCTGCCGCTGAGAACTATTCTCATGGCTCCCCGTTCATGAGCACACAGACACACCCCTCCGATCAATCCCATACCCCATCCAGAGATCCCGAGTCGCCCGCCGGCAACGAAGCGTTGATTGGCGAGTATTGGCGATGGTGTCCGCGCTGTGGGCAGGAACTGGCCAATCTGGGATGCAAACTTCGTTGCGAGCGCTGCCATTACTTCATGAGCTGTTCGGATTTTGATTGAGCGGGAATCGTATCGTCCTTTCGCCAGTCTGATGGCATGACTGCGCGACCTTGAATCGCGAGATTGCTCCGCGCAGATCGAGGCTCACGTGCACAAACTCTCAAAAAAGCGCGTCATCATCATTGCGTTGCTTCTGCTGTCTCTCGTCGGCGGTTACGTGGGCTGGTATTATCTGCTGCGCAAAGGACCTTCGGCGACCTACAAAGACCCCGCCACACATTTCAAATACGGCAGCATCGGACAGAAGTCCGGCTTTCCCCTCGATCTGTGGCTGGTGATCCCAGAGGTGTTTAAGGACAAACTGCCGGGTAAGAGTGGCGGTTGGGAGAAATTTGGTTTCATCGTGGAAGAACCGTAAGAAGGACTTCCCTTAGATCGAACGGCAGATCTGGCGCTTTCGAAGAACGGTTTGGCATTGGGATGGCCCGGTGGGCGAGCTTTGTACCCGGCCTTGCCGAATCCGTTCTGGAACTTCCGCGCCATCGCCGTGAGTTCGTCATTGGTGAGTGCGGAAGAATCGACGCCATTGCTGGGAATCTTCAACTTTGCCATCCAAGCGATCCCGTTGAGAATCACCTTTCGGAAATCGTCGTGGGTCCAGTTGGCGTTCACACGCATGCCGGTAAAACCGAAGCCACGTGCGCCATTTTCGCGCTCGGCCACCCATGCCAAGTGTTGTGGTTCCATTTCACAAAAGACAACGCACACTTATATGCATAGCCGAGCACAAACAGAGCCCATCTTTGACGCCGCTTTGCCGAACCAATTCTTCGACTTTCGAGGTGATGTTGATGAACGCCCGACGGGCGGGCACCTCAAACCAAAGCTCTTCACGCAGAGATTTCATGTGCCGGATTCCAACCCAAGTTCACGGTCGCTTCGAGACGATTTCTCGGGTCTCGTCATTCGTTGATGACCAGGGTTCACGCTGCGTCGGTTCTTTTCAGTGACTTGTACTGACTCTTCTTGATCAGGCAGCCACGACCTTTGATTCAGCGGCCTTGATTCTAAACCCGCGTTTGCGCGATCAATTCACGAACCAGGTCCGCGTGTGTCGTTTTCTCTTCAAGCAGCTTTAATTGGCGCTCCGCGGCAGTTGGAGCCTTCGCCATCTCAAGAATCCTCGCCAACCACTTCGAGCATCCCAATGCACTCGCGGTATCACCGAGCGTATCCACCATGTCAGCCGCACGTTCGCGGGCGGTCTTACATTCGAGGGTGATGCCGTCCACGATGTCCGCATCCAATCCGTAACGGGCGGCGCGCCATTTGTTCTGGCGAATCATCATGGGGTGGGCGTCGTGTTGGTAGGTGCCTTCATCGATCTCCTCTGAAAGCCCCACGACGATGCATTGAACAAGCGCGGCAATGGAGAGGGCGTCTTCCAACGAACCGGGCGTATCGCAGATGCGGACTTCCACCGTGCCGAAATTGTTGTGCGGACGCACGTCCCACCAGAGTTCGCGAATACTGTTCATGAACTTGGTCTTGGTGAGGTGGTTCACGAGCCAGACGTATTCGCTCCAATTGCTCATCTGCGGAGGAAGGCCAGCAGTCGGAAGCGCTTCCATGATCTTGGAACGGTGGGATTGCAGTCCGGTAATGCGGTTTTCCCACCAGGGGCTGTTGCAACTGAGTGCAAGCAAGACGGGCAGGTGTTTCAAAATTCGATCGCAGATGATGATCGCCTTGTCACCCGTGTCGACGCCCACATGAACGTGCAGGCCAAAGGTGATCAATTGTCGTCCGAGGTCTTGAAGCAGATCCAGCAGGTCCGCATAGCGCTGGCTCGGACTGGGAGTCTGTTCACCCCAGCGTGAGAAGGGATGGGTGCCTGTCCAGAGCAGTCCAACGCCCATGTCGTCCGCGGCCTTCTGCATGGCCTGGAGCTTCGCGCGCAAATCGGTTTCAGCCCGGTCGATGGTGTTGCAGGTTGCGGAATTGACCTCCACATAACACTGCATGAATTCCGGCTTGATAGTGGAGGCGTATTGATCCGGGACACGCTCAAGCAATCCGTTGATCGCGCTGGTCAACGCGCCCGTTTCCTTGTCGATAAGAGCAAGTTCGAGTTCGATTCCGATCGACGGCGAGTCGTTGAAGGTGAAGCTAAGTTTGTCGGTGGAACCCATGTCAGGAAGCTGGCGCGGAACAGAGGATCAAGGCGCGGGTGAGAATGCGGACGCCGATGCCGATGGCGCGTTCGTCGAGATCGAATTCAGGTGTGTGCAAGGTCGAACAGCCCGAGGCGGATTGGCAACCGAGCCGAAACATGCTGCCGGGGATATGTTGGACGTATTCCGCGAAGTCCTCTCCACCCATGCTCGCGTTGTCCATCTCTTCAATGTCAATCCCCTCAGGAATCGTGTGACTGGCGCTGCGGATGATGTCGGTCAAGTCCGGGTCGTTCACGACACCCGCACATCCGTACGCGAAGCTTGTTTCCATCCGACAGCCGGTGAGGCGTGCGATTCCGGAGACGATGTCTTCCAATGTTTCCTTCGCGGACGTCCGGGCTTTTTCGCTCAAGGCACGAATGGTTCCCTTGAGCACGGCCTTTTCGGGAATGACGTTCGGACTGTGCCCCGCGGAAATCTCTCCGACCGATGCAACCACCGGCACCTGTGGATTCATCTTGCGCGGAAGCATCTGATAAATCGCCGTGATCAATTGTGCTGACGCAGCAATTGGATCGATTGTCTCATGCGGGCGCGCACCGTGTCCACCCCGGCCGGTGACGTGCACCTCGAATTCATCGCAGGACGCGGTAAAGGTGCCGTTCTTCACACGAATCACACCAGTGGGTTTTGCCGGTTCGAGATGGAGCGCAAAGATTGCCTCCACACCGGTGAGAGCGCCGATGGAAATCATTTCCTTCGCGCCGGAAGCGATTTCCTCGGAAGGCTGAAGAATCGCCCTCCAATGCACCGGCCACGGGATGAGCTCGTTCTTCTGGAGCTCGGCCAAGGCGCGAATCACGCCGATGATGCAGGCGGAGTGGGCATCGTGCCCGCAGGCGTGCATGACGCCTGCGTTCTGGCTCTTGTACGAAACTTCCTTTTGATCCTGAATCGGCAGGGCATCGATATCACCCCTGACCGCAACGCGTCTCAAATCTGCGGGGGGGCGTGAATCAATGATCAAGCCGCGATCGCGCGGACCGGTTCGAACTTCAAGATCGAGCTCCTCAATCAAGCCGCTGAGGTAGCGCGTCGTTTCCTGTTCGGCGGCACTGAGCTCGGGATGCTGGTGGAGGTGGCGTCGAATTCCGATCAGTCGTTCCTGGGATTTGGCGACAATCTCATCAAGGGCGGCCGCCCATTCGGGAATCCTTGCGCGTTCCTCGGGTTTTCCGTCCGCATTCAACATCTGCGCCGCGCCCAATATCCTTTCCCCGGCAAGCACCAGCAAGCATCATTCGCCCGGGTGAGAACGGAAGTTTGCAACTGACAAACGCGTTTTGTGTCCCGAACTCCGGGCGATGAAATATGTCGTAGCCCGCGAAGACGTTGACGCGTCCAAACAAGCGATGGCCCTGGCTGAACGAATAAAGAAATGTGCGACTTTCGACCACGATGAATTCATCGCGGTCGCGACGGATGAAAAAGCGACCGGAACGGCTTGGACCATCTTGGCCGCGGCCAGCATCGTATCAGCGGCCGGGCTGACCTCGTTTGGTGATTTCATCGGTCTGCTTGAGTTTGTCGTAATTGCGATTCTATTGAGTGCGGTGGCGGTCTACGTTGCGATTCATACGAGCGCGACCAGCGCGCAGACCGTGAAACGCCCCCTGGCGCAATGGATTCGCGTCGCTGGTTTTGCAGCCGTTCCGGGATTGGCTGGAATCTTCGGCATCATCTTCGCTCCGTTTGCCTGGGTGGCGGTGGCTTGGTGGATGGCCACCTTGATTCACGCGGTGGGAATTGTTCGCAATCCGGCCACCAAGAAAATCGATTGGGATTCGGCCATTCCAATGGTCCTTGCCGGCGCCTTGATCCTGGGCGCTTGGGTGGTTGTCTTTGGCAGCATCGTGAGCTTCCTCGCGTTTCTTCTCCTCGTTTACGTGATCATCAATCACCGTTCGTATCTCGCTCACTGGTGCGATTACCCGCCCGGCACACAGGTCACTCCGTGGAAAGACCTTCGCGCGCTTTGGGCGAAGAAACGCTGGGACATCACCCTCGATGAACTCGTAACCATCATCATGGGAACTTCGCCCACGGCAAACCCCGAGCCAGTGACCGCCAAACCTCCTCCGCTGACGCCGGACCCGGACGAAAAAATCCCGGAGAAGCAAGCTGAGCAGAAACCCGGTTCGAAACCCGAACCCAGCAAAGACGCCCCGGACAAAGATGCCAAAGCCAAGACCGTCAAAGTCACGGAGAAAGACCGCGTTGAACCGGTGAAGGTTGAGGCGCCTGAGAAGTTGTCCGACTCAGTGAAGGAATTTCGCGATCGTTGCTTCGGCGCGGATGTCTACGGTCTTGAATCGGAGAAGCGCTTCAACGAGGAGTTCAAGGGTAAGAACGTGAAATGGGCGGGCGAGCTCGTCCGTGCCGAGCCTTACGCCTACGACCGCTTCCTTGGACGCGAGAACGGCTTCCGCGCAATATTCGCCCTCGCTCCCATCAAGTCGGACTTCGGCGAAAAGCAACTGGAGGCTGTTGTCCAGATATCCAAAGGCCGATTTGAAGAGCTGGAGAAACAAGCCGGCACAGATCAGGATTTTGCCGGCGAACTCCTCGCTCTGGAGAGCTACACCTGCCGGGTTTATCTGCGCTCGGCCGCCGTTCTGCCGAAGAAAGAGGAGAGCAAATACAAGATCACCTGATTCGCATTGGGAAATCTTTGATGGCGTAACTGTGCGAGCGAATTCAACCTTCCCTCTTCCGCGAGCTTGACGCGGGCTTCCAAAACCCACGATTGTTTCAGAATTCAACCAGTATTGCGTGCGTCCATTGACGCACCCATTGCATTCATGAAGCGAATAATTGTTGGATTTATGGTTCTGGCCGGCCTGTTCGCCGGCCAACAATCGCATGCGCAACTGCCGGTCGCGAGCTTGTCCGCGCTGTTCCCAGCCGGCGGCAAGGCGGGTGCCACCCTGGACATCACGCCGAGTGGGGCCAATCTCGATCAGCTCCGGCAGATCCTTTTCTCCCATCCCGGCCTGACCGGGAAACTGCACGCCGACGGAAAGAAGTTTACCGTCACTATCAGCAAGGACGTTCCCGATGGAGTCTACAGCGCGTGGGTTGTCGGCCAATACGGTGCATCCAATCCACGATCGATCGCGGTCACGCGAATGAACGACATCGTCGGGGTCACCGGTAACGTTTCGTTTGAGAAGGCAATGCCGGTCACTGTGAATTCGGTCATCAACGGACACACCGACAAGGAGAACAACGATTTCTACAAAGTCGCTCTCAAGAAAGGCCAACGGCTGACTTTGCAACTGCTCGATCGCTCTCTGGATTCTCAGTCCTCGGGTGTATTGACGATTTTTGACAGTTCGCGGCAAGAGGTTGGGCACGTTGACAATGAAGAGGTGATTGATTTCACGGCTTCGATTGATGGGGACGTGTTCGTGTGCGTATCCGATCGCGTGTTTCGCGGTGGTCCATCTTACTACTATCGACTGCAGATCTCAGCTGGTGCGCAGGTGGATTACATACTTCCACTCGCGGTGAAGCCTGGCGCGAAGTCAAAGGTGAAACTCTTCGGCCGCAATCTGAAAGGCGCAGCGACCAAGGCCAAGATCGATCGGACGGCCGTCGAGATAAAGGAGGTGGAAATCACCGCGCCAAAATCGAGCCAGGCATTGCCCGCCGGTATCTCGCTGAGTGAAGGAGGCGCGACTTTGGAAGGCTTTGCTTCTCACGGACACCTGATCGGGTTCGCATCAAACGCGGTCGTGGTGGAAACCGAACCAAACAACTCGCCTGAAAAAGCGCAGGCCGTCAAGTTGCCCTGCGATATCTCCGGGCAATTCTACCCCGCACGGGATCGGGACTATTACTCATTCGACGCGAAGAAAGGGGAGGTTTACCAGGCTGAAATCATTTCGCATCGATACGGCCACTCAACCGACCCGCTTGTCGTCATCCAGAAAGCGACTCAGGACAAGGAGGGCAAGTGGACTTACTCCGACGTGCTGACCTTGGGCGACGCGGACAAAAACTTTGGCGGAGTGGATTTTGACACCTTTCATCATGACGACGATGCGCGCTTTGAAGTGAAGGCTGATGGTTCCTATCGGGTGGTCGTGCGCGATCTCTTCAACGGCGTGACTGCCGACCCTCGGCGTGTCTATCGCCTCATTTTCCGCAAGGAACGTCCTGATTACTTTCTGGTCGCTCAACCCATTCCACGCAAGGCGAAGACCGATCGTCGTGATGTCTGGCGCTCCAACACCGTTTTGCGCCAGGGAGATGTCGAGGCGTTGAACGTGCTGTTGTTCCGGCGTGATGGGTTCAAGGACGAGGTCAACATCGAGGTGGAAGGTCTTCCGGATGGTGTTTCGTTCAGCCCGCTGAGATTCACGGGTTCGGCGAAGGCGGGTCTTCTCTTGCTTCGCGGGTCCGAGACCGCCAAGGAATGGGCCGGATCCGTTCGCGTGGTCGGCAAGTCCAAGCTGGCCGGGAAAGCGGTTACCCGAACTGCACGCATCGCTTCTGTGAACTGGGATATCGACTATAGCGCATCCACTACAGAGAAGGCGCACGTCCGATTGAGCGATCGTCTGGTATTGGCGGTGACCAGGGAAAGCGCTCCGATAGAATTGATCGCCGATGCCGGCAAACCGCTTGAAGTTACTGTTGGTGGAAAGGTGAAGGTGCCTGTGAAGGTCGCGCGTCGCGGAGAGTTCGCAGCCGACCTGAAAATTAAACCCTACGGTCATTCGGCGCTTGGGAAGATCAAGGATGCCACCATCAAGAAGGAAGGCGGTTCGCTGGAAATCAACCTCGCCACCTACAAGCTCCCCGAAGGCACGCATCAGCTTTACCTCAAGACAAACTCCAAGGGGAATTATCGTCGTCGCTCGAAGGCTCTGGAAACCGCTGAAGCTGATGCAAAAACCGCCGAAGCCAAGGCCGCCGAAGCAGAGAAGCACGCCAAGTCGCTGACCGATGTCACCAAGATCAAGGGTCTGACGCCTGACCAAGTTGCGGCCGTGAAGAAGGAAGCGGACGAGGCGGCCAAGGTGGCAAAAGATCTTGTGGCCAAGCGCGATGCCGCGAAGAAAAAGGCCAAGGATCTGGCCGCCAAGACCAAACCCAGTTCTCTTACCGTTGATTTCTATTCGATGCCGTTTTTCGTGAAGGTCAATCCGAAGCCCAAGAAATGATCCGAAAATCTACTCAACTCCTTGCCGTCGCTTTTGTCGCAAGCACTCTGAACGCCTCGGCTGCGCTCACCGTTGCCAAGCTGGAGCGCAAATCCACCGTCGATTTCGAAAAGGAAATCCTCCCCATCCTGCGCGCCAACTGTCTCGCCTGCCACAACACCACCAAGGCCAAGGCGGATCTGAATCTCGAAACGCCCAAGTTGATTCTCGAAGGAGGCGACTCCGGTCCCGCGACCAAGCCCGGCAAGAGCGCGGAAAGCCTGCTCTTTCAGGTCGCCAGTCACACGGAAGATCCAATCATGCCTCCGAAGGGCAACAAGTCCGGCGCCAAAAACCTGACACCTTCCCAGCTTGCGCTCTTGAAACTCTGGATCGATCAAGGCGCCAAAGGTGAAGTGATCGGCTTCACCAAGATCGACTGGCAACCTCTAGCAGCCAGCTTCAATCCGATCTATACGGTCGCCCTTTCTGATGACGGACAATACGCGGCCGCCAATCGCGGCAACCGCGTGCACGTGTATCACCTTCCCACCCAACGACTCGTCGCCGAATTGACTGATCCGAAGATCGCCGCGGACAAGCGTTACAACGGCCAGAAGGTCGCGCATCACGACATGGCCTATACGCTGAACTTCAGCCCGGACGGCAATACGCTTGTTTCCGGCAGTTACCAGGAAGTGAAGTTCTGGACCAAGAAACACGCCGGTCCGTCCATGCTTGCCGGTGGGGCGACCGCCAGGATTTCGGCCAGCCGGGATGGCAATCGCTTTGCAGTTGGTGAAGGCAGTTCCGTGCGCGTGTTCGATGCTGTCAGCAAACGGGAACTCAAGACCTTCTCCATCAAGGCCGGTCAGATCAAGGACATCAGCCTGGCCGCGGATGGAAACCGCGTGGCAGCCGCATCCAGCGACAAGACGATCCGGGTTTGGAGCGTGTCGGACGGTGCGTTGGTCACCGAGATCAAATCACCCTCCGACCTGACCGCAGTCGCAATCTTTGGCGGCAATGAATTCGTCGCCGGAGCCGGCTCCGACAAGATCATCCGCACCTGGAAGATTGCGGTTTCAGCGAAGGACCAGAAAGTCGTCAAAGAACTGAAAGGACACTCAGCCGCGATCACGTCACTCGACTCGAACTCCGGGAACACAATCGTATCCGGTAGCCAGGACAAAACCGTGCGCACTTGGGACGCCGTAAACGCGAAGGAGTTGAAGAAGATCACCCAGGGTGCTGAGGTTGCTTCCGTTGCGTTGAGCACAGATGGGAAGCTCATCCTGAGTATGGGTGACGGTTCCACCACCGCAAAACTCTCGAATGCGGCAGATGGGAAACTGGTTAAAGACATCCGCGGTGATTTCGAAAAAGCTGGCGAACTCGCTGGTCAAACACGGTATGAGGCTTTCGCCCGCACGGAGGTCACCTATCACGAAGGCGCCGTGAAGACAGCAGAGGCCAACAAGAAGAAGACCGATGATGCCCTGAAGAAAGCCAACGAAGACAGGGACAAGAAAAAGAAGGAATCCGACGACAAGGCAAAGGATCTGAAGGCCGCACAGGATGCCAAGGCCAAAGCCGACAAGTCAGTCGCAGACGCTGAGAAAGCCCTTGCTGCCGCCAAGGACGACGCGGCCAAGAAGGCGGAGCAGAAGAAGGTCGATGACGCCAAGAAAGCCCTCGCCGATGCAGAGAAGAAACTTGTCGATGCCGAGAAGCCCGCCCAGGCCTATAAATCCTCAGTGGAGCAGGCCAAGCGCGCGGTGGTCGATGTGGATCGCGCGGCCAAGGCGGTCGACAAGGCCAAGGGTGAACTCGAAGCCTCGAAGAAGCTGGCAGCAACTGCCAAGACCGACCTGGCTGCCGTGCAAAAGTCTACAACGGCAGCCGCCAAGAAATGGATCTCGGGCTCATTCTCCAGCGGTGGCCAATACATCGCGCTGCAGAACGCAGACGGCATTGCGCATGTCTACAGCTCGGCAACTGCGACCGGATTGAGCAAACATGCGGTCGGCAAATCGGCGATGAGCTTCGTGGGCAACGAACTCGTGAGCCATGCGGCACAGACTTCGCTGAAGGCCATTGAGCCAGGGTGGTCGCTCTCTCGTACGATCGGCACGGCCACCGCCAAGTCGCCCATCACCGGGCGTGTCTACTCGACTGCTTTCAGTCCCGATGGATCACTGTTGGCCACCGGCAGTGGGGACACTTCGCGCAGCGGACAGGTGATCATCTGGAACACCGCGAGCGGCGCGAAGGTTCAGGAGATCTACAACTGCCACAGCGACATTGTCCTTGGCCTCGACTTCTCACGCGACGGCCAATGGCTGGCCTCCGGCGCAGCGGACAAGTTCGCGAAAATCTGGGAAGTAAAGACCGGCAAGAAGTTGTTTTCCTTCGAGGGACACACGCACCAGGTCATGGACGTCGATTTGAAACCCGACATGCGCACGCTCCTCAGCGCCGGTGCCGACGGCATCGTAAAGGTATGGAACCTCGTGACCGGTGAAGCCAAATACACCATCAAGGGCTACACCAAGGAGATCACCTCCCTCCAGTTCATCGGATACGAATCGCGCTTCCTCGCCACAACCGCTGAGAGCCATGTTCGCTTCCTCGACGAACGCGGCCGCGCCCAACGCTCCTTTTCCGGCACTGCCGACTTCATGAACTCGGCTGCATCCACCCCCGACGGCGCCATCGTCGTTGCCGGCGGACAAGATGGAGTGCTTCGCGTCTGGAACGGCGAGGACGGAAAGCTGATCAAGGATTTCCCCGCGCCGATCACTGCAGCGAAAGTTGCCAAGAAGTAGTTGCAAGCACGCCCATGGCCTCGGCTCCACGATTGGGGCAGGGACAGCACGTTGACGCGCCGCCCATTTCGACGCGCAGATGGAATCGCCTTCAGTCGGCGCGCAATCCCGTCACCCACAAACACCAACACAGCCTGATACAGAAATCTGATCACCGTCACGTGGACCATCATCGCGCCCAGAGTCCACGCTGACGCATCCGGGCGAAGGAAAAGGGGAAAGAACCCGAGAAAGAAGAAAATGACCTCGGGATTCGGCCATGTTGGCTTGGGATAGGGAATTCGGTCGATGATCGTCTTCTGGTCCTTTCAGCTCATGTCCGGCCACTCCGCGCCTCTCGGCCCCACTTCCAATCACACACGGTGTTCCCCGCCTTCGCAATTTTTTGTTGCCAACAACGAATTCTGAGATTAGAGATACCCCGCATCGCAGGTTCCGTCGGCGCAACTTCGACTTCCCGATCAGCCAACCCGACGAATTTTCCGAGAGTTCCATCGTCTTAGCCAAGCGCATTGGGCGTGTGTTCTTTGGACCTGTATTTTTTACGATCACAACAATTTGAAATTATGGGAAAAGGCAAAGGTAAAGGTAAGAAAGGCAATCGGCCGCGCACGGATTTGAAAGTGCCGGAAACCGGCGGAGGATATCTTGAGGTATCCGAGAAAGGCTTTGGTTTCCTGCGTTCGAAGGACAACCACTATCAGCCGAAACCGACTGACATTTTTGTCACACCGGACACGATCAAGCGGAATTTTCTCCGCGAAGGCGCGCTGATTGAAGGTGGTCTTCAGCCACCGCACCGTGGTGTCAGCCCGCAGCTGCGCGAAGTGCATCGCGTGAACGAAATGGAGTTCATGGACTACACCAAGTCCGTCCGCTTCGAGAACCTCACCACCATCGATCCGATCGAGAAGATCAACCTCGAGACGGACCCGGATGAAGTCGAGACGCGTGTTATTGATCTCGTCACTCCAATCGGCAAGGGAACGCGCGGATTGATCGTTGCGCCTCCCCGCACGGGCAAGACCACCGTGCTCAAGCAGATCGCCAATTCCGTGACGGTGAACCATCCGGAGATGGCTGTCATCGTCCTGTTGATCGACGAGCGTCCCGAGGAAGTGACCGACTTCTCCCGTTCCGTGAACGCCGAAGTCGTGGCCTCTTCCAACGACATGGATCTGGAAACGCACGTGCGACTTTCCCGATTCACCATCGAGCGTTGCCGACGAATAGTGGAATCGGGCAAGGACGTCCTGGTCCTCCTCGACTCCATCACCCGTGTCGCCCGCGCCTACAACAGCGTGCATGGCGGGAGTGGACGCACCATGTCCGGCGGTGTGGATGCCCGGGCATTGGAAATTCCGCGCAAGATGTTCGCAGCTGCACGCAAGATTGAGGAAGGCGGATCACTCACCATCATCGCCACGGCCCTCGTGGACACCGGTTCCCGCATGGACGAACTGATTTTCCAGGAGTTCAAAGGCACGGGCAACATGGAACTCATCCTCGACCGCAAGCTTTCCGATCGCCGACTCTATCCCGCGATCGACATCCCGCGAAGCGGCACGCGCAAGGAAGAAAAACTCTTCCCGCCCCACCACATCGACGCCGTGCGCAAACTTCGTCGCACCATGGTCGACCTCAATCCCGTCGAGGCCATGGACACGCTCACCGGAGCGCTGCGCAAGTTCAAGACGAACGAGGAACTGCTGCAGAAGATGCTCTGATCAGCTGCGCGATCAGCCAAAGTCGTAGACGTAGGTATCCACGCCGGCGTTCTTCAGTGAGGTTTCGATGATCGGTTCGATCCGCTCCCACTTGCCCCCGGCAAGCCCGCAGCCGATTCGCGGCATGTGCACTGACGCACTGATCTCGATTGCCTGGCGCGCGACTTCGTGGAGGCACTTCTCGATCGCTTCATAACGCACGGGCGGGCCGTTGCTGCCAGTTTTCATGCCGCGCTGGCCGATCATGTTTACGACCCAGGCATATTTTTCAACCTGAACCAATTGCGTCGCGCCCAAGGCGAAATCGTTTTTCGAGCGATGACGATGCCATTCGCGGTAGGATTTCTCCGGTTCGGGCCAGCGACGGCTGATGGCGACGACGAAGCCCTTTTCCCAGCCGCCGAGATCGTTGCAGACGTGGGCAATGATCTTGTTGCCCTTGGCCTGCGGCTGGGTCGCGTCGCCTTTGGGGTAGGTGATCGCTCGGCCACTATCCGGTCTCCGGCAGGAAGGTGGGCATGACCACACCCCGCGTTTCGCGCGCAGGACCGAAGCTCTGGGCGACGTGCATCTCAGTATTGCGGGCGCCCCATGCGTAGAGCTGCGCAACGAGATCGCCGGAATTCACCGGCACCAGGAAGATCGGGCTGCGTCCTCGGTTTTGATTCAGTTCGGCATGGATCAACGCGGCCGCATGAGTCTCCTCCCGCGCCACGCCTGGACCCAACATGTTGAAATCGGGAGATCCGCAGGAAACTAGAAATCCGTCCAATCCTTCTTTTCCCTCGATGACGCTGACATGCCAAAACCCTTCTTCGTTTCGAATGAAGTATTGGTAGTCGGCAAGCCGCGAAATACCGGACACCTGCATCTCAAGTTCTCCCATCGCCTTGACGTCGTCAGGTGTGGCCTCGCGGACTGTGACGCCTTCCGGCGCCGGATGGTCGAGTCCGCCTTCGGGCACGCTCACCATCATGTCCTGAAAGGTATTGAATGGAACGAACCCGCCCCGGGTGTAGAGAGAATAGGAGTCGAGATTGAAACAGCTTGAAACCAGGCGGACCGATTTGCCCTCGGCTTTGCCGAGATCGGTGACCGCGGCCAACAAGGAACGCGCGACGCCCCGGCCGAAGTGTTCATGGTGCACATTCATGATCCCGAGCGAGATATGGGTTTCGCGCGGATGAACGAAACAAGATCCGATAATCGCGCCGGAGTCATCATCTGTGGCGACGATCCCTTCGGCCGGATCGGTCTTCCAGTAAACGTCAAAGAAGATCGCACGGCCGATGGGATCACCCGGCATGGGTCTGCCGCGACCGATGGAATCGTAATACGCATTCAGTGAATGATGAATGAGATGGGAGATCTCCTGGCGATCTCCAAGTTCCATTTTGCGAATATGAAAGTTTGGCATGTTGCTTGATGCTGATGGCTACCACTCGGCTGAGCCGGGATTCTTTTTCAAATATCTCCGACTGCCGAAATCACCCTGTCGGGACCAAATTAAATCACCGGGGTGGGCTGTCCGTTCGCGATGAACGTCAGGAGACCGGCTGCAACGCAGTGCGCGCTGAGGGAGAAGGCTCGCATTGTGGTTCTGCTTTTCATTCGAACTCGATCTGGTCATTTCAGTTCAGCTCGGCTTGATACTTGGCCGCGATCGCCCGCAGCCGTTTGACCACGTCCGGGTTTGATTTGGCCAGGTTCTTCGACTCGGTCACATCCTTGCTGAGATCGGCGAGAAAGCCTTTTTTGTCTTCGTTGCTCAAGGCGGTTGCCGAGTCGGGCTTCACGTTTTCACGTGCTGCGTTGTAAAGTTTCCAATTGCCTTCGCGAACGGCCCATTGGGGGTTCTTCCCACGCCCGAGCTGCCAGTAGTAATTGTCGTGCGGGGTCTTGGCCTTGGAACTCTTGATGATGTTCACGATCGAGCTGCCATCGATCTTGTGTCCCTTGGGTTTCTTCGCACCGGTGAGTTCCGCGAAGGTCGGCCACCAATCCGTGCCGACCACGAATTGATCCCGCACTTGGCCCTTGGGAAATCCGGCCGGCCAGGAAATTACAGAAGGAACGCGAATGCCGCCCTCGAACAGGTTGCCCTTATGACCGCGATAGTCCCCCGCGCTTCCACCACCGCCAAAGGTCCTTTCTTCCACGGAATGCCCGTGATCGGATTGGAACAACACAATGGTGTTCTCGCGCAGCTTGAGGGCTTCCAGGTGATCGAGCACACGGCCGACGAGTTCATCCGTGGTGGAGACGAAGGTCGCATACTTGTCCCGCGGATGGGGGAGGTTCTTGTATTTCTTGCGCCACTTGTCCGTGCCTTGCAGAGGGTAATGCGGCCAGTTGATCGCCCAGTAGATGAAGAAGGGCTTCTCCTGGTTGCGCGTGATGAATCCCTTGCATTCGTCGACCATCATGTCGCCGAAGTATTCGCCGTCATGCCAGACCTCCCTGCCTTGGCGCCAGAGGTCGTGGCGATTCGGGCCCACCCAGTAGAAGAAGTGGGAGTAGTTGTCGATGCAGCCGCCCATGTGGCCGAAGCTGTAATCAAAGCCTTGTCCGTTGGGCATGGTCTCGGGCGTGTAGCCGAGATGCCACTTGCCGATGTGCCCGGTCGCGTAGCCGTTATTCTTCAGCAACTCGGCGATCGTGATCTGCTCGGTCGGCATGCCGGCCTTGCCTTTCTGTGATGACACATTTCCTGGCACGCCTGCACGGGGAGGAATACGCCCGGTCATCAAGCCCGCCCGCGACGCGGAACAAATTGCCGAAGGCGAATACATCTGAGTGAAGCGCACGCCCGTCGCGGCAATACGGTCGATGTTTGGCGTGATCAAATCCTTCGCCCCATAGCAATTCGCATCCACCGACCCCTGATCGTCGGTGTAGATGATGATGACGTTTGGCCGCCCGGCCGGCTGGACGGTTGTGGCGAGAAAAAGCGCGCACAGGCAGGTGGTGAGTCTGACGAATTGCATGTGCGGAATGTGGGGGATTTGGAGGCAGGGTTAAAAGCTTCAAATCCAAAATCCAAGCTTGGGGCTTCCAAGACTGAATTCCTCTTCACGATTCGCCTACGCTGGCTGCGCCCAACAGCCAAAGATGATCAGCGTCGAACTTCCATTGAAGCGTACCAAGCTTGTGAAGGCGCATCATCATTGGTTCTGCCCGCCCAGGCAAAGTAAGTGGCGTGGAGGTGTTTCTTCACCTCACTCATCTTCACCTTTGCGTGGCCTTCTCTCATATCGCCCACGAACTGGGCAATGACGCCGAGCAAGTCTGACTTCTGCTTCTAGTTCAACTCGCTTGCCTTGATTCCTTCGTATGGAACGACTTCGTTGTCACGAAACAATTCGAGGCGGTTGTTGGTTCCGCGCTTCTCCTCGAAGCTCACCTTGATCGCCTGTTTGTCAGTGAGTCCGTTGAGGAAACCCTTTGCGGCCTTGATGATGAGTTCCGTGGAAACTCCGGTTGCACGGATTTCGAACAGACCGGAAACTGCCTTGCCGTCAGTCGTCACGCCCTTGAAACCGGCGGCCAGTGACTGGGCTTCCATCTGCGCCCAACGCGCCCCGCCACGTCGGCGTTGGGCCTCGGCGTCCGAACAGACTGTTGCGAGAATAGCGAGCAGTGTGACGCGAATGATGAGGCTCATGAAATGGGTTTGTTGTGTTGCGATTGATGTGCCGCGGCAATGAACGCCTTGAAAAGCGGATGCGCGGAATCGGGCTTGCTTTTGAATTCTGGGTGATACTGGCAGGCCATGAAGAAGGGATGATCGTTCAATTCGATGAGTTCCATGAGGCCGCCATCAGGCGAAGTTCCGGCGAATGTCAATCCGGCTTCCTCGAAACGTTCCTTGTAGTCCGTATTGAACTCGTAGCGATGACGGTGGCGTTCCTGGATTTCTGATGCACCATAAATCTCCTCGCCCTTGGAACCGGGCTTGAGATTGCAGGGCTGTGAACCCAGCCGCATTGTGCCGCCTTTCTTGGTCACCTTGTGCTGCTCGTCCATCAGGCAGATCACCGGGTGGGGGGTGTCCGCATCAAATTCCGTGCTGTGCGCGCCTTCGAGTTCGAGAACATTCCGGGCGAATTCGATGCAGGCGATCTGCATGCCCAGGCAGAGGCCGAGATAGGGCACGCCGTTTTCGCGCGCGTATTGTGCGGCCATCACCTTGCCTTCCGTGCCCCGTTCCCCGAAACCGCCGGGCACGAGGATGCCACCGAGTTTCTGGAGCATCTTGTCCACGCCTTCTTTCTCAATGTCTTCGGCCTCGATCTTTTCGAACACGACTCCGCAGTCATGCGCCACTCCGCCATGGATTGTCGCTTCGTAGACAGACTTGTACGCGTCCTGCAACTCGATGTATTTCCCGACCACGCCAATCCGCACGCGATGTTGCGGGGCAATCAACTTGCGAATGATCTCCTGCCATTCGCTCATCTCGGCGGGTTGCGCGTCCAGATGGAGATACTTGCAGACCAGTTCATCCAAGCGCTCGCGCTCAAGCATCAATGGAACCTCGTAGATGGAATGATCCACATCCTTTTCTTCAATGACCGCTTCGTAAGGCACATTGCAGAACATGGAGATCTTACGGCGCAGCTCTTTGTCCAAGGGGTACTCACAGCGACAAACGAGCAGGTGCGGAGCGATACCGATCTCACGCAGCTTCGCAACGGACTGCTGGGTGGGTTTGGTCTTCAGCTCGCCGGCCGCCTTGATAAAGGGAACGTAGGTGACGTGGATGAACACGACGTTCTCCGGACCGACATCGAGATAGAATTCGCGAATGGCTTCCAGGAAAGGCAGGCCTTCGATGTCGCCCGTCGTCCCGCCGATTTCCGTGATGAGAACATCGGCATCCGAGGTGTCGGAGATCTTCCGGATGCGTTCCTGAATTTCATCTGTCACATGTGGAATCACCTGCACGGTTTTGCCGAGGTATTTGCCCTCGCGCTCCTTGTTGAGGACGCTTTGGTAGACCTGCCCGCTCGTGAGATTGTTGAAGCGGCTCAGAGGCGTCCGCGTGAAGCGCTCGTAGTGCCCCAAGTCGAGATCCGTCTCCGCACCGTCATCGAGCACGTAAACCTCGCCATGCTGAAACGGGCTCATGGTTCCCGGATCGACATTCAGGTAGGGGTCGAACTTTTGCAGCGCGACCTTGAGACCGCGATTCTCCAGCAAAGTACCCAATGCCGCGGCGGTCAGACCCTTTCCAAGGGAGCTGATCACACCACCGGTGATGAAAACGTATTTCATAAAAAAACAACCGGGAACCGAACACACGGTTCCCGGGGATGCATGGGTACCTGCTTCCCATGCGAAAAGCAAGCGGGCTGTCCAAGAAGTTATTCGCCGGGGTGCGTAAAACCCAAAACTCCAAGTCCCAAGCTCCAACTAAGCTTCAAAATTGAAGCTCCAGTCTGAGCCACTCCGGGAATCCGGTGGCGTTTTATTGGAATTTGCAGCTTGGAGCTTATTTGGAGCTTGAGACTTGGAGTTTGGTTTCCTGCAGACTTTTTGCGCTCGGATCTGATTACTCTTCCAACTGGCCTTTCCGATCCGTTTAATCCGCTCCACAAATGAGCGTTCGAGTCAGATTTGCCCCCAGTCCCACCGGTTATCTTCACATTGGCGGTGCGCGCACCGCCCTGTTCAACTGGCTCTACGCCAGGCGCACGGGCGGCAAATTCGTCCTCCGCATCGAGGACACGGACACGGCGCGCAACACACAGGAAGCGATGGACGCCATCATCGGCGGACTGCATTGGCTGGGTCTGGACTGGGATGAAGGGCCGGTGACGGGCGACGCGACCGGCGCCAGTCGAGGAGATCGCGGTCCGTATTTCCAATCCCAACGCAAGGCCGACTATGAACAGCGCGTGGAAGCCCTGCTCTTCCGCGACCTTGCCTACGAGCACGAGGGCGCCATCAAGTTCCGCATGACGCGCGAGCCGGTGAAGATTCCGGATCTCATCTGCGGTGACGTCGTGCGCGAATTGACCGACCGCGAAGCGGAGGATCCCGATTTCGTCATCGTTCGTTCGGATGGCCAGCCGGTGTTCCATCTCGTGAACGTCGTTGATGACCTCGACATGGGCATCACTCATGTCATTCGCGGCGAGGATCATTTGAGCAACACTTCGAAGCACATTGCGCTGTTCAATGCGTTTGGTGTGGAACCGCCGAAGTTTGCGCACATCCCGCTGATCTTGACGCAGGATGGCAAAAAGATGAGCAAACGATTCGAAGGTTCATCGATTCAATACTACCAGGAGAATGGATACGCCCCGGAAGCCGTGACCAACTACATCTCGCTCCTCGGCTGGACGCATCCCGAACAAAAGGACGTTTTCCTCGCCAAAGAGATCGCTGAGATTTTCGACCTGCCACAAATCCACCGGGCGAACGCCAAGTTCGACCACGACAAGCTGAAGTGGTTGAACTTCGAGCACATCAAGTCGATGGGCGACGACCGCTATTACGAACTCTCAACGCATGCGCTGTCCGACTCCGGAGTCGATACCAAGTCTCACCCAATCGACTACGTGAAAGCCGCGCTTGATACGGTCCGCGAGAAGATCAAGACCTTCACTGAAGTTCCGAACTTCAGTGCCTTCTACTTTCATGACGTCAGCGAGTACGACGAAAAAGCAATGGGCAAGAGTTTCATTCCGGAAAACGTGGAGCCAATCGAGAAACTGAAATCGGCCCTGCAATCCCTGAGCAGCTTTGATCCGCTCGCGATTGAGAGCGTCTTGAAAAGCACCGCCAGCGAACTTGGCATGAAGCCCGGAAAACTCATTCATCCCACGCGCCTGGCCTGCACCGGTTCAACCGTCGGCCCCAGCCTCTATCATCTGATGGAAGTGCTTGGCCGCGAAAAGGTCATCGCCCGGCTCTCCGCTGCTCAGGAGCGGATGAAAAAGGAGTGAGAAAATTTAATCCTCAAGCTTTCAGCTCCAGTGAGCTTCGTAGATTGAAACTTGGAGTTTGAAGTTTTCCTAACTTCCATCTCCCCGCCTGCTCTGCTAATCACCGCGCGTGCCAAAACCGGCCAAAAGCGTGTTGTTGCTGATCCCCGCCTACAATGAGGCGGAGCGCATCGAGCCGACCCTGCGCGAATACGCCACGTACTTTCGCAAGAACTACGACGGCAAGTTCGAAATTCTGGTCGTACTCAACGGTTGCACGGACAACACGCTGGAAGTTGTGAATCGCGTCCACGAGGATTTCCCCGAAGTCAATGCGGACGATATTGCCATGCCCATCGGCAAGGGGGGCGCGTTGATCGAAGGTCTCCGACTCGCGCCATCGGCAGATTGGATTGGTTATGTGGACGCGGATGGCGCCACGTCACCGGAGGCTTTTCACAAATTGATGAACCACATGGACGGCGCGCATTGCGTGATCGGTTCACGCTGGCTGCGGGAATCCGTATTGCATCAGGTGCAGCCCTTCTTCCGACAGTTCGCGAGCCGCTGCTTTCACGTGATCGTCCAGCTCCTGTTCTGGATGAACATCAAGGACACGCAATGCCCGGCCAAGATCGTGCGCCGGGAAGCGGTCGAGAAAATCCACGATCATCTTCGCATCGCGGACCTGGCCTTCGACGTAAACCTCCTCTACTCCCTGAAACACGCGGACTATACCGTGCTGGAACTGCCGGTGGAATGGACGGACAAAGTTGGATCGAAAGTCTCATCGACGTTCTTTCGAAGTTCGTTCGTCATGTTTCTCTCCGTGGTGCGGCTTCGGCTCTATTACTCCCCGTTCTACGGATCGATACGCCCCCTGCAAGAACTCGGCGATTGGCTCTATCTGAAACTCCACGCGCCCCCTCCCCGGCGGGTTGAAGACGAGGGAGCGGCAGGAAACAAAGACGGAAAGAGCTAGGTGTGTATATCCCTTAACACTCCGAACAGACCAATCGCGAAACGCTGTTCGAAGTCATTCGCGAGTTCAGTTTTGCCACGGTCGTTACACATGATGGCCAGGCGCCGTTCGCTTCGCACGTTCCCATCGTGCTTGACGACGCGGCTGAGACCCCGCGTCTGCTCGGACATATCGCTCGTGCGAATCCGCAGTGGAAGCAATTCGGAGATGACGATGTTTTGGTGATCTTCGAAGGCCCGCACGCGTACGTGTCCCCGTCGTGGTATGAGAGCGAACAGGCGGTTCCCACCTGGAATTACGTTGCTGTACATGCGTATGGCCGGGCGCGGATCATCGACGGGGATGAACTCACGAACCTGGTTGATCGGACCGTTGCGAATTACGAATCAGGAAGGGCAACACCATGGAAGAATGAGCTTCCCGAAGATTTCCGGGCCGGCCTGTTGGAGGCCATTGTTGGATTCGAGATCCGGATTGATCGGCTGGAAGGAAAGTTCAAGCTGGGGCAAAGCCGTCCCGAAGCCGACGCGCGGGGCGCAATTAGTGGGCTTCGGGAATCAGGTGATGGGCAACTCGCGGATTGGATGGAACGTCAGCTGGAAGAACGGGAATAAATCCTTGTGCTCCAGCGTCGGGAGAAGAACCAAACACTGTCGACGACGCTGGCGCCCTCTCAGCCAAGCGACCTGAATAGATTTGGATGCGACCCAACCCTCTCCCGCTGGGCTGTCCATTACCCACAATTCCGTTACCAACCATTTATGGCGCGTCGCCAACGCGACCGTCAACACCTCGGCGGGCCGACTGTGCCACGATCAGTCCAACTCCCGCAGATAAAACCCGGATAGCTCCACGCCGACCTTTGAACCGACGATTCCGATTCGGTGTCTCGCTCCGGCCGGCTTGATCGGCTGCAAGGTGATGTTGACCGGGATTCCGTTGATGGTCACCCGTGCGTGTTCGTTGTGCACGGTGATATGGAAGCGATGAAACCCACGGTTGTGCTTGTTGAAATAGGGGGCATTTGGAACAGCCACCAGCCCGAGCGGTATTCCGACGATGGACTCCTTCCCGACGCCAAGGATGATTGATCCGGCATCCTGTTCGCCCTTTTCGCGCAACTTGCAATCGACAATGAATTCAAAGTTCTCCGGCAGGGCCTCAGACCAGAGAATGTTGCCGGGGGTCCCTTCGTTGACGAGCCGCCAATCGCGGGAAGCCCAGCCGTGAATTCCTTCGCTCTTCCAACCCTTCAGATCGACGCCGGTGTAGAGTGAGCGATGCCCTTCAGCGAGCGGAGCCGTCTGTTCCTTGGTCGCGCCGGTGGAGGGCAGTTCCTTGAGGCGGATGTTCTTGAATTCGATCGGTGAGCCTTCCGACTCAAGGGCGATGTATCCCTTGCGCCAGTTGCAGTCCTCACCACCGGAAACCTTGTGTCCGTTGACCCAGAGCCAGAGTGTGCCGTTGTTGCACTCGATGCGGTAGTGATTCCATTCCGGCGCGCCATTGCTGTGGCGTTCGGAGGGGAAGCTGCGCTGGCCGCGATGCGGGCCGAAGGGTTTCATGGTGGAGCCATGGATGGGGAAGACGTCTCCGTGCGTGGTGTATGACTTGTTCAGGTTGGGAGTAATGTATCCGTGATCGAGAACCTGCACTTCAACTGCGCGTAGGAAAGGAACGCCTTGCGCGCCAATCGGACCGGACCAGAGAAAGACGCCTGCATTGCCACCGGCCTTGAGGTGTCGCCATTCGAGTTCGAGGACGAAGTTCTCGTATTGGCGGGTCGTGCGAAGCGCGCCGGTGGGAAAGCCTGTGCAATAGATCAGGCCATTGGTGGCGCGCCAGGTTCCCGGTGCGCAATTGACGTTGACCCAGCCGTCGAGATTCTTGCCGTTGAAGAGGGACTTGAATCCAGGTTGTGCAGACGAAGTCGCAGCAACCTGCACGCCCGCTATTCTGGATTGGGGAGGATCGATGTAAGCCTTCCACCGGGCCTCAATCGCTTCCCGGCTCAACGAGCCATCGTGCACGAGCAGACGGTACTTCAGTTCAGTGTCGGCGTCCGCTGGCAGCGCGATCGGCTGATTTCCCGGCCATTGGGGGTTTTGCATACTACGCTTGGCACGGAGTATCCATTTCAATGGAAATCCCGGATGCGAGGGGTGAACCATGATCGTCATTCCCACGGGTTTGCCTTCCAGTGTCTCGGTGATGTTCATCCATCCCCCGCCTTCGACGGCGGTTCTCTGTGGTTTCACCGGACCGGATTGCCCTTCGAATTTCACGTCATCGGTCAGCGTGATGCGCGTGGAGAATCCGCCATAGCCCTTGACGTCCTTGGAACCTCCGAGCGAGACGCCTTTGCGCAGCGCGCGGAGCTTCAAGTCGAAGTCAATGATACGCACTTCGTCTACGTCGCGCGCAGTGACGGTTGTACTCACCCGCACCAGCGGCAGCTTCTTGGATTTATTCGCAGGATCGGGAACCAGCCAATCGCGAACGACTTCGAAACCAACCGGGGGATTCTTGCCTCCTGCTCCGCCTTGCAAGCCACCACCGATGCTTGGTTTCGACCATTCGATATCCCTGCATACCCATGGATCCGCGACCGGCTTGCCATCGAGAAGCACTTGATGCCACGCCCAGAATATCCCGCGATGATGGAGGTGATCGGCAGGGAAATCCTCCGTCAGAACACGTCCATCCGGCGTGTAGAGCGGATGAACGTAGTTGGCGCGTGTGTGCTCCCCGTCCTTGGATTTTGGCGAAAGTTGGAAATGCAGGAAGTTGTTCTCTCCCCGGCTCAGCTGGATTCCCTCTCGTTCCTGTTGGCTGCGAGGAGATTCGGCGAACAGCGCCGCGCAGGTGAATGGGAGAGCAGCTGCGATTCGCAGCAATTTCATTTCACCACCTCACTGAGATCGATTGCGCTGACTTTGTTCTCCAACATCTCGGGAAGGATCAACCAGTTGCGATCGGTGAGGAAGGCGTGATCGGCCGCGCCTCGGGGAAGTTGGATGATCTCGGTGGCTTTGCCCTTGGCGGTGATGTGGAAGATCTTGCCGGCGCGCCAGTCGGTGACGATGAAGCCGCCTTTGCCGTCAACTTCCACGCCGTCGAGGTTGCCGGTGGGTTTCTTGGTAATGGCGCGTTGCTTCTTGTTCTTGAGGTTGATGGCGAGAAGGCGTCCGAGGGGGTTGGTGGAGAAGTCCTTCTGCAGGTTCTTGCCCCAGCCGCCGAGGTAGAGCTTGCCCTTGTGAACGAGCAGGCCGTTGGGGTGTTCGATCTTGTCGCCTTCGGCGAAGACGGAGGTCTTGCCATCCTTGTGCGCGTAGACGATTCCGGCGGCCATGTCGGAGACGTAGACCGTTCCGTCAGGTCCGGTGGCGACGTCGTTGAGGAATTGGGCGTTCTCAATCTGGACCGTCTTCACGATCTTGGCTTTGGAAATGGAAATGCCGACGATGCAGTCGATATCGCTGACCCAAAGCATGTCGCCATGGCTGCGCAGGCCTTTCGGCGCATTCAGGCCGGTGACCCATTTGTTCTTCTCCATCTTGCCTTCCGGCGTGAGCTTGGAGATCCAGCCGTCACCGTCCTTGCCCGTGCCTCCGCCGGCCCCGATCTGGGACAGAAAGATGCATCCGGTCTTCTTGTCGAGATAGGCGCTTTCGGGGGCCTTGATGCCTTCGGTGATGGTCCACTTGACGGGGAATGGCTGGTTGATCTTGACCTCAGCGGCTTGGACGGCGGCTGTGGCGAGCACGGCAGTGAAAAGTGTCAATGTGTGTTTCATGTGGCAGTGGGGCGATCCTACGGGTGGACGGGGGGATGGCGATTCGAATTTTTGTGATTGGAGACGCAATCTCCGACGAACACCCGCCTCCATGTAATCGTGGTTTTTCCACCTCCGCCCTTGCACAGCGAATCCACGTTTCCTAAGTTCCGCCCGCATGAACGCTGAATCACAGCTTCAAGAATACATCCCGGTCCTGCTGCTGCTGGGATTGGCCGTTGGGTTTGTCCTGTTCGTCTCCTTTGCGTCCGTGCTCTTTGGCAAGCTGGTCAATCGCAACCGCATGACGCCGAACCGGATGAAGGACATCGCCTACGAATGCGGCATGCTCCCCGTCGGCGAAGGCAGCCCGCGGCTGTCGGTGAAGTTTTATCTGGTGGCGATGTTGTTCATCCTTTTCGACATTGAGGTGGTGTTCCTTTACCCGTGGGCCGTGGTCTACAAGGAGCAACTTGCGTCGAACGCACTGGTCATTGCGGGCTCAATGCTGACCTTCGTCCTGATTCTCCTCGTGGGGTATTTCTACGCGTTGAAGAAAGACGCGTTTGAGTGGAAACAGTAGTCACTGTGGCCCGCTCCGGGGATTCACGTAGGGAACAACTCCGTTTCAACTCGGGCTTTCACTGATGGTCCGAACGTGATGTGATTGCTTGAGTTGGGTGGCAGGAACAGCGAATGGAGAATCGCCGAACTGCCCGCCGTGGAAGCCGATCACAACTTGCTCCGGCAGGTCTACGCGAACCTGATCGGCAACGCGGTGAAGTTTACCAGGAAGAAAGAACAGGCCGTCATCGAGATCGGCACCGAGGTGGATCACGCGCACGAAGAGCTGATCTGCTTCGTGAAGGACAACGGAGCCGGGTTCAACAACAAGTATCTCGACGAGCTCTTCGGCGTGTTCCAGCGACTGCACAGCGCCAAGCAGTTTGAAGGAACAGGCATCGGCCTCGCGAACGTGAGAACCATCATCGAACGCCACGACGGACGCGTCTGGGCGGATGGCGAACTAAAGAAGGGAGAGACGTTTTACTTCACGCTGCCGCTGGGCAAGGTGAAGAAAGAGGCGTGATACGTTTCAAGCTTTGGTCGGGTTACCTCAGCCTGCCAGGAACTTCGCCAGGTTTTCCTTGATGAAATAATTCCAGCCGCCCACGCAGGCCTCGCGATTAAATTCCGGAATGTCTGCCTGGAAATCCTCAGTGGTCGTGCAGGTCACGGTCAGCGTCGTTTTGCCCTCAGCTTCAGCCAGGTCAAAGCTCACAAAGCCATCGCCTTCATAACCGGCGAAGCGCCACGTGTAGACGATCTTTTCATTCGGAACGACCTCGAGAATCTTCCACGCGTGTGGGAAAACCCGCTCACCGCAGCTCACATCGAAGACGGTTTCAAATCCAACCTCTGCCCGGAATTCCGGGATCTCCTTGAAATACCAACCGTGCATCTGATCGAGCTCGGTGATGGCTTTCCACACCTTTTCAGCGGGGAGATCAAAGGTTTGTTCTACAACTACGGGTGCTTCGTCTTTGGTCATGGTGCTTGCTGAGTAAAGGTCACGGCACTCTTCGAATATCCAGAAACCCTTTGCAACCGCAAGCAGTATCAGACGTGGAATTCATCGTGAATGACGCGTACCGGGCGCCGTCAGATCTTGGCAAGGAACCTTATGAGCCGTGACTCCAGACCAACATTCATGCTGCCGGCGATCATCGTGCTGCTCGTCGCGATCTGCCTGCTGATCATCTCCATCAAAAATTTCAACCGCCAGACCGAGGCCTCGATTGACACGCGAAAGCCGGGGACAGGCCGGAGCATTCCCGTGCAGGACACGATGGCTTCGTATTCGACCCAGATCGTGCGTCAATCCACCCCCGCCGAGGCAAGCCAGCCTCGTACTCAGGCACCGGCTCAAGAGAGAAAGCCTTCGCAATTTTCGAAGCGCAGCTCATCAGAAAGCAGATTGGTCAGCAGGACCACAATCGCCTCCGAGCGAAGCACGGCTGTCGTTGCCGGCCGCACCGTGACGGGGTTCGTGAGTTTCAAGGGAGACGCGCCGGAGGAAATAGACCTGCCGCTGGATCCCTCGTGTGCCGGGGCATTCAAGAGAGAGTAACCGGATGTCGATCCCACTACGCGCTTCTATGCGGTCGGCACGAATGGCGGTTTAGGTGATGTCTTTGTGACCTTGGTGGGGGTGAAGGGCCAGATTGATGTGCCTGAGCTGAAGCCTCACGTGATCGACCAAGTGGGCTGTATCTATATCCCGTATGTTTCATCGTGTTTCACCGGACAAACCGTGCGCGTCTTCAATTCCGACCCGGCGCTGCACAACGTCCACGTCAATGATCCCAACTACACCGGTAGCGCCAGGATTAATCCGGCGCAGCTCCCAAACGGCCCGCCAATCGATCTGAAATTCGACGAACCCATGGAGTTCATGAAGTTCAAGTGCGACGTGCACCCGTGGATGTTCGCCTACCTGAGCGTCGTCCCGCATCCGTTTCATGATGTCACGGATATGAATGGCAGATTCGAGTTTCCCCTTCCCCCGCCCGGTGAATACGTGATCAAAATTCGCCATCGGAAAATTGGTATCCAAGAGCGAAAGTTCACTGTCACCGCCGGAGGTCACGAAGAACTCAAGTTCGAGTTCTCAATCGAAGGCGAGTGACAATGTCCCATGCTCCGGTTGCGCAACGCGCTGGAGCGTCGAGCATTGCTCGGCATCACCACTACAATCCAATGGTGCTCGCTCAGGCTATTTCACGACGCCTAAACCTCTTTCACGCTAAGACGATCCGCACGTCCGAAAACTTTTGGCGCGGGGTAATAGTTGTGTTCTTCCAAACACGATCCTGGCTTCGGTAACGCTTGCTCGCGCCAGGTTCCGCCATCATGATTACGGACGTGATTGAGTTCATCAAATCGGTGCTAAGGGTGCTGATTGCAAGGACCAAGGTGTCGAAAGCCAGGAGGATGTTCAAGCGCGGCGAGGATACCCAGAAAGTCAAAGATACCGTTTGGTTCGGATGTCGCTTCCACTGGAGCGATCCGATCTACGTGCCCGCGGCGTTGGATTTGGCATTCGCTTTGTACGATCGTGACAGAGGAGGCAGCACCCGCCAGGTGGCGCACTGTATGTTATTGCTCGGCCGTGTTTTTAGCTCGGCCGGGGATAAGCTTCCCGCGTGCCGTTTCTTTCTCTGTGCCAGGGAGATGTTTCGATCGACCGGAGATAGTTTTACGGTCCCCGCGATGGAGTTTTTTCGCGAGGAACTGGACCGCCGTGACAGGAAGTCCTGTTTCAGTATGTCACGGGACGTATTTGAAACTCGCTACGCGGATCAGACGGCGTCTCGACTGGTTAAAAAATACCGAAACCGAAACCCGCGACGTCGCGGGTGAAACCAGCCGTCTTGTATTGCGCCGCCTTGTTGTCGAACACCGCGTTGTCAGAATTCCGGGTTTCTGAGACGCTCAACGCACAAGACGGTCAAGAAGGCATCCGCAAGATCGTTGATGCCGAACTCGAATTAACCGGCGCTCTTCTCCGGTTGACGCCCATCGAGCCATTGGTCTGCCTCCCTTACGTCGGTCCGGAAGTGAACCAGGACGCGCCGGCGATCAACGACTACATGTTGTGTGTGATTAAGAACGGTGGCCCGTCTGATTCCAGAGTTGCTCCCATTGTCCGTTAGCACGTAAGACTCGAAGCTGGGCCATGCTGGCTGCATTCGGTCGTAGCCAAGCGCAGCCGGAGAGCTTGAGCCGGGCTTGCAAGACATGCTTCTTGGCCGATTCGATGAGCCCCGATCCAATCGGCAGTTGCCCCTCTGTGGCCGCTACGTATTCCAGTTGTTCCTGGCGACGACTCAGATAGCACCTGAAAACGACGGAGTGAGCACCATCAGATTAACCGCACGTGCGGAGCATTGCTCGGCGCTCCACGGTTCTAGATACTGAAGAACGCCCGGAGCTGACCGAGGAAGTCATTGGCGTACTCGTTGTGCAGATCCTTGTCCGATTCCTGCGCGCGTTGTGAAGCGGTCTCGGCGAGGATGGCTTCCGTCTCCAGTTTGCGAAGCGCGAGGATCTCGCTGAGTTTTTCCAACAGCTCGGGAGATTCGCGCAGCACACTCGCCATGCGATCGCGAGGGATCTGCACCACTTCCGTGTCGCGGTTGGCCACGACATTGGCGCTGTAGCGTTCACCGGTGAGCATCGCCATTTCACCCACACAATCTTCCTCGCGGAGCAGGCCCACGCGCGTGGGTTTGCCTTCCATCTCCACCATCACATCGGCTTTGCCATCCACGATCACCAACATGAAATCGCCTTTCTCGCCCTGCCGCACGAGTTTCTGGGCTTTGCCGAAGAGCTGGCTCTTGGCGCCTTCGATCAGCTGGCGCAATCGCCGGTCGTTGAGCACGGAAAACATCGGGTGCCGCGAAAGGATATCGGTGATCTTGGGTGTCGGATCTTCCTGTCGCCGTTTCTTTTCGAACTGCACGACCTGCATGGGCCACGGAATCGACATCCCCGCACGATGCAAGGCGTACCACGGGGTTGGCGCCCATCGAAAGCCGAGGGACAAACCGTTGAGACAAAAGTCACTGAATGAACGAGTCGAGGCACAGAAGGTTTTCTGGATCCACAACCGTGGATTGGGCACCGTTCAGGCACGATGGCCTTGGCCATCGGAACGACGCTGGAACCAGATGGGTGACTGACCGCAACACCATGCGCGGCAACGGCAGCTGTTGTGAAGTCGGACCGAAGAAATCCATGGTTCGCATGAACCCTCCAAGAATACGCGCCCAGGCAAGCAACGAATTTGCTGCCGCACACATGAAAGTTCCAACACCGAAGAGAATCACCGATGGATGAGGCTTGTTCCGAGGCGCCCCTCTCCTCGTCGTTGGCACGAATCTTATGAGAATTCCCCAAGAGGGGACTGGCGTCTGCGCCAGCTCAGAAAAAGAAAGAAAGCGAAAGAAACTCGAACCTAATATCTTTTTGCCTATTGGCCTCCGCTCTAATGGGCGACCACTTGCGCTTCAAGGCGCGGCCGATATGCGTCATGCACGCATAAACCACCACGAGCAGCAAACATCCCAGAATCGGATACATCGGACCCCGGCGTTAGGAACTCATCCGGCATTGCTCAAACAGAAATGCGACGGAATATCCGCGGAGATGTCGGTGTTTCTACGTACATCAAGCCGTTCTTGTGACCGCAGCGTCCGCTCGCTAGGCTCGTCCCGATTCCTCAATGACGACTGAAGAAATCTTAACCGCGCTGGAAAAAGTCAGCTTTGAATTTCCGACTGAAGCCCTCGAGGCTGCCGAGGCCCAACGGGACGAGATCACTCCCAAACTTCGCGAGGTAGTCCATCGCGCTGCGGAAGATCCCGATCACCTCCTCGAAGACCACACCTTCCAGTTGCACATCTACGCGCTCTATCTCCTCGCGAAATTCCGCGAACACGGTGCGTATTCGGACTTTGTGAAGCTTTGCAACCTGCCAGGTGAAATGCCCCTGGATATCGCAGGTGATGTTCTCATCGAAGACGGGCCGCTCCTGCTCGCCTCCGTCTGCGACGGCAATCTCGAACCCATCAAATCCATTGCGGCAAACAACAAGGCACACGCCCTCATTCGCAACGCGGCCATTGCCTCGGCTGCCGTGCTCTACGTCTGGCGCGAACGCGCCCGCCCCGAAGTGATCGATTACTATCGAAGCCTTTTTCGAACCCTTGAACGTCCCGGCGACGCCACCGTGTGGGCCGGACTAATCACCTGCTGTTACCACATCCAGGCACGGGAGCTGGACCAGGAAATCCGCAATGCCTATCAAGCTGAACTCGTGCTTGCAGAAGCCCTCCCGCCGGAAGAAATCGAAGCAGGCTTGATGGGCGCTCGGCCCGAATCGGTGGAGCGATTCGTGCGTCGCTACCGGCCGATTGAAAAGACCGCAGAGGCCATCGCCTGGTGGAGGTGTTTCTCCATGACGCCCGACGGGAAAACCAAGCCCGATCCCGCTCAGAAACTGGATGCCGAGCAGGTCACGCAAATGAACGTCGGACGAAACGATCCCTGCCCCTGCGGAAGCGGCAAGAAGTTCAAGAAGTGCTGCGGCAACCTCGCCAAGCCAGCTCAGACGTGATCCGGGTGCGGAGTGCGCAGTTCGGGATCCTGCGGATGTTCGCCGACATCACCCGAATAGGACGTGATGCACTGAAGCCCAGCATGGCCGAACGAGTGTCATCCCATGAGGCCGAACTTGCCTGACAGGGCAGATCGTAATGTCAATCGGGCAACGAAAAGCGATAGCTGAACGAACCATCTTCCCTCAATTGAATCCGCCTTCCGCCAATCGTCTCATTGGCGTTTGGTTCCGTGGCACCGTAGACGATGAGTTCGGCATTCACATTAAATCAGAAACCGCGTCGTCCTTCCGGCACCCCACCAAGCGGGCTGGAAACGCCGAAACTTGAAATCGCGTGCCCGGCTCCGGCCGCCGAAAGCGACGACAAATCTCCAACGAGTTGCTTCCGTACCAACTCCGTTACCTCGTGCGAGCCGACCCACACACGGCGCACATCGTCCAGCGTGACGACTTCCGCCAAGGCGCGTTCCTGCGCGGGAGTCCAGTTGGGTTGATCTTCCACGGAGAAGAACTCCGGGTTCGGCAGGCCTTCATAACCCTTGGCCCGCAGTTGTTGAATGGCTTCAACCAATGGAATTTCGTCGGCGATCGCGTGCTTCACCAGATCGATGAGTTGCTGGAACGGAACTTCAACTGGCAGCGTCACGAACTCCGCGTCACTGTCGTCCGACAATTCGTCGCTGGGAGTCTGGATGGGTTCCGATTGCGAAAGGAAATTCCATTCACCGTCCGCGTTGTAGTAGCCGAGTTCCGCGGTATAAGTGGCGCCCGGATTCTTCACTGGCAGGAACCAGTTCTTGGACTCCGGATGCACGTGGGTTTCCGAGACCGGAGCATCAATGCCGGCCTCAAAGACGCGAACGATGAGATGGCCATCGCGTGAGGCCCGGTTGGCTTCGCGCAGTTGCTCGTGGGTGAAATCCCAGAAGGCGTACAGCCAGTGCGGATCACGTGCGGTCAAGATAAGCGAGCGGGTTCCATACGCATCGGGCAACTCGCCGAGGTCATCGCCCCCGCTCGAACTCGCACCGAGATCGTAGCGGGAACCCGGACCGCCCGTGGACTGGGTTGGAGTCTCATCTCCTTCCAAAAGGATTGCGGGAATCTCCAGCTCTTCCTTCTTCGTTTTGGCAGCTGCCTTCGTGGTGGTCTTCTTGCGCGCGGCTTTCTTGGATGAAGATGGTCTCGTCTTCGTGGATGAACTGTTTGTGGAAGTGGCTGACTTTTTGGAGGAAGCCTTCCGTTTCGGGGAACCTGATTTCATGGCTGTGGGTTTGGTCTGAGAACCAGTTGATCTCGCCTTCGGCTTGGCGGTCGCCGATTTTGCTGCGGCCTTCTTTCCGGCCGTTTTCTTGCGGGATTTTGGAGCGGATGCCATCAGGGCATAATCGTTCGTTATTTTGTTTTTATGGAATCTTCACTGGGCGGGTCGGAAGGGCCCAGCAGCCGAAGCGCGGACACTAGCCAACGGACGGGGTTCTGCAAGAGCCTTTTTCGAAGCCAAATAGTAGCTTCGGAAGTTTTCCGAAGCATGCGAGCGACGAGCGCAGCGATGTCAGCGAGGAGTCTGCTACACGTTCACATTGGTCAGGCTGGTTTGGACGCCACCGATGCCCGCTGAATCCACCCATCATCCGAAAATCGATTGTTTCCGGCATCCCTCGTCCCTATTTTTCCCGCAATGAAAATCATGGTCGATGGCGGAGCCGGTTACATTGGCTCGGTTTTCGTGGAAGAGGCGTGCAATGCCGGCCACGAAGTCACGGTGTTCGACAGCTTGGTGGAGGGCCATCGCGCGGCAGTTGATGATCGGACGACGTTCGTGCAGAGGGATCTGGCGGACCGAGACGCCTGCGTGGAGGCCGGAGCGAAGAAAATGGTCTTTAGTTCCACTGCGGCAATCTTCGGCGTGCCGGATCGCGTTCCGATCGAGGAAGATTTCCCCAAGCAGCTGGTCAACGCCTACGGCGAATCAAAACTGATGTTTGAAAGCCTGCTGCGTTGGTATAAGGAAATTCATGGGCTGGATTACGTGGCTTTCCGCTACTTCAACGCGGCTGGCGCAAGCCCAACCCGGGGCGAGGCGCATCGCATCGAGACTCATCTGATCCCGAACGTGCTGCAAGTTCCTCTCGGGCAGAAAGAGAACTGCTCCATTTTTGGGACGGACTATGACACGCCGGACGGAACCTGCATCCGCGACTACATCCACGTGAACGAAGGCGAGCGCCGTGCCGGAGATCCCCCACGCTTAATCGCGTCTTCCACTCGCGCCATTGAGAAACCGGGATGGAAACCGAGATTTCCGATGCTGGAAGACATAGTCTCCAGCGCGTGGAACTGGCACCAATCCAGTCCGAACGGATATGTCTGAACCCGCAGCAGGAGTCGAATGAAGCCACAACTGAAATCGAAAGTTCTCTCCCTCAACAGGAGTTCGACCCGCTATCGGATTTATGGGCTGAGTTCAAACGTATCGGGAACACTCGATGATTTTTGGCAAACAGCCGGGGTTCTGTCATGAACATCACATCCATCGCACTGTTACTACGAATCGTAATCCTCGGCGGACTGCTTGGGGTCACACCGATTATTCGCGGCGCAAACATCATCATTTCAGGAGACAGCATCGGCGCAGGATACGGAATACCCAGCGAATCCGCCTTTCCCGCTCTTCTTCAATCCAAGATCGATAGCGCCAAGCTGGATTACAAGATCGTGAACGCATCCGTAAGTGGAGACACGACCGCCAGCGGTCTGCGCCGCGTAAACTGGATCCTCAAACGCAAGGCCGACGTCCTTGTGATCGAGCTCGGCGGCAACGACGGCCTGCGCGGAATTCACCCTGAAGAAACCAAGAAGAACCTGGTTGGCATTATCGACAAGGCGCGAGCCAAATACCCGTCCATCAAGATCCTCCTCGCCGGAATGCAGATGCCCGCCAACATGGGCAAACGCTACACCGACCAGTTCAAGAAAATCTTCCCCGAAGTCGCCAAGGAAAAGAAAGTCACCCTTGTCCCCTTCCTCCTCGAAGGTGTCGGAGCCATCCCCGAAATGAACCTCGACGACCTGATCCATCCGAATCCCAAAGGCCACGCCCGAGTCGCCGAGAACGTCTGGAAGAAACTGAAGCCACTCTTGGCACGCTGAATGAGCAAGGTCGCCTGCAAAGACTGTGGGGTGAAGATCCTTGCAGCGACTGCTGAGCGAACCGGCGGCTACTGCATGCCCTGCAAGTTCGATCGCGACTCCGATTTCGCTGATGAGGTTGAGTCGCGAAAACGCTCAGGCTCTTCGAAACCCAGTTCCTGGAGTACCCGCGAAGTATTTAAGCTCCTGGTGTTTGGGATCATCGCGCTGCTTGCGGCCTTTGTATGGAAGGCCGGTGTGATTGTAGGCGTCGGGGCGATGGACTCCCCATTCTCGTGATCCGCAAACTTCTTCACAGCGTAGCCATCGTCGTGCACGACGATAATGTGCCTTGCTCCTGGACCGGTTTGCCGTGACGAACCAGATCAACTGCTTGGGCTTTGAATTCTTTGGTGTATCACTTGCGAGGCATTAACATGACTATCGATTGTCTCCTGTCTGGTGGTCCAGAAATCTAGCGCACCTCATGCGGATGGGTTGCTTCCCCATCTTCCGGCCAGAGCTGAAATACGATTCAGCAACCACGTTGACTCCCTGAAGCGCCTTGCCATCCGGAGTCATCACCTTGCCACGAACGGTTTCGTTCGAGCGCGCAGCTTGTGCACCAAATGCCAGGTCGAAAAACAGCAGTAATGAATATGCGTTACGTGTCATGTGCTCACCTGTGCAATTTGTTTCAGACTCGAAAGGCTGTATTTGAGGCTGGACGCAGACGGTAGAACCAAGTGCTACAGGAGAACATGCGTAAATCTGCGTAGCGATTAACCACACGAATTCGGTTGCTTGATGAGGCCCAGCTACGGTGCGGTCTTTTTCACCCGAAAGAAGAAGCGCCCGCCTCCGGGCACGGGATGGGTAAACTCGTTGGTCGATTCGTTTCCTCGGAGGGAATTGCTGAGCGGGGTGAGGGTGCTCAGGCTTGAAGATCCTTCGACTTGGTAGCCAAAGCCAGGGAGAGAGTTCCAGAGGACGGTGCAGTTGGTGGAGGCGTCCACGGCGAAGTCGATGCTCACGGCATCGGCCGCGATAGATCCGTCGAAGTATTTGCTGGCGCGTTCCCAGGCGCGGATGCCGCATTGGGAGCCCGTGATCCGGCCGGGGCCGTCGTCAACGGGGACGTGAATGCCACCGTATATGCGGGAGATGCCGGCTTCATCAGCAGCGTCGTAGTAGGTGGCCCATTGCAGGTTTACATCGACGCTCGGGCCTTCTTCGAACTCCAGATACTCATTTCGCGCAGCGTGGAAGGTTCCGATGCCACCGGGGAAGAATGCGCTGCCGGTCATAAGCGTGAGCACTTCGGCCGCGGCCCGGCTGAAGGCACTGTGGCCGGAAACGTATCCGGCGAAGGCGGGGGTGACGAAGGTGTCGCGTTGGTAAGGAAGCCAGTTGTCGGCATAGATCCATTTGGTGCCGGTGAATTCAGTGTCGGGATTCGCAGGTTCCCCGCCCCAGACATGAATCGCAATCCGGCCGGGAACGAGTCCGAGATGTCTTTGGCCGGCGGCCGAGGTCTCGAGAGTTACCAATTCAATCAGCCCGGGGATGAGTGGCAATCCGTTCACATGATAGGACGTGCCGTTCGGATCGCTCGACTGGCCGACTCCGCCCATGTAGCGAATGCTGCTGATCGGGCGGATGTAGTCGTACTTCCGCTTGCAGCCCCAGGCCGCGATCGCAGCATCGTGCACGGCCGCATTGAGGGCGAAATACATCTTTACGTCCCATTCCAATTCGTCGAGCACCGGACCCGTGCCGCCGATGCGTCGCTGAAAAGAAGGATGATCGACGACGTCGTTGGCCAGCTTGTTCCAATGTCCAGGGGGAGTTTCAGAATCAGGACCGTCCGCCCAAAACTCAGCGACGACGCGGCCGTAGTCTCCATGTGGAACGAGTTGTGGCGCGTAGGGTTGTCCGGTAGCGGGATTGGCGGCATGCCCCGATCCGTCGTTTTGTCCAAGCGTGTTGTTGCCGCGCGAGGCTGGCGAGATGTCGATCGTGTTCCCGTCCGTAGGATCAAGACGACTGCTGTAATCGATAGCCGACACAATACCCGCGCGGTAGTCCGCATCGCCGACTCCGCCGAGATACGGAGGCGCACCGGGATCGAGATAGATCGTTTCATTGGGCTGTAACTGAAGCGTGTATGGCCGAACTGCTCCCCAATGCGATCCCACGAAAATCTGAATCTCGCTGGCAACCAATCCGTTCTGTGTAAACGCCACATCGAAGGCCAGGGGCTGCCAACGATTCAAATCGAACAACGTGGTTCCTGTGTGCGCGAGGATGAGTGGCTGGTTCACCGGCGCGTAAGTGGGATCGGCGTAGGTGATGTTTTCATTCGATCGATCGCTCAAAGCAAAGTCCAGCACCGTGGCCGCCACTCGGTTCCCCACGGCCAGAGCGGATGAGCCATTGGTGTTGGCGTTTCCCGGGTCATAGCCAAGAGAGATCATCTGCGTGGCCAGGATTCCCAACGAAGTGCCGGCATTGACAGAAAGCGCATACCGATGCGCCAGGACACGATAGGCCGCATAACTGATGGCTTCGTGGCGGGCCGTCGCCACGTCGTTTGCAGTCGCCCATTCGTTGTGCAGATAACCGATCGCGTTGGTGTCATAGCAGGCCCAGGCATCCCACATGGCGACGGAGGTATGGAAGAGATTACGGGCGTGAACTGGTGGATTGGGAAAATCCAATCGGATGGCGGCAAGGTTCTGTTCGTTCCAAACCCGGGCGATGGAAGCAGCCGGCAATTGTTGCTGAACGAACAGGACGACAAAGACAATCGAAAGTCGAATCATGCTGTTGGGCAAGGCGTGATCGTATGTGAGGGCAAGCAGTTTGCACTCCTTCATTTGGAGTATCAATCTCAGCTCATTGAATCGCTGCGTTTGAAGCGCGCGAGAGTTCAATTCGGCATTCTCGCATCAGGGCGTTGAATCGGGTCCACGTTCTACGGATTCTCCTCATCGCACTTTCCAACGGCAGCGAGAATCCCACCTAAATTTTAACCCCACGCCAACGAGAGATTCTCCAGCTCATCGCCGAAGGCCAGAGCACGAAAGAGATCGCAGCAATTTTGAATGTCAGCGTGAAGACCTTGGAAACACACCGCACTCAACTGATGAACCGACTGGGAATTCATGACATCGCCGGACTGGTGCGCTACGCAGTTCGCACCGGCCTTGTTTCCGTCGAATAGACGGCTTCAGCAGTAGTTTCCTCTTCGGTTTTCAGGACTAGTCCCGATGGACAAATCCTGCTGCTGCCCGTTCCCTTTATGGGAAGATCGGATACCAGCCATGCTCCTGACTGAACCAAGCGATTCTGCCGTTATGACTGCTGAAGCCCCAACTACCGGCAAAAAGCGAGTCCTCATTGTGGGTGACAACTCGGACTTCCGGGAAGCCATGCGCATGCTCCTGCCGCGACGTTTCAACGTGGAAGTGGTGGAAGCTGCGGATCGCGCGCTTGCTTATGAGAACATTGATTCCGTCGACCTGGTAATGGTGGACTTCAAGATGCCGGGCATCAACGGTCTCGCCTTCACACAGGCGATGACGCAACGGGAGAACCACCCGCAAATTCTGCTGGCTTCATTCAATCCCATGCCCGCCCTTCGTAAAGCCGCCAGCAAAGCGGAGCGTTGGATCTGGTCTGCAAATCGGAGAATCAGGAGGGGTTGAAGGCACACCTGCAGGTGCTCGCCTGAGCCGCCCGGTTCAAATCAGCGCTTGGCAAGACAATCCTCCCGTAGTTAACTCCTTCAGCATTAATGCGTTCCGTGTTTGGATTCATAGCCCGGCTGTTCGGCCGCGGAAGCGAGAGTGAGCGCCGCAAGGAGTCTCAACTCGTCGGAATGTATCTTGCCGAAGCAAACGAGGCGAACCGCACGCAATACAGCGGCAATCGACAGCGCGAACACGGCAAGAGTTACAGTACGAATCGCGAGCGCGCCTGATCAGGGAATACAACCGGCCGCACAATCACAAGGCACGGCCAGACAATCCCCCTTCCCGAAAGGACCTTCTTTGTTTCCTCCCTTGCTGTCTCCTCCTTCGTTGCCCGCGTTCTCTAGTGAGAGTCTTATTTCCCTGCCAGCAATTCGACATTCGTGAAAGCGGCGACGGATATCGGGAAGGCCGGCGAACAATCCTTTCTCCTCGATGATTTTCTTCACCGCATGGGAACAGGAATCCTCACCGGTGTGAATTCGATACGCACAACTGAATCCTTTGTGTGGTGAGATGAATCGTTGATAGAAGCGGATCAGCGGGATCGCGGGGCTCATGGTTGGTGAGGCAAGTCTGGTTCGGATTCTGAAGCGATCAACCCTTTTCGATATTCCGGATTGCCCAGTCGGCATGTTCGGCGATCAACGGTTCGGGATCTTGTCGCGCTTTTTCCAACACAGGGAGCGTGTCCTGGTTTCCGGAATTTCCAAGGGCAATGCAAACATTGCGAAGAACCCCACGGCGTTTCGTGCGAAACATCGGCGTGCCGCGAAATCGTTGCCGGAATTCTTCTTCTGATAGTGACAGCAATTCCACCAGATCGGGCGTCTTCAGATCTTCCCTGCGAAACGGGTTCATCAAGCTGGCATCCTTTGCAAAACGGTTCCAGGGACACACTTCAAGACAGTCGTCACAACCGTAAATCCGATTGCCGATCGCCGGACGAAACTCCTCGGGGATCGAACCCTTCAACTCGATCGTGAGGTAGGAGATGCATCTCCGCGCGTCGAGTTGAAACGGTGCGGTGATGGCGTCTGTCGGGCAGGCGTCGATGCAATCCGTGCAATTCCCGCAGTGGTTCTTCTCAGGAGCGTCCGGCTCAAGTTGCAGCGTGGTGATGATTTCGCTGAGGAAAATCCAGTTTCCAAGATTGCGGGAGATGAGATTGGTGTGTTTGCCGATAAAGCCGAGACCGGAACGTTGTGCAAAATCACGTTCCAGGATCGGACCGGTGTCGACATACCACAGAGATTTCTTCGAACGCGGCTCTTCGCCCTGCAATTCGTTTACGAAAGAATTGAGCTCCCGCAGCGGTTGTTTGAGCACCTCGTGGTAGTCGTCGAAGCGGGCGTATCTGGCGATCGTGCCCGCCGATGGTTCGGTGTCGGTGCGCTCTTTGTCGCCCGAATAGACGCTTGCCAGGCAGATGATGGATTTCGCACCGGGAACAACCTGCTGGGGATTCGTTCGCTTGTGGGCATTTCGTTCGAGCCAGCCCAGCTCGCCATGTCGCTCTTCCTTTAGCCAGTTTTCGAATTCTGACGAGTGATCGGGGCGTTGGGCGCTGGTGAAGCGGCAGGCATCGAAACCCAGGTCCACTGCCTTTTGCCGAATCGATTCCTTCACGGGCGGAAGTTGAAAAGCGGTTCAAACCCGCTGCGTTTCGCGGAACTGATGTGCGATGTTGCCAGCGATCTCGCGGACAGATCGCTGTTCTGTACTCACTAGCACGTCGGCCTGCTTGTAGAAAGATTCGCGAGATTCAAGCAGGGCCCGAATCTTGCCGAGAGGATCGTCCGCGCGAAGCAGCGGGCGGTGGGTCTGATGTTTCGTTCGGTCGTGAATGGTTTCCGGTGATGCCCAAAGGCACGCAACAAATGAACCTTCCTTGAGCACCTCAAGGTTGTTTCCGTGTGCTGCCAATCCTCCGCCCGTTGCGATGACCTTGTTCGACCACGCACGGGAATCGGCAACGAGCTTCGCTTCCAGTTTTCGAAACGCGTCCTCACCGGCGCCGGCGAAGATCTCAGGAATCTTCATCCCGGTTTCCAGCTCGATCATTTCGTCGGTGTCCACAAATTCGAATTCAAGATCCTGGGCCAATTGACGTCCCACCGAGGACTTGCCCACACCCATGAAACCAACCAAGGCGAGGTTCTTGATGTCCCGTGCAACGATCACGTCGAAAGCGTAACGGTGATTCTTATGCGTGACACGACTATTCGCCTGAGATGCGCCGATACGCACTCCACCGCGTCGACAATCCGGATTAATTCGTTTAACCTCTCGCATGCGCTCGCTTGTTTTTCTCTGCGTCCTTTTCTTCGGACTCCTGATTCAGCCGACAAGATCTGACGCGATCAGTGTCGTCACCAATTTTCCAGGTGGAGCAATGCATCTGACGGGCATCGATCCGGACACTCAGAAAATCTCGTTCCAACCTGCCAATCACCAGAACCGTGGCTGGGCCTGCTGGTGGTGTTTCAAACTGGAGGGTGTGAACCTGCGAAACAAAGTGACCTTGCAGTTGCATTCGCCCAGCAGCTTTGGCCGCCCGACCCGCGCGATGTTCAGCTACGACGGTGTGAACTGGTCGCACACGGATGCGGGAAAAACCTCCGGTGCAGACGTCGTTTACCAACATCGACCGAAACGCTCAACCGTATGGTATGCGTGGGGACCGCCTTTACAGCTGTCACATGCTCAGGAATTGGTTAAGCAGATCGCTGAGGCGAAAGTCGGAGCAAACGCGTTCGAATTGTGCAAGACACGGGAGGGGCGTTCCGTGCCGGCGCTTCGCTGGACAAGCGTTCGGAAGAACCTTTCGCGTCGTCCTGGTGTGTGGATCGAAGCGCGACAACACGCCTGGGAGAGCGGGTCCAGCTGGGTTTGCCGGGGATTGCTGGAATGGCTCAGTTCCACGAATGCAGCAGCAGTCCGATTGCGGACGCAGGCACAGATCTATGTCGTGCCTATCATGGACGTGGACAACGTCGAGATCGGCGCGGGCGGCAAGAATCAGATTCCCCACGATCACAATCGCGACTGGTCCGACAAACCGATCTACGCCTCAGTTGCTGCCGCGCAAAAGTTGATCAAGCAAATGGACGCCGGCCAGGAACTCGACCTCTTCATCGATCTCCACAACCCCGCGCCTCGCGACAGCAAACCGTTCTTTTACGCGCCTCCAAAGACACATCTGCCTGCGAAACGAACGGCAGCGCAAACGAGGTTTCACAAGACCTGCCTGTCGTTTCTTGGAAAACAACCACTCGGTTTTTCGGAGCGCCTGCGAATCAGCGGACCAGGTTACCACCCGCTGTGGCGGGCGATCAGCAAGAACTGGGTCGCGCAGAACACTGCGGACCACGTTGTCGCCCTGACCTTGGAAACATCGTGGAACACGCCCAACAGTACGCAGCAGGGATACCTGGACTACGGGGCCGCGCTGGGAGAAGCGATTGAAAAGTTCCTGCTGACAGAACAGCCGTAGCAACAAAAAAGGCGGCCCGATAGACCGCCTTCTGAATTGCTCTTCAGCGCGTTCAGATGAATTCGTTGATCAGGTTCTCAAGGAATTCCTGACGGCCACTCACGTTCTTCGGCTCCTTGCTGGTGAGCGCGTATTTCTCAAGCTGGCTGAAGCCGACCTTCTTGGCTTCGATCTTCGCGCCAATGCCGCTGTCCCAGGAGCTGTAGCGGTTCTTCACGAACTCGGCGAGGCGTCCGTCCTTGCGGATGGCTGCCGCAATCTTGAGGCCACGGGCGAAGGCGTCCATGCCGCCAATGTGCGCGTGGAAGAGATCGACAGGTTCAAAGCTTTCGCGACGAACCTTGGCGTCGAAGTTCCCCCCGCCGGTCTTGAATCCGCCATACTTCAACAGCGAGAGCATGCACTGGGCTGTGAGGTAGACGCTGGTCGGAAACTGATCTGTGTCCCAGCCCAGCAGTTCGTCACCCGTGTTGGCATCAATGGAACCGAGGGCATCCGCTGCGCCTGCGACTTCCATTTCATGCTGCATGGTGTGACCGGCGAGCGTGGCATGATTCGTTTCCAGGTTCAGCTTGAAGTCCTTCTTCAATCCGTAGGCGCGTAGAAAATTCAGGCAGGCAGCCGCATCGGAATCATACTGATGCTTGGTGGGTTCCTTCGGTTTTGGCTCGATGTAGAACTGCCCCTTGAAGCCGATCTTCTTCTTGTAATCTGCGGCCATCGAAAGGAACAGACCGAGATGATCGAGTTCGCGACCGATGTCGGTATTCCAGAGCGTGGAATAACCTTCTCGTCCGCCCCAGAACGTGAATCCTCCGCCACCAAGGGCCTTTGTCACCTCCATGCACTTCTTTACCTGCGCGGCCGCGTAGGCAAATGCATCGGCATTGCAGCTGGTCGCGGCGCCATGCATGTAGCGGGGATTGGCGAAGAGGCATGAGGTGCCCCAAAGGAGTTTGATACCCGTGCGCTGTTGCTCTTCCTTGAGCACCTTGGCAACGGCGTCGAGGTTCTTGTTGCTCTGCGCAAGTGTCTTGCCTTCAGGCGCAACATCGCGGTCATGAAAGGCGTAGTAGGGATTGCCGAGCTTCTCCATGAACTCGAACGCGACCCGCACGCGATTCTGGGCGTTCTTCACGGAGTCAGTGCCATCATCCCAAGGACGAATGGCCGTGCCGACGCCGAAGGGATCCGAAAGCGGATTGCGGAACGTGTGCCAGTAAACCACCGAAAAACGTAGGTGGTCTTTCATGGTCTTTCCTTCGATAACCTCCTCGGCGTTGTAGTGCTTGAACGCGAGGGGATTCTTCGAATCCGGACCTTCGTACTGGATCGGTTTCTTGACCTGAGGAAACGCTGCTTTGGTTGCTTTCGCCATGTTCGGTTAGATTAAAGCGGGGTTTCTAGTCGCTCGCTTAAGTTCAGCCAATGAAATTCTTGATTGCTCGCGTGACTGACCGAATCTCGCCTTCTGTGTTTCGCAGCATGTTAAAAAAACTTAATCTTCTCTTTTTGCTGATCTCACTTGTCGCGCCCGCCTATGCTGCGCCCGTGGAAATCATCGCCCATCGAGGCGCTTCGCATGATGCGCCGGAGAACACCATGGCCTCCGTGAAGCTCGGGTGGAAGCAAGGCGCGGATGCGGTCGAGGTCGATGTAATGCTCTCCAAGGACGGCCGGATCGTCGTCATCCACGACAAGGACACCAAGCGCGTCGCCGGAGTGGATCGAAAAGTGAAGGACCAGACCTATGCCCAACTCCGGCGCCTGGATGTGGGAACCTGGAAGGCGGACAAGTGGAAGGGCGAGAGCATCCCCAGTTTGGCCGAGGTGTTGGCAACCATCCCGGACGGCAAGCGGATGTTCGTCGAACTGAAGACCGGCCCGGAGATCGTGCCGGCCTTGAAGCGGGTAGTGAAAGCATCGGGCACACGGGCCGAACAAATCGCGATCATCAGCTTCAACCTGGAAGCGTGCGTGGAGACAAAAAAGGCCTTGCCCAGGCATGAAGTGTCGTTCCTCAGCGGTTTCAAGCCGAAGGGGACGTCGATGACGCCGAAGATAAAGACGCTCATTCGAAAGGCAAAGATCGCGGGTCTGGACGGTCTGGATGTTGATGGAAGAAAGTTGAACGAATCAGATGCGGGCACAGCGATTCACGCTGGCGGGTTGCGATTCTACGTCTACACAATCAACGATGCGAAACTGGCCCGTCAACTGATCCAGAATGGCGTTGATGGAATCACGACGGATCGTCCGAAATGGTTGCGCGATCAACTACGTTGATGCCTCACCTTTCATAACCGACTGTGTCCCGTGGATTCCGACGGGATCTGAACGAATAGCATTCGCCGTGCTACAGCGTCACATTCGGATCATTCTCATACGCGGAATCGATCCGCACGAGACGATCGGGCACGGCGCAGAACAGTTTGAAGAGCGCCTTGAGCTCGTGGACATCCTTCATGACGCCCACCCTTGAGAAATAAAGTTCATCCACCCCTTGTGGAAAGTTCCCTCCAAACCAACCCTCATCGTCCTTCACTTCCAGACAGATCGAACGTTGCTGATCGAACAACGATTTCAATTCGGGATCTGCCAACATCTGTTTGAGTTTGTGCGCGTCGTTCCCTTTGATGACGAACGCATCATCGAAATACGGGTCGCCAATCTCCAGGTTCTGCATGCCAAAGAAACGTCCCATTCCTGAGAACATGCTCTCCCGGTAGATCTTGAAATACAGACCGTCCTTGTTGATGAAGGGCGCGCGCATCCGCGTGTAGGTAGTCGAAGAATGGCCGTTGTTCACCGTGTAGGTGTCGAGCAGGAGTTCCCATTCCCTATGGCGGTAGCGCAGCTCGTTTGGGGACCAGAATCCCGTGTCGATATACTCCCCGCCGATGTCGGATGCGATTTGTCACCAGATCTCGCCTTGGGACGGACCAAAGATGGATCGCAGTAATCCCATGCCGGGAGCATACAAGAACCGGTGGATTGGAACACCGCTAATGAGCGCTAATCGACGCTTATGGAGAGAGCCGGCAGATCGTTCAGCTCGTTCAATTGCTGGAGAGCGACTCGTCGAGATTGAGTATCAGCGACGCGATTGCCGCGTAGGAAGCGGCTTCCGCTGGGGCAAGTGATGGGTCAATCGGTTTTTCGCCTCCACCGTTGAGATATTGCTTTGCAACCTCTGCATTGGTTTTGAACTCGTACAGTCGGTCTTCGAATTCTGCCAGCAGGATTTTCAGTTCACGCTCATTGATGTGTCGTGAAGTGGCGAGTCGGAAAGCGTGGCTGATTCGATCACGTGCAGATGAGCCTCCTTTCTTCATGGCGCGTTGTCCCAGCATTCTCGCGGCTTCCACGAATTGCGGATCGTTCAGCATCACGAACGCCTGGAGGGGCGTGTTGGTGACTTCGCGTCGGGTGCGGCAGGTGGTGCGGCCGTCGGCTCCAAGGATGCGAATGTTCGCGGCCGGGATCTGGCGTTTCCAATAGGTGTACAGGCTTCGGCGGTAAAGATCGTCTCCCCTGCCCTGGGTGAATTTGGCGCCTGATGAGCCAATGGCGTTTCTTCCAAAGAGGACTGCAGGTTGGTAAGGGTTGACGCCGGGGCCGCCGATCTTGCGAACCAGCAGGCCGCTGGTTGAGAGCGCGTGATCACGAAGAAATTCGGCTTTGAGACGACGGCGGGAACCACGGGCGAGGAATCGGTTTTCAGGATCGCGTTTGGCGAGGCCGGGTGAGCGCCGGCTGGATTGGCGATAGGTCTGGGAGGTGACAATGTTGCGCAGCAGTCGTTTCACGTCCCAACCTGATTCGACGAAGTCAACGGTGAGGGTGTCCAGCAGCTCAGGATGGCTGGGACGGTCGCCCTGCGTGCCGAAGTCTTCGGAAGTTTTCACAAGTCCGATGCCGAAGATCATCTGCCAGTAGCGATTGACCACGACGCGGGCGGTGAGGGGGTTCTTCGGATCGGTCAGCCATTTGGCGAGCCCGAGTCGGTTTGCCGGAAGATTCTTGGAGTAGGGGAAGATGCTGCCGAGTGCACCAGGTTTCACTTCCTCACCGCGATTGTCGTATTCGCCGCGATTGAGCATGTAGGTGGGGCGCATCTTTGCATTGTCGGAGGCGATCATGGTGATCTTCTCTTGCGCTGTAATCTTCTTCTGTTCTTCTGTCAGCGAAGCGCGTTTCTTGCGTAGATCAGCAAAGCCCGGCCAGATCGTCCGATAGTAATCCAGTTGCTTGTCGCGATCGCTGGAGAGGTTGCCACGCAAGGTGGCGGTTTGATCGGAGGTGATCGAAACGTCGCAGAGCGAACCGGTCACGGTGAGCTGGAGCTTCTCTCCCTTCGCCAGTTTCAACGGGGATTCGAGTCCGGCGATTGCGGGCTTATCCGGCGCGATGGCGAGCTTGGGGTCTTTGGCCAGCTTTACCGGGCGAGGTCTGCCTTTGCCGATGATCTGCAGCTTCAGAGATCGGATCGAACCAGCGTTCGGTGCGCTGAATTGAAGAGCGGCAATCTGATTCGTACTGGTCAGAGTGATAGTCCGGGTTGGGGCTTTGTCCACGGGCGCAGGTGCATGCGTATTTACTGTGAAGGCAGAACGGAAGGGCGCATCGCCGGTGTTGAAGGCGATGAGTTCGGTTCGATCGTCCGAAAGAACTTTCACGGACACCTTGTCCAGTCGCTCGGGGCAACAATCGTTGCGATTGAAGACGAGGATGTGATCGATGGGGAATTCGGCGCCCAGGTCGATCTCCCACCAGGCGTCCTTTTCGTTGTTGGTGCAGGAGCAGGAGGCAAAGCGGCCGTCTTTGTTTCCATCGATCGCCTTGTTGGCCGGTGAGCGATATCCGACGCTGGATTGGGTGGCCTTGCCGCTGCGGGCGATGTTTGAACCGCCGGAGTGAATCTCCACTTCTGAAATGGTCATGAATCCAACCTGGCCCGCAGGCAGTTCCAAGCGGACAAACCGGGCTTTCGTCTTGGATTCCGGATAGGACTTTGCGGTGTTCTTTTGGACTGGGGCCTTGTGGGCGAGTTTCCAATCAACGGGTTCATGCAAGGTCGTTCGCCACTCATCCAGATTGGCGAGGAGCTTGGGTGAGGTCACTCTTTCTGCCTTGGCGAGGTTCTTCAGTTCATTGGCGATTGCGGCGAGGCGGGCTTTGTTCTTTGGGGTTTGCAATTTCAAGATCGGATCGGTCGAACCCTTGGTGTTACCGCGTCCCTTCAAGCTGTTGAAAAAGCCGGAGAACTCATAATACTCACGCTGACTCATCGGATCGTATTTGTGATCGTGACATTGGGCGCATTCCAAGGTCAGGCCGAGGAAGGCGGTTGCCGTCGTGTTTACGCGATCGACGACGTATTTGATGCGGTAGTCCTCGTCGATGATCCCACCTTCATTGGAGGTGACGTTGTTGCGCAGAAATCCGGTCGCCAGCTTTTGATCCTCAGTGGCGTCGGGCAAAAGATCGCCGGCGATTTGCCAGGCGATGAAGTCGCGATAAGAGAGGTCGTTGTTGAAGGCTCTGACCACCCAATCACGCCACGGGTAAATGCTGCGTGGATGATCCTCGAACAAACCGTCGGTATCGCCGTAGCGCGCAACGTCGAGCCACTCAAGCGCCATGCGTTCGCCAAAGGCGGATGAAGCGAGCAGGCGATCGACAGCCTCGCGAAATGCAGCATCACTGGGGTCGGAGAGGAACGCGTCGAGTTCCTTGAGCGTGGGCGGCAGTCCGGTCAGGTCAAAGGATACTCGGCGAAGGAGATGTGCCGGGTTTGCGGGCGGGGAGGGATTGAGTCCTTCTTTTTCCAGTCGCCTTTGGATGAAATGATCGATCCATTTGGCCGGCTTATTCGATGCTATCCCGGATTTTGTCGGAGCGATGAAGGCCCAATGTCGTTCCCATTGAGCGCCTTGTTCGATCCATGTTCGAAGCAGCGCTATTTCCGCATCACTCATTGAGATCTTGGATTCTGGAGGAGGCATCAATTCATCCCGATCGCTGTGCGTCATTCGCCGGATGATGGCGCTTGCGGCTGGATTGCCGGGAACGATTGGTGTCATGCCATCGTTGGCGGCCTTGGCAGACTGTTCGCGGTCGAGGCGGAGGCCGGCTTTGCGGGAAGCGGAGTCGGGGCCGTGGCAGCTGAAGCATCGGTCGGCGAGGAGCGGCCGGATGTCGCGGTTGAAGGAGATGGTTTCAGCCGCCGGGATTGGACACGTGAGATAGATGAAGAAGAATGCCGTGACCAAACACAACGATGTTTGAGCCTCTTTACGTCGGCTACTACGAGGGTTTGGATTCATGCCAGGATTCCTTTTACCGCGTGGCCGTGAACGTCGGTCAGTCGAAATCTTCGTCCCTGGTATTTGAAGGTGAGCCGTTCGTGATCGATGCCCATGAGGTGCATCACCGTTGCCTGGAAGTCGTGCACATGCACGGGGTCTCGGGTGATGTTGTAGCCGACCTCATCCGTTTCGCCGTAGGTGGTGCCCGGACGAATACCCCCACCCGCCATCCAATAGGTGAAACAGCGCGGATGATGATCGCGGCCATTGGCGGATTTCTGAAGCTTGCCCTGTGAGTAGGTTGTGCGACCAAATTCACCACCCCAGATCACCAGCGTGTCGTCCAGCATTCCGCGTTGTTTCAAATCGGTCACGAGTGCCGCGCTCGCCTGATCGACGTCGTTGCATTGTTTGGGCAGGGCGCTGGTCAATCCGCCGTGGTGATCCCAGCCGCGATGATAGAGCTGGATGAAGCGCACGCCACGTTCGGCGAGGCGACGAGCGAGCAGCGCATTGGCCGCGAACTTGCCGGGCATCTGGCATTCGGGGCCATACATGTCGAGGATGCTCTTCGGTTCGTTGCTGATATCGGTGGCCTCGGGAACCGACATCTGCATGCGAAAGCTCATTTCGTACTGCGCAATCCGCGTGGTGATCTCCGGATCACCAAAGGTCTCGAGCTGCATGCGATTGAGTTGCTCGATGCGATTGATCATGCGCCGGCGGGCTTCAACCGACTCGCCCGGCTGACTGTTGAGATAGAGGATCGGAGTCGACCCACCGCGAAACTGAACGCCTTGATGAACGCTCGGCAGAAAACCACTGCTCCACAACTTGGTGTAAACCGGTTGGGAACCCGGGCGACCCGTGCCATTGGAAATCAACACGCAGAATGCGGGCAGGTTTGCGTTCTCCGTTCCCAGACCGTAACTCATCCATGACCCCATGCTGGGGCGGCCCGGTTGTTGATGCCCGGTCTGGAAGAAGGTTACACCCGGATCGTGATTGATCGCCTCGGTGTGCATGGACTTCACGAAGCAAAGATCGTCGGCCACCTGCGAAGTGAAGGGCAGCAGATCACTGATCCACGCGCGGCTTTCACCGTATTGCCGAAACTCCCAGTTGGAACGGGCGATGGGAAATGACTTCTGTCCCGCTGTCATGCCAGTGAGGCGCTGCGTCTTCTGAATGAACCCTTCCGCGCTCCACTTTTCCAGCTTCGCGTCGTAGCGCTTGAAGAGTTCCTTGCCGTGATGTTCGGCGAGCTTCGGTTTGTAGTCGAAGAGATCCTGCTGCGCGGGAGCGCCGTTCATGAACAGGAAAATGATGCGCTTGGCCTTGGGCGCGAACTGCTTGCGATTCGCTGACAGCTGCCGGGCAAAAGCGTCCGGTGCGAGCATCGAACCGAGAGCCAGCGAACCAATTCCGGCGGCTCCCTTCCGCAACAATTGGCGCCGGGTCAGCACCCGTTTCAGAGCGTCGGTGGCGACATCATTCAGCATCGCATGAAGCTATGAGGCCCGCGTTTCTCCGGCAATACCAATCGAAACGGCCGCCCTTGGACATTGATCAATTGCACGGGTGCTGAGAATTCTCGGGTAACCAAGCCGTTCCGACTGCTATCCTTTCCATATGCCACCTGCCAGTTCGGAAAACGAACTCAGCTATGACGACGTTATTCGCCGTGTGAAAAATGGCGATCAGCGGAGCTTCGAGGTCATCGTTCGGCGATTGGAGCGGCCGCTACGGGCTTGGCTTGCCACGCATGCTTCACCTGCGGTCGATGTGGACGAGGTGGCGCAGCGGAGTTTCGTCATCGCATTCAACAAGCTGGATGCGTTTGAGATCGGAACGGATTTCGCCGGATGGCTGTTCACGATTGCCCGCTATCAATTGAAGGCAGAATTAACGCGACTACGACGCGTTGCCGATTACCATGCACGGTTTGCGCCTGAGTTGCTGGAACGAGAATTGGAGCGTCGCTGCGACGAACCCGGAGACGTTGATCAACTCAAACTCGACCACTTGAAAAAATGCGTCGCCTCGCTTGGTGAAAATCTCCGGCAATACATCACGTGGCGTTACGACGAGGGAATTCGACTTGAAGAAATGTCCGCGCGGACCGGGCGATCGGTTGGCGCAATCAAGAAACAGCTTTGGCAGATACGACGCAAACTACAGCAATGCGTGGAAGATCGAATGAAGGGTGAGGCAGTATGAACGAGCAGGAACGGTTTAAAGAGCTATGGAACGATTACCTCGAAGGTGATCTGGACGAAACAGGATTTGCTGAGCTGCGCAAACTTATGGCAGCCGATGATGCGCGAACGCCCGATGCGGTGGAGGATTTTGAAGTGCATCGTCTTCTGGGACTGGAGGCGCAGGATTCGGAAGCGCGCCATGAAGCCTTCGTGGAAGAGACCATGGCCAGTCTTCCATTGCCTCAAGAGGATTTTGTGGGGCAGGTCATGGGTGAGATTCCGAAGCAAACGGAGGGGCGTGTCATTCAGTGGATTCCGAACTGGGCGCTATCCGCAGCAGCGGCTGTGGTGGTGATGACTTTGATTTCGTTCTTCAACAATCCACAACCCAAGGCCATCGCGACTATCAGCAACATGAGCGGCCCGGCCTTATGGACAGGTGACGCCGGGCGCGTGATCGAGGAGTTGGGAGTTGGCATGCCACTTTCGGGTGGCACGTTAGAAGGAACATCACCGAAGTCTTGGGTGGAGCTCACCTTCACGGACGGATCAGTCGTGACGCTTTCCGGTGATTCCATGCTCACCTTTTCCGAACTTGGCCAAAAGGAATTGCATCTCAAGCGAGGCGGTCTGACTGCCGACGTGCAGCCGCAAGAAAGGCCGATGTTGGTCCACACGCGTTCGGCGACATTGACGGTGTTGGGAACACGTTTTGAGGTCGAAACGGAATTGGCGTCGACAGCCTTGAATGTGAGTGAAGGCCGAGTCGGAATTCGTCGGGTCAGTGATGGTCAATCGGTTGAGGTCGCAGCGAACCATCGTGTGATCGCGGCTTCGGACGCAGAATTGAAACCGGTGCGACTGTCAGGGCCGGTTCATTCCTGGGAGAGCGACATGAGTAAGGGCCGGCAGCGGATGTACGGGAAATGGCAACCTGATACCGGCGTGGATGGCGGTCGCCTGTGGGCCATTCCGTATGTCACCGAGCAAAAGAAGACCATCTTTACTACTTCCGTGCCGATCTCTCGTTCGCGCACGCCGGTCATCCTTGAATCCAATTCCCAAGTCCGTGTTCGCGGACGGCTCGGAAACCGCAGTCGCGTCTGGGTTGGACTGACCTTGCGCCAACCGAATGGTGACTTTGCCGGCCGCTTTCAAGTTGTGCTGCCGGCTGACAAGTTTGCGCCGAACCAGGAATTCGAACTGGTAATTCCTCTTGCCGAGTTTGAACTGGATCCGTCTTTGAATCATCTGCGGGACAAGCTCGCGACCTCACTGGAAAGTTTGGTGGTCGGATCCATGTGGTGCCACACGCTTTATAATCAGGCCAAACTGGGCGTGAGCCATTTCAGCGTAACCTCAGGCGACTAATCAACGATGCACGATATTCGTTACGCTCTGCGTCTGCTGCGACGCTACCCGGGATTTACGTTGATTTGCGTGCTCACGCTGGCCTTGGGTATTGGCGCAACGACGATTGTGTTCAGCATTGTCAACGGCGTGCTGCTCCAACCGTTGAACTATCCGGACTCACATCAAATTGTGCAGGTCTTTGAAGGCGATGAGCAGGACGGCTTCACTTACAATTATCAGAATCAAACTTCACCCCAGAACTTCCTCGATTGGCGGGATAAGAACACCGTCTTCGAAAGCATCGCGAGCTACGCGAACTTCAAGGAATCGGTCACCCGCAATTTCATCTACACAGGCGGGGATATTCCCCGGAGATTGAACGGTCGATTCGTATCCACGAATTTCTTCAAGGTCTTCGGCATTACGCCCATTCTGGGACGCACGTTTTCCCCGGACGAAGAACGGCGTGGATCAGCGCGTCTCGCCGTGATCAGTCATTCCTTCTGGAACCAGGAGTTTAATCAAAACCCCAACGTGATCGGAAAATCCATCACCTTGGAGAACGCGGGCAAACATTCCTATTCAGTGATCGGCGTCATGCCACGGGGATTTCGCTATCCCGGCTCTGATGTCTGGGTATCGCTGGCCCATGCTCCCGCATTTCGCAACTGGGATCCCAAGAACGTACTGATGGCAGAACGGGGGGGCACGATCATGCGCGTTGTTGCGCGGATCAAGGACGGTGTCTCACTCGAGCGCGCCACTGCCGAAATGAACTCCCTGCAAAAGGCAATCTACGAGGAACACAAGGGACAGGAATTGCAGGGACCGGGATGGGAAATAGGAAAAAACATCGCCTTGGAACCATTGCTCGATTCCGTCGTCTCGCGCGTGCGATCGTCGCTGATCCTCTTCTCCGGAGCGGTCGGCCTCCTCCTCCTCATAGCCTGCGCGAATGTGGCCAATCTCCTTCTTTCCCGCGCCTTGACCCGTCAACGTGAGATGTCCGTCCGCGCCTCTCAAGGCGCCAGCCGCTGGCATCTTGTTCGACAGCTTCTGACCGAGAGTGCCGTCTTGTCGATCATCGCCGGAATCGCCGGATCTGCCTTGGCCTGGTGGGGAACGAAAGTCGTTCTCCAGTTTAGCGCCGGTGCGATTCCGCGCGCGGGTGATGTGGGGATGGATTGGCGCGTGCTGGTGTTCACCCTGCTGGTCTCGATCGTGACCGGGACGCTGTTCGGTCTTGCGCCCGCGCTTCAATCTTCCAAGACCAATCTCAACGATGCGCTTCGCGAAGGCGCCAATCGGCTGACCGGCAACCGCTCACAGCACTACATCCGCAACGGCTTCACCGTGACCCAGATCGCCCTCGCGTTGGTATTGCTGATCGGCGCGGGGTTGTTGATCCAGAGCTTTAGTCATCTCCAAAGTGTAAAACCTGGTTACGCAGCGGAGGAACTGCTCGTCGTGGAAATGAACCTCGCTGGAGCCGCCTATCCCAATCGCGAACAGCGCGTCAACTTCATCAATCGCGCCGTCGAAGAAATGGCCGCCACTCCCGGGGTCGATGCCTGTGCAGCCACATCGCTGTTGCCCATCCGTGAAGGCTGGCCGCACAATTTCTACCGCAAGGATCAGGGGCCTCCCGGTGACAAGACTCAGTGGAAGAAACTGGGAACACGAGCGATTGGCCCCGGCTACCATCAGGCATACGGAATACCACTTCTGCGCGGTCGCGGAATTGACTCACGAGACACCTGGACATCCGAGCGCGTCGTCATGGTCAATCAGGCATTCGTGAATCTTGAGTACGCGGACGAGGACGAAGACGTCCTCGATAAAATCATCAACATCAGCGGAGTCGATTATCGGATCATCGGGGTGTTCGATGACTTCAAGAACCGCGGTCTCACCAAGAAAGCGTCCCCCGAAGCCAATGTCCCGCTCGCGCAATGGCAACACGCCGATGCATTATCCGTCTTTCTCACCGTGCGTTCGGAGAACAACCCGAAGGGATTACAACCGATCGTCACTGAGAAGGTGAGGAAGTTGAATCCCGATCAACCGCTGAACGGGTTCATCGTGATGCAGCAATTCGTGGATGCCGGCCGGGCAATCGATCGCTTTCGTTCCCTGTTGATTACAATGTTTGCACTGGCTGCGCTGATTCTGGCCAGTGTAGGAATCTACGGAGTCGTGTCCTATTCCGTTGCCCAACGAACCAATGAAATGGGAATCCGGATGGCCTTGGGAGCACAACGAGAAGACCTGATGAAACTCATCCTGAAACAAGGACTACAGCTTACTCTCCTCGGCGTCATCATCGGACTTGCCGGTGGGCTGGCGGTCATGCGACTCCTCGCCAGCCAACTCTACAACATCTCCACCACTGATCCGCTCACCTTTGTTGGCGTCGCTCTCGTTCTCGCTGCAGTTGGAATTCTCGCCTGCATCGTCCCCGCCGTTCGCGCCATGCGCGTCAGTCCGAATAACGCCTTGCGATATGAGTAACGGCTGCGTCATTCCCTTCGAAGCACGCGGAGCACAACCGGCCCAACGGGCCTGGCGTTGTGCATTTGCGATGTCATCAACGTTTGCAATTTTCTCTCCGCTGAATCTCAACGCGTTTGATACTGCAATCACTCCTCTAATCGAAAATCACTGCATCGGTTGCCACGACGGCGATACCAAGACTCCTCTGAATCTCGAAACTCTTGGCTTTGATCTGAACGATAGACACACCTTTGCTGCATGGGAGAAGATCTTTGATCGGGTATCCAGGGGTGAAATGCCACCGGCCAAAAAGAAGCGTCCAGATGCAATACTTCTAAGCTCCTCCCTCTCATCGCTCCGCAAGGACCTTCATACCGTCAGCGTTGCGCGGCAGAAAAAAAGCGGACGTGTTCCCGTCCGGCGCCTCACTCGAACGGAATATGAATACACGATGCACGACCTGCTCGGAATCAACGGCGGACTCGCGAAGTTGATCCCCGCGGAAAACGATGCGACCGGATTCGATACCATCGCTGCAGGCCAGGGACTTTCCCCGGTTCACATTCAGAGCTACCTGACCGCAGCGGACCGCGCGTTGGACGAGGTCATACAACTTGGTCGCGCCCCACGCTATTGGCAGAAGCCGTTGCATTTCGACTACGTGAATCGCGCCTATATCAAGATGTGGTTTGATCGACCGCTCCGAAATGGCGGAAGCACGACCAAGCGCAACGGCGACGAACTTGTGATTTACGAAAAAAGGAACCATGCCGTCCGATCTGATCACGCCGGGTTCCGTCCGGAGCATCCGGGCATGTATCGCATCGAGATGACCGCCCGCGCCTATCAGGCCAAGACACCGGTCACGATGGTCGTCATGAAGGCGAGCGACAAGGATGGCAGTTCGGAATCGATCGGATCCTTCGAACTCTATCCCGGTAAACCGCGACGTATCTCCATCACCACCTTCTTCACGCCGGAACATTATTTTTATCCAATTCCGATGGACGACGACGTTCCAAACCAGCGTGCCATCGCGGGCGTTTACGCCTATGGGGCAAAGACCTATCCCGGCGAAGGCTTGGCCGTGAAGGATGTGATGATCACCGGTCCGTTGGAGGAAACTTGGCCCCCAAAACGGGCCCGTGAGTTCTTCGCCGGGATCAAATTTCAGCATCGCCAATTGAGTTCGAAAGAATGGCGTCATGCCTGGGGTCGGAAGGGCGCACAGTGGCGGGTTCATGAATTCAGGATGAGCAAGCCTCTCATCGAGCACCTGACTGAGATGATCGAGCACCTCGGCCCCAAGGCCTTTCGCCGTCCCCTGCGCGATGGCGAAGCCCAATCGTTCGCCAACCTTGCAAAGCCTGCGATTCTAGCGGGTCGCGGCTTTGATGAAATCGCCCGCGTCGCGTTCCGGGCATTGTTTTCCTCCCCTCAGTTCCTGTTCTACAACTCCGATCCGGGTCCACTCAATGACTATGCGTTGGCGACGCGCCTTTCTTATTTCCTCTGGAAGAGTCTTCCCGATGCCAAGCTGTTCGAACTGGCTGCAACCAATCAACTCACTGATCCCGAAATCCTTTCCGCACAGGTTGATCGCATGTTGAACGACCCGAAAGCTCAACGCTTCATCGACGATTTTCTCGATCAGTGGGCGGGACTCAAGAACATCGACGCCACCACGCCGGACGACAAACTCTACATCGAATACGACGACATCCTTCGGCAGGCGATGCTGAAGGAAACGCGACTCTTCTTCCGCGAACTCATTGCCGAAGACCTGCCCGCCCGAAACCTGATCGACTCAAGCTTTACGTTCCTCAATCGACGCCTCGCCCGGCACTACGGCATTCCGGGAATTGAAGACGAGCAGTTTCGGCGGGTCGCCCTCCCTCGTTCACGCGTTCGTGGCGGACTCATGACCCAGGCCAGCATCCTGAAAGTCACTGCCAACGGAACCGTAACCAGCCCGGTCAAGCGCGGCGCTTTCGTGCTTACCACTTTGCTCGGTACACCACCCAGTTCACCGCCCCCCGACATTGGCTCGATCGAACCCGACACGCGCGGCACCACCACGATCCGTGAAACCCTGGACAAGCATCGAAACTCTGCGGCCTGTGCCAGTTGCCATCGCCAGATCGATCCGCCCGGATTCGCCCTTGAGAGCTTCGATCCCATTGGAGGCTACCGAACCCGGTACCGATCCACCGACAAGGGCAGTCACTCCGGACATCAGATTCGCGGACGTTGGATCCACGAATATAAACTGGGACGCCCGGTCGACAGCAGCGGAGTGACTGAGGACGGCAAGAAATTCGCCGGTATTCAGGAATACAAACGCCTTCTCATGACCCGCGCAGAAGATGTCGCGCGCAACCTCGTTTCAAACCTCATCGAGTATTCCACCGGTGGACGAATCCAATTCGCCGATCGCGCGGAAATCGACAGAATTGTCGAAGACCTCAAAGCCGATGGTTATCCCGTTCGTTCGATGATCCACCAAGTCGTCCAAAGCCCGATATTTCGAAACAAATGAAGTTATCCAGAACGGACTCGCAGGCGCGCGCCGAAGACCAATTGACATGAAAACCAACCGCCGAACTTTCCTTCGCGCCACCGGCGTCACCTTGGCTTTGCCCTGGCTGGAATCATTCGCTTTTGCCAAGGCAGCGGCCCCGCCAAAACGGGCCGTGTTCATCTGTACTGCACTGGGTCTTCACTCACCCTATCTGTATCCTAGAACCACCGGAGCTGGCTACGAGACCACCCAATATCTCTCCCTACTGAAAGAACATCGCACCGACTACACCTTGTTCTCCGGCTTGTCCCACCCCGACCAGGGAGGCGAACACGAGACCGAACGAACCTTCCTGACCGCTGCCCGCAATCCGCAGCAGGATGGCTTTCGCAATTCCATTTCGATCGACCAATTTGCGGCCGAGAAGCTTGGCTACGTGACCCGTTTCCCTTCGATCTCCCTCAGTTCAAATGGAACTTCGAGTCAGTCATTCACCGGTGGCGGAGTCATGGTCCCTGCCGAGGCCAGTCCCTCCCGAATGTTCGCGAAGATGTTCCTTCAGGGCAAACCGCACGAAATCGCCCGGCAGAAACAGAAGCTCGCTGATGGCCGCAGCGTTCTGGATGAACTGATGGCGCAGGCCAAGCTCCTGCGCAAGAACACGACGATCGCCGATCGCGAAAAGCTCGACGAGTACTTCGAATCCGTCCGCAAGACCGAACGCGATCTGCGCGAAGCCCGTGCCTGGATGGATCGCCCGAAACCGAAGGTCGCTACCGATCAACCGCAGGACATTTTTGACAAGACCGACATGATCGGCCGTATCCGTCTGCTGATAAATCTCGTTCCGTTGATCGTGCAGACCGATTCATCCCGCGTCATCAGCGTTGTGATTCAGGATCACCTTGCCATCCCACAGGTCGCCGGCGTCGAGAGCGAGCACCACAACCTTTCCCATCACGGGCGCGATCCGAAAAAGATTTCGCAGCTGAAGAAGATCGAGACTGAGATCCTGAAACAATACGGCAATCTCGTCTCCCAATTGAAGGCGAAGAAAGAAGCGGGCGGCTCATTGCTCGACAACACGATGGCCTTGTTTGGCAGCAATCTCGGCAACGCCAACGCCCACGATCCGCGCAACCTCCCGATCTTCCTCGCGGGCGGTGATTTCAAGCACGGCCGCTACGTCGCGCACAATCGTCAGAACAACACCCCACTTTCCAACCTCTTCGTGACCATGCTCCAACACATGGGCATCGATGCCGACCAATTTGCAACCAGCTCGGGCTCGCTCAGCTGGTAAACAGATATCCTTTCTATGAACCTAAAACTATTGATCCCGGCCCTTTGTTCACTCGTCTGGACCTCACTCTCCGCCTCCACCTCCGATAACTGGGCCAATTGGCGTGGCCCGGAACACAACGGCGTGTCCCGCACGGCCAATCCGCCGACTGAGTGGAGCGAAACGAAAAACGTCCAATGGAAGACCGCCATTCCCGGCAACGGTCTTTCCACCCCGATCATCTGGGGAGACAAGGTCTTCCTCCTGACCGCGATCAATACCGGACGCGTCGATCCTTCGCTGCCGCGACCCGAAGATCAGCCCAAGCGGGTATTCAACATCACCCATCCGAACACCACCTATACCTTCCTCGTCCTTTGTCTCGACCGGAACACCGGCCAGGAGATCTGGCGGCACGAGCCCACCCATCTCATCCCGCACGAAGGCACGCACAAGGACAACAACTTCGCGCCCGCCTCACCCGTCACCGATGGCAAGCGACTCTACTGCTGGTTCGGTTCCTCCGGCCTCTTCTGCTACGACCTGGATGGCATGCTCCTCTGGGAACGAAATCTCGGCAAGGTGCGCATGGGTGCCAGTCTCGGCGAGGGAACGTCCCCGGCATTGTTTGAGGACAAACTCGTCATCGTTCGCGATCACTCCCGCCAGTCCTACATCGAGACCCTCGACGCCAAGACCGGCAAGACGCTTTGGAAGACGGAACGCGACGAACAAAACACCTGGGCCACGCCCGTCATCGTCAAACACTCCGGCCGCACGCAGGTCATCACGCCCGGTTCCAACAAGATCCGCAGTTACGACCTCGACACCGGCGATCTCATCTGGCAGTGCGGCGGTCTCACTGGCAACGCCATTCCCTGTCCGCTCATCGAAGGCGACACCGTGATCTGCATGACCGGCTACAAGGGACACAAGGCGATGGCCATCAAGCTGGATTCCAAGGGTGACGTCACCGGATCGGACCAGGTCGTCTGGTCGGTCGACCGGGGCACGCCCTACATCCCGTCGCCCGTCCAGTACGACGGCCTGATCTGGTTCAACCAATCCAATCAGTCGATGTGGACCTGCGTGGACGCCAAGACCGGCGAGGTCTACCTCGATCGTGAACGGCTTCCCGGTGTCTTCAACATTTACTCCTCCCCGGTTGGAGCTGATGGACGGATTTTCGTCACCGCCCGCAACGGCATCACCCTCGTCCTCAAGCGTGACAAGGAATTCAAACTGATAAAGCGCAATCGTCTCGACGACGACGTCAACGCCTCGCCCGCCCTGGCCGGCGATCAACTGTTTCTGCGTGGACGCAACTTCCTCTACTGCCTGTCCAACAAGGGCGGTGACAAGAAACCCAAGCTCGTCGCGCTCAAAGGTGTTGATGTCACCAAGCTTCCAAAGCTGGCTGCTCGGCCGAAGAAGACCATTGGCCCGAACGCCGCGCTCCTTGCGAAGATCGACGCTGGTCCAATGCCCAAGGACTACCCCGGCGGCAATGGTCACCAGCCATGGGTCGACAGCTGGATGAAGAAGTTCAGCGAGAAGCAGCGCCAGCAACTCGGCACGCTTTGGGCGGAGAAGATGCGGACCGATCCAAACATGCCGAACAAGGGCAACTCCTTCGTCAAGATCCTCAAGCACGTTCGCGAAACCGGTCGGAAAGTGGAGTCCGGGCCGCGTCGCACAATCCACGGCTACGTCCGCTTTGAGGGCAAACCGCCTCGCCGCCTCGGCCTGAACATGACGCCCGAGAGTCGAAAGATGTACGACAAGCAACCGCTGGACGAAAAGGTCCTCACCGGCAAGAACGGCGGGCTCGCCAACGTCTTCGTTTACGCCAAGCGCGGCGTGGAGCGGAAGAAGTATTCCATGCCTGAAAAGCCCGCCATGCTCGACCAGCGCAAGTCCATGTTCCGTCCCCGCATCCAGGGCGTCCGGGTCGGCCAGAAGTTCATCATCCGCAACAGCGATCCTTACATCCACAACACCCGCTCGCTCTCCCTGCGCAACCGCATGTTCAACGTCGGCCAGCCTCCCAAGTCCGCCGATCGTGAGCGCGTGTTCAAGCGCGCGGAAGGTCCCATTCGCCTCGGCTGTGATTTCCACAAGTGGATGGCCGCCTTTGTCTTCGTGATGGATCACCCCTTCTACGCCGTCACGGATGAAAACGGCCGCTTCGAGATCATCGGACTCTCCCCCGGCGAGTACGTCTTCGAAGCCTGGCACGAGGAGTTCGGCGATAAACGCATCACGCTCAAAGTCGACGGATCCGCCGAACTCAACTTCACGTTCAAATCCGGTGACAAGTGACCGACCGATTCTGACAGGAAAATGGGGGGCAGGAAGATCGGACAGAAACATATTTCTGCCCCTATTTTCCTGCCATAAAGGAACTCCAAATCAACCCAATACATGATTCAACTCCGCTCCATCATCACCGTCCTATTCCTGACCCATCTGGCCGCGTGGTCCGCTGCCGCGGCCCGTCCCAACGTGGTCATTCTCCTCGCTGACGATCTCGGCACGAAGGACCTCGGCTGCTACGGCGGGCCGGTCAAGACGCCGGTCCTTGATTCTCTCGCTGCGCGCGGTGTGAAGTTCACGGACTTTCACGCGGGCGCGGCGATCTGTTCGCCTTCGCGGGCGACCCTGCTCACCGGGCGACAGCATCTACGCACGGGCATTTACGGCGTACTGCAGGATCACATGCACATCATGCATCTGCTGGAGCGCGAGGTGACGATTGCGGAGGTGCTCCAGAAGGCCGGATACGGAACCGCGCATTTCGGCAAGTGGCACATCGGGATGACTTCGGGCAAACGTAAGAAGCCGTCGCCCACGGAACACGGCTTTGATTACTGGTTCGGTCTGTCCAATGGCGCGCATCCCAATCACAAGGATCCGACCAACTTCATGCGCAACGGCAAGCGGGTCGGCCCGATGAAAGGCTACTCCTGCCAGATCGTGGTCAGCGACGCGATCAACTGGCTGGAAACGAGAGACCATTCCGAGCAGCCCTTCTTCCTGAACATCTGGTTCAATGAGCCGCACGCCAAGATTGCCGCCCCGGACGACATTGTTTCGATTTACGGCGACCTGAAGGATGAGGCCGCGATTTACTCCGCCACGATCGACAACACCGACCGCGCCATCGGCCGCCTCGTCGCCAAGCTCAAGGAAACCGGCCAACTCGACAACACCTTGATCATCTATTCCTCCGACCATGGCAGCTATCGCCCGGATCGCAACGGCGGCCTGAACGGCAACAAGGGATCCAACTTCCAAGGCGGTCTGCGTTCGCCCGGGATCTTCTTCTGGCCGAAGGGCATTCGCGGCGGCCGAATCGAACGGACTCCGTCCGGTTCGGTTGACCTGCTCCCGACCATCTGCGGCCTGGCCGGCATCGACAAACCCGAGGGCGTGCATCTCGACGGAGCCGACCTGTCACCTCTGCTCACGGAGCAAGGGACCTTTACCCGCGCCCAACCGCTGCTCTGGCTGGCGCCGTCATCCGGACATCTCGCGACCCTGCGCGACGGACGCTACACGCTGATGGGCTATCGCGGCTATGACCTGCCCTTCGAGCGCGAGCGGCTCAACGCCGTCCTGCAGCGAATGGCAAAACTTGCCGGGATCGATCCATCGTCTCGCAACCTCTTGACCCGCGTGAGCAACACCACGTTCACGAACCCCGAATACCGACGATTGGCTGGCGAAAGAGTGCGCCTGCAGACCTTCCAGGAATCGTGGATCCCCATCATCAAGGAGGGCGGATTCAGACGCTTCGCGCTTTATGACTTGGAAAGCGACCCCCGGCAGAAGAAGGACGTTTCCCGCCAACGACCCAAAGTCACGGCGCGCCTCCAGGAAAAGTTGCTGGAGCTATACCAAGATGTCATGTCCGACGCTCCGGGATTGGCGGATTATCGTTCACCCTATGTTCCGTCACCGGCCCAACGGACCGGCACCAAGCCCGCCCAGGGCAACACCTCAAAACCCGCGCCCAAGGACGTCGATCTCGACAAACTGTTGAAGAGAATCGAAGCGACGGATCTGCCCAAAGGGTATCAAGGCTCGACTCACCAGGCCTACGTCGACCAGCGAATGACCGGACTCACCCCCCAACAACGCCAACGCATCGGCCGGCTTTGGAAAGAGAAACGTCGTCTCCACCCGAAGATGAAAAACGTCGGCGGGTCGTTTGTGAAAATCATGGAATTCGTGGCCGCCGGTAAGAACGCAAAGGAAAGCAACGGAGCGAAACCGTAACCAGATAAGCGTTCACCAAAGTTCTTGAGAATTCAACCTGCCCCCGGGGAATTCTCACTTTCGCGGACCGGCCTGTTGATTACCCCCGGAACGACGATGCCAATCGATGCTCCTTCGGATAAGAACTTGACCGCCACACTGCGCTTCCTATCTATGAACCCAAACCACACCAGTCGTGGCAGGCGTTGCAGCGAGATCCCTGCCCAGAATAATGAACAAATTAAAATGGAAGCTACTGGCATGAGAGGCGGGCTGATCCACCAATCGAAAGCGGCCGCGTGCACTGCGGTTTTGCTGGGATTGTATCTCTTCTTTTCAGGCGCCGGCGCGTGGGCGCGTGAGGTTCGGATCATTGCCGGGCCGTATCTGCAGAACGTGAAAAAGGATGGCATCACGATCATGTGGGAGACCGACGTTGCCGCCCCCTCGCACGTCGACTACGGAGAGACAAAGAAATGTGAGCTAAGTCATTCCTCTGACGATTTGGTGACGATCCACGAAGTCACACTTTCCGGGTTGACGGTCGAGACCGGGTATCATTACCGGGTGAGTTCCGCGAGGGCGCAGAGCGAAATTTGCTCGTTCAAAACAGCCATCAAGAAAGACACACCGTTCACGTTCGTCGTGTACGGCGATAGCCAGGGAAACAGCCGGGGGTCGCCGCAGAGGGCCAGCAATCGACACCAAAGAATTGCGGACGAAGCGGCCTCTTGGAAACCGGATCTGATGCTTCATGTCGGCGACATCGTGGGGTGGGGCCAGAACGGCAGACAGGAATTTCGAGACCATCATTTTGGTCCCGGCAGGGAGCTGCTGAAGAACGTCCCTTCCTACATGGCACTCGGCAACCGTGAGGTCAACGCGCCCGCTTGGTATGATTATGCCTCCACTCCCGAGCCGGAACACGAGAACTATTACTCATTCGACTATGGGAACGTTCATTTCGTCATCCTTGACAGCCTGCCCTTTGCTCACATTCACCAGTCTGGCTTTTGGCCGAAGCCGGGATACCCGGGGAGCCGGTCCGCTCTGAAGGGGGCGGAGGAGCAGATGAAATGGCTGGAGGAAGATCTGAAATCCGCCGACGCCACGTGGACGTTCGTGTTCTTCCATCATCCGGTCTACATCTCCGCTGACGAGGGGGGGACGCAGGAGAGCCTGAAACAGCGCGTCGTTCCCATTCTTCAGAAGTACGACGTGGATATCGTCTTTACCGGCCATTGGCACTTCTATGAGCGGGCTCATCCGATGAAGGACGGAAAGATCGACCACGAAGAAGGCATTCTCTACGTCACGACTGGCGGGGCCGGAGGAGGGCTGGAAAGACCGTCGCCGGCCAAAGGGCGAGACTTCACCGCCAAGTTACATCGGCGATACCACTATTGCCGCGTCGAGATCGACGGTGGCCGATTCGACATGAAGGTCTACCACATCAAAGGGTGGGAGCCCGGCGAGCAAATTCAATCTGCCAAGATCCTGGACACGGTGACGCTTCGGAAGTAGCGGGCGCGATTAATCCATGAGTGACAAGATACATCGATCTTCAATGACACGGCTTTTGCCTTCTGCAGTTGTGGTTCTGCTTCTCCTCGCCCGCTGGTCTGCGGCGGGTTCAGACGTCGCCATGTTTCGCGGTAACCCGCAACACAGCGGCATATACAGTGTCCGGAATGGCGCAGGCAATGATGGCGAGCCAAGGCTGAAATGGAAATTCAAGACGGACGGCTGGGTTCGGTCTTCCGCAGCAATGGCACACGGAATCGTGTGCATCGGAAGCGACGATGGAAATCTGTATGGCCTGGAGCTCGCCAGTGGAAAGTTGAAATGGAGAGTCAAAACCGGTGACTGGGTGCGATCCTCCCCCACGATCGTCGAGGGGACAGTCTACGTGGGGAGTATTGATGGACATCTCTACGCAACGGACCTGGCAACGGGCCAGAGGAAGTGGACCTTTCAGACTGCCGGGCCCATCTATTCGTCTCCTGCCGTGGATGCCGCGACGATTTACCTTGGAGGTCACGACGGCCATCTGCACGCGGTGAATGCAAGGGATGGGAAACTGAAGTGGAAATACAACGCCAAAGCTCCCATCTACAGTTCACCCGCCGTCGTGGATGGAATGGTTTTTGTCGGCGTGATGAGCGATCGCCTCGTGGGTGTCGATAGCGTCACAGGAGAGGAAAAAATGCGAATCCGCACAACGAGAGAATCGGTATATTCCTCGCCCGCTGTCGCCGATGGGGTCGTCTACTTTGGGAGCGCGGACAGAATTCTTCGCGCGGTCGATATCGCCACTTCCGAGGAGAAATGGAGCTTCAAAGCGCGGCGGGCAATCTACAATTCCCCTGTCGTTGCCGGAGGTAAGATCTTGTTCGGCAGCGTGGATTCGAATGTCTACGCCCTCGATCTATTGAGTGGAGAAACGAAATGGAGCTTTTCCCTGAACAAGAACCGTGGATGGATGCCCGCCTCTCCCGCGATTGTCTCGGGATGGTTGTGTTTTGGAGCCGAAGACGGTCGTTTAATCGCATTGGATCTCAACACCGGGGAGAAATCCTGGGTGTTTCGGGCAGGCGACATGGTCCGAAGCACGCCGGCTATGGCAGCAGGGGTAATCTGCTTTGGATGTGACGACGGCTACGTATATGCCTTGGAGATCGTGCCGGCAGCTGCCGGGCGGGACCGGTAGATAAACAAAACAATCGGGGCGCATTTCATGATTATACAAAAACGAACAAGCCCTCTAACTTGCTCATCGCGGATGTCTCCCCTGATGGCCGAATTTTCATAAGAATTGCGCCATTCCGTCTCAATACCTTGAGCGCGAATCAGCTTCCCAAGACTCAACGCGAATCCGCCCCTTCCGTCAGCCACTCGAGGGAAAACGATGCAAACTCGACATTTTGCGGACCAAGTTCACCTCGCGCAGGCCGTTTGCCCCGGCCTCCCTGGACACAGCCGACGTCGCCGCTTGGCAGTTTTGTCAGGCAGCTGTAGGCGAAGAAACCCGGACGAAGCACCCGCGGGGGGAGATATGTCCGAAAGTTGTGGATGAGCGGTTGTGATGGGCAGCCATCAGGGAATGCATTGATGTGATTATGCTGCTTGTTGTTCCTGCTC